>JBBQZT010000068.1:0-30530 GCA_038207455.1 Chloroflexia bacterium
CGCGCCCGCACGGTACGCAAATCAGCCAGTATAACGGGCGCGGGGACGCGCCGCCTATATTTAAGCTCGTTTACCCTAATTCTGAACAGTTACCTTCTTTGCCAGGTTTGACAGCAAGCCAACAGCAGAGTATAATTAGCCTTCGCTAAGGTTAGTATTGATATGCGATTGCTGACGTGTGCGCGGGCAAAATTATAATACTTTTAATTATTTGGAGGAATTTTCAGTTGGTAAAGATCAGGCTAAAGCGGATGGGAGCTAAGAAGCACCCCGTATATCGCGTAGTGGTGGCCGAAAGCAGTTCGCCCCGCGATGGCCGCTTCATTGAAACAATTGGCTTTTACAACCCTGGGGTAAATCCCCGCGAAGTGCGGTTGGACGCAGAACGCGCCCGCTACTGGCTCGAACACGGAGCGCAGCCGACAGATACCGCCGCCAATCTGCTGATGTCAAACGGCGTGGCAGTCCGAGGTCATCTCAAACCATCACGGGATGTCGCTCCCAAAGCCGAAACCGCTAACGCATAATTAGATTATTTAGAGGCGCAAACGAACATGAAAGACCTGGTTCTGTATATGGCTCAATCGTTGGTGGACGACCCTAGCAAAGTGGTGGTGCGCCAGATTGAAGGTACGCATTCGGTTATCATCAAGCTCAGTGTTGCGCCTGAAGATATGGGCAAAGTAATCGGCAAGCAGGGCAAAATTGCGAAGGCATTGCGAACTCTGCTGGCGATTGCGGCGGCGCGGGAAGGCAAACGCGCCACATTGGAGATACAATCGTAATTTATGACATATCCGCGCCAACCAAAAGGCCCAAATTCAGACCGCCCTCGGCCAGCGCGTCGCCCTGCACTTAATCTTAAACGCGCTACGACCACGCCGAAACCAATCCCACCATCTTCCATTTCCCCCACCCCACTCCCACTAGAACCAACGCTGGCCGAAATGCCAGTTTTGCCAGCCCAGCTAGACTACGTTATCATCGCCGAAATCTCCTCAACTTTCGGGTTGCGTGGTGTGGTTAAGGCCAACATCTTGACCGATTTCCCAGAACGGTTTGACCGCCTGACCGAGGTTTTTCTGGCTCCGCCGGGCGCACCGCTTGACGCACCCCGTACTCGTTACGAAGTAATGTCGGCTCGTGTCCAGAACGAAAAGCAGGTGCAGCTTCGGTTCGTGGGTGTTACTAAAATCGAACAGGCTGAACTGTTGCGTGGTTTTACTGTCGCCGTGCCGATAGCCGAGGCAGTAGAACTGCCCGAAGGTGAATATTTCATCTTCCAGATTATCGGTCTGGAGGTTTATACCACGACGGGCGAGAACCTGGGCCGCGTTGTCAATGTTGAAAGTCAAGCCTCCAACGACCTCTATGTGGTGCGTAACCCGGCCTCCCGCAAAGATTTGTTGTTACCCGCCATCAAAGATGTAGTGAAAAAAATAGACCTCGAAGCTGGACGCATTACCGTCGAACTGCTGGACGGACTACTAGACTTATAGCTTCTGTATGTCTAAAATTCTCGCCTATGCTGGTATTGTCATCCTGAGCAAGGCACGAGCGAGGTATCTATTGCAGTAAACTCTTGCTGCTCAGGTCAAAAACCATAGCTACAGATTCCTCATTCCGTAAAGCCTTTTTTGAAAATGACGGAAGTGAGCTTTTTTAATAACTATTCAGGGGTTGTCATCCTGAACGGAGGTTTTGCGGGGTGAAGGGTCTGTTGTTCTTGTTCTGGTATGCAGATGTTCGTTAGTTTCAGCATCAGATGCTTCTCTCCGCGCTTCGCCAGAGCCTCCGTTCAGAATGACAAAGACACGTTTGTATATAAGTCGGAAAAGGTAGAATAAAAACTATGAAGGGCAATTATAACAATACCGGATTTGAGACCCGCGCTATCCACGCCGGGCAGCCCGCCGACCCTACTACGGGCGCGGTAACAGTTCCGATTTACCAAACTTCTACTTATGCTCAGGAGGCAATCGGTCAGCATAAAGGCTACGAGTATTCGCGCACTCATAACCCCACCCGCACTGCACTAGAGAAGTGTATTGCTTCACTGGAAGGTGGGGAAGACGCGCTAGGGTTGGGTTTTGCCAGTGGGATGGCTGCCATCACCACGCTGCTATACACTTTGCGTCCGGGCGACCACGTGTTGTTGAGCGACGACGTGTATGGGGGTACGTATCGCCTGTTTAGCAAAATTTTAGTAAATTATGGCATTGAATATACGCTGGCCGATTTGACCGACATTGAACGGGCGAGTGCCAAAATCAACGCTCGCACCCGCATGGTCTGGCTGGAAACCCCGACAAATCCGTGGCTCAAGGTGATTGACATAGCGGAAGCGGCGAAACTAGCCCATAGCGTCAATTCACAATTGGTGGTGGATAATACTTTCGCCTCGCCTTATATCCAACGTCCGCTTGAACTGGGCGCGGACGTGGTGGTGCATAGCAGTACCAAATACCTGGGTGGGCATAGCGATGTGGTGGGTGGGCTGTTGGTGACAAAAGATGCCGAACTGCGCGACAGGATAGCTTTCCATCAAAATGCTGTCGGCTCAACCCCCGGCCCGTTCGACTGCTGGCTGGTGATGCGGGGTATCAAAACCCTGCCAGTGCGGATGCGGGCGCACCAGGAGAACGCCCTGGCAATCGCCCAATTCCTGGCTCAACACCCCAAAGTTGAGCGGGTATTGTATCCGGGTCTGGCTACGCACCCACAGCACGCCCTCGCCACCCAGCAAATGAGCGGCTACGGCGGAATGGTTTCCTTTATTGGGCGGAGTGAGCAAGCCGCCCGCGCGATAGTGGCCCGTACCAAAATTTTCACCCTGGCCGAAAGTTTGGGCGGGGTCGAGTCCCTGATTGAACACCCCGGTGCGATGACCCACGCCAGCCTCGCCGGAAGTCCTATTGAAATGCACCCGGCCCTGGTACGCCTCTCCGTCGGTATCGAAACCACTAAAGATTTGCTGGCTGACCTGGAACAGGCATTGGATTAACTACCAATCCAGATGGGGTCAGACAGGCGACGCAAGAGAGCCAACGGGCTAAGACAGGCCAGCAGGCTAGTTTTGGGATTGTGCGGGTTCGGCACGTTGGTCAGGTTCAGACGCATTTCGCCAAAGCCGCCCCGCACGATTATTTCGTGTTGGTTGCATTTAATATTTGGGTCGGCCATGATTTCCACCAGCGTGCGGGCAACCCCCAATCCAGCCAGACTTAAAATCGCCGCCACATTGATATTTTGGGGGAAAAGCTGAATAGCCTGCTCTGCTGTCCCCTGAAAAATAACCGTGCGGGTAGTGATTTGAGCCGCCGTATAACCAGCCTGCTCAAAGAAAGGCGCGTTTGCCAGGGCGTGGGGCGGCTTGCTGGTTATCAAGCGCACTTCATCCAAATCACCCACCGCCGCTCGCACCACGTCCAGCCCCCCAATCGCCCCCGATGGCACGTACAGTCTGCGCCCGTGTTGTTGCAACGCGCTTTTAAGACTTGCTAGAAATTCAGGGTCACTCAAAACTCCCGCGCTCATCACCATCAAATCGCAACCCGCCTCGATGATGGGTTTCGCACATTCACGTACCACCTGGGCATTAGCCGCTTCGATTATGATGTCCGGCTGATATTCCAACAATTCTAACGGCCCGACACATTCAGCGCAGTTATATTTAGCAGCCAGTTCGCGCCCGTATGATGTAGCGGGCTGACGAGCAGCGAAAGCGACGGCCCGCGTGCGTCCGCCCAATCCGTGCGCGATGCTTTCCAACAAAAACGTGCCAATGCTGCCCGTGCCGATTATCCCTACTTTAAGATAATCCGATTGCAAAAAATCAAGCACCAGCCGATTAAAAACCTGGGGCTGCTCTTGGTTGCTGGAATGACCAGCGCGGGGTATAAATTTCAGGTCGGCGTGGGGAATGTTTTGGGCCAAAATCTCTGACTCGGCGGGCGGCGTAACCGTATCCAACTCGCCACAAAGAATCAGCGTCGGCACGTTCACCTGGGGTAATAAGTCGGTATGGTTGGCGCGGTCAAGGCCCAGCGTCGCCAGACGATACCCGGCGGGCCTAATTTCAGCATAGATGCTGCTTACATCGGCTACGAGGACGGCATCGGCGTGTGGCGAGAGCAAGCCGGGAGCGCGGGCCTGGGCGATTTGAGCAGGGGTTTGGGTAGCCAGGGCGTGCAGACGACGTTGCAGCGTCGCTTGGCGTTCGGCCTGGGGTTTCGCACCGCCGCCCCGGTTGGTATCCGCCAGCACCAAAGATTTCACCCGCTCCCGGTAGTGTTGGTAAAACTCTAGGGCCAGCACTCCGCCCATCGAATGCCCCACTATATGCGCCTGGTCAATCTTCAGCGCGTCGAAGAATGCCCCCAAAACGTGCGCGAAATCGGCCATCGTGAAAGCAGGCCCATCAAACACCGCCAAATCGTCGGACAAACCGTAACCGGGCGCGTCCCAGGCCAGCACCCGAAAACTTTGGGCCAGCCCCGCCAATTGATGCCGCCACGAGCGCGAGTTCGAGCCAAGCCCGTGCAGCAGCACCAACGGTTCGCCCGTTCCCGCTTCCTGATAGTTTATTTTTGTTTGGCCTACTTGTACCGTTGGCATAATGAACCCGTTATTGCTGGTGTCACATCGCGGTAAATAGTTTGGCTACTTCTAGCCGGAAGCCCGGTATCACATCCTCGCCTTCGAGCGTGTCTTTGAGGCTCAACACTTTGGCAGGGGTTTTTTGACCAGCGTACAGGATTTCGACTTCTTGGGCGGCGGGATTGATACACCAGGTTATTTTCACCCCGCTATCCGGCCAGTATAGCATCTTCTCGCGGGTGGATTTCAGGTTGACCTGACCAGCAACATCGGAAGGCGACCACACTTCAACTACCAGATCTGGCACAACATCAATTGAGCCTTTACTTTTCGTGGGTACTCGACTGGCTATCACGTAAGATAAATCTGGTTCTCTACCGTTGCGTTCATCTGCGCGTACTCGCACCGTTACTTCACGCCACGCCTTGCCTAGCTTCTCGTGCATATCGAAAAACCAGATTGCTTTTAGCAAATCATCTGCAATTCTACTATGTTCATCCCCTGGCATAGATTTTTCAACTAGCCTCCCGTCAATCAACTCGTAACGACCATTGCTGAATTCAGCCATTTGCTCAAACTCATCAATGGTTATCGGTCTGGCCTGTACTAACATCGTATTGTAACCTCCTTGCCGTTTGCTGCTGATGGGCTGGTTTAACCTCTAGCTGAAAACTACCGCCTCGTTCGTGCCGTCTTCTACCTGGATAGGTGCAAAATCTTCTTGTTCGGTCTCCAGTTCGGCAGCTTTGCTATTGCCGATGCTAAACTCAATGGCCCGGTTGTAAATCTCTTGCTGGCGAGCGTACTCCATATTCAGCAGCTTGCGTAGCCGGATAACTCCCACGTCGGATTGCGAAAGATGTTCCGCCAGACGGGACTGCAAACCGCGCTGTGACTCCAAAATCACCCGGTCTTGCTCCACCACCTGAAACGATTTACCTTCTAAACGCGCTTTGTAGAGGTTGCGCCAGAGCGTGCGCTGCCAGCCCTGGACGTGACGCATTCGGACGAAGTAAACCAGCGCGTGTTCGTCATCAATCGCAATTGAAAAGCCCACTATTCGCATGGGGCCACCCGGCCCAGCAGACCAGGGATAGGGAATGTCTAGCTTGAACCAAATCGCTCCGGTGTTGTGGAACTCGGCCCAATCAAAATTGACCCCTTGCTGTTTCTCGCGCTCCACCCGGAAACCATCCGGTAAGTCTATTACTTTCAAATGGTCGTGTTTGATACCTTTGCCCAAAGTATAGCTGCGGGCGTGCAGATACGGGGCGTGCATCACGTCGGCCAGATTGTCTAACAGCAGCAGCCAGTTGGTGTCCCAGGAAGCCTCAAACACAAAACTCGTCCATTTGGGGTCTTCCATTTCTGAAGGCAGTACCAGGGGCGGCGGCACGAACAAATCGGTCTCGCCAATATAAGCCCAAATCAGCCCGGCCCGCTCCTCAACCGGATAAGTCTTGACCCGCACCCGCTTTGACAATTTACATTCGCCGCCCTCGATTGGCACACCGATACACTGGCCCGTCTCGCTAAACTGAAAGCCGTGATACCAGCAGTTGAGCGTGCCATCAATTACATGACCGAGCGAAAGTTTCACCCCCCGGTGCGGGCAAAGGTCGGTAAAAAGGCGCGGCTTACCATCACCAGCCCGCCACAATACTAAATCTTCGCCCAAACGTTTGATGCCAACTGGTTTATCTGTTAATTGTGCGCTTTGCAAAATCGGGTTCCAGACGTTACGCAGACCCGTTTTCAAGCCCTCTTCCACTCCCACCCGACGGGGTTGTATCGTTCGCATTTTTACTACCTCCTAAAAAACTAACAGTTAGACAGCTAACAGCCGACAGCCATAATCTTACCACAAATTCGCGGATGTATCCATGTCCAAAACACAGGGGTGATGAATAATTTTGCACGGTTACGCAGTACCGATGGATTCGAGGTGTGAGTATCATTGGAACGAAATTTCACCATTTTACCAAAACGGCTTAATCGCGTGGCGTTCCCAATACAAGGCAGCTTTAGTCACCTCAAGTTCCGAAGGTTGCGAGAAGCGACTACTGGCTGGCGATGTGACAAAGCGACGATTTACTCCACTGTTATTTGATTGACTTGGTGTAACATTCTGGTGTAAAGCTACGCCGTTTCTGAAACGTGCTAACTGGAAAAGGCTGATGTCGTGGCGGCTTTCCCCTCGTTCGGCCAAGTCCGCCATAATCTCGCCGATGACACTGGCAAATTTGTAACCGTGTCCCGAACACGCCGACGCGAACGAAATTTGGGGATATTGGGGGTGGGTATCAATAATAAAATGTCCGTCCGGCGCATTCGTAAACATACAGGTAGCCAGCGTCATGGTTGGGCCTGCGCCATCGGGGAAATAGCGGCTGGTAAACTCGCGCAACATTACTTCGTCTGCCTGGTTGGGTTCGGTAGCTAGATACTCCGCTTCGCCGCTTTCCTCGAAATGATGATATTTGCTAAATTTGAAGCCTGGCACTCCAAAGATGGGAAAACCATAATAGCGGCCTTCCGGCACTAACAAATTGAAGACCGGAAAACAGGCAGGGGCAAAGTATTCGGGTTTTTCAGGTTGCAACCAGGCTAAAACCTGATGTTCGGGTACGGCTAGATTTTTTAAAAACGGCAGTCGCTGATTTATACGGGTTGGCGAAACCGCACCCCGCTACCCTCTCTGGCGACCAGCGACGATGGTTTATTGACCTGGTACTTCTGCCAGGTCAACCCGATTATAACTGCCCCACCTCCCGAACTGGAAGTAAGCGGCTTCCGTGACCATTGTATCTGGCAAGAAGCTGGGGTCTGGTATCAGATAATCGGGACGGGCTTCGAAGCAGGTGGAGGAGCAGTTTTGCTTTATTCTTCGCCGGATTTGATACACTGGCAGTACGAGCATATCTTTGCGGCGGGCGACCCAGGCTTAGGCCGCGATATATGGGAATGTCCTGACTTTTTCCGTTTGGGCGACACCTACGTGCTGTTAACACTCCGAGTCCTCGCCGCTCCTAAGTCTCCCTGCATAAGCAGTGGGGATAGGGGCGCACTAGATACGTTTGACTTACAAGCTCTTTTAACCTGTAATATAGCCCATCACTTAAAAGTTTGGAAATATGCTTAAAACCTATAATTACAGGCTGATGCCTACTAAAAACCAAATAAGAACCATAAGTCAACAGCTTGAAGAATGTCGCTGGCTGTATAACCATCTGCTTGAATACAGGCGTGACCAGTGGCAAGATAATAAACACAATGTCGGTTTGTATGAGGGGCAAAACCTTATCCCAGCCCTCAAAGTGGAGCGGCCCACCCTGGTTAGTGTCCATAGTCAGGTCTGCAAAACGTCAACATCAGACTTGACCTGGCTTTCAAGGCTTACTTCCGCCGCGTCAAGTGTGGTGAAACTCCAGGCTATCCCCGTTTCAAGAGTTACGGGCGGTACGATAGCCTCACTTACAGTCAGTACGGTAATGGAGTTGAACTGGATACATCTAACAAGGCTAAACCCACAGTCAGACTTAGCAAAGTTGGCAATGTGCCAATCGTCCTGCATAGACCGCTCAATGGTTATGCTAAAACCGCCGTTATCAACCGTTCCGCTACAGGCAAGTTTTACATCTGTTTCTCGGTAGAGTGTGAGCCGAACATTCTGCCAAAACTTGCTAACAGCGTTGGGATAGACGTAGGGCTTAAAACCTTTGCTGCCCTCTCGGACGGGGTAGCGATTGAAACCCCCGCTTTGCCCGCAAAGAAGAAAAGGCACTGGCCCGCGCTCAACGTAAGCTCTCCAAAGCTGAAAAGGGTACGCCGCTCCGCCGCAAACGACGTAAGGTAGTGGCCCGTGTCCACGAACGTATCGGCTGGCGGCGAAACAACTTTAGTCACCAGCATAGTCGAAAGATTATCAATAGTTACGGGCAGATAGCGGTGGAAGATATACAAATCAACCGTATGCTGCATAAGCATTGTTTGGCCCGTAGTATTAGCGATGTGGCCTGGAGTATGTTCTTTCAATATCTTACCTACAAAGCGGCGGAAGCTGGTAGAGTAATGGTGAAAGTCAACCCAGCTTATACGTCGCAAACGTGCAGCGGGTGTGGTCACAGGCTGGACATTGCTCAAAGGCTGTCTTTGGGCGATAGGATATTCGATTGTCCTGATTGTCTGCTTCATATAGACCGCGACCTCAACGCTGCCCGTAATATCTTGAGAATTGGCTTGGGATTACAAGCCATCAGTAACCAATCTGTAGCTGCCCCAAGCTTTACGCCAGGGGAGTAATCACCTGTGTTCTATGGAAAGAGTTTAGTCGGCTTCAGGCCAGAGTTCGCGCAGATGCTGGATAGCGACTTCCTTGCTTTTGGCTTCCACTTCGATCCAGGGTACGGTGCGATACGAGCTTGGAATTAGCTCAATCAGGTCGCTGTGCCGTCGGTCAGTAAAAAACTCCTTGCCGTTAGACAGATGCACCAGTTGCCATTCGGGGTGCGGCCAGGTTTGGCGGGCGGCCAGCAACATTTCCACGATGGCAGGGTCTTCGTAGCTTTCGAGTTTGGCGTAGCAGACGTGATGATGCACATCATACACCATTGGCACGTGCGCGGCCTGACAGACTTGCAGAATATTGTGGGGGTCGTAGGCGTTTTCGTCGTTTTCAAAGGCGATGCGACTCCGCAAACCATCGGGTAGCTTGCCGATATTTTCAATCAGGCGTGCGCTGCGGTCTGCTTTGCCTCCGTGTATCATCATAGTAGCATAGGCACTTTGGGGCAGACCCATCAAATCCAGCGAACGGCTATGGTGGCTCAAGGCTTTGACCGTATTTTCAACTATTTGTGGACTATCAGAACTTAGCACATTGAACTGGTCGGGGTGCTGCACCACCCTGATGTTGAATTGGGTGGCATATTTGCCCACCTGCGCCAAATCCCCAGCCATACTTTCCAGCACTTCTTCCCCAATCCCACCATCTTCGCCATAATCGCTGAACGGGAACAAAGCCGAAGACAAGCGATATAATTTGATATGATTGAGGGCGCAAAAGGTTAAGGCTTTGAGGGTGCGTTTCAAGTTATCAGTGTAAATATCGCGCAGAATAGCGGGTCGTTCTTCCAGGCCGAATTTCAGGTAGTGGGTGCGAGTGATAGTGCGAAAGCGCACTTCTTCCGAAAGAGTCATACAAACCAGACCCAAATGCGGCTGGATTTCGCCTCTCCAAAGCGTTTTATCTTCTGTTTGCAATTCCAACATCTATGTTTGCCTCTAGTTAAAATGGTAATTTATATACGTAAGCCATGAAGCAAGGTCTGTGCCTTAAACTCCACTGCCTGTTTGTCCAGGTGACAAGCTACCCGTTTAGCTAATACCTTTTAGCCTGGGAGGGGTGTATATTAGGGACAGGTTTCCCAACCAACCACTTTTGTAAATGATAACACAAAGGGAGCAAGCTATGAGCGAAAAAACAGTACCTACCGTTTATGAATGGGCCGGAGGTGCGCCCGCTTTGGAGCGTTTGACCAAAGTATTTTATGTCCATGTGCTGGCAGACCCACTCTTACAACCTATTTTTGAAAATATGCCCTCTGACCACCCCCACCACGTAGCTTTGTGGTTAGGAGAGGTTTTTGGTGGGCCAAAACTTTACACGAATGAACACGGCGGCTATCCGTATATGCTCTCAAAACACCTAAATCTGGGCCTGGAAGAAAAGCAAAGGGGACGGTGGGTACAGTTAATTGCAGCGGCGGCGGACGAAGCTGGGCTGCCCTCTGACCCGGAATTCCGTTCGGCTTTTGTTGCTTATATTGAGTGGGGAACACGCATCGCTTTAGCCAATTCGCAACCCGGTACGATTCCGCCGCCGCAAGCTCCAGTACCGCGTTGGGGTTGGGGCGAAGCACCGCCTTATACTGGATAATTTATTATAATAGATGAAAGGTATCTTCTCAGAAATTCGGGATGTAGGGGCGAGATTTATCACGCCCATCGGGTCAGTACCCACTTATCAAGGCGGGCGTGATAAATCTCGCCCCTACTTTTTGAGATGATACGATGAAAGGTAAATAAGTTAATGACAACTACATTTGAACAGACCAGCACGGTTAGTGCTTTCTCGAACCAGCTGGCCGACGGAGTGGAACACATCAGCCGTTCGCTGGTGTTAGTAAACGGACGGCAACGCCAGCCCGGTAGTGGTATCGTGTTCGGCCAGGACTTGATTTTGACGGCAGACCATGTGCTGGAACGCGAAGAAGATATTACTATTGTGACTCATGACAAGCGCACTCTTCCGGCTCAGTTCGTGGGGCGCGATTTGTCCAGTGATTTAGCCGTGTTGCGAGTGGCGGGGCTGAATTTGCCTGTTGCTACCTTAGCAGACCAACCAGCGCGGGTGGGTCAGTTTGTGCTATCGGTGGGTCGCCCTTCTGAAGATGGGCCAATGGCAAGCGTGGGGATTGTGAGCGCGGTAGGCGGGCCATTGAACTTGGGGCGGGGTCTGACTCTGGAACGCTATATCCGTACCGACGCGATACCCTACCCTGGTTTTTCAGGTGGGCCGTTGGTGGACGCAAGCGGGGCGGTTTTGGGTATTTTGACTACCGGACTCGTGGGTGGATTATCCCTGATTGTGCCGATGAGCGTGGCCTGGCGGATTGGCGAAGCGTTGGCCCAACACGGCTATATCAAACGTGGCTTTTTGGGCATCAGCAGCCAGCCCGTGGCAATTCCAGTGGCGCAACGCGGCGGACGCAACCAGGAAAGCGGCCTTTTGATTATGCGAGTGGAAGATGGCAGTCCGGCCCAAAAAAGCGGGTTGCTGGTCGGAGATATTTTACTGACTTTCGCGGGCAAACCTCTGACTAACGCCGAGCATTTACAAGCACTTTTGAGTGGGGATTTGGTGGGCAAGCAGACCCAGGCGGAGCTATTACGCGGCGGTAATGTCCAGACCTTGAATGTCACTGTCGGACAGCGCAATTAAGTTATCAGTCATCAGTTGTCAGTTGTCAGTCAAAACCAATGTGATTATAGGCGGTTATACTGATATATGAACAGAAAATATTAGGATGCACTGATGGTTGAAATCATCGGCTAGAGAACGCCAACGGTTCACCCGTGCCGGGTACAGGTAAACCATTGTCTATTCACCCCAAACTTGATAAATCAGTTTGTCGAACGGTTCTAATAACACGTTCGGGTACCCCCTGGGTGGTGTTTGGGGTGAATAGCGGGTACCCCCTGGGTGGGTTTCAACCGTTGGATACTCTGGCTTCCACCATATACAGAGTTAAATATTAAAGTTCATCAACTGACGACTGATTACTGATTACTAATGGCTGAAGACTCAAATAAAGGAAAATATAATGACTACAGAAATAGAAGCAGAAATTTCCCCTTTGCCGGAGCGCACCACTGGGCTACCGGATAGCTTTTCGGCAGACACAGTGGCAATCTTGAACGGGTCGCGGCCCGGCGTAGTACAGGTACATAGTGGCAAGCGCGGTATCGGGGCAGGTGTGATTTGGAACGCCGACGGTACGATTATTACCAATAACCATGTGGTAGCTAACGGCGGCGACACTTTCGCGGTGACATTACCGGACGGACGCGACTTCAAGGCCCGCGTAACCAGCCGCAACCCGACTTTAGACCTGGCCGCGCTTAAAATCGAAGCTCAGGATTTGCCTGTCGTGCCAGTGGGCGACTCGGCGCGGTTGCGGGTGGGAGAACTGGTTTTCGCGGTGGGACACCCTTTGGGCGAACGCGATGTGGTGACGGTGGGTATCGTGAGCGGTTTAGGCACGGTTAAAGTCTCGCGGGACGGTCAGACCTCCCAATATATCAGGTCGGATGTGCGGCTTGCTCCCGGCAACTCCGGTGGGCCGCTCCTCAATGCCCAGGGCGAAGTCATCGGCATCAACGCTATGATTTTCGGCGGCGATTTGTCCGTCGCCATTCCGAGCCACGTTGCCAGCAATTGGTTAGCAGGGGTAGCCAATCGCCGCGTCTATCTGGGCCTGGGTGTCAAGCAGGTCAAGATTAGCACCCAAAACAATGGCGGCGAGTGGGCCAAATTGGGAACGGGGCTTAAAATCACCAGTATCGTAGCGGGCGGCCCTGCGGCCAAAGCTGGTTTGCAAGTGGATGATGTGCTGATTGAGGTGGCCGGAAAGCCAATTGCCGACCCCAAAGGCTTGATGAGCAGTCTGGCCCAAAACGACACCAATGATGCGGTGGAGTTAAAACTTTTGCGCGGTGACAACATCCAGTCGGCCCGTCTCAAGATGGAATGGCGGGAACTAGGCGCATGACACGTCTCTTTGTAGCAGCACCTACACCTCTGATGCGGGCCGGTTTGCGGGCCTTGCTCATGCTGGACAACGCAGAGTTGCAAGTGGTAGGCGAGGCGGCCACGCTAGACGAACAACCCGACTTGAGCGGGGTGGACGCGGTTATAGTGGCAAACGAAGAACTGCTGACCGACACGGTAGTTCGCAACCTGACCGAAAACCGCAAACTGGCTGTCGTGCTGCTATCAAATGACGAACGGGCGGTGGGGACTTTGCGGCTGATGCGGCTGCGCGGTTGGGCGATTGTCCCCGCCGAAGCCCCCGCCCCCGAATTACAAGCGGCAGTAACGGCGGCGGCGCAAGGTCTGCTGGTGCTGCCCGTCCGTCTGCTTGACCAAATTTTGGGCCAACGCCCGCCCACAATGGTGGAAACGCTGGATTTTGGCTCGGATACCCTGGACGACCCGCTCACGAGCCGCGAACAAGAAGTTTTGGAGCTACTGAGCCAGGGCCAATCCAACAAGATGATTGCCCGCAGGCTCCAAATCAGCGAACATACCGTCAAATTCCACGTTTCGTCGCTCTACACCAAACTCGGCACGTCCAACCGGGCCGAAGCCGTCAGCCGCGCCGCCCGCCTGGGATTGATTACTTTTTAAGTGACTATATATTAATCACTATATATTAATCAGATGCGGGCGTGTAGGTGAGCGACGAGGATAAAGCCTACGATTTTTGTGAACAACAGGTTTGCACATTCTAGTTCGATGTTGTATAATAAAATTATCATAAGCTAAAAGTTAAGTTTCTGTTCTAAAATTGACCTTTGCGCCGACAATCCTCGGAACGTTAGCCACCGGGTTATAGCTGTAGCAATGAAGCTACCCATTTATCAACCTGGACTCAGCGCATATTACTTGAACAAACCAACTGACCTTTTTGGGGTGGAACAAAATCTAATTTGAAGCTAACCTTCCGTTACGTTTGGTGGCAAGGATTTTGCTAATGAGTTTGGCAAATTACCAAAATTGTTACGCCTTGTTTGGCAGCTTGGCAAAAAAGCTCATTAGAATTTGTTCAATCCATTAGTAGTCAAAAGGTCAAAAGAAAGATAAAAGGTGGATCAAGCCTATGCCTGCTTTGCTTGAAGTAAAAAATTTAAGTACCCATTTTATCTCCAGTGATGGAGTGGTTAAAGCGGTAGATAACGTCTCGTTTTCGATTGATCGGGGCGAGGTTTTGGGCGTAGTGGGTGAGAGTGGTTCTGGCAAAAGCGTGACGGCTCTTTCGATTTTACGCCTGGTTGCCAGCCCTCCTGGTAAAATCGTGGACGGTGAGATTCTGTTTGACGGCAAAGATTTGCTCAAACTTAGCGACAAAGAAATTCGCAAGGTGCGCGGGCGCGACATTGCTATGATTTTCCAAGACCCGATGACCTCGCTCAATCCCGTTTTGACCGTAGGCCGTCAGCTTTCCGAGCCACTTATCAACCATCTAGGTTTGACCCAGGAACAAGCGCGGCGCGAAAGTATTGATTTATTAAAAATGGTCAACATCCCTAACGCGGCTGACCGGGTCAAAAGCTACCCCCACCAGTTTAGCGGTGGAATGCGCCAGCGCGTCATGATTGCGATGGCTCTGGCTTGCCGCCCTAAACTGATTATCGCCGACGAACCCACTACCGCCCTGGATGTGACCATTCAGGCCCAAATTTTGGAACTGCTGAATAAATTGCGCGACGAAACCGGGGCCGCCGTAATGTTGATTACCCACGCGCTAGGGGTAGTGGCGGGTATGGCTAACCGCATCCACGTGATGTACGCCGGGCATATCGTCGAGTCTGCCACTGCCGAAGAACTTTTTGCCAATCCGCGGATGCCTTATACACTTGGTCTGCTTAAATCTATCCCGCGTATGGATAGCCACCATCAGGATAAATTATTGCCCATCAAGGGTTCACCACCAGATTTATTGGATTTGCCGCAAGGTTGCCCCTTTGTGCCGCGTTGCGATTTTGTGCTGGAACAATGCTCCACGGTTTATCCGCAACTGCGCCATGTACCCGTACTTAATCATTTGGCCCAAAACACGGCCCTACCCGGTTTGCGCGTTGACCGGGGTAGTCGTCCAACCGGGTCGGAAAACGATCAAGATTACGAGAAACACGTTATATCGTGCCACAACGAAGTAACGCTGGCAAATGAAGCCGAGAAACGGAGTGTGTTAGTCTGATGAGCGAAAAAAATCTCAAACCAGCCACCAGTCCGGTCTTAATAAATAGTTCTGACGGTGGTGTGATCCAAAACGACCCCAACGCTTTGTTGACTGTAAACAATTTACAGGTGCATTTTCCAATTACGCAAGGGATTCTCTTCCAACACAAGGTTGGGGCCGTGCGGGCGGTAGATGGCGTGACTTTCCAGGTACGCAAAGGCGAAACGCTAGGGGTGGTCGGCGAAAGTGGCTGCGGCAAAAGCACAACAGGCCGCGCTATTTTACGTCTCAACAAACCAACTGGCGGCCAGATTAACTTCAACGGTCAGGACATTACTTCGGTCAAAGGTGATGACCTAAAAAAAATGCGTCGCAACATGACCATGATTTTTCAAGACCCCTCCGCTTCCCTCAATCCACGTTTGACGGTGGGCAATATCATCGCCGAACCGTTGATTATCCATAAAATCGCGCACGGCAAAGAACGCCAGGAAATGGTGGAAAACCTGCTAGAGTTAGTGGGCCTCAGCAAATATTATATCAATCGTTACCCGCACGAATTTAGCGGTGGGCAGAAGCAACGTATTGGTATCGCCCGCGCCCTGGCCGCCAAACCTTCTTTTATCGTGGCCGATGAGCCAGTCAGCGCGTTGGACGTGTCTATCCAGGCTCAAATCGTCAATTTGTTGGAAGAATTACAAGAGCAGTTCGGTTTGACCTATCTTTTCGTGGCTCACGATTTAAGCGTGGTGCGCCATATTAGTGACCGGGTGGCGGTGATGTACCTGGGTAAAGTGGTGGAGTTGGCCGAACGGGATGACCTGTACGACCACCCGGCCCACCCTTACACCGTCGCTTTACTATCGGCGGTGCCGTTGCCAGACCCGAAGGTGGAGAAAAAACGCGAACGGGTCATTTTAACTGGAGACGTGCCTAGCCCGGTCAACCCACCGAGCGGTTGCCGTTTCCATACCCGTTGTCCCATAGTGCAAGCTATTTGCAAAGAGCAAGAACCGCCTTTGTTGGACATCGGTGGCGGACATTATTCGGCCTGTCACTTCGCCCGTGATGTTGCTAATGGCAAAATGGCGATAGTGGCCCAGTAACGTTTGTTTATTGGCGGTGTCCTTATACAAAGGACGGTCTGATTGTGCCCTACTGTTACCACGAACAACGTCCTGTTTTTGGGGAAAATACCCCGCTCGACTCGGATAGTAAGTTAGCAGGAGTAACTACTACTTAACCTATCGAGCAAATGTTTATCACTTATAGCTATAGCTAAAAGCTATTAGCTAATCAAAAGGAGAGAAATTTCTAATGCGTAAAAAGCTTCAAATGCTGGTGGTCGGCATGATGCTGGCGTTGGCTCTGGCCGCTTGCGGTGAGACTGCCACCCCTAATGCCACTACCTCGGCGGCTACCTCGGCGGCTGCTACCACAGCTGCAATGTCGAGTACGGCGGCCATGACGACAGCCGCGATGTCCTCGACAGCTGCAATGTCCAGTACGGCGGCTATGACGACAGCCGCAGTTACCACCAACGTTGCCCCGACTACGGCTGCGGTTACAGCAGCTACCACAGCCGCCTCTGCAACCACGGCTACTTCCGCGACAACTTCGGCTGTTGCGACGACGGTAGCTGGCACTCCAGGTGCTGCAACCACGGCTGTTGGCGCAACTGGGGCCGACCCGTATGCTTTGCAGACCGAGGCCGCTTTGCCCGCGCTCCCCGCTCAGAAAGGTGGTAAGTTCACTATCATTAGTCTGGCGAAACTAGCCCCGACGCTGCACCCCTATCCTAGCAATGGCGACTTCACCCAGTCCTGGACGGACGTGGCTAACCTGATTTTCGCTGGTAGCCTGATTGTACTTAACCACACTTCCCTGAACTACGAACTGGAAGCGGCCAAGAGTATGAAGGTTAGCGACGACCACAAAACCTTTACTTTCGTGTTGCGCGACGACCTCAAGTGGAGCGACGGTCAGCCGATTACGGTTGCCGACTATCAGTTCGGTTACGACAACGCTATTAAGTCGGATACCACACAACCGGATAACGACTTCGTTGGTTTGGACGATTTGAAGAAAATCACTTCTTTCAAAACCGATGATACTGCCAAAACCATCACCGTGGTCTTAGACCAGTTGTATGTACCTTTTGTAGCCCTCGGCTATGCGGCTAACGTGACTCCAGTTCCGGTGCATATTTGGAAGAACCTGCCCTTCCGCGACGCTACCAAGAACCCTGAAATTTTGAAGCCGACAGTAGTTTCCGGCCCCTACAGCATTGATAGCTACGACCCCAACGGTCAGGCCGTTTTGAAGCAAAACCCGAACTGGTATCGCGGCAAAGCCAACTTCGACCAGGTTATTTACAAAGGTGGCGATGCTTCGATTGTGATTGATGCGGTCAAAACCGGACAGGCTAACTGGGCGGAAAACTTCCCTTCTGGTTCGTATGCCCAGGCCAAAGCTGACCCTAACCTGAACGTAGTAGATTGGTCGGCGGTTGATGGTACTTTCCGCATGGTAGAGTACAACACCAAACGCGCCCCAATGGACGATAAAGTTTTCCGTCAGGCTTTGAACTATGCCACTGACCGCGATAACCTGATTAAGTTGGCTGAGGGTGGTCACGGCGTAGCGCAGTTGAGCTTTATGAACCCGCAAAGCCCCTTCTACAATAAGAGTATCAACCCTTACCAGTATGACGTGGCTAAGGCCAAGCAGACTCTGGCCGACGGCGGTTACAAGCTGGACGGGAGTGGCAACTTGTTGGGCAAAGACGGCAAGCCCGTCAGCATCACCGTTATTACTACCTCCAGCAGCAAGCCCCGTGTGGCTATTGCGACCTATATGCAGCAGCAGTTCAAACAACTGGGTATCACCGTGAAACCTGATGTTAAGGAGTTCGCGGCCTACACCAAGCAACTGGCTGCTCACGATTTCGACATTTCGCTTTCGGCGGTAGGTGGCAGTATTGACCCTGATGCTTTCAAGGCCAGTATCATCACTGGTGGTACTCAAAACAACACCCAGTATTCTAACCCTAAACTGGATGACTTGTTCAAGCAAGGTGGTCAAGAACTCGACCCGGCCAAGCGCAAAGCCATCTACGACCAGGCCCAGCAGATTATCAATGATGATAGCCCATTATTCTTCTTGTGGAACATTGCTGACTTCAGCTTATTCGACAAAAAGACAGGTGGAGTCGTTCCTCCGAAGGCCGATGGTAACACCGCTCTGGCGAACAATGACGCACTGACCCGTTGGTACGTTAGCCAGTAGTATTTTATAGCTTATCTGCCCTTTACTCGCCAGCAAGGGGTAGATAACTTACAAGTAATGGTAACAATTAGGTGCGCGTCAGTCTTTTGTGTTAGTCCGCCAATGGTTCACCCGTGCCCGGCAGGGGTAAACCGTTGGCGATGGTGCAAGAATCTGTCGCGCCGCCTACCGCTTATTTGAATGGTTTTGTGATAATTGGGTAGTCTGTTAGTAAGGAAACAAGCAAATGCGGCGTTTTATTATTCGCAGAGTCCTGCAATCACTGCTCATAGTTTGGGCTGTCATGAGCCTTAGCTGGCTGTTGATTGCTATCTCGCCCGGTGGCCCGGCAGCAGCTTTGGCAGAAAATCGGCGTGTTTCGCCTGAAACTATTGCAGCCATCAGAGCTTCTTATGGTTTGGATCAACCACTTTTTGTGCAATACTTCACCTGGATGTTTCGGGTTTTTACGCTGGACTTCGGGCGTTCTTATAGTCAGACCTTGCCAGCCCTGCAAGTGATTGGCGGGCGCGTTTGGCCCACCCTGCAACTAGGTTTCGTGAGCTATGTAATAAGTTTGTTGGGTATTCCATTGGGGGTGTATGCCGCTCGCCATCGTGGTAAACTGGCCGACAAAATGGTGCGGGTTTTGACCGTTTTGGGTAGTACCATGCCAGTTTGGTGGTTTTCGCTGGTGGTGATTATTATTCTAGCTAATACGGTTAAATGGTTTCCCCAGGGTCAAGGTACTGAAGGCGTAGGCGACTGGTTTCTACATTTAATAATTCCGGCAGCTTTGCTCTCGATTGGTGGTTTGGTAGCTTTTTCGCGTTTTGTACGGGCCGAAACACTGGAAGTTTTGAACCAGGATTACGTGCGGACTGCCAATGCCAAAGGGTTGTCTGCAAAACAGGTTAATCGCTGGCACGTTTTCCGCAACTCCCTTTTACCAGTGGTAACTATTTTTGGCTACTTGCTGCCTACCGTTTTGGGTGGCGCGGCTCTGACCGAGACAATTTTTAACTGGCCTGGGATGGGCCGTCTTTCGGTGGAGTCTGTTTCGCAACGTGATATGCCGGTCTTACTGGCTCTCTTTCTTATTTTCAGTGTGCTGACCGTGCTAGGCAACTTGATTGCGGATATTGGCTATGGCGTGGTTGACCCACGTGTACGCTACGAGTAATTTTGAGGTTGGCCGAGCCTACGCCAGGCGGCGAGATATCAGAGGGAAAAAATTATGAGCCAGACTACCTCTCCTATAAGTGCGATGCCAGGGGCCGTAATTGCTCCGGTACGTAGCAAAAAAGTCTCAAAAAGCTTTTTTGCCAGTTCCTTTGCCCGTTTTATGCACAGCAGACTTAATGTTGTGACCTTAGTTATTCTGGTTATTATTACCGTCATCAGTTACGCCGCACCCTGGATTGCCGCTAATATTTTGCATCAAGACCGTGACACCATAGATTTTAATTTGTTGACGCAAGGTTTACAGCCTCCCGTTAGCCCTGGGCAAGGCGGCCACCTGTTGGGTACAGACGAGCTTGGCCGTGATTTGGCAGTGCGCTTGATTTATGGTGGGCAAGTTTCCCTGAGCGTGGGCTTTCTGACCGCCGCCATTTCCGTCGTAATTGGCACAACCCTCGGTTTAGTATCAGGCTTTTTTGGCGGCTGGGTTGATGATTTAATCAACTTTGTGGTGCAGGTGTTGCAAAATATCCCGACACTATTTTTGCTCCTGGTGGTGTCCACCCTTTTTGCCCCAAATGTTTTGAGCCTTTCGCTTACGATTGGTTTGATTAGCTGGACAGGTGGCGCACGCTTTATACGCGGGGCGGTACTCAGCTTACGTAACCGCGATTATATAGACGCGGCTCGTGTGACCGGGGCCAGCAATACCCGTTTGATGGGTGTTCACATTTTGCCCAACGTTATTTCCCTCATGTTGGTGCAGGTAGGCTTTGATGTGGTAGGCGCGATGTTACTGGAGTCAGGCTTGAGCTTCCTGGGCTTTGGTCTCAGTATCCCCATACCGAGTTGGGGCAATATGCTTAGTAACTCCAAAGACTATTTCACCTCAGCAGTCTGGCTGGTATATGCGCCCGCGTTGGCTTTCTTTGTCACAGTGTTGTGCGTATATCTGGTGGCGGACGGTCTGCGGGATGCTTTTGACCCACGCCTCAGAGAGTGACGTAACCCCAAGCAACGAGAAATAAAAAAAGAGCCAGAATTACCTCTAAAGCGGGTGATGCTGGCTCATTTGTTTTGTAATACCAAATCCGGTTAGGTGCTGCATATTAACAATCCACCAACGGCCACCAACTATAGCAAGTAGTGTGGCGCACTAAAGTAGTGGCTGCACTTATGGCTACACTATGCAACTATTGATACCGGATTTCTACTTGCTGGACTGGCCGTTCTCCGCGTTTAGCCCAAACTTTGCGGCTAATTGGCTGTAAACCCAGGCGATGTTCGTCATAAGCCCATACCTCAATTTGGGCTTGTGGATAAGCTTTTTGTAACTCCGCTACTCGTATCGGTAGTTTTCTTAAACTCGGCCTGGGCTTGCTCATCTGCTCGGACGTAGTGAGGACGGGGTTGATGCAAGCTGTAACCTAAGCGTTTAAGCTAATCCCAGCCACGTTGGTTAGCTACCTTTCGCTCTATTTTATTGCTAATCCAATCAGCGACTTTGGGGTCTGTCCACCGACCCTTATCAGGTGGGGGTTGTTGCAAGATTTGGTTTAATTGTGCTTGCAATTGGGGAGTAAGTAAAGGTTTAGCATCGGGTAGTTTAAGACGTTGGACAAGCCAAGTTCATTATAACGCTGCACTAATTGATGTATCCAGGGGCTGAATAAGCGGTAGTGATGGCAACTTGAGGCACTCTTAAACCACTAGCCAACGACCCTAAACAGTGCCAGTGACTACGTTCGACGGAGTTGGTAGCGTGCTTATAACGCATTTCAAGTTCGTCGGCACTCAAATAATCTTGAATAGTTAATATTTTTGGCATACTCTTATTATACAATATCTAGCCAGATTTGGTATAGATGTAGTCTATCTGGTTACTCATCTATTTGCTAGTTTTCAAGCACTCTGAACAATAAACGCTTGACAAGTTTCTTACCTTCTTATATACTACAATCAGCTAATAAGGCTTTTAAGATTATTGATGAGGACAAGATGCTTTTAACCATTACCACAACCCACGCGCCCGCCACCGATTTGGGATACTTGCTGCACAAAAATCCGGCCCGCTTACAATCGTTTCCGCTTTCGTTTGGCAAGGCCCACGTTTTTTACCCCCAGGCAGAGCCTGATATTTGCACGGCGGCTTTGCTCTTGGATGTTGACCCGGTGGGTCTGGTGCGGGGACGCGGCGCGGGCGATGGGGCGATGGAGCAGTACGTGAATGACCGACCTTATGTGGCTTCATCGTTTTTGAGCGTAGCAATCGCCCAGGTTTTCAGGGAAGCCATGACCGGACGCAGCAAGGAGCGACCCGCACTGGCCCAGGCCCAAATTCCGTTACGGGCGCAGCTATTAGTAGTGCCGTGTCGAGGCGGCGAAAGTTTGCTGCGACGTTTGTTCGAGCCGTTGGGCTATACGGTCACGGCCCAAAACTTTTTGTTGGACGAAAGCGTGCCGGATTGGGGAAACAGTCCATATTACACCGTGACGTTGGAAGCTCGTTGTCGGCTGGCGGATTTGCTGACCCATCTGTACGTACTTATACCCGTGCTGGACGAAGATAAACACTATTGGGTGGGCGACGACGAAGTGGAAAAACTGTTGCGGCGTGGCGAAGGCTGGCTGGCTCAACACCCGGCCCGCGATTTGATTACCAGCCGCTACCTCAAACATCGTCATCTAGTGCGGGCGGCGTTGGCCCGATTGGTAGAGAACGAACCAGAGACGGATGAAGTCGAACAAGCCCATGCCCATCAGGAAGAAGCCGTCGAAAAGCCGCTTAGTCTGAACGAGCAACGTATGGAAGCGGTGCTGGCGGCTCTCAAGCAAGGTGGGGCGAAACGAGTGCTGGATTTGGGCTGTGGCGAGGGTCGTCTTTTGCAAGCGTTGTTGGCGGACAAAATATTCGAGCAAATTGTGGGAATGGACACCTCGCATCGGGTGCTGGAAATGGCTCAGGAGCGTTTGCATTTTGACCGAATGCCTGACAGACAAGCCGAACGCATCAAACTGATCCAGGGTTCGCTAACCTACCGTGACACCCGCTTGTCGGGGTATGATGCGGCGGCAGTGGTGGAAGTTATCGAGCATTTAGACCCACCCCGTTTGTCGGCTTTCGAGCGGGTTTTGTTCGAGTTCGCCCGCCCCCGCACGGTGGTAATGACTACGCCGAACGTTGAATATAACGTCAAGTTCGAGGGTTTGCCCGCCGGGAAGCTGCGCCACAAAGACCACCGCTTCGAGTGGACACGGGCCGAATTTCAAAGTTGGGCCGGGCGGGTGGCTCAAACTTTCGGCTACAGCGTGCGTTTCCTGCCCATCGGCCCGGTTGATGAAATAGTTGGGCCGCCGACCCAAATGGGGATTTTCAGTTATGGGACTTGATGCCACTGTAATCTGCAATTGTTACAAACAGGGCCGCGCTTCTCCGCCCCCTTATCCTGAACTCATCGTGCTTGATGAGGAAGGCTATTTAGGCTTGAGCGTACCCTACGTTGAAAACCCAGCCGCCTATCGGTTGTTCTGGAAGTGGAAGGAAACTTGTTGTGAACACCCGCGCATGGAATATGGCGATGAACATATTTCAAATTGGAGCGGCTACCGCGCTTTCCAGGAAGCCCTTAAAAAAGCAGGCTGGCAACATTTTCCCACTCTCCAGGCAGAATTGCCCGATGGTAATGGAGGCGTGATGTCGGCGGCTTTGGCAGCCCAGGCTTTGCAAGAGTTGGAATACTTCCAGCAGCAAGCAGATTTGGGAAGCAATACTTTTTTGGTTGAGACCGCTACTGGAGAAACTTTGCACGAATATATTGCCAGTTATGGCGGTTTGTTCATTTATGCTGGTTCTATAGGCTTAAATTTCGGGTTTGACCAGCGCGGGTTTTTTATCGTGACTGCCCACGAGCCGAAAAAAGAGGTTTTTCGGGCGATGCGTTTTGAGCAACGCTTATTTGAACCGGAATTAACCCGCAATGGTGAAAAGGGCCGGGTAGCTTACACTGACCTGGCAAGTGAGCAGCAATTTATCTGCACAGTTGCTATCAGCAAAAATACGCCCTGGCCGGATGGACAAAAAAAGAACGCTGAGGGCAAAGTTCATCTCGACTACCCAACCTTACTACATATAGAGACTCGGAAAATAGGTGCGTCGGAATTTGCCTATATTCTCGAACCGCTTACCAGGATTTTCCTGGCGGCGGTTGAAACTGGCAATCCAGTGCGCTGGTGCTAAATATCAATAGAAAAATGTAACCATTCGGCCACTTGTAGGAGGCTGCTCCGCCAGTCGATTTTGCTGTCGTTTCATCGGGAGATTATCGGCTGGCGGAGCAGCCTCCTACAAAAGACAACACAGGACTGAACAGTTACAAAAGAGAAGAAACCTAAATGGAAACAACCATAATAAATAATATTGAAGAAGCTTTGAGCGAGCTAGGCGTAACCGAGAATACACTTGCTGCTGCCGAAAAGAAGGCTTTGGACAAACAAGGCTTCCTTATCCTGCAAAATATGATTGACGTGGCGTGGCTTAAACAGCTACGGGTGGCATTCGAGCAGATGTGTGAACAAGGCAAAATTGCGGATAGCCAAGCCCGCTCCGAAACTGGCACGCGCCATATAGACGGATTGGTGGACAAAGGCTTAATTTTCCAGCGCGTTTATTCCCACCCGAAACTCCTGGCCGCCGTTTATCATTTTTTGAAACGCGATTTTAGAGTGGGGGATTTGGCCGGACGTGACCCTTTGCCGGGCTTTGGGCAACAGGGCTTGCATACCGATTGGATGCAGCTTGCACCGGGACAACCTTTCCAGGTGGTCAATTCGTTTTGGCTGTTGGACGATTTCACGGCCACGAGCGGCCCGACCCGGCTTGTACCTGGTTCTCACCGCGAGTACGGTAAAATTGATAAGCGGATGGCAGACCCGGCCAGCAATCACCCCCGGCAGGTGTTGGCAATTGCCCCAGCGGGTTCGCTGCTGATTTTCAACTCGCATATCTGGCACAGTGGCACGCGCAACCAAAGCCAAAATCATCGTCGGGCCTTGCAATGTTCCTTTATAGCCCGTGAAAACCGGACTTATGCTACCAAACTGCCACCTACCAACCTGGAAGATTTCAGCCCTGCGGTGCGTTATATTCTAGGAATGTGAGAAGGTGTTAAGATGAAAATTGCTATTCCCGAATTAGCCCTGGTAGTGCTGGTGGGAGCGAGTGGCTCTGGCAAGTCTTCGTTTGCCCGCCAGCATTTCAAGCCAACAGAGATTCTGTCTTCGGATTTTTGCCGGGGGCTGGTTTCCGACGACGAAAATGACCAGTCCGCCACCAAAGATGCCTTCGAGGTATTGCATTACGTGACTCGCAAACGGCTGGCTGCTGCAAAATTGACGGTAGTTGATGCCACTAATGTCCAGCCCGAAGCCCGGAAGCCTTTAGTGGCGTTGGCCCGCGAATATCACGTGCTGCCAGTCGCCATTGTTTTGAATATGCCTGAAAAGCTTTGCCAGGAGCGCAATCAATCCCGTCCTGACCGCCAGTTTGGGCCCCACGTCGTTCGCAACCAGAGTCAGGATTTACGTCGGAGTTTGCGCGGTCTGCAACTTGAGGGTTTTCGGCACGTCTTTGTGCTGGATACGCCCGCAGAAGTCGAAGCGGTTACTATCGAACGCCAGCCGCTTTGGAACAACCGCAAAAACGAACACGGCCCGTTTGATATTATCGGGGATATTCACGGTTGCTTTGACGAGTTGGTGGCTTTGTTGCAGAAGTTGGGTTATCAAATCCGAACCGAGCTTTCAGCGCAGCCACCAGTTGACGACGCAGAGGAATTTTCAAATGAACAAAATGGAGCAACAACTGTAGATGCGAAAAGCTCTATTCTAGACACTCCTATGTCCCGCGAGGTGAAAAACTTTGTGGTGACACACCCGGCCGGGCGCAAAGCGGTTTTCTTGGGGGATTTGGTTGACCGGGGGCCGCGCACGCCAGATGTGTTGCGCCTTGTGATGGAAATGGTGGAGCAAGGGAGCGGATTGAGCGTGCCAGGCAACCACGATATGAAGCTAATGCGAAAGCTCAAGGGCAAACAGGTGCATATTACGCACGGCCTGGCCGAGTCGCTGGCCCAGCTTGAAGCCGAACCTGTCGAATTCAAGCAAGCAGTAGCCCAATTTATGGATGGCCTGGTCAGTCATTACGTGCTGGACGATGGCAAATTAGTGGTGGCGCACGCGGGCATGAAGGAGGAGATGCAGGGGCGTGGTTCGGGCAAGGTGCGCGATTTCGCCCTTTATGGTGAGACGACGGGCGAAACCGATGAGTTTGGTTTGCCCGTGCGTTATAATTGGGCGGCGGAGTATCGGGGCAAAGCGATGGTGGTTTATGGACATACACCCGTTGTCGAACCGGAATGGCTCAACCGCACCATCTGTGTGGATACTGGCTGTGTGTATGGCGGCAAACTAACGGCTTTGCGCTATCCTGAACAAGAATTGGTGTCGGTTCAGGCTGCCCAGGTTTATTATGACTCGCCCAAACCGCTTGTACCCACCGAGGCTAAAGTGGTACTTTCGGCCCAACAACAGCAAGATGACGTGTTAGATATTGAGGATGTGTTGGGCAAACGGCTGGTTAATACACGTTTGCGCCCGAATATTATGATTCGGGAAGAAAACGCGATTGCCGCCCTGGAAGTGATGAGCCGTTTTGCGGCGAACCCGAAATGGCTGATTTACCTGCCGCCCACTATGTCGCCTAGCGCGACTACCAAAGTGCCGGACTTGCTGGAACATCCTGCCGAAGCTTTTGGCTACTATCGGGCCGAAGGCGTGTCTGCCGTAGTGTGCGAGGAAAAACACATGGGTTCGCGGGCCATTGTGATAGTTTGTCGTGACTCCGAGGCTGCCCGTGAACGCTTCGGTGTGGTGGGCGAGGGCTTTGGTATCTGCTATACGCGGACTGGACGACGCTTTTTTGATGACTTTGCGCTCGAAACCGAATTTTTAAGTCGGGTGCGGGCGGCTTTGGATGCGACGGACTTTTGGGCCGAATTTAAGACCGAATGGGTGGCGTTGGATTGCGAGTTGCTGCCCTGGTCGGCCAAAGCTCAAGAGTTAGTACGGCGGCAATACGCGGCGGTAGGGGCGGCGGGCAACGCAGCTTTAGCTGGAGCGGTTAAGGCGTTGACGCAAGCTGCCGCGAAGCAAAGTGAGGTGACAGAATTGTTGGAGCGTTACCAGACGCGGGCCGACCTGAACACACGCTATATCAACGCCTATCGGCATTATTGCTGGCCCGTCAAGAGTGTAGCCGACCTCAAGCTTGCCCCGTTTCATCTGCTGGCAACCGAGGGTGGCGTGCATACTAACCAGAACCACGTCTGGCACATGGAAACGCTGGCTAAAATATGTCAGGCCGACCCCGAATTGTTGCTGGCTACACCTTACCAGTTGATAGACTTGAGCGAAACAGGCAGCCAGGATGCGGGTATCGCGTGGTGGGAAGAATTGACCGGGCGCGGCGGCGAGGGTATGGTGGTTAAGCCGCTCGATTTTGTGACAAAAGGGCAGCACGGTCTGGTGCAGCCTGCGGTCAAATGTCGGGGACGCGAATATTTGCGGATTATTTATGGCCCGGAATACACCTTGCCCGAAAATCTGGAGCAGTTGCGTTCGCGGGGTCTATCAGCCAAACGTTCGCTGGCTCTGCGCGAGTTCGCTTTAGGTACGGAGTCGCTGGAACGTTTTGTGCGGCACGAACCTTTGCGGCGGGTTCACGAATGTACTTTTGGAGTATTAGCGTTGGAAAGCGAACCCGTTGACCCGCGTTTGTAGAAAGCAGCTTTAATAATCAGAAAAGCTGGAAAGGAACGTCACCTGAAAAATTCTAAAACAATCGTTGTGACCGGATTTGAGCCTTTTGGTGGCTACATCCAAAACCCTTCGGAGCAAATCGCCCGCCAATTGGACGGTAGCGAAGTTGGGGATTACGTGGTCAAAAGCTTTGTGCTGCCCGTAGATACCGATATTGCGCCGCTACGTCTGGCCCAAATTGTGCAGGAGTATCGGCCCGCTGCCCTAGTTTTGTTGGGTTTGGCTTTTGGCCGCGAAGGTATTTCACTCGAACGTATTGCCGTCAACCTCAAGGATTGGCAAATTCAGGATAACGCTGGAAACCTCAAAACTGACGAGCCGATAGACGTGCGCGGGCCTACCGCGTATTTGGCGACGCTACCAATTCGCCAAATTAAAGCTGCTTTGGACGCGGCCCAAATTCCGGCCCATATCTCCAACACTGCCGGGCTGTACTTGTGCAATCAGGTAATGTATGGCGGGCTGCATCTAGCGGCGACCCAGACTTTAGAAATGCGCTGCGGTTTTATCCATTTGCCCGCCACGCCCGAACTGACTCAGACTACAGGCAAACCGGACGCGCCCGCGTTGTCACTTGAAATTCAAAAGCGGGCGGTTCAAATCGCGCTCGGCACCCTGACCTTATGAGGAAAATATGAGCCAAATAGATAAGCGTGGCAAACTCGACGCAGAAGTTTTCAGCTATCGGGTCAGTAAAGATGGCAAAGTTTTTATTGCCTGGCACGGTAAGCAGATAATGATTTTGAAGGATAAAGCGGCCCAAAACTTTGTGGTAAAAATTTCCGGCCTTGAAGATAAACAGGCGCAACTGGTAATGGCGAAAATCACTGGCAATTTCAAACACGGTAACGAACAAGGTCGGGACGAAGAGAGCTAACGGCTAATGTTGGAACAATTATTGGCACAAGCTTTAGCGGACGGTGAAACCGAGCAGCTTGAGAAATATTTAAGCGAACACGGTCATTTACCTGATAGTAAGATAAATTTGGAACTGGTCGAGGCTTTCGCCGTTTTGGTAGGCCAACTTGTGACGCGGGTCAACCCACCTGTCGCCGCCCTGGAAAATTTATTAGATGGTTGGGCAAGGTTGGCCGATGTTGAAACGGTGGGTGAGTTATGGCCGTGTCTGGCCGCCGCCAGTTATGGCCGCGTGGGTACAGTTCGTCCAGATTGGCGGGACGACGAACTAGGTAAGCTCCAAAAGTTAGCCGCCAGCCCGCGCCCGTTATTACATCAAATCGTGGTGGCGGCTTTGCAAAGGTTTGTATGATAAGGAGCGACGTTTATCAAGACTTTATTAGCTTTGACCAAAGATTTATTTTTTGTGGGCAAAATCCAGGCGGCGGTACAAAGCTTGCCTCAAGTAGAGAGTGGCCCGCAGTGGCAAGGGCTATTTGTGCGAAGCGAAGCCGATTTTCGGGCGCGGCTACAAGCTACACCGCCCGACCTGGTTCTGCTGGATTTACAGGCGACCCAGGTGGAAGTTTATAAATTGATTGAGGAGGCAGTGACGCACGGTGTGCCAGTGCTGGCCTTTGGCCGCCACACCGACCCTCAAAGTCTGCGTCGCGCTCGTCAGGTAGGGGCGGTGCGGGCTGTACCTAACTCGACGCTGGTAACGAAATTTGCTCTGCTGTTGGAGCAGGCGACCAACCCTGCCAGGCCGCCCGTATCAGTGGAAGCTGATTTGGAAGATGCTTAAAAGATGGAATTGAAAAAAATAGATTGGTGGCTGCTTGGTCAGACCGTTGTGGCGGCGGGGACGGGGCTGTTGTTGTGGAAACCTATTCGACTTTTGGCCCGGCCCGATGATTGGCACACCGACACGCCCCTGGCCGAGTCAGCTTTGCCCCCCGTTTCGATTATAGTTCCGGCCCGCAATGAAGCCGCTAACATCGAACGCTGTGTGGTCTCGCTTTTGGCCCAGGATTACCCGCATTTTGAGGTAATCGCAGTGGACGATGGTAGTCAGGATGCAACCCCTCAAATCCTGGAGGGACTGACCACAAGCGCAAACGGTAAACGTTTACAGGTGTTGCATTTGAACGCACTACCGCCGGGTTGGGCCGGTAAACCCCACGCTATGCAAATGGGTAGCCAGGCGGCGGCGACGGAGACCCAGTGGTTGCTTTTCACCGATGCCGATACCGTCCATCAACCCCAAGCTCTGCGGCGGGCTGTTACCAAAGCTCTAACCGAAGGTTGTGACCTATTTTCGATTTTACCCACAATGGAGCTAAAAAGCTTTTGGGAACGGGTGCTAATGCCCCTGGCGATGCTCGGTATCTCCCTGCAATACCCGGCGGAAAAGGTGAACTCCCCCGCTAGTAAGCTGGCGATAGCCAACGGACAGTTTTTGTTGTTGCGCCGCGCTGCTTATGAGCGAGTAGGTGGCTACGGTGGCAAACTCAAAGCCAGCCTGCTAGATGACCGCGATATGGCGTTGGCAATCAAGGCGAGTGGCGGGCGTATTTGTCTTTGCAACGGGCGCGAACTGATGGCGGTGCGAATGTACCAGAATTTGGGTGAAATCTGGCGGGGCTGGCGCAAAAACGCTTTTGTGGGCAGCCGTTCCGCCTATCTCAGTGTGCCGTTTTTTGTGCTGGCAATGTTGGCGGGAGGTGTGCTGCCGCTTTTACAATTGGTCTATGCTCTGCTAAAATTACTCCGTGCTAAGGATAAGAACCGCGCCCGGTGGCAACTTTGGGCTGGGTTGAGCGGTTTACAATTAGGACTGCAAGCCATCACGCAGTACCGGATTATGGGTGCATTAGGCGTACCCCAGCGTTATAGTTTTACGTCGCCCCTGGCCGCCCTGATGTTTAGCGGCATCTTATCAGACTCAATGTGGCGTTCCATCACCGGGCGCGGCGTGAATTGGAAGGGGCGCAGCTACGCCCAGGCCGCCCGCACCCAACAATTGATAAAATAAGAAACCTTATCTCGACTTTACCCATTTTTGAGAGCCGCTACACGCTCACGATAGCTAGGGTAAACCAGGTTTTCAGACATGGCCTCTACCGCCACTTGTTTGAAAAATAAGGTCAGATGTAGCTTTTACGTGAGATCCGAGCCCACATT
>JBBQZT010000069.1:0-30477 GCA_038207455.1 Chloroflexia bacterium
CGCGTCCCCGCGCCCGCATAGTTGTTGGGTCGGCCACATTGCGGGCACGGGGACGCGCCGCCTACAATAATCCTTAAATACTTGTAACTGTTCAGCCAGGTATTGTCATTCCGAACGGAAGCGTCAACTGGTTGCTGCGTAGCGCGGAGTGAGGAATCTCTAACCCGGTTTTCAGCTGCGGAATGACAAGGGCCGGGTTAGAGATTCCTCACTCCTCGGAATGACAGCCTGAATAGTTACCAATCCTTAGATAGGGAGATGTGCTAGTTAGAAATTAGCCAATGGTTGAAACCATCGTCTAGGCACCCCAAACCTGCTAAAGCAGGTTACAATAGCCACCTTGTCAGGCTAATCTTGGGCCGTTTGCAACCCACTTGAGTGGGTTTGGGTGTATAGACGATGGTTTTAACCATTGGCGCACCTTCGCTACCCTTCGTTTATGACCCGAAGGTTGGACAAAGCTAACTAGCACAACTCCTAGATATTGTCACCCGGCAACCCGGTTTTCAGGTGTGAAATATCATTAAACAGCGATAGAATTGCGCCCTTGTCGTACAAATCTACAATGGTGAGGGAACACGTATCCACCCGCCATTGCCACAGGCGATTAAAATCTGTCCCCATCAGCTGGCACATCAAACTACTGACAATTCCACCGTGCGCCACCACCAAAACATTGCGGTTTTCGCCCGGCTGCTCCTTCTGCACAATCTCCAAAAATTCCAGCAAGCGCACCTGCACATCGCGCAAACTCTCACCCGTTGGCGCAGCCACGTTATAGCGGTCAGCCTCCCACGCCTGCTGTTCTTCTGGATATTGGGCTTTGATTTCGTCATAAGTTAGACCTTCAAACGTTCCACCCGAAACCTCCCGGATTAAACTGGTTGGCTTGGCGGTCAGACCCGACGGATGATTTTGCAAAACTATTGCGCTGGTCTGGCGGGTGCGGGTCAAATCGCTACAATAAGCCGCGTCCACCCGCAGACCTGCCACCCGCCCCCGCAACTCCTGAGCCTGAGCCGTGCCAGTGGCATTGAGCGGAATATCCACCGAGCCTTGATAGCGACGCGCCAGATTGTAGTCGGTCTGGCCGTGCCGCGCCAGAATTAGTCTTGGCATCTTAAATCTCTCCTTATTTCAAGCTCACCTGGTCAATAAAAAACAAAAGTGGCCGCGTATCGCCGCCCATCCCCAAAGCCTGGGGCGTTTGAGCCACCCCAGCCACCCTAAAATCTAGCTGGCTTGACCCGACTGGCAAGGTTAGCGGTAGCTCGATAGTTTGGGGCGGGCCATTCAAAACCCCGCTATAAACCTGCTGCCCGTTCAGCGCAATCGTCAAGGGTTGGGGCGTGGCTAACAAACCCATTTTCAAACTTAGCGTAACTGTGTGGCTACCTGGCCCAACCCATATGGTATTAAGCGTGGCCGCGCCTTTGGCCCACCGATGCACGCCGGGGCCAGCCGCGTCCGCTTCGGGTGCATACCAACCATCACCAATCTGCAAAAAAGGCTGTGGGTCAGCTAAAACTGGCAGTTTATAAGCTTCCAAAAATTTATCCTGGTAGGCGGGCGCGGCGTTCGAGCCGATTACGCGATAAACCGCCGCCCGATTTTGGGCTAAGTCAAAGCTATCCCGTTGTTTTTGGGTTTGGGGATAATCAATCACGATATAGCGGACTTTGTAATAGTTGAAAGCGTCGTACCAGGATTGTTGACCGGGCAAACCCGCCCCTTTTACTTGGGTAAAAACCTCTGGCACGTCGCGCAAAGCCGCCAACTGCTCAAAACCAGGCGTATCACGATAAAAAGGGTGGTCAAACTCGCGGGAAATGTAACCGTCGAAAATACGTTTGTGATGCACAGCCTGAGCCGCCAAACGTGGCCCACCGCTCCAAAACCCCCCCTGCGGCGGCAATTCTATCAGCGCGTAATCGTCTTTGTCCTGGGCCAACTGCTGCCAAAATTGCGAGGTCTCAATGGTATTAACCGGATAAGGTATTTGCAAAAACTCCAAAACTATTAATAACCCTGCGCCACTTGCCAACCAAACGTTTCGATTTAGGCCGAAGTTTTTTTGGCTTTTCGCAGTCTTTAATGGGTGGTCAACCGATTGCTGGAACAAGAAACTTAGCCCGAACGCCACGCAGACCGCCAATGCCAACATCGCAATCACCATAAAGCGGTCTGGACTACGCGAGACCTTGATGATGGGCAAGTTCTGGATAAGCGCAAACGGCATGGGCCAGCCTGGACTGTCACCGTTGATTTGCAGACGCGGCCCCAAACTTAACAACCAAAAAATCAAAAAGGTTACGCCCCAAAACCGCGCACGGCGGCAAAAAACCAGTCCAATACCACCTAGAACAAGGGCGATGTAGCCAAGATAAACCTGGGCGGCTAGTGGCCCGGTTATATACTCTGCCGGAAAATTTCGGGCCAGACCGCCAAGCAAGCTGCTAGTAGTAGGCGGCACGAAAAAGGCGGCTAAGTTAGCCGAAAAATCGGTAGCCGCGTTGTTGGTAGGCAAATAGTAGTCCGTCGAACCCAACTCTTTGAGCATCGGTAACAGAATCGGCGCAAGCGCAATGCCAAATAATCCCAGGATACCCAATAAGGGCAAAATAAAGCCTTTGAGCGCGGGCCAGGGCTTGCGGTGCTGCCTGAACCAACCCCATAACGGCCCAGCGATGCACCAGCCAGCATAGACAAGGGTAAACATTAGCAGAAACAAAGTATAATACCAGTCGGTCAGCCCAGTACAAAACAGGAAAAAGGAGGCCAGCGCGATATTGCGGAATTTATGACTGGTTTCACGGGTTGCCAATAGCAGACACAAAATGTAACAGGGCAGCCATTCGAGCGAAATCAGTTGCAGCAGACCTTTGAGCGTACCTAAATGATAAGGCGAATAAGCGAAAACTATGCTCCCGACGAAGGCCGCCGCATGGTGGCCGCATAGATATTTTAGCAATAAATACGCGCCCACTCCGCCCGCTATGAAGGAGAAAAAAACCACGAAGTTGTAGGCCGCCGTCGTGCCGAACACCAGCTGAACGGGCAAACTCAACAGCCCGTTCATGAAATTCAGGGTGTGAAAATAAAGACTGACCCCGCCCGGATAATAAATATAATCGGTGTGAAAGGGATTTTTAAGGTGTAGCAAGCTTTGGCGCACCCACCACAAATTCCAAATATTCTGGTCGCGGTCTTCCAGAAGCAAACCAGGCAGGCTATCGGCCACGCGAAAAATAAGCGGGAAGGTGAAAAGGCAGGTAAGCAGAAAATGACCCAGCGCGACGGGCCACAATGCCAGACCCTGTTTCAGAAGATTGAAAAAGTGGGACAACCAGTTGCGGCTCTGCGTCTGGCCCGACGGATTAACTATAGATTTGACCGCCTCCGCCTCCAATGATGTCACCGCCAAAAAGTAGGTTGATTACTCGGCCACTCCCTTCAAGCTGATGAATTGCCGCCGTAACGTTTGACAAATTCCTGGGTCGCCGTATCTTTGCCAGGTTATTTTAGCACGCCCGCGATGGCCTTACAAGGTCAGGTATTTGTGGGGTGGGGAACGCCAATGGTTCACCCGTGCCGGGTGCAGGTAAACCATCGTCTATACACCTCAAACACCACCCAGGGGGTACCCGAACGTGTTGCTAGAACCTGATAAATCAGGTTTGGGTCGCTTAGACGACGGATTTATCCGTTGGCTACTACTACGGAAACAGCACGCAAAAAAGTGTGGCATAATATAGCTTCACAACATCAAACCGACAATGACTTATAGGGGAGGTTTGACCATTACCTGATGCTTGACCATCTCGTGCGCCTGGCAAAAATCCAGGCTCTCAAAAAATTATGATTATGATGAATAAATTTGAAACCTTACTCCAGGTTGAGCCGGAGCGACGCGCCCGCCGCGAGGTGGCTCTAAAAGTAGTGTCGGCAGCACTGGAGGCGGTAGAGCCGGGCGCGGCTATTCATAATGCTTTGCACTTTTATGAAGCGACGGGCGAGTTGCGGGTAGAAAACCGCAGCTATAATTTGAACGATTACAACCGGATAATTGTGGTGGGGGCGGGCAAGGCCAGTGCGCCGATGGCGGCGGGTTTGTATCAGCTGTTGGGCGCACGTATTACGGCGGGCTGGGTCAACGTCAAATATGGCTACTGTCTAGCCCCGCACGAGGAAAGCGGCCCGATTATTATTCACGAAGCAGGCCACCCCATTTTGGACGAAGCCGGAGCGTTTGGGACACTACAAATTGTCGAATTGCTCCAGGGTTTGACCACTCAGGATATGGTGATTAGCCTGATTTCGGGGGGAGCTTCGGCTTTGCTGGAACTGCCCGTCGCGGGAGTAACTTTGTCCGCGATGCAAAGCCTGACCGAAGCGTTATTGCGGGCCGGGGCGACAATTAACCAGATTAACGCGGTACGTAAACATTTGTCGCAGGTCAAGGGCGGTAATCTGGCTCGTCTGGCTGCCCCGGCTACCCATATCGGCTTAATTGTCTCGGACGTGGTGGGTAGCCCGCTTGATGTGATTGGGAGCGGCCCGACTGCGCCCGATACGGCTACTTTTCAGACCGCCTGGCAAGCTTTGGAAATTTTCGGCCTGACGAACTCTAATGTTGTGCCAGTTCCTATTTTGGAACATTTACGGCGGGGGGTGGCGGGCGCGGTTGAAGATACACCCAAACCAGGCGGTAGTATTTTTGAGCGGGTGCAGAATGTAATAGTGGCGGATAACCGGGTGGCAGCACTGGCTGCTGCTGCTGCTGCTCAGGCACTTGGCTTTCACACTTTATTGCTTTCGACCTTTTTGGAAGGTGAAGCTCGTGAAGTGGTGCGGGGGCTGGCAAGTATCGTTAAAGAAATTTTGACTTATGGCACGCCTCTAGCGCGTCCGGCTTGTATCCTGGCGGGTGGGGAAACTACGGTGACGGTGCGCGGCGATGGCAAAGGTGGGCGTAATCAGGAAATGGGGTTGGCGGCGGCTCTGGCTCTGGCTGGATACACCGATTTTATGCTGATACCGTTGGCAACCGATGGCAGCGATGGCCCTACCGACGCAGCCGGGGTGATTGTGGAAGCTGATACTTTGTCCCGCGCGGCAGCATTGGGCCTGGATGCCAATGCTTTTCTTGCCCGCAACGATGCTTACCATTTCTTCCAAAGTTTGAGCGATTTACTCCTGACCGGCCCCACCAACACCAATGTCAACGATTTGACCCTGTTTTTTTGCTTTTAACAATTATGATTTCTCACCGCAGCAACCAGTTGACGGCGCAGAGGGCGCGGAGTAAATTCAAAAGAGGGTAATTGTAGGAGGCTGCTCCGTCAGCCGATGTTTTCAAGGTTGAAACGCCAGCGAAATCGGCTGACGGAGCAGCCTCCTACAAGTTTCCTGAATAACCAGTCCTTTTTTGAGAGGTGAGCAATTACGTTCCAGGTTTTGTTGCAACCAGAAGTGCGTACTGCACAAAGTCGAATGTACTTTTAACGTCAGCTGGGTCGCCTTTCTGCTGGCTTTTCAATGATGGGTTAGGCCGCTCGTCCCAGGCACGCTGGATTAGACCCTCCCAATTATGATCCAGTGCCTCTTTCGCCCAGTTCGCTCCAGCTATTTTTGACCAGATTCGCCCTGTCTGTAAGGTGTGCAACATTCGACAATAGCTCAATACTGTGTACGGCTGATACCAGCGATTATTCATTTCTTCTGGGTCGGCAAAGATTTGTTGCGTCCAAGCTTGCATTTTTTTCAATATTTCCTGCCGTAAGTCATCAGCGGAGATTGGGTCAATCAGGGTGTTTGGCTTCGTCCCATATAAGGCGATCCCGTACTCGCGCACAACCCACCGCACAATTTGGGTGTCGTCATGGTTTGACCAAACCAACTCTCGACTGGTGTTGTTCAGATACCAAAGCTCAACCCGTGGATTACTGGCCTGTCTCAATATGTTTTTGGGGAAATAAGAACCTTCCAAATGTTTGGCCCAATCAGATTTGAGGTCATAAATCCGCCCGTGCATTGTTTGCAAAGCCAATAATTCTGTTTCTGAAATCTCTCGATTGACAGCAATCAGAATATCCACATCACTGTCTATGTCCCAGTCGCCCACTGCAAAAGAGCCTGACAGATAAACACCACATAAATTGTCAGCCAGTGCTGTCTGAACGCTCGACACAAGCTCGTCTAAAATTGCATTCAACTCAGAATACGGTGTAGGATATTGTTTGCTCATTACTTTTATCTTCACAAACAATCAGGGTAATCTTATTAATCTACGTAACTATTCACCCAACTTGTTTTTGTAGGAGGCTGCTCTGCCAGCCGATGGTTTACGGTCTTAGAATGACAGCTGTATCGGCTGGCAGAGCAGCCTCTTACAAACAGCCTGAGTAGTTATGACCTACGTAACTATTCACCTGTCATTCCGAGCGAGGAATCTGTGGCTGAAAGCTCACAAGCCACAGAATACCAGAACCGAAGCCACAGATTCCTCACTACGCTTCGCCTTCGTTCCGCAACCCTAAAGGGCCGTGACAGGTGAGCAGTTAGGGGCTGGTGCTAGTTAGGCATTGTCACCCTGACGAAGGAAGGGTCTGTTCAAAATTCCGCGAACAGCACAGATTCCTCACTACGCTTCGCCTTCGTTCCGGGTACCCCCTGGGTGCCTGCGGGCCGTGACAAAACCTGTAACTAGCACCACTCCCCAGTTACTATTAATCTACGAATTCGCTCAAAACCAGCGAGACGTTATGACCGCCGAAGCCAAAGCTGTTGCTCATCGCGTGCCGAACCGGACGTTTGCGGGCCACGTTGGGCGTAATGTCCAGGTCGCATTCCGGGTCGGGCGTGCGGAAATTGATGGTGGGCGGAATAATATTTTCCAAAATAGCCTTGACACACACAATCGCTTCGACTGCGCCCGCCGCGCCCAACAGATGTCCGGTCATAGACTTGGTGCTGCTGATGGAAATTTCGTAAGCCTGTTTGCCCAACGCCTGTTTCATAGCGGCAGTTTCGGCTTTTTCGTTTAGCTGGGTGCTGGTGCCGTGAGCGTTGATGTAGTCCAAATCTTGGGGAGTAAGCCCCGCCCGTTCCAGGGCCAGCTTCATAGCCCGCGTCGCCCCTTCGCCTGTTTCTTCCGGTTGCACAATATGGTGCGCGTCGTCGGTGCTGCCGTAGCCCGTTATTTCGGCGTAGATGTGAGCGTTGCGGGCGCGGGCGTGTTCCAAATCTTCCAGGATTAAGACCCCCGCCCCTTCGCCCATCACAAAGCCATCGCGGTCACGGTCAAAAGGACGGCTGGCGGTCTGGGGTGCGTCGTTGCGGGTACTAAGGGCGTGCATCGAGTTGAACCCGGCAATCGAGATGGGGACGAGCGGAGCTTCGCTGCCACCCACAATCATTACGTCGGCCTCGCCGCGTTTGATAATCTCCGCGCCCTCGCCGATAGCGTGCGCTCCGGTTGAACAAGCCGAAACTACTCCAAAATTAGTGCCACGCGCCCCAAAATGAATAGCTACCTGTCCACTTGCCATATTGCCAATCATCATCGGCACAAAAAACGGACTGACCCGGCCCGGCCCCTTGTCGTGCAGCACCCGAAACTGGTCGCTCATCGTCCCGATACCACCAATACCGCTCCCAACGATTGCCCCCACTCGGTCACGATTTGCGGGCGTGATTTTCAGGCCGGAGTTTTCCAACGCTTCACGGGTGGCGGCAATGGCGAACTGGGTATAGCGATCCATCCGGCGGGCTTCCTTGCGGTCAATGCCAAAATCTTCCGGCCTGAAATCCTTAACTTCCGCCCCGAAAGTCGTATCGAAGCCCGCCGTATCGAAGCTGGTCAGATAATCTATACCACTTTTGCCAGCCAGCAGGTTTTCCCAACTTTGGGCCACGTTATTGCCTACGGGCGTAACCGCGCCCATCCCCGTTACCACTATGCGTTTTGCCACTTTTGCCGTGCCTCCCCGTGCCTTTGTTATTTAGACCGAAATATGTTGGCAAAAGTATAGCACAAGCGAATGGACGGGGCAATTTGCTGGGGCTAACGGGTGGGCGGGAAGGTCGTCAGCCACTCGTGCAGGGTGGGGCTGGTCGCCAGCGTGTCCTCCAACTGTTCCAATTGGGCCGCGTCCAGACCGTCTAAACGGCTTTCCAGGTCGGCGGGTAGCGGCTCACTCCCAAAGCGACGGCTGGACTGGCGCAGTAACATCTTTTTCAGCGTGGCTAACTCTCCCTCGCTCTGGCCTTCACTTCGGCTTTCGGCCCGCCATTTAGCCGCTTCCTCGCCCACGATTTGCTCGGCACTCAGGTTCTGGCTGAAAAAGTCCGCTACCTTACGCTTCCAACCCGGAAACAAAGCTTCACAGCTTATCTTGGCCTCGCCCGTGTATTCCTGGTTCTGGTCTGGCGTGACCGCTTCATACACCCAGATGATGCCCTTTTTGTAGTCAACGTCCCAAATCACCTGCGCCCCGTTGTCGAAATAATCCTGCCGTTTGAGCTTTTCTTTGGTGCGGCGGTTGGACGGCGAGCGTATTTCGACTACCAACTCCGGCGCACCGTGTAGCATCGTGTGTTTGCCATCTTTGTCCGGCTTTTTGACCGAACGCACCTTCTCCGCGAACAGGCGGTCTGAAATGATACACGCATCCGGCTTAATCACATTCCCGTTCTCCAGATAACACTCCACCTGATCGGGATACCCCTGCCCATAACCCGCAGCACGGGCTACTAAATCTAAAATTATCATTATCCGAGCGGCGGCACGCCGTTCGAGTGGTTCGGTCATCTCTTGCCACACCAGCCAGCCATTATACAGTTCAAGCGGCTCCTCCTCCAACAATATGGTCACGTTTTTAACGGTGTACGGCCCCCGCCCCCGTGCGTAGGCTTCCCCTATCTCACGCGGCCAGTCGCAGTTGAGCGGCCACTCTGCATCAAACCGCTTATCTTGCACCTCCATCTCCACCACTTCGATTGGGTGTTCGATGATAGCGGGGGCTTCCAACTGGGGCGTGGCCTGGACTGCGTGGCTAAGTTCCGGTTTAGGGGGGGCTTCGGTTGTTGTCATAATTTCACCTTTGTTTCCTGGTTACGTGCTTTAAGTATCAAGGGTGCAGAAAGAAGGCCACCGCGATAATCAGGTACGCCCCCATCAACTGCATTCCTTCCAACCAATTGCTTTCGCCGTCGTCGGCCACCCGGCCCACAATCAAAACTGCCAGGATAATGCTGATTAGTTCAAATTCCTCAAAACGCAGGCTTAGAGGGTGGCCCGTAAAAAGACCAATAAATACCAGCACCGGAGTGACAAAGAAAATCATTTGTAGGCTGCTACCGATAGCGATGTTGACCGACAGATTCATCTGGTTCTTGATGGCGGCGGAGATTGCCGCGACATACTCAGCCGCGTTGCCAATAATCGCCAGTAAAACCACGCCTACAAAAAGCTCCGTCCAACCTAATTGTTTAGTAATCGGCTCGATATTGCCCACCAGTATTTCGCTGACGTAGCCCACTACCACTGTAGCTACCAGCAGGATAATTAAAGCCCGCCGGGGGCTGCTTTTGGGCGTGTATTCCGCTCCAGCTTGAACTTCAAAGGGCTGGCGACGCGAGGAGGTGAGGGCGTTGCCAGGGCCAGCTTTAGCTTGTTCGGCACTACCTTCGCCTTCCGCCGCTTCCGCCGAAAGATGCGAATGGGTAATCAGAAAGAAAATTAGCTGACCGATGTAGCAAACTATCAAAATACCAGCCACCAACAAGCTAAGGTTCTCCAGTAAATCGTTATTGCTCGTGGTGGTTTGATTGCTGCCGATAGTGCTGGTAAAGACGGCGGGGATAATCAGCGCGATAGCAGCCAGAAACAACTGACTGGCCGAAGCACTCGCGCCTACCCGGTTAAATTTTTGAGATTCGCGTCGAAACCCGCCCAGGAAGAAAGCTAGACCCATCACCAGCAGCAGGTTACTCAAAATTGAACCCGTGATTGAGGCTTTGACCACTTCGCCCAAGCCTCCCAACAGGGCAAGCACCGCGATGATAAGCTCAACCGCGTTCCCGAAAGTGGCATTTAGCAATCCGCCCACAGCTGGCCCGGCCTTCTCCGCCAACGTCTCGGTTGAGTCGGACATGGTTTTGGCTAAAGGTACTACCGCCAGAGCCGCTACCGCAAAGACCAGCAGGGGCGGCAGTTTCAGCAGGTCGAAGATAATAGCTATCGGGACAAAAACTAAAAGCAGAGTGAATATCTTATCGCTGAGGTCGCTTTGCTTGAAATTCAAAAAGGTCTGACCAACCAAATTACCCTTAGCCTTAGCTGTCTCCATCTTTGCTCCTGACTGCTGAAATTGATACTCGTTGTTGTGTGTACTTCCGAATAAGCTCTTTAAGGGCTAGTTTATCAAACCAATCAAGTTTGAGCAAGTGGGAAAATATAAGGGGTGGGTGCATATTTTTGTACGGTTGAGTAGTACCGATGGATAAATCCATTGGAGTGTTTCGATTAGCCACACCAAGTTATTTTATTAAGCTTCGGCTACAGGGCTAATAGTTGCGCCCGTTGTTGTTTTTATAGGCAGATTGAGGGTCGAGGTAGAAGGTCATACTCTGGAGCGCGGCCACCGGGTCTATGATGCTAATACGCACATCTGCGGGGACTTGCACGGTAATGGGGGCATAGTTGAGAATCGCTTTGATACCCGCTTGCACCAGCAAATCTACCGTTTCCTCAGCGTGGCTGACCGGAACGGCCACGATAGCCACTTCCAAACCTTTAGCTTTGACTATTTCAGGAATACGGCTGTAGTGCTGAATTTCCAGACCTTCTAACGTCGTGCCGACTTTTTTGGGGTCAGCGTCGCACAAAGCCTGGATTTCAAAGCCCTTGTCGCGGAAACCGCCGTAGCGGGCGATGGCTTGCCCCAAATGACCCACGCCCACCAGGACTACGCCCCAAATCCGTTCCAGGTTCAAAATATCACGTATCTGGGTTAGCAGAAACTGGACGTTGTAACCTTTACCTTGTTTGCCGAACTCACCAAAATACGAAAGGTCGCGCCGAATTTGGGCGGCGGTCACATCAATACGTGCGCCAAGCTCACTACTGCTGACGGTAGTAATACCTTCGCTCAAAAGGTATTCCAGACTGCGTGCGTAAATCGGCAGACGGCGAATAACAATATCGGGAATATCTATTTGTCGCATCATTGTAGCGGAAAATGCTCCTTTCACGCAACCGCTGGCTTCGTTGCGGCGGTTCGTTGTGGAAGTGAAGCTATTTATTTAAGGCCGGTGTGGACGGCCACAGCCCCAAAGCTCATACGCCGGAACTGGATGCTATGTAATCCAGCCTGTTCCATAATAGCTTTCAGTTGTTCGGGCGGCGGAAAGTTTTTGGCCGAGTCCGGCAAATAGGTGTAAGCTTCCTTTGCGCCGCCCACGATACCGCCGATGAATGGCACAATCTGGTTAAAGTAAAGCTGGTGAAAAAGCCTGAACAGCCCAAATTTGGGTTTGGCAACTTCCAGACAGACTACGCGACCACCCGGTTTGACTACGCGCCGCATTTCGGCGAACGCTCCTTTAATGTCCACCACGTTCCGCATAGCAAAACCTGTGGTAATGCAATCAAAGGTGTTGTCGGGAAAAGGCAAGCGTAGCGCGTCGGCAGCCATAAATTCCACCACGCGGCCTACCCCCGCTTTGGCCGCTTTGCCCGGCCCTGGCAACATCATACCAAGCGAGAAATCGCTGGCGATCACTTCGCCCTTTGGCCCGACCGCTTTCGCCAGTTCAATTGCAATGTCGCCCGTTCCTGTCGCCACGTCCAATGCTTTGCCACCGATAGGCGGAGCAGCTTGTTTGACTACGTAGCGTCGCCAGCCCTGATCCTGACCAAAGGTCATCAAACGGTTCATCAAATCGTAGCGCGGCGCAATCTGGTCGAACATCGAACGGACATAGCTGGCTTTGTTTTCCGGCTGAAAACCGGGTAGGCGTTCGCTAGAAATTTCGTGGACAACGGCTGGCCCAGTTTTGGAAACAACATCTGATTCTGGCACTACTACTTACCTCACAACTTCTAAAAGGTACACACCAGCATTAGCTGGCCTGGTTTCCTTATTGCTAAAAGATTGATAATATTTTAACATTCTAAACTCTTAAAAGCAAGAAACGACGGTTTTGAGGGGTGGTTTATAATTTTGCGTGGCTGACAGCCTGGCGGTGATTTGGTAGCACACCCATATTTGCAAACCGCCCCCGTTAGTGCTATAATCCGTCACACGTCGGGGCGTAGCGCAGCCCGGTAGCGCACTTGAATGGGGTTCAAGTGGTCGGAGGTTCAAATCCTCTCGCCCCGATTTCCTACTTTTTACCCCTTGCAAAGCCCCCAACTCCCTTTATCATTTTAGATTTTATCAAAACTATCCCCACTAATCCGGTTTTGTGGGACAAAGCACGCCTTTCCGATGTATAATGAGGCTAACTTATACAGCCTTTTTTATCTGAAGGAGAGCTTTATGTCGGAGACCAAAGCTAGAGGCAACATCGGCAGCACAGGCAGTATCTTATCTATCGGTAGTGTTGGCAGCATCTTGTCCATTGGCAGTAGTGGTAGCATTTTGAGCATCGGCAGCACAGGCAGTATCTTGTCCATCGGCAGCGCGGGCAGCCTTTTGTCAATTCTTAGCTTTGCCAGTGTGGGGAGCATTATGAGCTTTGCCAGTGTAGGCAGTATAATGTCCGCCTTGCAGTGGCCGGGCAAAAAACCAAAGAAATAGGGGAAAAGAGCAGTATGCCGCTTATCAGTTTTAAAGGAAAATCTCCCACTATCGGCAAAAATGTTTTTATTGCGCCGGGCGCGATGCTGATTGGAGACGTGCGGGTGGGCAACAATTCTAGCATCTGGTTTAACGCCGTGCTGCGGGCCGACCTCGCTCCGATTATCATTGGGGAGTTTGCCAATGTGCAGGACAACGCCACCATCCACGTCGAAACCAACTCGCCCACCATTTTGGAAGACTACGTAACATTGGGCCACGCCGCTATCGTGCATGGCGCACACATCAAGCAAAACTCGTTGGTAGGAATGCAGTCGGTAGTGCTGACTGGGGCAGTGGTAGGCGAAGACTCGATTATTGGCGCGGGCGCGGTAGTATCCGAAAACAAGCAAATACCGCCGCTTTCGTTGGTGGTAGGCATACCGGGCAAAGTAGTCCGCCAGTTAGAACCGGGGCTGGCAAAACAAGGCGCGGAGCGGTATGTCGAATACGCCGCCCAATTCTTAGCCGAGGGTCACGGTCAGCCACTTGAAACCGCCGAACAGCTAGAGGAACTTTACGTTGACGAAGGCTAAAGAGGGGTTTTGGACTCCTATCAACGACTTGCTGCCCCGCGTAGGTGTGGTTCAGGAGGGGCGACGACAGACCGTTACTTTCGCCCTCAACGCTCTGGCCGATGAATTGCTACTCCGAACCATACTTAGAAGAAGTGAGCATAAGGCAGGCTGGCTGAAAGAGGCATTCAGGGGTGGCCTTAGCTTTTGCGCCCGCGCTAGTTGGACTTTAGCGGCGGCCAGTGCTTTTTACTACCGCGAACCGGAACAAACTCTGCTGGGCCGCGATGAGGAATTCTTCTACGCCCCAGCGGACGGCAAAGTAATGGCAATTGATCAGGTAGAGGAATTAAACTTTATTCAGGGGCAGGCTCTACGAATTACTATTGCCACTGGCCCTACCGCTCTGCATATTTTGCGTGCGCCTCACTCCGGCAAGCTAGAATATATTCTGGTGGAACAAAAGGCTGATGGTTGGACAAAATACATCGGGTGGCGGGATAGCCAGGGGAATAAATTTTTGCTAGGCCAGGTCACTAGCCGCAGTAGTGTTTGGAAATTACCGCGCCTTTTGGGTTCGCCAGGGCCACATTCTACGAATTTGACGGCGGGCCAGCAAATCCGACAAAACGACAAAATTGGAGTAGCTGCGTGGGGGTGGCGGAGTCAAGTCACGCTGACAATTCCGGTCAAAACAAACTTCGAGCTTTTGCTACGCCTGGGCCACCCTGCCCAGGCCGGGATGACCGTTGTGGGCAGGGTGGCCTAGTTTTAAGTTTTTCAGGCTTTTACGTTAAGCTGGTTCGAGCAGCAGCAGGGTCTGGCCGTATTCGACAGGCTGGCCGTTTTCGACATTCAGGCGTACACACCGCCCGCTATGTTCGCTCACGATTTCGTTCATTATCTTCATTGCCTCAATAATGCCGATAGTCTGGCCCTTTTCGACCATCTCGCCTTCCTGGACAAAAGGCCGGGCTTTGGTATCCGGCGAACGATAAAAAATCCCTACCATCGGAGCCGTGATTTTATGGTAATTATCTTCTTCGACGGGCGCAGTCGCGGTGTGAGGCAACCCGGCTGGCGCAGCGTGTCCGGCACGAGCAGGAGAGTGGGCGGGTGCGGCTACGGGAGCAGCTGCGTATTCAACTACGGTCTGCTTTTCGCGCTTGATTTGCACCTTCCAACCGCTGGTTTCCAACATCACTTCGCTCAACCCACTTTCCGCCACGAGCTTGATTAGTTCGCGTACATCGTCGGTTAAAACAAATTGTGCCGGAGCAGGTGGGGTGGCAGCAACCGGAGTAGGGGTGGGCGCAGCTACAACCGGACGGGGTGGGACGTAGGGCGGACGATATTCTGGCGGACGACGGTAGGGGGGCGCGTCGTTATTGCGTCCCTCATCGCGGGTGGGCGGACGGTCTTCGTTCATGTTGGGCCTGGGGCGGGGATAGCCGCGTCCGTCGCCCGTTTTATTCGGCCTCGAACCTGGAATAGCCATTACTTTGCTCGCTCTACATATTGACCCGTGCGGGTATCAACTTTAATTTTGTCACCAGTATTGACGAAAAGCGGTACATTGACTCTAAGTCCGGTATCCGTCGTGGCGGATTTGGTCACGTTTGTGGCCGTGTCGCCGCGCACACCTGGCTCGGTCTCGCTAATAGTCAAGATGACCGACGCGGGCATATCAATGTCAATCGGTTCGCTATTATAAGTCAAAACCTCGACAATTTCGCCTTCCCGGATATAATACTGTACATCACCCAACGTCTCGGCAGTCAAAGCCACTTGCTCGAAACTTTCGGTGTTCATAAAGTTGAAATCGTCGCCATCGCGGTAGGTAAACTGCATTATTTCGCGTTCCAGCTTTACGTCCTGAAATTTAGCTCCTGCCTGAAAAGTCCGTACTGTCGTCGAACCAGAGCGCAGGTTGCGGAAAGTAATTTTTACCTGTGCGCTACCACGCCCAATTTTCTGATGGTCGTATTCCATAATTTTGAGTAGCTGACCGTCCAGGTCAACCGTCGTACCTTTTTTTATTTCACTGGTCGAAACCATAAAGAGAAAAATCCTTCCAATTCATATTACTTTACAAATTCCAACAGGGCTTCCAGAGCCAAACGATAGCCCAATGGCCCCAGGCCCGAAATCTGACCGCGCACAACGGGGGCAATCAGCGAATGGTGGCGGAACTCCTCCCGCGCATATATATTGGAAAGATGCACTTCGATGACTGCCACATTTTCCAACGCCGCCAGACAATCGCGCAAGGCAATACTATAATGCGTCAAAGCCCCTGGATTTATAATTATACCACAAACGGCGTGGCGTTGCCCTTGCACAAAATCCAGGATAGCCCCTTCGTGGTTGCTTTGGAACGCTTCTAACTCGTAACCCGCGCCCTGAGCCTGTTCGCGCAGCTGGGTCTCAATTTGGGCCAGCGTGGTGCTACCATAAATAGTAGGTTCGCGCTCCCCCAACAAATTCAGGTTCGGGCCGTTCACCAGCAAGATTTTCTTTTTATTTTGGTTGTTTGTTTCTGCCAAATTTAGCTCCTAAAAACTCCAATTGTGGGAGGCGGCTGCGTCCGCCGACTATTTTTTTGGCTCTGTGCAAAGTTGGTCTGGATGATCTGGGTCACGACAATAAAAACTAAAATCTTTGAAACCCTGCCATGCTATAGCACCTTTTGCTTTGATCTGTGCCAGATTTTTTGTAGGCACAAAGAAGCTGGGTTGTTCCACATACATTCCTGGATTTAGCGAAGGAGTATAAGTTCGCCCGTTGGTACTAGCTTCAAGCGAGAAGCCCTTAGTTACATAGGAAAAATACAAATCATAAAAATGAGCAGTAGTTTCAGCCCCCCGTGAATACGTTGCTATAATGTATTCTGGTTCTCCGAATGCTTCAATCACGTCACTCAACGTTAAAAGCTCTGTAGCATAATTAGGACGGATGCTGTTAATGACTTTATTTGAGCTTTTAGGATCATAATAAGCTTGACCTCCAGGATTCGCGTTAATCCAGTCCCACAATACATAGCTTTCGCCATTTAACGTCTTAGTAAAAATTGAAATGGTACGTACTAAAGAGTTTTGTTTGAGTAACTGAATCGCGTCCTCGAGTGGAGTTACACCTGGAGTAATTCCTTCCCAACACGGTACACCACAAGGAACCCCTTTTAGCCAGCGTGACGAATAATCAACAGGCATAGTAGGATAGCCAATCGGGAAAGGCGTTGCGCTAAATAAATTTAAGGTAGCGGTTGGCAGGGGTGGGCTAGTAGTAACAACCGTTGTAATTGAGGAGAATACACTTGTTGCCGATTTGGTAGCTGTTGTGGGTAGAGCTAAGGCAGTAGAATTTGTACTGGCATTTGTAGCAGGAGTGGGCGACGTTGAACTGCAAGCCGTCAGAAACAAGGCCAGCACCAGTAGCTCGATTATGAGCAGCCCGTTTTGTCGTTTTTTAGTTGTTTGCATAACCAAGTTCCCTTTGCCTTCACAAAAACTTCATATTTTTGCAGTACCGATGGTTGAAACCATCGGTATATGTACCAGGCGGGCGTTTACCCAGGCAGCGACAAAGACGTAGAAATATTACTGGATGAAATGTTGATTGTTTAGACCTGGTTCTTAATTTATAAGGTCAAGCCGACTGATAATTACAATTTTGGGTAAAAGGAAGCCAATCTAGTATAAAGTTCGCGGTAAAGCGGGTAGTAACGCTGATAGACCGCCTGGGCTTCGGTCTGGGGCTGCACGTGGCTGGTTATTTTAACCGTCGCGTCGCAAGCTTCCTCAACACTCGACCACACCCCCGTTCCTACACCTGCCAAAAGTGCTGCCCCGTAAGCTGGGCCTTCGGCGGCGTTGACAGTCACCACAGCACGCCCAAACACATCGGCCTGGATTTGCCTCCACAGCGAACTTTTGCCGCCGCCGCCACTGGCCCGAATTTCTGCTACGGGTAAGCCCATTTCCAACAAAATTTCCAGGCTGTCGCGCAAACTATAGGTCACTCCTTCTAACACCGAACGGGTTAGATGCGCCCGCGTATGCGCCGCCGTCAAACCGCACCACACTCCGCGTGCCTGGGGGTCAAGATGCGGCGTGCGTTCGCCCATTAGATAGGGCAGAAACAACAAACCGTCACTACCAGCCGGGGCTTGATTGGCCTGGGCAGTCATCACCTCGTAAATGTCGCGCCCGGCTGCCTGAGCCGCCGCCATCTCCAGTTCACCCACCACTTCGTCCCGAAACCAGCGCAGCGATAGGCCCGCCCCTTGCGTCACGCCCATTATGTGCCACGCGCCGGGAACTGCGTGACAAAAAGTATGCACCCGGCCACCAGGGTCACGCACTGGCCCGGTACTATGAGCGAAAACCACGCCGCTACTACCAATAGTTGAGGAAACCAGACCCGCTCGTACCACGCCATTACCTACCGCGCCCGCCGCCTGGTCTCCCCCGCCGCCCACTACGGGCGTACCAACGGCCAGGCCCAACACGTCCGCCGCATCCTTTGAAACCCTGGCACTCACCTGGTATGACTCGTAAACCGGAGGGAGCAAAGCCGGGTCTAAATCTAGCAGTTGCAACATTTCGTTTGACCACTGCCGCTTGCTCACATCAAATAACAGCGTACCACTCGCGTCCGAGACTTCGCTGGCAAATTCCCCCGTCAGTTTATAGCGAATATAATCTTTGGGCAACAGAAATTTGCGGGCGCGTTCAAATTCGGCTGGTTTATGGGTGCGTAGCCACAAAAGCTTGGAGGCACTAAAACCTACCAAAGCCGGGTTAGAAGTTAGTTCAATCAAACGGGCCGCGCCGACGTGAGCGGTAATATAATCACACTCGGCCTGGCTGCGTCCGTCACACCAGATCGGCGCGGGCGTGACTACTTCGCCTTCGGCATCTAGCAAAACTACCCCGTGCATCTGACCGGACAGCCCCACCCCGCTTATTTCCAGATTGCCGCCTAGTGTGGCCTTCGCTGCTGCCAAAGCACGTGGCACTGCTTCAACCGTACTGCGCCACCAGTCGTGGGGGTTTTGTTCGGCCCAAAGCGGCTGCGGTGTCGCCATTGGGTATTCGCTGGTAGCTCCGGCTATCACATCTCCGGTCTCGCTTTCTACCACGATAGCCCGCGCTCCGGTTGTGCCAATGTCTATGCCCAAAAGATAGCTCATCAAAACCCTCTGTACCCTTACCTAAATCAGAGATTGTGCTAATTACACGGTATTGTCATTCTGAATGGAGGCTCTGGCGAAGCGCGAAGTGAAGAATCTGTTCTGTGTAACCAACACTTGAACAGACCCTTCCTTCGTCAGGGTGACAAGCCTTAACTAGATTTGACATATTGCGCCACGATAGTGGGAGTGATGCCGCCGCGTGCGTTGAATACTCCAGTTATCTTTAACCAGCGCGGTTCTAAGACTTTGACCAAATCACGCAAAATCTGGTTAGTTACGGCTTCGTGGAATGCGCCCTCGTTGCGGAAGCTCCACATATACAATTTCAAGCTTTTAGTTTCCACACAACGCTGGTCAGGTTTGTACTCAATTTTGAATTGAGCATAATCCGGTTGTCCGGTGAGCGGGCATAAACAGGTGAATTCGGGAATATCCAGCGTAATCGTATAATCAACATCGGGCGCAGGGTTCTCGAAACTGTCCAATTCTTTAGTGGGGAAGGTACGGCTTTCGCCCAACTTGCCAAAAGCTGATTGTACCCTCTGGTTTATATTTTCCCTATTTTCCCCAATCACCGTCGTACTCAATTTGGGACTGTTACCGTTTCCATTATTATGCAAAATCTCATTCATTTCAACACCTCTTTCTGATATAAATTCCAACCCCATTTATTATCAGCCCTATAACCTTGAAACACAAAACCCGCTTTTTGGTAGTAGCTATTAATAGCCGGATTGTGGGGCTGGCAGTCTAGCCGCAAATATTGGCGGCCTTGCTGGGCCACTTTGCGCTCCGCCCAACCCAAAATATACCCGCCCACGTTTTTGCCAGCAAACTCGCGGCGCACCGCCACTTTATGAATATAACCAGCATCGTCGGGCCGTTTGCCCCAAAAAAAGTCGTCCGCCCACTGCAAAATAAACGTGCCAGCCGCCTGCCCATTTATTTTAGCCAGATATAACTCGCCACGCTCAACTGCCGGAACAAGCACCCCCTCAAAGCCTTTGTTCTGCCAAAGGTCAAGCCCCATTGAGGCGGCCCAATCCGCCGCTTCTTCCAAAATAGCCGTCGCAGTCCCTATATCTGAGGTTGTAGCCACTATTATTTCGATGGTTTCGGTACTCTGCATTCGTGTTACCACCTGCCTCAATCTTTTGTAAGAGGCTGCTCCGCCAGCCGATGGTTTTTGATTTTAGAATGACAGCTAAATCGGCTGACGGAGCCGCTGCGCCCTACAAAAGACAACCCAGGGCTGAATAGTTACATTATATCTGACCGATAATCTTGTGGGTTTGGGGAATGACCCGCACGTTGGGTAGATACTGCAAACAAAGCTCCTGCCAGTTCAACATTTGTTCGGGCGATGGCACTTTACGTACCTTGCCATAGGGCGTGACGGGCTGCAAAACTAGCGGCGCGTCGGCATTGGTTTGAGCCATCATACGGGCCGCTTCCGCCAATTCTTCGGTTTTGGTGTTGCCCGTCAGCACAATTTTAACATAAAGCTCTTTTTGGCTGCTGATTTCCAAAAACTGGCGGTGTACATCCAGCAAATCTTCGCCCCCGTAGCTACTCGGCAGCTTTATATCCATACTGACAATATCAATCATATCAATCACCTGCGCCAGTTTGTCGGGCAAACCGCCGTGCGTTTCCAGATAAATTTTGAGGCCAGTTTCGCGCAGCTTTGGCAAAAACTCCCGTAAAAAAGGCGCGTACAGCAGCGGTTCGCCCCCGGTTAGGCTGACCGAATGATGCTTAAAACGGTTGAGCGGCAAAATCAAATCCAAAAGCTGATTGACGGCCATCGGGTTCGGTACAGTTTTGAAATCGCGGCGGCCCGGTGTAACTTCTACCCGACAGTCGCGGACTTTGGTGTGAGTGGCGGGTGTGTCACACCAGTCGCAATGCAAATCGCAACCCAAAAAGCGCACGAATATCTGGCGGTAGCCCACCCACAAACCCTCGCCCTGAATGGCACTAAAAATCTCAACCAAACTGGCTTTGCGCCCGGTCTGGCCCGCTTCGTTCCCAACCTCCCAGGCTGGTATTTTTACTTCCTTATTATCTAATACTACTGACATTTCCTATCCTATTTTCTCTGCACCCTCTTTATTGGCGACAAAAAGTCCGGTATGTTTGGTGATAAAAACCGCACCCTTCGCAGTGATTTCCTGATTTATATATGCTTCCAGACTCTCTATCCAGGAGGTTCGTTCTGCTTCTCCTGGCAACTGCGCCAGAAAGTCAATTACAGGCGATTCTGACAAAACGTAAGCTACAAATGGCCCGGCTTCGGTTACGCGCAAATTATTAGCATAATCTTCCAGCCGCACCCCAGAGAAAAACTCCTCAAGCTGGCTCTGCCCATTCTCAAGCGCAAAACTACCCGTCCCAGTTTTGCTTTGCTGTTTGTCAACCTTAGCCAGTTTTTTTACTATTTCGTCCAATTCGCGCATATGGTTCTGACCATTGGTAGCAGTCAGCAAAAGCCCACCCGGTTTTAGCACCCGCCTGAATTCGCTCAAAGCCAGCCTTTTATCCGGCACGTGATACAACATATGGTTAGCCACTACTGCATCGAAACTCACGTCGGCAAAGGGTAATGCCTGGGCATCAGCTTGCTTGAACACAAACTGGCTGGCCCGGTTTTGGAAGTTTGCCTGGGCTTGTTGTACCATCCCAGCCGAAAAATCCACCAACGTAAGGTACCAACCCGTCGGGATACGCTCTTTATTTTCTAGCCACAACTTAGCCGGGCCGCAACCTACTTCTAATATGCGGCTGGTCGGGTCTAATTCTAGCAAATGGTCAAACACCCAGCGTTGCCAATCAATTTTCCCCGTGCTGAAACGATTGTGCAACGCCATTCGCGCTTCCAAATTCGAGGCATCCTGGTACTGCCTGGTTAGCAGGTATTGCTGGTCGGCTAGTTTCGTCATTTTCGTCTCCAAAATTATTAGTCGTCAGTTGTAACTATTCAACCAAGTGCATTTGTCATTCCGAGGAACGAGGAATCTCTAACCCCGTTTTCAAATTAGAGATTCCTCCGGGTACCCCCTGGGTGGCAGAGCCTCTGTTCGGAATGACAGTTACGCTTGGCTGAATAGTTACTGTCAGTTAAGTAAAACCTGTTACCTAACTTTATAGCTGAGAACAAACTTACTTGACTTACAACTGACGACTGCTACCTAAACTGGCCGCACTTTGCAACGGGCGAGCCAGATGTCGGCCACTTCTTCGGCGTAACGTCCCAATATTTCGACGGCCAAAGTTTGAATTTCCATACCCTTGATATTCATATCGTCCAAACCGATAGTTGGGACGGGCGTACCCTCGCTGATAATATTTAAACCCGTGTGAACCAGGGTCGAAACCGGACTGGCCGTAGCAATCGAAACGCTGAGTTTGCCGCGTGTACCGTCGCCCCGACTCAAATACAAATCGTCGCCACTACGTCGGGCCATCAAGTCGCGGCGTTCGAGACTTTCCTTGATAGTGGTAATCAAAAGACGCTGGCGATAAACCGCTTTTTCCAGGTCGGTATCAAAAAACTCCAGAATAAAATGCAACATCTCGCGGCTGTAAATCGGGGCGTTGGCCCGCACGTCTTCCAGGTCAACCATCTCGGTCAGCTTGACTTCGCACTCGCCCCGAAACGCTACCGCTGCATCCCCCATCAAGCCGAAAGTACGATAAATCCAGTGGGGCGCAAGTTGCAGCCCGTCGTACTTGATTGGCTTCTCGCTGTAATATTTAGTCTGCATCATCGGCATTTTTGGCAAAACGCTCCTTTACACGCGGCCAGACCCCCACGGCCCGCGTCGCCCGCACCATTCGCATACAACTTTCGCACTCGCCACACATCTGGCCCGCACTATCGGCTGCCTGGTAGCATGACCACAGCAGTTCCCAGGGTAAGTCCAAATCCAGACCCAAATTCACAATCTCGGTTTTGTTCAGGTTTTGGGTCGGGCTAAATACCTGCACCTGGTTTTGGGTCGAAAAATTCAGAGCTTCGTTGATAGCCTCCACGTATTGGGGCGAATTATCGGGGAAGGTCGCGGCTTCCTCGGCGTTGAAACCCGTAATAATCCAGTCCGCACCCAAACTTTCGGCCATCGCCGCCGCCAGATTGATAAACACACCGTTGCGGTTCGGCACCCACACTGCATTCGCCGTTTCCAACGTGCGCCCCAAAACGCTATCAAGTTCGCCCATATCTAGCGTTGGCACATCACTATCCCGATTTACCAACGCGGTATTTGTGATTGAAGCCAACCAATCCAACCCGATAGCCCGATGTGGTACGTTATAACGAGTGCAAATCTGCTGGCTATAGGCAATTTCTTCGTGGGCCGCGCGTTGCCCGTAGTCGCAGGTAATCGCCAGCACGAAGTCATATTGCTGGCGTGCCGCCAAAAAGCTAACCGTCGAGTCCAGCCCCGCCGAAAGTAATATAACTGCCTTTTGTCTCTCTGCCAACAATTTCTCCGTGTTGCCCTATGTCGTCAATCGGTTGTTATAAGTAAATATTCAGCCAAGCTGGAAAAGTGAGAGAAAAGAGGTTTTTAGGGGACACCCCTAGACCCCGCACGGGGCAGACCCCGTGACCCCTGAATAATTACTGTTATTCACTAATTCTAGTCTTCGCTGTAAGTGACGCTGCAATTGGGCGTTTCCCAAAGCTCCACCTGTTTGAGCCGTACTTCTTTGGGCAACCGCGCCTTGAGCCGATGGTAAATATAAGCCGAAATATTCTCCGCCGTGGGGTTAATTTCGTCAAAGGGCGGAATTTCGTTGATGAAATGGTGGTCAAGCTCGTCGGCCACTTCCTTCATCAAAGCCTTCATATCCACAAAGTCATAGACCATCCCGGCCTTGTCCAACTGCTGCCCCTGCACCGAGACCGCCAGCTTGTAAGTATGGCCGTGCAAATTGGCGCACTTGCCTACGTAATCGCGCAACTGGTGTGCGCTATCGAATTCAATTGTTCTGGTTAATGTGTACATCTTAATCTCAAAGTTGTCAGTTGTCAGTTGTCAGTTAAAACCAGGTCTAACCCATCTTAACTGAAAACTGACGACTGACGACTGATAACTACTCCTAAATCTGTTCGCCAAGCTCTTCTTCGATGCGTTTAACCCTTTGGCGGCGGAGACGGGCGCGTTCGATGCGCTGGCTTTCATCTGCGTTGGCCGGAAGCAGAGGCGGCACATTTATCGGCTGACGGTTATCGTCCATCGCCACGAAAACCAACTGCGACGAAACTACTTTGCGAACTTCACCCGTGCGCGGCTTCTCCGCCGTCACTTCAACCCCGACCTCCATGCTGCTACGGCCTACATAATTCAGAGCGCAATAAACCGTGACCACCTCGCCTACAAAAACTGGAGCGATAAAATCCATCCGGTCAATGCGGGCGGTGACTACGCCATGATGTGAATGCTTGATAGCCACAATCGCCGCCGACTCGTCCACCAGTCGCATAATCGCCCCACCGTGAACGCTGCCCCGTGCATTACTATCCAGCAATTCCATCAAACGGCTGGTGACAGTCGCGCTATAAGCAATCGAATGTCCAACTGCGGGGTCTTCGGCCTGGGTAGTCTTGGTTTTTTGCCAAAATTGGTCGCTCATCTTAATAAAAACCTTCCGGTTATCACCGTCTGTTATAATATGACGTAGTATTATACTACAGTCACCAGTTTTCAGTCATCAGTTTTCAGCTTTAGAACTAGAAAAGAAATTGAAGTGGAGACAATAGACCGGGCGGCTCTGGCCCAAACCAACGCTGAAATCGCGGGCTGCGATATATGCGCTCAAGGCGGCTACGTCGCTATCACCCGACCCATAGACCGGGGACGGGGCGACAAGCAGATTTTGATAATCGGGCAGGCACCCGGCTACACCGAAGGCACGCGCCAGGTGGCTTTTGGCGGGCCTGCCGGACGTAAACTGATGCAGTGGTTCGCCACCATCGGTTTGAGCGAGACCCAGGTTCGCACCTATACCTATATGTCGGCTATCACCAAATGCTACCCTGGACGTGCGCCGGGCGGTGGTGGAGACCGCAACCCCTCGCCTATCGAACGCGCCAACTGCCGCCCTTACTTGTTGCGCGAAATTTTGGCTATCAAACCCAAAGTGGTTATTTTAATTGGCAGCACCGCTATCAAAGAAGTTTATGGGGACAAAACCAAACTAGAGGAAATCATTGGGATTGTGAAGGGGATGACATTAGGCGAGTTATATGTGCGGCTGCAAGCGCGGCTAGTGTCGGCACGTCGTCAAGAGATGCCATTGCTGCCGGAATTTGCCAACATAGACTGGGAACAGCCCGTCCAGGTCTTTCATCTGCCCCACCCTAGCGGCGCGAGTACCTGGCTCAATGCTGAGACAAATAAAATCCTTTTGCAAAGCAGCCTGACCGAGCTTGGCAAACACCTGGAAGAAATATAACTATCGGACTAAATCGCTACTTCTGCCTTCAAATCGAAATATTCGACGGGTTTATAAGCGTGGAGCATTTCCAGGAAAAGTCGGGCTGGACGCGATAATTCTTTGTCTTTGTGATGAGCATAAACAAAAGTGCGGCCCACTTCCACCCCTTCAATATTGAGGCGGTGCAGACGGCCCGCTTCTATCTCGCGGCGTACCGATAACGCCGGAACGATAGCCGTACCGAGGCCGATTTCAACGCTGCGCTTGATAGCCTCTAAATTTGCCATCACCAGATATTGCGCGGCTTGCGAATGACAGGCTGACAACATATTTTCAACAAAAGCTTGCAGAGCCGAGCCACGTTCACGGATTAACAGGGTGCGGTTGCTCAACTCGTTCAGATTGACGCTAGTTTTACCCATGATGGCCCAATGGTCTGTTGGAGCTACTACCAAAATTAGTTTATCTTCCAAAAATGGGTGTACTTCTAGTAGGGAGTGAGTTTCGAGCGGAGAGCCAACCAGGGCCAGGTCAACATCGTTTTTGAGTAATTTCTGCGCCAGATTTTCGGTGTTGCCTAATGTGATGTCGAATTTAACGGGGCCGGACAACAGAGGAGGAGCTTCGCTGGTTGTTTCTGGTTTGAGCAGAGATACATTGTTGCTGCTGCCAGGGAGGGTGTATTGCTCGTTAAAATGTTTGAGCAACTCAGGCAGCACATAAGTCGCCAGGGTTACACCTACACCAAGAGCCAGCTTGCCCGACGATACCCCTGCCGCTTCGCGCACCGCCTGTTCAGTATCCTGAGCCAGCGATAGTAATGACCTGGCTTTAGCAAAAAGCACCCGGCCCGCATCGGTTAGATACACTTCCTTTGCCAACCGCTCAAATAGCCTTACTCCAAGCTGGCGTTCCAAAGCCTGGACTTGCTGGCTAACTGTTGGTTGGGTGAGGTAGAGAGCTTCGGCAGCGCGTGTAAAGCTACGTTGGCGTGCCACTTCAGTAAAAATCTGTAACTTCTGTAAGTCTAAACTGAGCATAATCCCCATTCGGATAGCAGGGAACCAACCAAATCGTCAACACGAATTGCTTTTTGCTATCGTCACTGCCTTTGCTATCGTTTTTAATTATACCACAAATAGCTATAAGCAAATCATTACGCGCAAACAGGCGGAAAAGGGTAGCTGTTCAGAGTTGGGTAAACATATTGAAGCCCTTACTGTTGTAGGGTAAATCTGAACAGTTATAGTGGAGTGGGCAGAAAGCAAAATTGCAGCGTCAAAAAAACGCTGCAATCAATATTGAAATAGAAAGGTTGGCGGAGTCAGAAGTCAGGTGACGCAAGAGCTAGGAGTATTTGGCTACACCCTGCCAGATATTCTTGTAAAGGGGATTGACACCCTTAATCAAATCTACCCATTGGGCTTGTTCTACGTCCTGGAGTTTGCCAAAGGCTTCGGCACAGGCTTGTTGCGCTTGATAAATATCGAGTCCAGCCATAACCAGACGGCGTTCGACCCGATGGATCACCTCGTTTTCGCTCAAGCTACGGACGGATTTAGTCCAGGGAATACCCGCGATACTACGAATACGGCCCAAACCAGGCCGCATCTTCTCGATGCTTGCCATACGTTCTTCCATCGAGTTGACCTGATTGACTACCTTAATAAGCGGCTTTTCCTCAAACCCAATCCGGGCATCAACTACTAATGCTTTGCCCAAATTCGGGAAGAAAATAGTCGTCACTTCCGCTTCGTCAATCGTTGATAGCACCTGGGCTATAAATTCGTCGCGCTGTTCCACTTCCTTAACTCCTTTAGCTTTTGCCAACCATTTATCGTGCCAGCTATTGTTAGCTTATATGTCACTAAGCATTTGTTGTACCAGGCTTGAAATAACGAAATCAACCAGAGCTTTTATCAACTGCTATAAGACTTACACCAAACTTGCTTTTCCCTGACAAGAATATCATAGCACAAAAAAACCCTTACAAGATTGTTGTAAGGGGAACAAATAGGGTTTATTGCATAAGATAGTATGTAGTGGGAGCTACCGATACAGCTTAGGAAGCTACCACCGATTTGCGTTTGGTTTGGTTGGGCTGCTTTTGCTTGGGATAAGTAGGTGTTACGCCTTCGGGGATAGGCTGGCAATTCGGGCAGAAATGAGTACCGCGCTGCCCGACCACAATTTTGCTGATGGGCGTACCACATTCGAGACAAGGTTCGTTCCAACGTTGATAAACTCGCAAAAGCTCCTGGTTACGTCCGCTGTTGCCTTCGCCATCGAGATAATCGCTAAAAGTGGTTCCCCGATTTTCGATAGCGACACTCAAGACTTCCCGAATAGCCGCATACAAACGGCCTTTTTCGGCATCGGTCAAAGTAACGGCTTGTCTTTGCGGGTTTATTTTGCTCAACCACAACGACTCATCTACATAGATGTTACCCAGCCCCACCAACATATTTTGATTTAATAAAAGCTGTTTGATCTGGCCTTTGCGACCTTGCAATAATTCTAAAAATTTAGCTTGGGTAAAATCTTCCAATAGAGGTTCGGCCCCCAACTTTGACAAATGCTGCTCAAGCTGATGCTTATCCAGGAATAGATAGACGCGCCCAAACTTCCGCATATCCGCGAAGCGCAACTCGCTACCATCCTGGAAACCAAAAATTATGTGGGTATATTTATCGGGCGGGGCAGTGGCTTCGCGCCAGAAAAGGTTGCCGCTCATCTTGCGATGAATAACCAGATGCTTGTCGTCGGTCAGTTCAATCAAAATATATTTGGCGCGACGACTGACCCCAACCACCTGTTCGCCTTTGAGCAAATCGCTAAAAACTTGAGGCGGGTGGGTATGTAAAAGGTTCGGCCAGTCTTGAAATTTCAAACCTACGAAAGTGCGGCCCACTAATAGGCGGCGCATATCGCGCACAGTTGTTTCCACTTCGGGTAATTCGGGCATCTTTCCTCGTTTCTGTTTGGCTGTTTGGCTGTTAGTCAGGAAAGTTGGCTAACCACTCCTCAAGCGTAGCAGTTGTGACCAGGCTAGTTGCTAAATTTGTTAGTTGTTCTAAATTATAACCAGCCAGCCTGGTTTCCAGATTATAACTAGAGGCAGCCGGAAAGCGGCTTTGAGCTTGCAACCACAGCAGTTGGCGGACGCTATCGTTACGCCATTTTTGGGCTTCGTCGCCCACTATCTGCTCGGCAGTCAAGTCGCGGGCAAAAAAGTCGGCCACTTTACGCTGCCAACCCGGTAAGAAAGCGGGACAATCTATAGTATCCACTGCTTTATACTTACGGCTTTGTGCGGGTGTGAGGGCTTCCCATACCCAGATAGTATGTTTGAACGGCTCGACATCCCACACGATGCTTGTACCACTGGCAAAATATTTGGCCCGCTTCTCGCGGTCTTCCTTGCGAGTGTTGGAAGGCGAACGTATCTCAATCACCAATTCTGGGCCACCCTTCAAAACCGTATGTGCGCGGCTAGGGCTAATCGGCTCGACCTGGCTCTCGAAACGTTGGGTAGAAATCAAGCAGACATCGGGCTTAACCACATCACCGTTGGTCATCAAACACTCAAGCTGGTCTGGGTAAGCTTGCCCAAAACCTGCTGCCCGCGCAGCTGACGAAAGAATTTCTTGAATATTAGCGGCTACCCGTCGTTCTTCTGGTTCTGTCATTTCTTGCCACACCAACCAACCATTATAAAGTTCAAGTGACTCCTCATTCAATAGCGGCCACACACTTTGGACAGTATAAGGCCCGCGATAACGGGCATAAGCTGCGACAATGCTCAACGGCCAGTTATCGGCCTTATGCCGAACATTCCCGCTTTTGGAAACAGGTTTGTTAGTAGCTCCGCTTTGCTTGGGGGCTACCTCTAAAATTGCACTTGTCATAATTAGACCCTTACTCCAAATTCAAACTCGAATTTCTTATTTATTGTAACTACTCAGGCTGCTTGTAGGAGGCTGCTCCGTCAGCCGATGTATCTTGGCATTTAGAACCAAAACCATCGGCTGACGGAGCAGCCTCCTACAAAAGACCATTTAGGGCGGAGTAGTTACTATTTATTTTGAAATGATACTGAAAATAAGCAGTCCGGTCAAATCAGGTGTAGTCGGTAACTGTTCAAAATTGGGGTAAACGAGTTTAAATGGGTATTGCCTTTAGACCAACCAAAACCGGAGCTTTCTGAATTTGCTTCGCGTCCTCTGCGCCGTCAACTGGTTGCTGCGGTGAAATGGTTTTACGCCGAAATTTGACATTGCTGACTCTGAATCTTATCATTACAAGGGAAAATAGCGGAGTTTTTATATAAACAAACTTTGAGGATTAGCGAGGGATAAAGAGTTGATGATGGCGGATGAGGTTGGCAGCGAGGTCGGGGCAGTGAATGCACCAGTACGCGAGTGGACAAGTATTGATCAGGTGATGGCAGAAGTGGGCAAGCGCAATTATGTGATGGAACGTAGTCTGGCGACTGCCGTGTATCTCGCGCTCAAGTTGGGCAAGCCGCTTTTATTGGAAGGCGAAGCGGGCGTGGGCAAGACCGAGATTGCGAAGGTGTTGGCCGACACGATGGACGCACGTTTGATACGCTTACAATGTTACGAAGGGCTGGACGTGAATAGCGCGGTTTACGAATGGAATTATGCCCGTCAGATGCTCCAAATTCGGTTGCTAGAAATTGATAAATCGGGCGGCGAACTGCAACGCGACGCAGCCAAAGAGCTTTTTAGCGAGGAATTTTTGATAAAACGCCCCATTTTGCAAGCCATCGAGCAAAGTACCGACAATAAGCCGACGGTGCTGCTAATTGACGAGCTTGACCGGGCCGACGAGGAATTCGAGGCGTTTTTGCTGGAAGTGTTATCAGATTTCCAGGTGACAGTGCCGGAAATTGGTACGATTAAAGCGGAGCGTCCTCCTGTCGTGATTATCACCAGCAACCGCACGCGGGAAATCCACGACGCGCTCAAACGGCGGTGTCTATACCATTGGATTGACTACCCCGCGCTGGACAAAGAATACAAAATCTTGTTGACCAAAGTACCGGACGCGCCCGCAGCCCTGGCCGAGCAGGTGGTGGGCTTTGTGCAAGAAGTCCGCAAGATGGATTTGTATAAACTGCCGGGCGTGGCCGAAACCCTGGATTGGGCGAACGCCCTGGTTGCGCTTGACCAACGCGACCTGGACGAGCGGGTAGTAGAAGACACATTGGGCGTTATCTTGAAATATCAAGAAGACGTGGAGAAGCTCAAGGGAGACAAGGTGAAATCGCTGGTGACGCGGGCCAAACAGGGCCAGAAGAAGTAGCTAACAGCCAACAGTTGTCAGTCGTCAGTGAAAACCAAAAGCCAACGCAGAAAGCGACAAAACGGTTAGGATTGGCAACTGATGGGGACAACGGTAGCAAATTTGTGGTATTAACTGATTTTTATTGTAGGCGGCGCGTCCCCGCGCC
>JBBQZT010000070.1:0-30452 GCA_038207455.1 Chloroflexia bacterium
CGCACGGCGTTTTTGGCGTGGTAGCGCGAACGGCTGGGCAGCAGATTGAGCGGCAGGGTCAACAAGCCAAACTGCAAACGTACTACCTGTTTGGTCAAATTGCCCACCGTACCGATAACGTTGTTGGCGGTGCGGCCCATACTGTCCATCGCCGGGTTAATTTCCTCTATTGGGTCGTCGCCAAACATCGGGTCATTAACCTTAATTTTGATTTCGTCATCCATCATAGCGCAATACCTCCTCATTTAGCTATCAGCCTAGCTTTTTGGCCTTTTATGTTCGGGCCATCGCTGGCGGCTTTCTGCTCTTTATCTAAAAATTATAACGCACTGCGTCATGAAATTATTATAAAGTCGTATTCGCGTCCTGTCAAGACCCAAATGAAAAAGTTTTCAGTTTTCAGTCAAAACCTCAAATAATTCAAAGTCTTTGGCTTCAGCAAGGTTTGTTTCTGCTAATAAAACCAGGGTCGCGCGAGTAGTACCAGGAGGAGCTTTGAAGATAAACCCTTCATCATGCCAGTCCGAAAAAACTGAACTGGTGGGGCGTGGATAGTAGCCGTCCCAATCGGGTAAAATAGCTATATTGTTACCCTTATCATCTTGTGCGCCCACGAATACTCTCGATAAAGTACCCCTATATTTATATTTCACACAAAAAGTTTGGGATTTTACGCTTGTACTGACTGGCAGACCTACATAGTAAGGCTGCTTAGACAAAGCTACCACATTTTGATTTTCATTTTTAAAAGGAAGCTGTTTTAGCTGTCTTACATCCATAGCAGCTAATTCCTCCGCCTTGTTAGCAAAACCAGAATTTAGAAATACCGCCGCTGTTAGTTGTTTTTGAAGCCTATCGTATTGATTGCTAGTTTTGCTATTATCAAAACCGACCAGACATATTACATCGAAGCAATTGACCACCAAACCATCCTTAGTTACAGCGTCTAATTGTTGCTTTTTAGCTTTTTGCTCTGGCACCGTTCCGTCCAGGCTAGTCATTAGCCAGATATTAGCCGTGCTTGATTGCAATCGGCGTAATTCGTTCAGAGAGTCAAGCTGCTCGAATTCGATAAAATGGCTTAAAACGCTAGTATCTTGACCCCTATTGGAAGACATTCGGCTCACGAAAGTCTCTACAATGAGGCCATTTCTCGAAAGTTCTTGAGGACGATCTTTTCCTTGTAACTTTGGGGCAGCCACCACCACCACGTCTTCCGGTTGCAGGTTTTGAACCAAAAAATCAATGGTATAGTCCACATAGTCCTTCTGCACTTTGTAAACCTGGTCAGCATTATAGATGCTTATTACCTGACTAAACATCAAAGCTGACAAAAGCAGAGTAGGAACGATACTTATGACACATAACTGCTTCGTACTAAATCTTCTGTAAGCCGCGCTAAATCTGCTCAACCCAATTAGCACTAGCTCAAAAATGGCTACGACTCCTTGTGCCAGCAATATTAGATAGAATGGTGTTAAAAAAGAAAAATAACGCTGGTTATTCAGTAAGTCTTCGGTGCCTCCAATTGGTAACATTAGCAAAAGCGGGAGTAATACTCCGAAAAGACATAAAAACAACAGACTATAGTAGAAGTGTCTGAATAAGAGCCAACCAAAACCAATCAGTAATATAGGAAAGCTTAACCAAAAACCGTCATAGCTTAATCTGCTTAAACTAAAAATCTGATAAGTTAAACTAACTACATTATATTGGGGCGGAGTTGATGCCATAAGTGGGTAAATGAATGAAGTCAATCAAGTGTCCTAACCAGGGTAGATACAAAAGGAAAATAGCAGCAAAACTTACAGCAATGCCCAAAATTCGCCACCAAACCTGCCGCATATCAAATTTGAGAAAAATTTTAGCGGTTGAAAGGTTAGCGAAGGAGACTATCTTAACTTTTGAGAGAAAATATTTTGTAGCCAAATTTGAGATTAACCATAGTAAAACAAAGACTCCCAACTCAAAAGCCAATAAAAATGCGATATAGTGGTTATATAGATTAAGGGTAGTAGTTAAAACGAAGCCGAGCCAGGATTGCCACTTGTTAGAACGCAGTGAACGCAATAGGTAATAAGTTGAAAGAGTTGAAAGGGGTATCAGCAACGAATACATCCGAAAGGTGCGGCTCAACTCTACTAAAAGTGGGAAAAAGGTAGCGGTAAAGGTGGTCAGCCAGACCACTCTTTTGTCGAGAGTTATTTCACCCACCAACAGATAAATGGCAGGTATCACTAACGTACCTATTAAGACTGTTGGTAAACGCTGTAAAACTAAATCGTGTGTATAGCTGGTAAGAGCCAGGGCAAAATGGCTGAGGAAAAAAAATAGTGGAGAATGATCAGGCCACAAATAAGGTATTATCAGTTTGAGTGGGTAAGCTGAATTAACATACGTCGTCAATGCGTCGTGGGTAGCATCTACTTCAGTTTCAAGATGGTAGAGGCGCAAAGCTAAAGCTAATAAAGTAAATAAAACTAAAGCTAAAGACTGCCAATATACTTTTAACCAACTACCTGACGAACTAATCAAGGGCTTTTTTATAGAAACCTTAATCAATTCTTACCTTTCCTTATCTATATTATCTCAACTAGCCAAAGCGTGAGCTACTACTAACCAGGAGACGCTTATCTTGCAATATAGACTTTGAATTTCTCTGTGAACTCCGTGTCGTCAACTGGTTGCCGTGGTGCAATCTACGACATTACGCCAAAGTTACGCAGACGGGAGGCCAGCCCACTAAAACGGTGGGAGGTTTTATTATTTTTGACGGCCATCGCCATCGCCCGACGACTACCCACCAGCACTACTACTTTGCGGGCGCGGGTGACGGCGGTATATATCAGGTTGCGTTGCAGCATATTATAATGGGCCATCACCAGGGGCATCACCACCACTGGATATTCCGAACCCTGGCTTTTATGTACCGAAACGGCGTAGGCCAATGTCAGTTCGTCCAGTTCGGCGAAATCATATTCCACCGTGCGGCCATCGTCCATCCGCACTTGTAGCACCTGCTCAATCGCATCTATATCCAGAATGAAGCCGCCGTCGCCATTGAAAACTAGCTTTTCGTAGTTGTTTTTTAACTGCATAATCTTGTCGCCAGTCCGAAAAAGCTTACCACCCCATTTGCGTTCGGCCTTGCCCGGTGCGGGCGGGTTCAAAACCTCTTGCAGCTGGGTATTCAGTTCGCCCACTCCAGCTTTGGTGCGGTGCATTGGGGCTAAAACCTGAATATCGCGGAGCGGGTCAAGCCCGAACTTGCGCGGGATACGTTCGCTGACCAGTTCCACCACCAAATCGCCGCACTTATCGGTATCTTCTTCCTGAAAGAAAAAGAAATCTTTTACCTCGCGCGTAGTGATAGGTAACTTGCCTTCATTGATGCGGTGAGCGTTGGTGATGATGGCACTGTCCGCACCCTGCCGGAAGATTTGCTCTAGCCGCACCACTGGCACTACGCCGCTATTTACAATATCGCTCAAGACGTTGCCCGCTCCCACACTCGGCAGCTGGTCGGTATCGCCCACCAGCAATAGATGTGCGCCATTCGGAATAGCCTTGAGCAGATTATTCATCAGCAGCACGTCCAGCATACTGGCCTCATCTACAATCACCATATCTGTATCGAGCGGGCGGTCACGGTCATAAGCAGCTTTCCCACCAGGACGCAACTCCAACAAACGGTGAATAGTAGTAGCCGCTGCACCCGTTGCCTCGGACAACCGTTTCGCCGCCCGGCCCGTCGGAGCAGCCAGAATATACTTTTTCTTTTTGACCGCCAAAACTCGCAAAACGGCCCGCATCGAAGTAGTTTTGCCAGTGCCAGGGCCGCCCGTCAATACGCTCACTTTATCGGTCAGGGTCAGGCGCACGGCTTCCTTTTGCTTTTCGTTCAGGGTCAGGCTTTCTTTGTTGGAAAGATACTCAAACACGATGTCGAAATTGACATTTTTGAAAGAAGACAGACGGTCTTTGTCCCGGTTGGCCCGACGCAAACGTTCGATACCCGCCCCAATCCCCATCTCGGCCCGGTGGAATGGCGGTAAATAAATAGCTTCAACCTGCTCATCTTCAGCCTCTTCTTCGTCAAAATCGGCCATGTCTTCATTTTCAAAGGGAGGGAGGGGAGGTTCACCCCAGGGGTCAGCTTCGGAGTCAGCCAAAGCATACGGGGCAGGCGTTTCACGCATAGCGGTAGCGGTTGGCTGGCTGATAGCTACGTCCAACAGCCGTTCGTGTTCGATGCTTTTATCGGCTTCCAAGGCTTCGACGGCCTCGGCTACCGGCTCGGCTTCGGCTTCCAACAAAACGAGGCTGCGCTTGACCAATTCTTCTTTGGGCAAGTAAACGTGGCCTTCGTCGCTGGCTTCGCTCAAGACAAACAGTACCCCTGCTTTGAGCCGTTCAGGGTCGTCTTTGGCGATACCCATTGCTGCGGCGATTTTGTCTGCTGTTTTGAAACCGATACCAAAAACTTCACGGGCCAGACGGTACGGCTCGTTTTTGACCACACCAATGGCTGCGTCCCCGTACTCCTTATAAATACGAACCGCCAACGCCGTGCTAATACCCTGGCCCTGCAAAAAAACCATTACTTCTTTAATAGCTTTTTGTTCGGCCCAGGCTTTTTTGATAATATCAACCTTTTTTTGGCCCAGCTTTGGCACTTCCAGCAAGCGGTGGGGCTGATTTTCTAAAATATCCAGGGTGTTGGGGCCAAAAATACCGACGATTTTTTCGCTAGTCTTAGGGCCAATCCCTTTAATCAAGCCACTTCCCAGGTATTTTTGAATACCGTGAATGGTCGCTGGCAGCATCGTGCGATAATTGCGAACTTCTAACTGCCGCCCATACTGATTGTGGCTGCGCCAGTAGCCAGAGACGTGCAAACTCTCGCCCGGCACTACGCCCGGCAACGTGCCTACAATCGTCACCAGTTGGTCGGCCTTTGCTTTGGTCGGCTGCAACTTGGCGATGGTATAACCGTTTTCCTCGTTCTGAAAGGTAATCCGCTCTACCACACCCTCCAGTTCAGCCAAAGGTTGGGCCGGAGCCGCTTCATCGGGGCTATTATTCGGTTGGGTCAGTGGTTTCAAACTCATTTTATGTCAAGCCAGTCAAAAGATACAAGAATTTTTGTTCCAAATCTACCCTTCATATTATACAACAGCAGCGGGCAATCAGCAATGAGCATCGGGCCAAAGCTAGAACATTTGACAAGAGCCAACCTCGGTTGTAGAGTTAGCCTTATTTTACACGCGAATCACCAGGTTCTTTTGGGGTCTGGCGCACGTTGTTGTACAAAATTAGAAGGCTTATTGGAAAAAAACGACGAAAGGCGAAGTATGAGAGCAAACCATGTTAAGGCAAAACTGAAAAGGGGCGAACCATCTCTGGGAGCGTGGCTGAATCTGTCGAGCGTAAATTCGGCCCGCTTGATGGCACGACTAGGATTTGACTGGCTGACGGTGGATGCCGAACACAGCGCACAAAACCCGAATTTGATAGCGGATATGGTGGCGACCCTGGCCGATGCCCACACCGTCGCCCCCTTTGTGCGCGTTCCGGCCCAAAGAGTAGAGTGGTTCAAGTGGGCGTTGGACGCGGGAGCCTGGGGCGTAATTGTGCCGATGGTCAACAACCGCCAGGAAGCGGAACAGGTTGTTAGCTGGTGCAAATATCCGCCGCAAGGCACACGCAGCATCGGCGGACTATTCGCCCCGTTTGGCTTCGATACGACCAGTCGCAGCAAATATGCAGACGCGGCCAACAACGAGATTATGGTGATTGTCCAAATCGAGAGTGCTGAAGGGCTGGCGAACGTCGAGGATATTTGCAGCGTGCCGGGCATAGACGTGGCCTTTGTTGGGCCGAACGATTTACACGCCCAAATCGGATTACCGCCCAGCAGCGAAGGAGCCGAACCGGAGTTTGTAGCAGCATTGAACCGTATCAAGGCGGCAGCGCACCGCCATAACGTAGCATTAGGTATGTATTGTAGTGATGGCAAAGCAGCCGCACAACGAGTGCAGGAAGGTTTTAATATGCTTTCGATAACGTGCGACGCGGTGAGCTTGATGGCTGCCGCCGACGAGAATTTGAAACAAGCGCAGGTGCGAAACTAATGGATATACTTGAAATTTGTTATATGCCAGCCAATGTGCTGGCTTCACGGATTCAGACCCGCGAGATTTCGCCCGTAGAGGTATTGGACGCGCTGCTGGCCCGCATCGAGCAGATTAACCCTGCCATTAACGCCATTGTTACGCTCTCAGCAGACACCGCCCGCGAAGCCGCAAAGTTGGCCGAAGCCGCCGTCCGACGCGGGGGCCGGGTCGGGTCGTTACACGGCGTACCGATATTGGTCAAAGATTTGACTCTGACGGCAGGGGTACGCACTACCTTTGGCTCGGAAATTTATGCCAACCACGTGCCAACCGAAGATGCGTCGGTGGTCGAGCGGCTCAAAAACGCCGGGGCGATTATTTTGGGCAAAACCAATACGCCCGAATTTGGCTCTGGCGCAAACACTTTTAACAACGTTTTCGGGGTCACTCGCAACCCCTGGAACCCGGCTCTGACTCCAGCAGGTTCGAGTGGGGGCAGTGCGGCAGCGTTGGCGGCTGGTCTCGCACCCCTGGCAACTGGCTCGGATTTGGGCGGTTCGCTACGAACTCCGGCCAGCTTCTGCGGCGTAGTCGGGTTGCGCCCCACACCAGGTCGTATCTCCAACTATCCTACCCCCATGCTGTGGGAGCAGCTTGGGGTCAATGGCCCGATGGCCCGTAATGTAGCCGATGTCGCTTTGATGTTCTCGGCGATGGCCGGGCCAGACGAACGCTTGCCTTTCTCAACAGCAGCCAATCCAGGCGAGTTCACACGGGCAGTCCAACGGCCCAGCATCAAGGGGGCAAAGGTGGCCTGGAGTGCCGATTTGGGCTTCGCGCCGATGGACGAAGAAGTAAGCGACATTTGTTTGAATGCGGCTCGTCTGTTTAGCCGCGAGTTGGGGTGTACTTTGAACGCGGCTGCGCCCGATTTGCACGAAGCACCGGAAGTCTTTCAAGTCTTACGGGCCTACGGAATGGCGACGGGGCTGGCCCAATATCTTCCGCAGTGGCACGACAAAATGCAGCCGAATCTGGTTGGAAACATCGAACGCGGCTTGAAGTTGAGCGGACTAGAAGTTGGTCAGGCGAACGTAGCTTTGGGCGTACTATGGCAACGGGCGCGGCTATTCTTCGAGGATTACGATTTTCTGGTGACACCTGCCGCTTCGACTACACCCTTCCCCGTCGAAACCATCAGCCCGCCTTATGTGGGTGGTCGCAAAATGGAGACTTACGTGGATTGGTTGGGTATCACTTATGGTATCACACTGACGGGTCTGCCCGCCATAGTAGTGCCGTGCGGACGCTCCTCCACCGGGATGCCCGTCGGGTTGCAGATAGTAGGGCGCAGAATGGGCGAGGCCGCGTTATTACGAGCAGCAGCAGCGTTTGAGCAGGCCAACAAGCAGGTGTCAGCCCAGAGCTAGGTTTCCACCGCGCCGTCAACGAATTGCTGCGGTGGAAAATAAGGTGGGTAAGCGGCAGGGCCGCTGCTCACCGATGGTTTCAACCATCGGTGATCCCATACCAAATCTATCGGTGCCTCCAAAGCACAGCCAGGCTGTTAGCTCCATTCTATTTCGTGGAGGTAGGCATCCGGGGACAGAATGATAGTTTCGAGCCGCACTAGCTTAATTCCCATCGCTTCGACGCTGGCCCTGATTACTCCCCGCATTAGGGCCGGGCGTTCCCCGGAAGTATGTACATAGTAACGCAGGTGCGTGGGGCTGACATCTTCTAGTTCGTGGGTGGCCCAGGGCAAGGAGTTCCTGATAATCCGCAAGAACTGGTCGAAGGCCCGACGCGGCCCCATTACTCCGGCAGTGCCTTTGAGTACCTGCCCAATCGGACTATTGAGGTATGAGGTAGTGGCGTGGTAGCCAAGCTCGTCGTCGGCATCAGCAGGGCTTTTACCTGGATAAAGAATTGGCCCTAGATAAGACACAATCTCCAAATATTTATTGTAGGGGAAAGTAGCGGGAATTTTTTTTAGGTCGAAACCGAAGCGGGCAACAATAGCCTGCTCCAAGTCGGGGCGCAACGGGACGTTGTTACCCTCCAGCATAATTTTTATGGTATTACCACTAACATAGCGAGTGGTGCTGCCCGTTTCAGACATAGGTCTTTTTATCCGAGATAATATGATACTTCAAAATTTGCCAGAATTAGTCCACTCCATTTCGTGCAAGCTTTCACCTGGCGATAACAGTTTGGTTTCGAGCCGCACCACCTTGACTCCGGTGATTTCCAGACTGGCCCGCAACACACCGCGCATCAGGGCCACTCTACCACCCCCATCACGCACCCGATAACGCAACCGCGTGGGACTAACTTCCTCCATCTCGTGGGTGGCCCAGGGCAAAGCCGTCCGAATGTTGCGTAAGAACTGTTTGGCGGCGCGTTGTGGCCCCATTATGCTGGCAGTTGCTTTGATTACCTGCCCAATCGGGCCACGAAAATAAGCCTGGATAGCATTATAGCCGAGGGCTTCGTCGGCTTCGTCGCGGCTCTTGCCTGGGTAAAGGACTGAGCCTAAGTACGTGACTATACTTAGGTATTTGCCATATGGATAGCTAGTCGGTATTTTTTGGTAATCAAACTCAAACTGGTCGCTAATAGCTTGCAACAAAGCGGGTCGTAGATGCACATTGTTACCTTCCAGCATAATTTTGACGGTGTTGCCCGTAACATACTGATTGGCACTGCCAACTATTTTCGAGCCAAATTCAGACATACAGCCTACCACTTAGAATAGTATTAGGTTTCTCTGAAGAAATCCACCACGTCGCGGCGTTCCTCGGTGCTAACCATTATTTCCAGGAAACTAATGCGAGTCCAGGGGAACAAAATCGTTTTAGCTCCTGGCGACACATAATTGACTGGCTTGCCATCGCGTTTGCGGAGGTTGCTGCAAGTTATATAGGTGGCGGTCGGTTCGGGCATATCTTCAATATCGGCCAACACTGGCTCCTCACCCACAATATGCAACATTATCGTTTTAGCCATTCGCGGCTGCTCCTTTGTAAATTTTAGAGTTTGAAAACCACTTTCAAAATGGCGTTGCCCAACCGAATTTCGTCACTATCTTTGAGTTGATAGGGCTGGCCGCGCATCATAATCTGGCGGTTGAGCCAGGTGCGGTTCAAGCTGCCCAAATCGGTCAGGTAGGGTCGCCCATCCCGAAAATTGATACAGGCATGACGACGACTGACTCCCAAACCCAGCGCGTTATCGGTAGCCAGATCAATGTCGGCACTATCGCCAGTAATTTTATCCGAACGCCCGATAATCACATTATCTTTATCAGGACACTCCACCAGCCGTCCGGTATTCAAAATCATTATCTGGAAGTCGTGCCGCATCGGTTCGCTATTTAGCACGGCACGGCGGGCCGGAGGTTGCTGCGAAATCGCCCCTGGTGCCGAGCGCGACCTAGGCGCGGGCGGCGCAGACATTGTGGCCGCGATACCAGCGTGAAGCGGAGCAAGGGCTGGTTGGCTGGTTTCCTGCGTCTTTTCGTTGGGCAAACCCAAAGTAGGCACCACCGAAGCTTGCAAATCGCTACCACATTCGCTACAAAATAAAGAGCCTTTCATCTGTTCTGCTCGGCAACTGGGACAAATTAGCATAATGGTTCACCTTTGAAAATACAAACTGTTATTTGCGCTTACCCACATCGGCTGTACCAACGCGAGGCAAAAAATCCGATAGATTAACATCACCAGTCAAGCCGCGTGTGCCATATTTAATCTTTTTCTTGCCCTGGCTCGAACTGACTCCACGGGCGGTTAAGTTTTGGACTTCTTGCTTCACCTGGGCGGCCAAATCTACTTCACCCATATTCAAGAGGCGGGTGCTGACCGCCGCCAACCGTTTGGTGCCACTAACAATATCACCATCGGCGATTTCCTGCCAGGCGCGGGCCTGCAACTGGAAAGCCGACACGCGCTCAATTACCTGTCTTATTTCAGGGTTCAGGTTCTCGCCTTTGGTAGCTTCGGCAAAGTTCAAACCAACCGCCAATGTGGTTTCCTGGCGGGTGCGATTGGCATCAGGCGATTGAAAACTCAGACTAATATCGGCCACCCGATACGAACCGGGCGGCGAAGGCGGCAAAACCATCTCAACCAAAACACTGTATTCGCTGCCACGTCCGAGCGGCCCTAACTGAAAAGCGGGATTGGCCGCGTCGCCAGTGGGTTCGAGTTGGGCAATATTTGGATTGACCCGATGAACTTTCTTGATAGTCACGCCGGGCAAAGCCTGGAACGATAAAACCGAAGCCTGGGCCAGCGTCGAGCGCAACTGGTTAATTTTTTGCATAAAGACGCGCACAATCTGGTCTGCCGCTTCGATATATTCTGATACGCCCCCACCTTTAGCCGCCACCGTTTCCAACAAGTCCTCGTTCCAATCTGTACCAATCCCCATCGGATAAATCACAATATGCTGGTTGGCCGCGTCCTGGCCCAATTGTACGCAACGGTCAGCGTCGCCATAAGTCTGACCGTCCGTCAGCAGCAAAATATAGTTGAGATTGGTAAAAGGAGTGGCCCGCCGTACCTCCTGAATACCTGCGTGCAAGCCAGTTGCCAGTTCGGTTCCACCTTTACCTTCAATATTATCAATCAACGCCTTGATATTCTCGCGGCTGTTAACCTTCTGGCAACTAACGACGGTGGTGGGGCGGTCATTGAAGGCAATCAGGCTAAAAAAATCGGCGACGGTTAGCTGGTCAACCACTTGCCGGGCTGCCGCTTTGACCTGGAAAAGCTTTTCGCCACGCATCGAACTACTATGGTCTAACACCAAACAGATGTTCAGAGGCGTATGGTTGGAGAGGGCTGTTTGGGCCTGAGTGCGTATCAAAAGCAGCATATAGGCTAATTGTTGTTCGGATACCGACGGAAAAGCCTGATACGATGGCACAAAATCAAGGGTTAGCGGCTCTTCAGCCACGGACTCGGCGGCAGCTTCTTCCATATTATCGGGTGGTACTGGAATGTTTGACATAGTTGGGTCTTCTTTACAGGTACTAAGAGCCTATCCCAACTGGAAGTAGTTTTATCCACTGACGGAGCAGTGTCTTACAAAAATACCCGCCCTGGTGAGATAGATTTTAAGTAGGTACTAATTTATTTTGACAACAATAACTGAAACGTTATCTACGCCGCCGTTCTGGTTGGCTGCATTTATCAAGCGACGACAGGCGATGGCCGGAGTTGGGCTGTAACGCAAAATCTGTTCAATGAGCGCGTCTTCCACCATGTCCCATAGACCGTCGCTGCACAGGAGCAAATGCGTAAAATCACTCGTATCCATCAAGGTTGTATCGGCGGCGGGGGCGTTGGCCTGCCCCAACGAACGGTAAAGCAGACTGCGTTGGGGACTATTGGCAGCCTCATCCGCGGTTAGCTGGCCCGTCTCCACCAAACGTTGAACTACCGAATGGTCGGTGGTGATTTGTTCCAGCGCGGCGGTCTGGCGACGCAACCCGTACAAACGACTATCCCCAACGTTGCCAGTATAAATCATATTGCCCACCAGCAGCGCACACACCAATGTTGTTCCCATCGTATTGCGTTCGCGGTTGGCGTGATAAACCACCACGCTATTGGCCTCATCAATAATTTTGACCAGGGTTTCGGCGGTGGTTTCGCCAGCCGCGCCCAAAGCCTGGCCCGCAATAGCCTTGAAATAAATCTGCTGGATAGCCTGCGTCATAGCAGTCCGTACTGCTAACTGGCTGGCAACCTCGCCCCGTTCGTAGCCGCCCATCCCGTCTGCTACCACCACAAAGCCAAAAAGCATCTCCCCCTCAGCATAACCCGGTACGAGTGCCATAAATGCGCCCAAATTATCTTCATTGTTATCGCGCACACGGCCTACATCCGAGGCATAGGCACATTCGATATTTTGGCAACTCAAGACACGCGCTATCGGGTTGCGTTGGGAGAAGGGTGGCACATCAAGCCCGCTCAAAGCTTGAGGGTCGGCGGGCGCAAGCGGAAACAACGGGTCGGTGCGGTCTAGCCGCGCCGCTACAGCTATGTCCTTTAGCTCCGCCTCAGTTTCAACCGCCGCTTTACTTTTTTTGCGCGGTTTGGTAATAGTTGGTGCGACTATAGTTTCTTTAGCTTTGGCCGCTTTGCTTGAACCACGTTTGGCGGGTGCGACTGGCTCTATTAAAGTAGCTACAGATGTTTCTGCTACGTCGGTAGCCGTGACAGGGTTTGAGCTTAATTTTTTCTTCATCTAAATCTTTCTTAGGTAGTCTATTAAAGCCTGGCGGCCAGCGCGTACAACCGATAATCCAGCGAACCAACATAAACGATACCATCTGCGATAGCGGGCGACGACGGGATTGGCCCTTCCGTCGGATAGACCCACAGCAGACGGCCTTTTTCGGCATCCAACGCATAGACGTTGCCGTCCACCGAACCAACATAGACTACACCATCATTAACGCGGGGCGAACTGGTCACTTGCCCGCCTGTAGTATATTTCCAGATTTTGCTGCCCTTTTTGGCATCTAAGCAATACAAACTGCCATCTACTGAACCAAAATAAACTTTACCATTAGCGATGGCGGGCGAACTGGTGACATAGTGTTCGGTCTTAAATCGCCAAACCGCCCAACTGCTTTGTGCGTCCAAACAATAAAGGTGGCCGTCCAACGAACCAACAAAAATCTGATTGCCCAATACAACGGGCGAACTGATTACATCTTGCAAAGTGCGGTACTTCCATTTTTGCTGGCCGTTGGTGGCATCCAGGGCGTAGAGATGGCCGTCGTTCGAGCCAAAATAAACCGTGCCATTGGCGACTGTCGGAGTGCTGCGGATGGGCTTCCAGGTACGCTGCTTCCAGGCTTGTCTGCCGGTGCGCCCCTCCACACAATATAAATGTTGGTCGTCCGAGCCAAAATACAACAGCCCACTTTGATAGCGCACGCTGCTACGGACTGGCCCGCCCGTATGTACCGTCCATTGCAGACGGCCCTTCGCCAGGTCGTAGGCATAAACGTTGCCATCTTCGCTGCCTACCGCCACCAGATTTTCAAATACTCCAGGCGTGGAGCAAACTCCGGCGTTGGTGGGAGCTTTCCACAAGAACTGTCCGGTTTTGGCTTCCAGAGCATACAGGTTGCTATCGTAGCTGCCTACATAGACCACGCCTTGATGCACAACTGGCGACGAGCGCACTTCCTCCTCACAAGCAAAGTTCCATAGCTGGTGCGTTTCCGGCACATCTTCCAGCGAAAGCTGTTCGTCTTCAGTTTTGAAATGAGTGGAAGCCATTAAACGGTTACGCATTGCCGCCGTTAAGTTTGCTCCATCACCGCGTCGGGCCGCGCGTTCCTGGTCAACCTGAGTTTGGTTGGAACGAACCAGGCCATTAGGGATGGTTGGGTTTTTGGCTGGCACACCTTCAAAATAGGATTCAGCCTGGAAAGTATCGGGCGTAAGGGTCGTACTGCCCAAACCCAAATCGCGGGTGCTAATGCCTTTAAGAGCTATTTTAGGGTCGGCCAGGGCCGCTGTCATCGAACTGCTTTCCGGTTTCAAAATATTCAGCATCGCCAGCTTAAATTCCTCGACAGTTTGCCAGCGTCTCGGTGCGTCGAACTCCAAAGCCCGCATAATCACGGCTTCGGTTTGAGCAGATACCGCCGGGTTGAGCGCACGCGGCAGCCGCTCATGAAAAGTGAAAGGTACTTCCAGGCGCGGGTCGCTGTTGGTCAGCAGTTGGTGCATAGTCGCGCCCAACGCATACACGTCCCCAACGGGTAAGGCGATGCCTTTGTACTGTTCGGGCGGCGAGTAGCCTTCCGTCCCAATCATCGTGCCTTTTTTATCGTCCGCAAAGACTTTAGCGATACCAAAGTCCACCAGCCGCAACTTGCCCGCCTCGCTCAACATCACGTTGGACGGCTTCATATCGCGGAAAATCACTGAATGTGGCTTTTGGCTATGCAAATAAGCCAGCACGTCGCACAACTGGATAGCCCATTCCAACACATCGCGCTCGTCCATTGGGCTGCCCCGTTCTTCCAGCAAGATTTCCAGGTTGCGCCCCTCGATATATTCCATCACCAGATAGTTGCGGTCAAATTGGGCAAAGAAGTCATAAATTTTGGGAATAGAGCCATGATTAAGAGTGGCAAGCATACTGGCTTCGCGCTCAAACAGCTTAAACTTTTCCTGGCGATTGGTCGGGTCTGTCGAAACGTCGAACATTTCTTTGATGGCTACCGTCCGCACCACTTTGGTGAAACGTAAATCGCGGCCTCGATAGACGGTACTCATCCCGCCGTAGCCCACCACCTGTTCCACTTCGTAGCGTTCTTGCAAGACTGTGGCGCGTGCCAAAACGTTATTCGCTCCCAGGCTGTTACGCAGCGACTCCAACGAGGTGGTTTCGTCCTCGCGTTTGAGGGCCGGGACTAGCTCGGTTCTACCTATTTGAGAAGTTCCAATTTTCTTTAAGAGCATCTAAGTTATTCCTACCACATAAAAGACATAATTAGCCGGATTTTGGTGGCCGGTAGCCGAGGTTTTGCCCAATATCAGGCGCAAACTTTCTACTTACTAATGCCTGCATCTTACTCGGAATGACGTTTTGAATATTACAAAAAGGACAGGCAAAAAAGAGAGACAATATTCTTAAAAGAAGGCTCTAAATGAAGGATATTTGCACGGTAGATATGCCCAACTAGAAGTTGCAGGGCCGATGTCTTAATTATCTTAAATTATAAAGCACCAGCGCGTTAAATGCAACTCCGAATTGCTTATTTGGATACGATGCCTAATTTTTTGCACTTGAAGTTGCATCTACCGAAACGGTAGCGTATAATTTTCCAGTGTGTGTTATTTCATAGTTATATTTAAGGACAAAACAGGCCAGCCAGATGCAAGGTCAACCGCCGCCAACAGTAGAATATATTGAAACCACCGCAGCGACGAGTCCGGCTTTGTCTCAGGGTACGCTGGCTTTGATTGAGCGGCTGACCGCCACCTTGACCCTGACCCAGCTTGCCGATAAGCGTTTGGCCGTGACAGCAATGGCACGAGCGGCGGCACTCTTTGGCGACCTTGCTAATTCGACGGGCAACTTTTGGGATACGCGCGACTTCCAGGGCGATTTGATGTTGGGCAAATTCGTCTATAACGGGGCGGTGGGGCTTATTCCCGGCACGACTTTGGAGCAGCACGGCGCAACCGATTTCTTCGCCCGCGATATTTTGGGTGCGCTCGATGACCAGTATGTAGTTGACCAGCTTGAGCAGGTGCGTAACAACCGCCCGATTAGCTTGATGGGCTATATTTCGGGTGGGACAAGCCAGATCGGGCAGATAGGTATTCAGCTTGACCCGGCTTTGTTGTATCAGCCAGAGCCGCAAAGCAAACGTTTGTATAAGACTATAATCCATTGTGCTTACTTGCTGCTGCAAAATGGCTTCGACCCACACAAACCTGTAGTGATGCACGCCGAACTAAATAACCGTTATGGCATCAGCCGCATCCAGAAAACGGAATACGAACTATTGCGGGGCGTGGGCGTGCCGCTGGACGAACTGCCGCGCTATCGTACCCAGGTCTATTTGACTATGCCGCAAGTGCTACCTTGCAACGACGATTTGCTGTGCGAAGATTTAATCCATCACGATTTGGGCTATTGGGCCAGGCAGCAATGAGAGGGGCTACGAGCTTCGAGCAACGGGCTAAAACAGGACGGCAGACGGCAAGGGCTAAAAGGTTCTAGGCTCCATGCCCTTAGCTCGTAGCCCGTAGCTTTCCTAGAATAATTGTGTTATGAACAAATCCAAAGACTATTATCAAGTTTTACAAGTCCAGCCCGACGCAGACCTGGAGGTGATTAAGGCCGCATATCGCAGTCTTTCCAAAAAGTACCACCCCGATTTGAACTCCACCGCCCAAGCCGAAGAACAGATGAAGCTTTTGAACGAAGCCTATAATGCCGTTTGTGACCCGGAACGCCGCCAGGCTTATGACCAGCAATGCGCTACTACTCAGGCGGCCACCAAAACCCAGCGCACTACCTCAGCTACCAAAACTACTCCTGCTTCCACGCCAGTAGCACCTAAAAAACGGCCCAGCCGCCCCCGCCAGCGCAAAGATTGGCTTGACGACGATTATGCCTACCCACACCGCAACCCTGTCCAGACCGTCCAGGCCAGCGCACGTGATTTTAGCCAGGTCAACCCACGCGCCCGCGACTACAAATTCCGGTCCGTAACCGGGTTGGGTCGCCAGTTAGAACAAGCCATTCTGACCTATGGCCCACTTGATGCCTGGTGGCTGGCCCGTCACGTCAGCAATAGCCACACCGTCGGCATCGTCAGTAAGGGCGAAGTCAGTGCGGCTCTCAACTCCGGCCAGGGTCGCATCTTCAAAATCGCCTGGACGGATAATGGCAAACCGATTTGGGATTTGGTAATCTAAAGGATTTATTATGGAACAACCCTTACTTTGCCCTAACTGCCGGGCCGAAAACACCCCCGGCGCACTGACTTGCTACAAATGTAACACCAAATTGCTGGCTGCTCCAACCTGGGTCGGCCCGGCTAACTTCCAGGTCTATGACCCTGCTAAAGACCGGGGGATTGCTTATGTCTTTGCCATTGTCGGAGCGTTGGGCGTATTGCTGTGCCTGTTCCTGGGTTGGCTGGGCGTACCCAAAAGCGCGGACGATGCCGAGACACGCGGCACCAGCGCGTTTGATATTCTGAGCGGGGCGCGGGGCAGCCGAGATGCGATTGGACGCGGCGGGGTAGGCGAAAGCAGCATCGGGCTGGATGTGCGGCTGGTTTTGTTGCTGGTGGCGATTGCGGCTATCCTCACCCTCGTTTTCGCCATCATCAAACCGCTTTTCCCGGTGCTACTACTGGCCGGATTGCTGATAATCGCCGGGCCAATTTATTTTTTTGTGCAACTGGCTTTACGCAACAACGCGCAATTCAACACGCCCGATTTAGTGGGATTGTTGCGCTTGGGCTTTTGGGGGACAATCGTGGGCGGAGCGTTGATTGTGGGTGCGTCCCTGCGCTACCGTCCCCGTCAGATGATGCAGTCATGAGAAGCATAGCAAGAATACATTTTGGCGAATTGTGACAACAGCCGGAATTCCTGAAATTAAAATTCGCCCGTGACTATTCAGGCTGTTTGTAGGAGGCTGCTCCGTCAGCCGATATACCCCGGTATTTCAAGACTAAAAAAATCGGCTGATGGAGCAGCCTCCTACAAAAAACAGAACAACTGGACAGTTACGTTTGCCAGTTACAACAAGCCAAATAGCAGAGCCAGACCTAGCCCAGCAAAAATAATAGCGGCTATCTTCTTAGTCAAATTGGGGTCAAGGAATTTTCCGGCTCGGTTGCCGACTAAAATTGCCACCGCCGCCGCCGCCCACAACGCCAGCACCGCCCCCACGAAAATAGTCAAAGTGTTACGATTGTTGGCTACCAGGGTGGCAGTAGCCAACTGCGTTAAGTCGCCCCATTCCGCCAGAAAAATTGCCACGAACGAAGTCGAAGCCCCTTTGTAAAAAGTCCGCATTTTGGTGGCGCGGGAAGCGTCAACCACCTCTTGCTCGGCTTTGTTCTCCTCGGCCTCCTCTTTACGTATCCACATCAACACCGCAAAGACCAAAAAAAGTATCCCGGCTACGATGTGCGTCACTTCTTTGGGCAGCAGCGAAAACAAGCCGCCAATCGCCACCGCCACAATCGTCTGAATCAGGAAAGCCAACGCCGCACCCGTCCAGACCATTAGGGGCGGGTAGCGCGTCGCCAGCACCAGGGAAGCCAGCGAAGTTTTATCGGGCAGTTCGGCCACGAAAATCGTTCCGAACACCGACAAAAACAAACCTATGTCCATCCAAACCCTTGTCCGCTACGAATATTTTTATTGTAGGCGGCGCGTCCCTGCGCCCGCTATGCTGCCAAACCTATACACGATGCGGGCGCGGGAACGCGCCGCCTACAGTTTATTTGAAAGATATTGAAGTTAGAGCTTAATCCGAAAATTGTCCTCTTGCTCTCGTTCGCGCTCCCGATGCAAATAATACAAGTTGGTTTTGAGCCAGTTTCGGACTAAACGAGTGCCGCGCCAGCCTAATTTATTGGTTGATTTATCCTCAAGCTGGGCTAACGCCCTTTCAAACCGCTGGATGGTAAAAGGGACTTCACGGCGATAGAGCTTTTGCGCCAGCATATTGCCCTTTGCCTGCTCAAAAAGCTGCTGCAATTTGCGCTGATTGTTTTCTGAACGCTCTTGCTTACCAGACAAACTAAGGTTGCCAAACAACTCCATCCCAAAGCTTATTTTACCGCCCCCGTCGTGTTTACTCGAACCCGCCATAATAATTTCCCATCGTATCATTCCAAACTTTCCAAAACAAACTTTGTCCCAACTTGCCAGGTCTGGCCCGGTTCAAGGTTCAAGTTCCAATGTGGCAGCAAACAACTGGACTGATAGACCCGCTCGAAACCGCCTTCGCTATTCTGTACCGTCTCGACAGGGAAACGCCACAGCGTCGCGGGTTGGTCAAAATTCAGGCGCACCCGCAGCTTGAACCAGCCGTTTTCCAGCGATACCGCGTGTACTACCTTTGTTTCAGCCTGACTATTAAGGAAAGCCTCGTCGGGGGCTTGACCGTTGATAGTAAAGAAGCTGTCATCAGAGTGACCGCTATTGAGGCCATAGTTGGTCTCAAAGCCAAAAACCGTGTTGAGCGAAGTATCGCCCGTGTTAGTCACCACGTAAGTCACGCTCAAATCTGCCGAGCCAGCTTCCAGTTCAAAAGTCTTCTCGACTCGCACCGACCTTGATATGCCCGCTTCGGTCAGCTGGCCGTCGCGCACCAAAGACAACGTCAGGGTGGTAGGAGTGGACTGCATCTCATAAGTATAGGGCTGGTTGACGAAATCGCCCTGCTCCACATAGTCACAACGATAAAAAGCGTCTAACTGGGTGTCGGGCGGCACAAAATGATCCAGGAAACTGGCCCGCCGATACCAGTCATAATACAACAGTTTTTCCAGCCCGCTTTCCTTAAAGTTCACCGCGTCTTCCAACGCGATAATTTCTTCTGTCTCACCTGTAGCCTCGGTTGCGGGGCTGGCGGTGCGAGCTTCTTGTACCATCTGCTCCTGACGGGCCACCACATCCACCAGCGTTTCGTGATAAGCTTCGTGGCGGCGCGTCAACACGTTCAACAAATTGTAATCGCGGGCGCGGAAGTCCCACTCGAACAACGAACCGCCATCCGCTGGGTCAAAATAAAGGTTTTGGCTGTCGCTTTCCAGCAATAATTCGGTTTTGCCATCGTAATCAAAGTCGGTTTCGTGGGTTTCCAGCCACATTCCGGTATGACCTACCGCATCGGCCAGCTTTTCGGCTCGTATCAAAACTTCGTAAATCGAAGTTCGCAGGTGAGGTAGATAAATCCCGCCAAAAACGCCGTGCCAGTAGGTTTCGTTACACTGGCCCTTCCACAAGTCGTCCTGGGCCGCGTCATGGTCTGCTCCGGCAGGCATCGCGGCGATTTTTTGGTGGACATAAAACATCTTTTTGTGCTGGTTGTTGATTTCCGGGTACTTCACCAAAAAGTTGCGCCAGATACTGCCGCGCATAAAACGTAACAAGTCCGCCGCCGTGCGGTTGGTTTCGGCTTCTTCTTTGAGGTCGCGTTCCAGTTGCATATACCGCACCGCCAACTTACCCGGCAAAGCCCACTCCAACATCTCGGAATACGAAGCTGTGGGCAGATAAACTCGACTTTTAGGGGCGTGGCTGGCGTAATAATCGGCCAACGTGGTAGTTTGTAACCATTCGCTATTCTGCTCAATCTGCTGAAAAAAGGTTTCCAGCCAGCCTTCGCCATAAATATGTTCAAAAGTGCCGGGCCAGCCGCCAAACTTCTCGCCATCGTCGCCCAGTACCGCTAGAGGCGCGTCTTCGCTGGCCCGCTCCCGCAAAAACTCGATGGTTTTCGCCACAGGCTTCCAGGGTATCAGATAACGCATCATGTAGGGCGTGGCAAAAATGTTGAGGGTGCGGCCTTGCTCCTCGCTGATAAAATAGCCGTATAAATCTTCCTCTTCAAAGCCCACCTGTTTGAAATGGGTATCATCTACAATGGTATAACGCATTCCGGCATCGGCGATATTTTTGACCAGGGTTGGCTCCCACACCCGTTCGGCCAGCCACATCCCCTGCGGCTTATAGCCAAACAATTGCTCGACGGTGTACGTCAGCTTTTGAATCTGGCCGATTTTATCGTCATCAGGAATACTAGCCAAAATCGGCTCGTAGTAGCCCCCGCTCAAAATTTCTACCTGCTTACGCTCGACCAGCACCCGCACCCGTGCGATAAATTCGGGACGGTTTGCGGTCAACCAGTCCAAAAGAGAACCAGTATAATGTAAGGTAGTCTGAATTTGAGGGTGCTTTTCCAGTAGGCCGATTAGCGGCGCGTAACAGCTATCAAAATTAGCTTCATAAACGTCGGCGAAATTACCCAAAGGCTGGTGATTATGCAACACCAGTGCCAGATAAACTTTCTTGCTCATTTTCCCTCCACACTTTTCCCCGCCCTAACAACCACACCCGATTAAAAGCAAGTTCGTTGCCATAAAGCAAACGAATTATAGACGAGCGGCGGGCAATCAGCAACGCGCCCCCGCCAGGGCTGGTTTTGGTTGACAACCAGGGGGCGTTGATGTAACCTGCATCAAGCGAAGATATGCGTGCAAATCTCTCGCCTTATTTTATTTCAGGTTGTTTTGAGGCTTCTTCAATTTTATTTATTTTTGTGGATATTTTTGTGAGATATAATGTCGAAATTAAATCAAGTATTCAAACTGCTATTAAGTGATACCGGCTTCGTTTTTATGGCTGCAACCATGGCAAGCGGCTTTTCCTTTCTGGCTACCCTGCTAATGGCCCGCGTCCTCAATAACTCTACCGACTTCGGCATCTTCGGCAGTTGCATTACCCTTTACAACTACACCGTTATTTTGGGTAACACCGTGCAGACTGGCACTACTCGCACTGTCGCTCAGTTGCAGGCGCGTTCGGGCGTGGTGGCGGTCAAGCATTTTCAAAGACCAGCCTTTATGAGTTTGCTACGGATAGGGCTGTTTTTGTTTGTGCCACTGGCCCTTTTGAGTCTGCCACTAGCGGGCTTTCTGCAAGTCAGTCCCTGGCTGATAGTCATAGTTTTTAGCTGTGCCATTATGTTTGGGCCACTTTTTATGACCGTCGGCACGCTCCAGGGTTTACAAAGCTTTCGGCTTTTCGGGGTTTCGCTCAACGTACTGGCCCTGACGCGCCTGGTTGGAAGCGTGGTGTTGGCGGCTGTGGGGTTGGGGGTGTTGGGTGCGACGATAGCTTTGCCCGTATCGGTGCTGGTTAATATCGTTGCTAACATTTTTATGGTCTATTGGGTAATCCGGCGGCGCGAAAGAAAGCACGCTCTCAACGAACCGCCCCCCGACCCCAACGAAATCGAAGTTGAACACGAACTGCTCCGCCACCCGCTCAAAACCTTTTTCACCACCAGCTTTTTTGCCCTGTTCGGTATTTTCAGCTTTGCGCTGCTCACCAGTATGGACGTGTTGATTGTGCGCCACTTCTTCCCCGACAAACAGGCTGGTCATTACGCCGTAATTGCCTTGTTGGGCAAAGCGGTGTTGTACTTTTCCGCGCCTATCGCCCTGGTAGCTCTGCCTAAAATGTCTCACGCGCACGAAGCAGGCCAGAACGTAGTCAAAACCTTCCGGCGCAATTTCTGGCTGACCATCGGGGCGTGTCTGATCCCCGTTGCAATCCTGACCGTTCTCAGCAGTTTTATTCTCAAGCTGTTTGCTCCCGATGCCGTTGCCAGCGACCTGACCGTGCTAGTGCCGCTCTATGGCGTAGTAATGCTATTATATAGTATCGTGACGTTGTGGATTTATTTGTTTGTGGCGATAGGACGCAACCGTTATATGTTTATCGTGCTGGCTGGGGCGGTTTTGGAGGTAGGGCTGTTGTTCACTTTTAACGCCAACCTGACTCAAATCGTACTGGTAATTGGCGTTCCAGCCTTGCTGCTGTGGGCCGCTGGGGAAGTCGAACTACGCTTTTATTTGCACGATTATAAAAAGACTGCCGCCATTCGGGAGGCTTTAGCCACCGACTATGCTGCCGACCCACCTTTGGCGACATCGGAAAGACTAAAATAAAACGGGAGGTAGAACGATGGCAACGCTAATCAAGAAAATTATGGTGCTGGACGTGGTTGGGGACGCAGTGGCAATGGACGAAGGGGAAACCGTGTACGATTTGATCCATCCAGAGCTATTGGCCGGGCATTGCGTCGAGCTTGACTTTGAAGGCGTGGATTGGATTGCGCCTATCTTTCTCAATACCGCCATTGGTGATTTGTTTGAGGACATCAAGCTGGAAGATTTCAAACGGCTGTTCAAGGCTACCAACCTGAATGAGCTTGATACCGAAATACTCGGAATGGTCATTACGGATTCTTACAGATATTACACCGACCCGGTTCGCCGGGCCGCTTTAGATGCTTTCAATAATAAAATGGCGCGGGGTGAGTATGACCGCTAGATACACTATTCGGGCCGATGTGGTGGATATTCGCCGCGATAGACCCCGCGCCACGGATAAAATTCTGGTGGATAGCAATGTGTGGTACTGGTATAGTTACAATGAGGCGCGGTTTTCTCGTCAAACTCCTAGACGGTATCAAACTAAAGAGTACCCTGCATATGTGTTTAAGGCGGGTAAGAGTAAAAGAGCCAGCTTGTTTTACTGTGGTTTATCCTTGAGTGAACTGGCGCATTTGATTGAGCAAGCTGAACATTCAGCTTTTGACCCTGGCGGTCTGATTGCTAACAAAGACTATCGTCATAATTACGCGGCGGAGCGGCGCAACGTGATAGCAAAGATAAGAACCAGTTGGAGCAAGGTCAAAAATGCTGCTGCGCCACTGGAAGTTTTGGTAAGTGGTAGCAGTACCGACACGGCTTTAGCTCGGCTGGACAGGGTGCAAGTAGATGGGTACGATGCCTTCTTCCTGGAAGCGATGGAAAGAGCCAGCCTCAACCAGATTTTAACCGATGACGGTGATTTTGTAACCGTGCCGGGAATTCAGGTTTTTACTGCTAATCAAACTGTGCTGGACGCGGCCCAGACTCAGGGCAAATTATTGACCCGTTAGACCAACTTTGATAAAAAACTTGAAATAAAATAGGAGTAATTATAAATGGACGTATTTGAAGCGATTAAGGGGCGGCGTAGTGTCGGTAAAACCCGCTCGGAAAGCCCTACTCGCGCCCAAATCGAAGAACTTTTGGCGATGGCCGTTCACGCCCCTAATCATCATCTGACCGAACCCTGGCGTTTCTTTGTGCTGGCTGGGGAGGCCCGCGCCCAACTCGGCCAAATTATGCAGGAAAACTTGCGCGAGAAAATGAGCGAAACAACCAGCGAGAAGGCCCAGGCCGCTCTAGCCAAAGAACAACATAAACCTCTGCGTGCGCCCGTTTTAATAGTCGTAGCTTCTAAACATCAGCCGGACTCAAAAGCGGAAGAAATCGAAGATTTGGAAGCCACCGCCGCCGCCACTCAGAACATTTTGTTGGCAGCCCACGCAATCGGGTTGGCAACCGTCTGGCGCACAGGCGACGCGGCTTATAACCAGCGCGTCAAAGCGTGGTTGGGTCTCGAACCCAAAGACCATATCGTGGGCATTGTATATGTGGGCTATCCCGCCATGCTAATTTCGGAGCGCGAACAACCTGTGTTCGCCAATAAAACCCAGTGGTGGGGCTGGCCCGAAGAATAAAGGAAAAAGCTATGGGTAGAAGTAAAAACGGACACAATGGTGTGTTATTGGAAATGACCAGCACCAGCCTGGCTGACGATAGGCCAGCTGAACCTCTAATTGGTGAGGCCAGAAGGCAGACGCAACCACCCGACCAACATGAAGACCGCTCCGAAAATACAATTACCATGCAGTTATCTAGCCCCCTGGCCGAAGCTGGCCGCGCCATATTGCAGAAACAGTTGCAAAAATTGGAAAAGGCCCAAAAAGGCGTGGAAGAGCAACAAGACCCCGAAGCCATTCACGATATGCGGGTGGCTTCGCGCCGCTTACGCACGGCTCTGAATATTTTGCAAGCGACGGTAGATGACCCTAAAGTGACAGGCTATTACCGCAAAGGGCTGCACAAACTGACCGACACGCTTAGTCAGGTTCGCGACACCGATGTGCGGATTGAACACCTGGAAAAATACCAGGCCAGTCACCCTGAACAAAGCGAGGGGTTGCAACCTCTAGTTCATTCGCTACATCAGGAACGCGACCAGGCTCTGACGCGGCTCACCAAAACCTTGCACAAACACAAAGTCCAACGTTTGCTGCACGACCTGGAACAGTTCGCCAAAAAGCCGGGCGCGAGCGGGCTAAAGTTCCAAGAAGACCCTCGCGAGGTTTTGCCGACCCTGGTACGTCATTTTGTGGGAAGCCAAATCTGGCAAGGTTATGAAGCAGTCCTGGCTTACGAAACCGCGCTGGCCGCGCCCGCTGCTGTTCCCATCGCCACATTGCACCGTCTCCGTATCGCTTTCAAACATTTGCGCTATACGCTAGAGTTTTTTCAGGACGCACTACCCGATACCGCCAAAGGTTTGGTGGCGCAAATGGCCGAGATGCAAAATTACTTGGGCGATTTGCACGACCACGATGTAGCCGTAGCCGAAAGCGATCTGGCGTTGACAGACCATGACGCAGACGCATCGCTTCGGACTTATCGGGACGAACGGGCCAGTCAGCGAGACCGGATGCAGCTCGATTTTTTGCCAAAGTGGGCTAAAATCAATAGTCCGGCCTTCCGCCAAAAACTGTCGGGCTTGCTCAAATAACGCCCCGCACTTCTACGCTTGCTCTCGCAGATAGACGGCTAAGGCTTCTTGCCAGGGCCGTAAGCGGATACCCAGTTCGCCCGCACAGAAGTTTTTTAGGGCAGAAGAGGGCAGAGGAGGCGCGGCTCGTTTGAAATCGGCCAGCTTACCGGGCTTTAGCTCAACGTTGGTTCGCCCGCCCAACCGTAGAATTTCGCGGGTGAACTCGTAACGCGAAGTCGGGCCTTCATTCATCAAGTGGTAAATACCGAAGGCTTCGGTTTGGATAAGCTCCAGCAACGCCTCCGCCAAATCCTGGGCATAGGTAGGATTGCCAATTTCGTCATCTACAACGGTCAGAGAGCCGCGCTCGTCCCCCAATTGCAACATTCGGGTCACAAAATTGCCGCGTCCAGCGTCGGGCTTGGAGCCGAACACCCAGCTAGTACGCACAATATAAAACTTCGTGAGCAAGCTTTGGGCGTACCACTCGCCCGCCAGCTTACTACGACCATAGACACTGGTTGGGTTGGGTTTATCAAATTCCCAATAAGGTGCGGTCTGGAGGCCATCAAAAACACAGTTAGTGCTGATGGTAGCCAGGGCCGCCCCACTTGCCGCACACGCCAGAGCCAAATTTTGCACACCCAGGGCGTTCACCCGATAAGCCTCGTCGGGTTCGCTTTCAGCCTGATCTACATTAGTATAAGCGGCAGGGTTCAGCACGAGGTCGGGCTGGAACGCCATAATTGCTCGCATCACCTTATGGCGGTCTGTAATATCACCGTGAGGTCGGGCCAGCGTTAAAATTTCGTGACCCCCCGCTTGCTCCAGCAGACGATGCAAAGCACTACCTACCTGTCCGCGTGGGCCAGTAATCGCTATCCGCATATTTTTTCTTCCAACTCCAAAACTGTTTGCTGACAGGTTGGGCAAGGTGGGTGAGGTTGGGCCAGCAAACGGCCCTTCATCGCAGTTTTCTCACGCCCGGCCAACTCGTCTGCGTCGCCATCGGCCAGATTAGGAAGCTCAAAGTTGTAGATGCGCTCTGCCATCAGGTCAAGATAGGGGATTTTACGCCCACATTCGGTACAGTTTTGCTTTTCAACCTCGCCCTGTAACTTAAAGCTGGACACAGCCCGGCGTGTAGGAATCTGGTTGACAGTCAACTTGATGGCCTGGGTCGGACAGGCCGCTTCGCACAAGCCACAATAAACGCAAGCGGTTAAATCGAACAAACGGATATAGCCTGGCTCGCTTTCCTGAGTAGTAATCGCACCCACAGGACAGACATAACTGCATAACTGGCACGAAGTACAGCGTTGGGCCGAAAAATGCAGACCGTTACGGCCCGCGACAGGATAAATCACTCCGGGTGGCCCGCTTTTAACTCGTGCCTCCCCAAGCATCTGCGGGTCTGCGGTCTCGTTTTCAGGTCGAGCCAACACCAAAACCTGACTTTCAGCGTCGCTATTGGTGGTCTCCGGTACGAAGACTGTGCGGGCGATTTTAGGCAGAGCTACCCGATTTGAGCCGGAAATATTTTGCCAAAATAGTCTGCCCAATGACAAATGCGACCAGATTGCCACCGCCGCGTAAACCAGCATGGCCGCGAACACAATCCAGATTACCCATAACAGCACACCGCTTTGTAAAAAAGTTTCCATTTTAAGCCCAATACTTTTTATTGAAGGGGTCGCGTTCCCGCCCCCGCGTTTGTGCCAGACAGTTTTTTCAAAGGTATTGTTAAGCTCTTACCAACAAAACCAACACTGCCAGCCAGACCGCCCCACCCACACTGGCAAACCGCAAGTAAAAGTCGAGCGCGTCTTTGAGGCGTACCTGGCTCAACAAACTTTCCAGTACACCCACCAGCCCCAAATCTAGAAGCACCGCCCCCATAAATACAGCCGGGTTGCTTGCGCCTAACGGCACAAATAAAGCCGCGAACAGCAAAGCCGCCGCGATGCGCTCCACCCAATTCATCAGCTGATAGACCGCCAAAGGTGCGCCCCCGATGTTGGTGGTGACACCTTCCAAAGTCTCGCCCCGACTGGCAGCGAGGGGTCGCGTGCGTAGTTGGGCTGGTTGACACACCAGAAAGATAAAGCCGCAGCCAAATCTGGTCGCCAGCATCGCTGGAGTGTTATTGGCAGCCAGCAATTTGAGGTCGAGTGTTCCCAACACAATCGCCGGGCCAAAAACTGCCGCCAGATACGGTGTCATATAGGCAACCCACAGTTGGGCCGTGCGGGAAGCCGCGAGTTGAGCGTAAATCGAACTGGCAATTGTTCCTAAGATTATCGTGACCAGAGCCGGAATCTGTAGCAGTAAAACTACACCCAACAAATCCAGACCGAGCGGACGTTCTCCCGCCAGCCGCACGCTGAAAAACGGCCATAAATTGCCGGGCAAGGGCAGCAATACCGTTGCCATCACCAACGCGGCCAGCCCAAGCAGTGGCGCACCAAACACTCCCGCCCGCGTCAGTTCGCTTTTGGCAGTCAACCTGGGGTCAGCGGCTTTAATCGGTCCTGGCACCACCGCAATCCGACCCAAATATTTACGCATATCGAAAAAGGGTTGCCACCAGATTGGCCCAACGCGACCCTCGGCGCGGGCCGCAAATTTGCGCCGTAAACCTTCGGCCAGCAGCCCGGTCAATATCAAAAAAAGTAGCCCCGGATAAAGCAAGACTGATACTAAAACCCGCAGAGTAATTTCACTAAAAGACATCGTTTTCCCACAAAACCTGACCTGAAAGGTATCTGTATTTAATATTTAGCGTTTATTGCTTTGGCTATGCTGTAACTGAAAAGATACCAAAAACCGATGGACAGGGGCATAGTAACACAATCGGGTATAAGGGGCAACGTCACCCAACTATTCAACACAAGCTTTTCATTGACAATCTTTATCAACAATGTTATATTTGAGATAGATAATAAAGTCCAGCAATTATATCAACAAACTGCTTTTATTTATAAGGGGAAGGAAATCATAATGACCATACAGCTAGAACCGCAGGCCAAAACGGTCAAGCTCAATAAGATGGAGCGGATTAAGAAGGAAAAAAACCCGTTCGAGGTGTGGGCAGACATCGAAAATTATGCCGTGACGGGTTTTGAGAGCATTTTAGGGGACGATTTTGACCGCTTCAAGTGGTACGGGCTTTACACTCAACGCCCTCAGCAGGACGGCTACTTTATGTTGCGGGTAAAAATTCCGAATGGGGATTTGACCAGTCATCAACTCAAAGTGATTGCCGGACTATCCGAGAAATATGGGCGCGGTCTGGCCGACATTACTGACCGCCAGAATATTCAGCTGCATTGGTTACGAATTGAGAACCTTCCTCCGATTGAGCAGGCGTTGACCGAAGTAGGTTTGAGCCTCAAGGGTGCTTGTGGCGATACGGTGCGTAATATTATTGGTTCGCCCCTGGCTGGTTACGAAGCGGGCGAACTGATTGACACCTGGCCGATTGTGGAAGCGGCCAATGCAGCTTTAGTGGGCAAAGCCGAATTTAGCGATTTGCCCCGTAAATTCAAAATTTCGATTAGCGGTAGTGCCGACCATTGGGTGCAACATGAAATCAACGATATTGGTTTCGTGGGGATGCGTCTGGCGGCGACGGGCGAAGTCGGGTTTGACTTGTGGGTTGGGGGCGGTTTGGGCGCACAGCCCCATTTTGGGCAACGCCTGGGTGCTTTTATCCGACCAGACGAGGTGATTGGGGTTAGTTATCAGATTACCACGATTTTTCGCGATTTTGGCTACCGCCGTAACCGTCAACACGCCCGTTTGAAGTTTTTGTTGGCAGATTGGGGCGCAGCAAAGTTTCGGGAAGTGTTGGAGGAGCGGTTGAGCTATAAACTGACCGACAACCCCGATTTCGTACCGCTCACCAACCCCTACCGCGATTATGTAGGCGCAACACCACAGAAACAGCCCGGTTTGTTGGCGGTGGGTCTGGCGACGCTGCGGGGGCGGGTCAATGCCGAGCAGTTGCGACAGGTGGCAGAGCTATCTGAAACTTATGGCGATGGCAGACTGCGGGCTACTACTCTGCAAAATATTGTGATTTTGAACGTACCGGAAGCCAATGTTGAGCCGCTAAAAACCGAAGCGAGGGCGATTGATTTGCCCGCCGACGAACACAATTATTTCCGACGTGGCGCAATGGCCTGTACTGGTATTCAATTTTGCAAAGTGGCGGTGGCTGAAACCAAAGACCGCATGGCCGAGGTGGTAGAATATTTGCAGGAGCAATTTCCCGATTGGAACGAGCCGATTAACCTGAACATGAGTGGTTGCCCCAACTCCTGCACGCGCTACCAGATTGCCGACATCGGTTTGTTGGGTTCGCTGCAACGTCAGGACGGTAGTGCGAAAGGCGAAAAAGAGGAAGTATATCAGATTTATTTGGGCGGGCGGCTGGGCAAAGATATGCGCCTGGGCTATCACCTCAACCGGCGTGTGCCTGCCGAGGAGCTAAAATTTTATCTGGCCGCTTTGTTACGCCGCTACCTCGATGCCCGCCAACCCCACGAACGCTTCGTGGAGTTTATTTATCGGCACAGCCAGGAGGAGCTTGAAAATTGGTAGCAAGCGGCGAAAGCTATCCAATCGTGCTAACCGGGGCTTTTTGGCAGCGACAAGGGGCATTGGTGGTAGGTGGGGGCGTGGTAGCCGAACGCAAGATAAAAAATTTGGTCGCAGCCGTGGCTCAAGTGCGCGTGATTGCCCCAACTTTGACACCAAATCTACAAGTAATGGCCGCAGCAGGGGAATTTGAGTGGCTGGCACGTAAGTGGCAGATGGGCGACGTGCTGAATTATCCCCAGGCGTTGCTAGTTTTTGCGGCCACCAACTCCACCCTGGTTAATGGAGCGGTGAGTGCGGAGGCGCGAGCGGCTGGGCGATTGTTGAACCGGGCCGATGACCCTGCCGATTGCGATTTTATCTTGCCGGGCGTAGTACGGGCGGGTGAGATTACTGTCACAGTGACTACAAGTTCTTCGCCGCCAGCGCACGATGGAGACAACACGGGTGAGGCGGGAGTCAGTCCGGCCTTAACCGCTCATCTGCGTCAGAAAATAGCTCAAACTATTGGGCAGGAGTATAGCGAACTGGCGGTTATCTTGCGGCAGCTGCGACCCTACGTCAAGGCCCACGTTGCGCCACCCCAACGCGCAACCCTATGGCGGGAAATGGTCAATTCCCCGGCCTTAGCCTTGCTCCGAGCGGGCCAGCACGACGAGGCCCAGGCGTTGTTACATTCGATGGTGGAGCAGAATTTGGCCGCCTGATGCTGTTCAGATTTATGCTGTAGGCGGCGCGTCCCCGCGCCCGCACTGCTGCCAAACCTACAAACCCTGCGGGCGCGGGGACGCGC
>JBBQZT010000071.1:0-30347 GCA_038207455.1 Chloroflexia bacterium
TGGGCTCGGATCTCACGTAAAAGCTACATCTGACCTTATTTTTCAAACAAGTGGCGGTAGAGGCCATGTCTGAAAACCTGGTTTACCCTAGCTATCGTGAGCGTGTAGCGGCTCTCAAAAATGGGTAAAGTCGAGCTAAGACAACCCGTTCCTGGTTGCCCCTTCACACCTCTCAAAATCCATCCAGTTTTTGACTCAATTTGCTTTGAAAAGAGGTTGCATAAGGCCAGCTTACAATAGGATTACAAATCTGTCAAGAAAATTTGTGATTTTAGTCAGGACAAAGGAAGCGACTTTGGCAAGCTAGTCCAATGTGATGAACATCACTAACCAACATTTGTAACTGTAACGTTATTGTGACGTTGGGTTGTTACACTGAGACCAGTCCAAAGTCAACTAATAGAGATTGGCTAACAAGCCATAGAAATAGGATAGGAGAATAAGTCATGTCAAAATGGTTGAAGGGCGGGAAGCGTATCCGCACCGTAGCAAGTAAGCGAGATAATGGCGGCTGGGAGCTTTTAGGGGGCATCATGGAACTGATATTTGGTATTTTTGGTTAGCATGAAATGTGACACAGCTTACTTGTATTTTTGGCAAAATTGATTACAATAGAGGTACAAAGGAGGCCACGCCAGATGCGCGGCTTTCCAACATCGGAGAGTTTTTGGGCTGGTCTGTGGTTTGCTTATAAGCTATCGAAGGCCAGCTAATACAGGAAAATCGGTCTTTTACTTTACATTGGAGTCAATGAGGAGTTGTCATTGAGTAAAACACAAAGAGTTATGGAAGAGTCACTAGACTCTATAGCTCATCCAGATACGATGCAGTCTGAAACAGCCGTACAAGAGCGTACCACTTTTAGTTCAAGTCAAGCAGTTCCCACCCCGCCCAGTCAAATCCAGGTCAGGACGCGCTCGATAGTGGTTAGTATTTTGGCGACTTTTTTAATTCGGATTGCCAGCAACGCTACCGCCTTTATGGTGGGTATCTACCTGCAAAGTAAAGAGGTCAACGCTCCACTATGGACGGTGGGTATCGTTATTACCTGCTTCTATATCACCGAACTGCTACTCGCTCCGGTGATGGGCGCACTGAGCGACAAACGAGGCCGTAAGCTCTTTATGATACTCGGCCCGGCTATTGGTATTGTGGCCGTCCAAATCCACCCGCTTACTACGATGGTGGTGATTATTATGGCAGGGCGGTTGGTCGAAGGTTTAGCCGCCGCTACCGCTATCCCTTCCACCCTCGGCTATCTATCGGACGTGACCGAAGGCAATCCGGTTCGGCGCGGGCGCATTATGACTTTCTTTGAGGTTGCCACCGTTGTCGGTATCGCGTTGGGACAGGCGGCGGGTGGGCCATTGTGGGACACGTTTGGCCCCAACGGGTTCCGCTTTCTGTCGCTTATCTATATCGTGGTAATGGTGATAACCTATTTCTTGATGGAAGATAGCTCCCAGGTTGGCACGCGCAGCCAAAGTGAACATAGTTCGTTTTCTCAATACTGGACGCTTCTGACTAACAAGTACGTAATTAGCTTTATACCCGCCTGGATTGCGCTCAACGCCATTGCCGGAAGCTGGCTCGACTTCGTGCCTTCATTGCTCAAAAGTCAACCAGAAGCAGTTCTCAAATATCCTGGACAACTCCTGGTAGCAGGTTACAAAGGCTCCCAAGCCAGTATGATTTTACTGATTTATGGTATCGCTTTTGCAGTTGGCATGGGCTTGTGGAGCTTAGTTTTCGGCAGACTACGCAAAACCACTATCATGTTAATAGCTTTGGGCGGTTTGACAGTAGCTACAGTCTGTTTGTTTATAATCAACGGCCTGGACACCAAAGACTGGCGCGGCACAGCTGAGGCCGCACTGCCCACAAATGCTCAGGACTTACATCTCGTCACTATGCCCTTACCTCTGGTTATTACCATAGTCATTATCTTATTGATTGGGATTATGCTGGAAAGCGGTTTCACCCCGGCGGCCCTGGCACATCTAGCCGATATTTCCAGTTTATTCCCCGAAAAGCGCGGTGTACTGATGGGCTTGTACTCGGTATTGCTAGGTGTAGGCCAGTTGGCTGGTGGTTGGTTGGGCGGGCCTTTTGTCCAAATTTGGGGCTTTAACGGTATCGTTTATCTAACCGTTATCTTGCTGGCAATTAGCTTTTACACCGTCATTCTGGTGCGTAAACACGGTGGCGACCAAATTGGTTCGGGCGGCGGTAAGCACCAGGCGTAAACATACTAAGGTTCAAAAACGAAAATGGTAGAGAAGCGTAGCAATTGGGCTGACAATTATACCTACAGTGCCGCCAGAATACATTATCCCGAAACTATCGAGCAAGTCCAGGCACTGGTAAGCGGTAGTAGCAAGCTAAGGGTACTTGGTTCGGGCCATTCCTTTAACGCCATCGCGGACACGCCTGAAGACCTGGTTTCCCTTTCTCGTCTAAATTCCCCGCTGGAGTTTGACCATATCCATCACACCGTCACAGTTGGGGCTGGTATCACTTATGGTGAGCTTTGTGAACAGCTTCAGCAGGAAGGCTATGCGCTGCCCAACCTGGCTTCCCTACCACATATTTCTATCGCTGGAGCTTGTGCTACGGCCACGCATGGTTCTGGCGACCATAATGGCAACCTGGCTACGAGTGTATCGGCAATAGAAATTGTCACTGCCAATGGCAAGCTGGCCCAATTATCACGCGACCAACACAGCGAACAATTCGGGGGGATGGTGGTGGCACTCGGCGGTTTGGGAGTGGTTACGCGCCTTACGCTTGACCTTGTGCCAGCTTTTGAAATGCGTCAGGATGTGTATGAAGACCTGTCCCTGGCGCAACTGGCAGACCATTTCGATGAGATCGAAGCCAGTGCCTACAGCGTCAGCCTATTTACCGACTGGCAAAACGAGCAGATTAGCCAGGTCTGGTTGAAGCGGCGTATCACACCCGACCTCACTCTTGATTTGGCAGACGAGTTGTTTGGGGCAAAATTGGCAACTACCCAAAGGCATCCTATCGCTAATCTTTCGGCTGAAAACTGCACGGAGCAACTGGGCATACCCGGCCACTGGTACGCGCGTTTGCCGCACTTCCGTATAGGTTTTATGCCGAGCAGTGGTGAGGAGTTGCAAACCGAATATTTGATACCTCGTCAACACGCTATTGCAGCCTTCCACGCAGTTGCAAGCTTACAAGACCAGTTAGCCCCGTTGTTACAAGTTTCCGAGATACGCACCATTGCGGCTGACACCCTATGGATGAGTCCGTGTTACCAGCAAGCGTGCGTCGCCTTCCATTTTACCTGGAAAAAGGATTGGGAGGCGGTCAAACTGCTGCTGCCGCGTATCGAAGCCCAACTTGCAACGTTCGAGGCCCGCCCGCATTGGGGCAAGCTGTTTACGATGCCAGCCACCTATGTGCAATCGCTCTATCCAAAGCTGGGGGATTTTCAACGCTTACTGCATAACTACGATCCCCAGAGCAAATTTCGCAATCCGTTCCTGGACACTTATATCTTTGGACAGTCTTATTCAGGTTAATTATTTACTGCCACCCTGGAAAAGGCTCTTGACCTATACCATAACTTCCACTACAATATGCCACGACTTATATAAAAAAGCACTAGAAAGATAGACGTGGTAGTTGACGAAAACGGTTTTACGCGGCTGGCGGCTCTGAGCGAAGTTGCGCCGGGCGAGATGGTGCAGGTGGTTTTCGAGGAAGACCAGACCGAAGTAGCTGTCGCTAATGTAGATGGCAAAATCTATGCTTTTCGGGACGTTTGCCCGCATATGCTATTTCCTTTGAGCGTGGGCCGCATCGAAGGCGAAATTTTGGAATGTGCCGGACACGGTTGGCGTTTTAGTCTCAAAAGCGGCAAAACCCTTTACCCACCTGTCCGTAAGGGTCTAATTTTGTATGATGTGCAGGTGCGCGACGACGAGATTTGGGCCAAAGTTACCTCTATCTATTAAACAAAAAGACCTCTCACCCAATTAAGAATGAGAGGTCTGCTGCCAAAAATCCTGAATTAGACAGCGGCGGTGGGCAAGAACTGACCGATTTGGGCCATAATCTTTTCTTTGCCCTGGTAGCCGACCAGTTGCTTAACAATCTGACCGTCCTTGAACAGCAACAGAGTCGGGATGCTCATGATGCCATATTTCTGAGAAATCTCCGGGTTAGCATCTACGTCCATCTTAACTACTTTGAGGCTATCAGCCTTCTCGTCGGCAATCTGCTCTACGAGGGGCGAAAGCATCTTACACGGGCCACACCAACCGGCCCAAAAATCCACCAATACCGGCTTCGAGCTACTGCTGTCCAACACTTCCTGCTGAAAGTTGTTATCGCTCACATTCTGTGCCATTTGAAATTTCTCCTTTGCTTAATTTCTGATATACGTTTTCTTTTATCTTGCGCCTTAAAAAGGGCTTTACAGCTAATATGGCAAAATCTTTGCCACCGTTTCGGGCGTTTTTGAATATGCTGATTTATATCAGCAAAATCATTATACCACCTCTGGCAAGCAGATTCAAAATCTACTCCGCCAAACTATTGACAGCTTAGACAAGTTATGGTAATCTTAACACAAAGCTAAAACCAAACGTCGGAATGGCTATCGTAATAACCGTAACAACTTTTGCCACATCTCCTCAAACCTATCTTAGTTTTTTGTGCAAATCTGCTTACCAAATTTTGTAGCAGGTGCTTCACTTAAAAGCTTGTCTTCGTGCAAAACTTCGCATATGCGACGTTGGAACGTAGCTAACTAATAGTTGACTGGATACGCGCAGCGCGGCAGGAAGTATTCAGGCTTGGGCCACTATCTTGCTACCTTATAACTCAAATAATTTTGTATTGTCCAGCTTTGACCCAATCATAGGATGTTTTGCGTGCTGGTGATCTGATGCTCGTAGCAAGGAGGCTAAGTGCAATGATCAGTGTAGAAAAAGAGAAAGTTACCCGCAATTTTGCCGTAAACGTGGTAGTGGCCGAGAGCCAGTCCACACCTGCCCCCTTTTATGGAGATGATGGTCAAGAATATTTTGGAGCAGGTCAATTCGTGCTGGCGGGTTGTTACGCCGAGGTAGATGGTTTTCGTCAGGTTTACCTGGACGCACCGGGTATTTTGCCAGCTTCTCTGGATGGACGACGGGCTTTGTATCACAAGCTGGAACGACCCTGGATTAAACTGGCTCAAACTCAGTCGGGGGAGGATAGGCCCGACAATTATCACCTCTAATCAATAGAGTAAGCCCAGAAATTGTCGGGAGAGCGCAGACAGCGTTGTTTGCGCTTTTTTTGTGTAATTATTCACCGCGTAGGACGCAGGGAATTTAGAAAGGCTGCCTGGCAGTGCTTTTGGATCAAATGCTTTTGAAACGTGACACCCGCCCCGCTTTGCTTTATAATCTCAATCATTCAAGTGACAATTTTTGGTTTACATTAAAGGGAGCAAAAAACTTGAGCCTGCTGTATGGTGCGACGATTATTACGATGGGCGCGGAGCGCACGATTATTAAGGACGGAGCGATTTGGGTGCGGGACGGCAAAATTGCGGCGGTGGGCAAGTTGGTGGCTTTGCAACAACAGTACGGCCCGCAGCTTGAGGCAGAAAGCGAGCGCATCAATTTACAGGGTAAGCTGGTGATACCTGGACTGATTGATACCCATGTGCATCTAGCTCAGGCTTTAATTCGGGGCTGCGCTGACGATATGAACTTGATACCCTGGCTCTTAGAGCGGGTATGGCCTTTACAGGGCAATTATACGGCGGAAGATGGCAAGGTTAGCGCAGCTTTGTGTATCGCCGAGATGCTCAAAAGCGGCACGACGGCCTTTATTGAAGCAATGCTGGCTGGGCGGTACGGTTTTGAGGGCATGGCCGAAGTGGTAGAGCAAAGCGGTATTCGGGCCAGCCTCGGCAAAATCGTAATGGACATTGGCACGTATGCCGAAAGCAATGGCTCAATGCACCCTGGTTTGGTGGAAGACCGAGCTACGACGGTACGCGATACAATGGCGTTGTTCCAAAAATATGACGGCGCGGCAGACGGGCGGTTGCGGGTCTGGTTTGGGCCACGCACGCCCGGTGGCTGTACTCCCGAATTGTACCGCGAAGTGGCGACGTTGGCAAAACAATATGGGTTAGGTCTAACCGTACATCTGGCCGAAGTCAAGACCGATTTAGAATATATCCGACGCGAGTACGATGCCAGCCCTGTCGAATATATGGCTTCGTTGGGCGTGCTAGACCTCGGCCCAAAATGCGTTTTTGCACACGGGGTCTGGCTAACTGATAATGACATCAAACTTTTGGCCCAAACCGGGGCTACCGTTTCGCACAACCCAAGTAGCAATACCAAGCTTGCCAGTGGATTTTGCCGCGTACCGGAACTGTTGGCTGCCGGGTGCAATGTGGCCCTCGGCTGTGATGGTGGCCCGTCCAACAATGCCTACGATTTGATACGCGAGATGAAACTGGCGGCGGTTATTCATAAAGCTACTACGCTCGACCCCGAAGTGGTGGACGCGGAAACGGTTCTGGAGATGGCAACTCTTAATGGAGCGCGGGCGATGGGGCGGCTGGATGAAATCGGTTCGCTGGAAGTAGGTAAACAGGCCGACCTTGTTATTATTGATACCAGCAGTTTGCATCTGACTCCTTTTGAAAGCCAGAACCCGGTTTCGGCCCTGGTTTATGCGGCGCACGGTGGCGACGTGGAAAGCGTAATGATTGGCGGAAGGTGGGTAGTTTGGAAACGCGAACTCCAAACCCTGGACGAAGAACGCCTCAAAGCCGACGCGCTCCGCCACGCTAAAGCAGTTTATGGGCGGGCGGGTATCACTCTCAAAAGTCGTTGGCCGATGGAATAGTAAGCAGTCCTCAGTCGTCAGTAAAAATCGGGTTGACTTTGATTACTGATGGCTGACAACTGCTTACTATCGGCTTATGGTTTTAACTGACGACTGATAACTGAAAGCTACGAAAGGATTTTTATGGCGTTCGAATTATTCGTGAACGGCACGTTGATGAAGGGGCTGAAACTCAACCCAAATATGGGCGATTCAAAGTTTTTGGGGGAGTTCCGCACCGCTCCTTATTATCGGGTGCATACGATTGGTGATGTCCATCCGGGAATGTACCGCTTGAACGAAGGCGAAACGGGCGGGACGAACATTTGGGGCGAATTGTATCTGGTGGAAGACACTACCTGGCAAGCTATCGAGGCAGGCGAACCGCCCCACTTGTATCGAGGCAGGGTTTTGCTGGAAGACGGGCGTGAAGTATGGGGTATTTTGTTTCCCCGCGAATTGGCCGAGCAACACCCTGAAATTACCGGGTTTGGCGGCTGGCGCAGCTATGCCTCCAGGAACGATGGTTTATGAGTAGCCGCTAAACTCTTGACAAGCCAGGGCCAAAATGGTACGCTAGATTTACACTTTTTAGCACTCGTGAGGCTTGAGTGCTAAAACCAGCCAGGAAAACCAAAAAATTGAAACCTTAGTGGCTGCAATCCGTAACTATGTAGTAAAATTATGGAAGACTTTGAAGTTAACGGGACACAATTAAACAAAAGGGCGGCTGGCAAAAAAACCAGGGCCGCAGGTGAATCGGGCAATCTCGAAAAAGTTGAGAAAAAGCCCAGTCTGGACAGCAGCAGTCTGAGCGAACGCCAACGCGAGATACTAAAACTTATCGTGCAGGAATTTATCACTACCGCTACGCCAGTTAGTTCGGAAACTGTGGTTTATAAGTATCGCTTGCCCGTCAGTACCGCCACCGTGCGTAACGAGATGGTTGACCTGGAACGCGAAGGTTACATTACCCACCCACATACTTCGGCGGGCCGTGTCCCCAGCGACGTTGGCTACCGTTACTACGTCGAACATTTGATGGAACGCAGCGGTGGCCTTTCTCTGGTTGAAAAACGCACCATCCAGCACCAGTTTTACCAGATTCAGCTTGAGATGAACGAATGGTTGCGTCTGGCCGCTTCGGTTACAGCCCGTACCGCTCAAAACGCAGCGGTGGTTTCGTCTTTACATAATATCGAAAGCGAAAGTCGTCTCAAACACGTCCAGCTAATTGAGATTCAAGAACGTTTGGTGTTGATGGTGCTGGTAACTCAGCAAGGCACTATCAAAGAGCAGATGTTAAGTCTGGAAGAGCCAATCACACAGGAGGAATTGAGCATTTTTTCAACGCGACTTAATGGGCAGTTGCATAATGTAACCTGGAAGCAGATTGAAACGCGGCTGAACGACTGGCCTCAAGATTTGTCCCGCTATCTGGCAAGCCGGGTGGCTGAAACCTTGCGGGTGCTTGACCAACGCCACGATGCCCAAATTTATCGTGATGGATTGAGTCACATTTTGAACCAGCCCGAATTTAGCGATATTGTACGGGTGCGTCAGGTGTTGGAAATTATCGAAAGCGGAGTGGCTCTAACTACTATTATCCCCGAAGTGATTGCGGCGGAAGATAGCGGCGTGCAAATTATTATTGGCGGCGAAAACCGCTACGACGATTTGCGTTTGTTGAGTGTAGTGTTGGCTCGTTATGGTATTGATGGACAGACGGCAGGAGTAGTGGGTATTGTAGGGCCGACCCGTATGGAGTACGGACGCACGATTTCGACGGTGCAATATATTTCGGAACTGCTTACTACCCTGGTCAACGAACGACGTGGGTGAACTTCTTAGTAAAATGATATTTAACAAAATATATATTGGAGGATTGATTTAGCAATGGCTAAACAAAGCAAAGAGGAACAAGATAAAAAAAATGGGGTAGCTGCAACCGCAGATGCCAACCTTGAAACTGATGGTGCGGCTGCTACCGAAACGCTGGGCGGAGCGAGTGCAACTGACAGCGGAAATATGACGCTGGAGGGTTTGCAGCAGCTTTTGGAGCAGGAACAAAGAAAATCAGAGGATTTGTTAAAGACCGCCCAGCTTGCCAGGGCTGAATTTTTGAATTTGAAACGCCGCACTGACCAGGAACGAACCACTATCAGTAGTGAAGCCCGCGAAAAGCTTTTGCTGAAGTTGCTGCCCGTTGTGGACGATTTTGAGCGAGCGATGGCTACTTTGCCGGAAAATTTGAAAGGCGAACCCTGGATTAACGGCGTAAGCTTGATTGAAAATAAGCTTAAAAAACTACTCGACCAGGAAAACGTGAGCGAAATTCCGGCTCTGGACACCGAATTTAATCCCCACTTGCACGAAGCGGTCTATCGTGATGAGACAGGCGAAGGCGAACACGATTGGAACACTGAAGTCTATCAAAAGGGCTACAAAATGGGTGACAAAGTGATTCGTCACGCTATGGTCAAGGTCGGGAGTAAATAGTGCGATTCGCAACCGATTTGTTAAAAAGGTAGCTTTCGGCTTATAATATCATAGCCAATTTCCATCTTGTTACGACTGATTGTAGAAGCAAGTCGGTTGCATCTTTAGTATATTAAAAGGGTTTTTATATAATATACACGATAACGAACGTAGGATAGTGTAATGAGTACAAAACGTGATTACTACGAGGTGTTGGGCCTGACTCAAACATCCACAGCTGACGATATTAAAAAGGCGTATCGCAAGCTGGCGATGAAATATCACCCCGACCTGAATAAAGAGCAGGGTGCGGAAGAACAGTTCAAAGAAGTCACCGAAGCCTACGAGGTTCTGAGCGACCAGCAAAAACGCGGTGCCTATGACCGCTATGGTCACAGCGGGGTCAACGGAGCGGGAGCTAACCCGTTTGAAGGCTTTGGTGGCGCAAGCGGCTTTAGCGATATTTTGGAGCAATTTTTTAGCGGTGTGGGTACAGGCGGAGCGACAGGCCAACGCCGCACTGTACAGCGTGGTGCAGACCTCAAAACTACCATAACTTTGACTTTTGAAGAAGCGATTTTTGGTGCGGAAAAGCAACTCGAAATAAACCGCTTTGATACCTGCTCACGATGCAAAGGCAATCGTAGCGAACCAGGTTCGGAGACCACACGCTGCCCCAATTGTAACGGTAGTGGCGAGATACGGCGCGTTCAGAACTCCATCTTTGGGCAATTTGTCAATGTGACAGCTTGTGACCGTTGCCGGGGCGAAGGCCGCATCGTCACCAACCCTTGCAAGGAGTGTCGAGGCGAAGGCCGGGTACGTATCAGCAAACCTTTAGCGGTCAAAATACCAGCAGGTATAGATGCAAGCTCCCAAATTCGTATCAGTGGCGAAGGTGAAGCCGGGCCACGTGGCACTTTGCCGGGCAATCTCTACGTTGGCATCGTCATCAAAGAGCATCCTTTTTTCAAACGTGAAGAAAACAATATATTGCTGGATTTGCCTTTGAACTTCGCCCAGGCCGCCCTCGGTGATAAAGTGGAAGTACCCACGGTAGATGGCATGGTGGATTTGGAACTCAAGCCGGGGACGCAAAACGGCGAGGTAATCCGGCTCAAGGAACACGGTGTACCTTTCCTGAAAAGTGCCGGGCGTGGCGACCAGCTAGTTACGATGAGGGTAATCACGCCACGCAAGCTTACGCCCGAACAAAAGCAGATGTTCGAGCAGTTGGCCCGCAGTCTGCCCCACGAACCCATCGGCAAAAGCGGCGATAAAGACGGTGCTAAAGATGACAAGGGTTTCTTTGGACGCATCAAAGACGCGCTGGGCCAAAACTAAGCCTTAAAAGATGGTATAAAATGGTCATTGCAATCGTTGAGCCAGCTTAGTAAAATAGAATACAGTAGCTAAACGGGCCGAGTCTAACTTGTGGCCCGTTTATTTTCTAAAAACTTTGGCCTTGTCACCCTGAGCGGAAGCGTCAACTGGTTGCTGCGTAGTCGAAGGGTCTGTGGCTAAGGCTTTAGTATTCTACGGCCTCGGAGTTTTCAGCAACCAGTTGACGCTTCCGTTTATAACCCTGGGGGCCGTGACAACGCTAGGACTTTTTGCATAGACTACGTAGCGTTAGCCTATAGTTAAGACAAACAGGGACAATTATGACGGTAGTGGCCTTGATTGGCGGGCAATGGGGCGAAGAAGGCAAAGGTAAAATTACCGAACTGCTAAGTGAGCAATCGAAGGTAGTGGCTCGTTTTAGCGGTGGTGGCAGTCTCAAACAGCCGGTAGTCAATGACCAGGGACGCTTCAATCTCCAGTTTATCCCGCGTAGTATTTTCAGTTCTAAAGCTATCTCGGTGCTGGCCGCTGGAATGGTGATTGACCCGCGCCGCTTGCTCGAAGAAATGGACGAGTTGAGCCAGCACGGGGTAGATTTGCGCCGCCTTTTCATCAGTGAACATTGCCACCTGATTATGCCGTATCATCCTGTTTTGGAAGAAGTGGAACGACGGGCTTACGGTACTCCGGTGATAGACGCGCTGGCGAGCGGGATTGGCCCGGCTTTTGCTGACAAGATGAGCCGCATTGGTATCAGGATGAGCGACCTCATTCAAGAGGAGCAGTTTCTTTCGCGCCTTTCCAAGACATTGGCCGTCAAAAACGATATTCTGACTAAGGTTTTTGGCAAAGAGCCGCTTTCTCTGCAAAAGATTTACCATGAATACGTCGCCTATGGGCGGCAACTGCGGGAGCGGATGTTCGATACGCGCCTGATTTTGCAACGCGCCATCGAAAGCGGCCATCGGGTTTTGCTGGAAAGTGACCAGGGTTCGATGCTCGACCTGGATTTTGGCCCGTATCCCTACGTTTCTAATATTGCTCCTACCACGGGCGGAGCTACTTACGGTTCGGGCGTGCCGCCTTCGCAAGTTACTAGCTCTATCGGAGTTTTCGGGGCATATATCACTCGCAGACAAACCGGACCTTTTACGACGGAAATGAACAAAGACGAGGCCGCCCCCTTGATGCGAGTGCATATTTTGAACCAGCCCCTGACAGCTACAGTGACTAAGGCTAACAATAGCGTGTCCCCGACTGTACCCACTCCTGACCACTATCGGCGGCACGGCTGGTTCGATGCGGTGGCTGCCCGCTTTGTGGCCCAACTTAACGGCCTGACCTCGATGGCTCTAACCCATCTGGACGGCCTGGACGCTTTCCCCAGTATCAAGATTTGCACGCGCTATCAAGTTCACGATGCCGCGATCAGCCGCTTCCCATCTGACCTGGCGACGCTGCGGATTGCCACACCTGTTTATGAGGAGATGCCTGGCTGGTTGTCCACCACTACCCACGTCAGTTCGTATGGGCAATTACCACCCGCCTGCAAAGATTTTATTCAGCGTATTCAGGCTTTGGTAGGCGTGCCAATCTCCCTTCTTTCGACAGGTATGGAGCGGGATGACACCATCATTTTGCGCGACCCATTTTTGATTGCGCCGTCTGCTACGCCGATTTCTTCAAATCTACCATCCTCCGTTTCGCCGACTACCTTTTCCTGAAAGTACCCCGAATTTATGAGAAGGTACTACAATTTTGACGTTTAGACTAAAAAGGCACATTAACATCGTTCACCTTTTGGGTGAACCTAAAAATACAATTATTCGCCCCCTTGTAGTCACTTTTAAGCCAGTTTATTGGCTTTGGCTGGCCGCTTAGAGCCTTTTTTGACTACGGCGTAACGTTTAGCCCGTCTTACCAGTATGCCAGCCACCCTGCCTGGCGATTTACCGCGCGGTTTAGGGGGTAGGGCTGGTGTACCTAACTTAGCAATAATTGCTGCCATTCCTCGTCGCACTTGTTGCGGACTGGCGGGCCGTTTGCTATTCTCCCACGCGCGTATGTGACAGCCCCCCAGTGGGGCTGCTAACACCAATTGATTAATACTTTGCATTGCAGTTACTCCGTTGTGGATAAAACCCGGTTGATGTGCCAATCCTAACACGGAGGGCCACCTGTTGCAACCTCACTGCTTTATGCAGTCGTCAGTTATCAGTTTTTGCGGGCTTTTCCGTAGCCAACGGTTGAAACCGTCGTCTAGCCACCCCAAACACGTTAAAACGTGTTGTTAGAACCTGATTTAGCAAGTTTGGTTTGTATAGACGACGGTTTCAACCATTGGCGGTTTTTCTGCAAAATTTTGTGTCACAACCGCTTTATGCAGTCGTCAGTTTTTAGGTTGAGCCAGCAGCTATCAGCTAAAATCCAAACCATTTGCTTTGTGTTTTACTGATGACTGAAAACTGACGACTGCGTTTATTCGTGCCGCCAGCGATAATAATGCAGACCGATATTGCCCATCTCCACCTGCCACGCCGCCGCATTGTTAGGATTATAGGTCAAAACGCGCCGCTCGAAAAGCTGCACCAACACAGTCTGATTTTGACCGTTGATTTGCGTCGCCACCCAGAACGGTTCGCTGATAGGGTGGCCCAACACGAACAACCAGTTGCCCCCGAAACCGCTCCCCGTCGCGTTCATCCAGTTCCAAAACACACCCGCCATGTTATGCCCCAACGCCTCGTCATAAGCAGCGTAATTGGTATAGTGACCTAGATTAGCGTTTTGACCCGACTGGCCCGCCCGGTCAAGCGTATTTGTTACGGGTTGGCCCACCAGATTGGCGGTTTTGGGTAAGGCCGCCCCCGGCAGCGAAGCTACCTTCTGAAACGAAGCGTAAGTGGGCGTAATAGCCGAGTCTAGATCGCCCGCCACTGGCACCGCTGCCGGACTGCGGTTGACAAACGCGCTGTCCCCCACCTGCAAGCGGCCCGATACTAGCTCCACCGTCAGCAAACCACTGGTAATAAACCACTTGCTGGCGCGGCTGGCTTGCGAGTTGGTCAATTCCATACGGCCCTTATCAAAATATTGGACGGTGCGGACGTGACCCGGTGCTTCGGCGTAACTTTCCAGCATAGCCTTTGTATTAGGCTGCGGCCCCCACAACCAGCTACGTTGTACCCCGCTCGCCACTGGTCCATCGTTGGCTTGCCAGATGTTAGCCATCGCGTCGTCGGCAAAGTTACGTCCGCCCAGGTAAGTCGTATCCCAACCGCCGCCAATTGGGTCGGACGGAATTTGTGCGCCCACCGGATAAATCAGGTAAGCCGCGCCGCCTGAATATTTCAGCCAGACCTTTTCAAAAGCTGCACGCGGATAAACGATGCGGGTCTGCTGGCCCAGGCGTGGGTCGGCTGCCGGGTCGTTGGTAATAACGTTACCGTTCTGGTCAAAGCCACGTATCACCAGCAGATGACCGTTGCTGGCCGGAATAGGCGTGCCGGGCAGTTCGCCATTCCCATAACCGACGCTGACAATCACGGGAAAACCTGTACCAGTCCAGGTTTCGATTTGCGCCAGCGAATTCAGCCGGGTCACATAGCTTTCCAATCCCAGCGAACCCACCCAGGCCGCGTTAAAAGCCCAGTTGCCGTTACCATCATAAATCCAATCGGCGGTATGAGCGGCGGCGTTGGGTACGGTCAGGTTCAAATCGGGTCGGTTCAGCTTTTGGCTCCAATACGCCAGCACCATCGAAGTTGAGGTCGGGCTGCACCAGTTCTCACCACCAGCAGGATAAATCATTTGGGAACGTTCCGGCACGGCTATATCTTTGCCCCAAGCTGCGACACGTTGCATTGAGGCCAGGCCCGTGCCGTTCTTGACCACACTAACCGCCGCTAGTTTTAGAGTTGGGGACAGATTGATGCCAGTCGAAAACAGCCGCACCCGAATTTGGTAGGCACTGGCGGTATTTTTCAAGTTGATTGTATCAGTATCCACCCGACCAAAATCGTCGCTCTGGTTGTTGACGCTATGCCTTTTAAGCGTACCGCTATCACTGGCCCAAATCCCCATAATATAATCTTTGGTTTGTCCGCCCGCCACCAACACCCGGATATACAACTCTACCCACGTGCCGGACGGCGTAAGCGCGTTCCAACTAGCCACCGCGCTATCCAAACCGTAAGTGGGGGCGTGCCAGGGCGAAAGAGCCTCACCCCGATAGTAGCTACCCCCATTAAAATAATTGCCGCCCTGATAGCTGCCGGGCTGATAGGGGTCGTGGTCAGCGTGGGCGGACGCATCGAGAACCAGCCCGTCACCAGCCAGCTTCGCACCATCAAAAACCCAGCCGCCAAAATCCGCTTTGCCGCTCTGTCGCCACGTATCCAGGGTGCGTTCCGAGGTTGCCAGATAGTTTGCCACCAGACGCGGCTCGTTCTGCTCCATATGTAAGTCCAACTCTCCAGTCAATACCTGGTTCGCAATCAGGTTGCAAACCATTGTCACCGCTATCATCCAATGCCAGGATTTCAAGATTGCCTTCCTTCTAACACTAACACTTACAAGTTCCGTCCTATTTTGCCACAAAATCATAAATAAAACGAATTCGGCCCACGTTAGTGACGAAATTGGTGACGAAATTTAGAAATTGCCCAAAAGTCGGTAATTTTCTGGTTCACCGCCGCGTTACATTTATTGACCAGACAATCTCGCAACCCTCGCATTGATAATTATTTGTAGGAGACCGCCTTCGGGCCGCTTAAACCTGCAAATCTCAAATTTAGTTTCAAAAAAGGAGTAAGGCCGTGAGAAAACAGCCTCTGACTTTGTGCGCCCTATTTTCGCTGGCTTTGGTGAGCCTGACCCTGCTGCTGGCTGCCTGTGGCGAAACCAGCACCCCCAGCGCGGTCAAAACTTCGGCAGCCGCCACCACCATCGCCTCAAACGGCCCTGGCGATAAGGCTATACCTGCGCCGCCCGCTCTACCCTCGGCAGCTGCCGCCCCTACCTACGCAGCTGCGACCACCTACGCGGCTGCGACCACCTACGCGGCTGCGACAACTGCCGCCGCCGCTACTTCTGGCTCGTCAGACGCAGCCACTACCAGCGCAGCCGCCGCCACCACTACGTCGGCTTCCCAAAACAACGCCGCGACAACTGCCGCGATGACCAGTGCCGCCGCCGCATCGGGGGGTTCGGCGGCCTCAACCACCTATCCCGCCAGCAACTACACCGTCCCGGCTTATACCCAACCACCCGTTGACCAGAACCCGCTCAAGGCCGGGGCGGTAGATGACAACCTTAAATTTGACGAATATATCCAGTACTTGCGGGACTATCGCGCCAATCCCGTGTTGCCCTTCGACGTGACCGAACGCTACATTATCAACGTGTTGGACAGCAACGGGCGCACGGCGACTAATTGCAACATCAAAATCTACGCCGACCAGAGTCTGGTTTTTGAAGGCAAAACCTATTCTAACGGGCAGGTGATGTTCTTCCCCCGCGCCGTCTCGCGGGCAAGTCAGGCCAACCAGTTTATGGTAGAAGCCGAAAAGAGCGGGCGCAGCACCAACCAGACCTTCAAACGCACTCTGGGGGGACAGAACCAGAACCAAAACGGCGGTGGGGTCTGGACGCTGACAATGCCCGGCTCATTACGCCCCGCTATTGACCCCGCCCCCAATCTGGATTTGCTATTCCTGGTTGACTCGACAGGCAGTATGGGCGGCGAAATTCAGAAAATTCAGCAAACCATCAATGACATCGCCTATCAGATTAGCACGCTGCCCGGTTCGCCCAAAATCCGCTACGGGGCTGTGACCTACCGAGACCGGGGCGATATTTATGTGACTCGCAAGTTCGGTTTTACCAGTAGTCTGGCTGAGTTCAGCAGCTTCCTCAACTCCATTTCGGCAGGCGGGGGCGGCGACTATCCCGAATCGCTCAACGAAGGTCTGCACGTGTCCATCAACGATATGAACTGGAACAGCGACGACGCGGTACGGCTGGCTTTCCTGGTGGCCGACGCTCCGCCCCACCTGGACTACCCCAACGATTACAAATACACCGACGAACTGGTAAACGCGGTCAAAAAGGGTATCAAAGTCTATACTATCGGGGCAAGCGGGCTGGACAAGCAGGGCGAGTATGTCTTCCGACAATTGGCCCAGGTCACTCTCTCTCAATATCTGTTCATCACCCGGAACGGCGATGAGCATCAATACGGTAGTGGCGGGGCAGCCAGCAATACCAACACGGTATATGAGGAAAAAGATTTGAACCGCATCGTGGTCAACATTGTGCGGCGCGAACTGACCAATCTGACGCAATAAGCTATCAGCCAACAGCTATCAGCCGTCAGTCGTCAGTCAGAACCGAAAACCCTTTGTTCGATGTTTGACTGAAAACTGACTACTGACAAAAGCCTGACTTAGCCTTATAATAGAAATCAACTGCAATGGGTTTTAAGTCAGTAGCTTATACCCTGGCACTATATGACATTTTGGACTGCTGGCCTATTGATATAGGCTATAGGCTCTTATTTGAAAGGAACAAATTATGCCCCGCCAGCCTCGTTCTACTACCGTCCAGCCCGACCCCGCAGCTAAAAGACCACCGCCCCGGCCCACCAAAAAGGGCAAGGCTCGCTCCCAGGCAGATAGCCTTTGGAAAGAGGTGCTGGACGATTTTCTTGAGCTTTTTATGCTGCTTCTTTTTGAAGAATATTACACCGAGGTAGCCTGGGACAAGGGCTATTTGAGCCTGGACAAAGAAATGATTGAAATCAGCGAACAGGCAGGTTTTGGTAGCCATAGTGCCGATAAGCTGTTCAAAGTTTTTCTGAAAGATGGCAGCGAAAGCTTGTTGCTACTTCATATTGAGGTGCAAAACTACAAAGACGAAAACTTCGCTCATCGGGTCTATGATTACAACGATCTAATCGGGCGCAAATATAACCTGGACGTGGAAAGCTTCGCCGTTTTGAGCGACCCCGACCCCACTTTCAGACCCAGCTTTTATCTACGCCAGCGTAAACGTAAACGGTTGCTGTTTGAGTTTGAGATGGTCAAGTTGCTTGACTGGTGGCAACGTTGGCAAGAATTAGAGCAAAGCGATAATCCGTTTGCTTTGGTAGTGATGGCTCATCTCAAAATGCAAAAGCTGAAACGCCGACCTATTGAGCTAAAAGAGGTCAAAATTCAACTGATGCGCTTGCTATTCGAACGTGGTTTTAGTCGCGAATATGTGATAAAATTATTCAGGACTATAGATAATATGGTCAAATTACCACCTGATAAAGAGGCAGAGTTCCAGACCCAGGTGCGGAATGAGTTTTATGGGGAGGACAAAATTGTGAGACTTAGCAGTTTCGAGCTACAGGCTCAAGAAAAAGGCTTAGAGCAAGGGCGACAAGAAGGGCGACAAGAAGGGCGACAAGAAGGTATGCTGACTTTGGCATTAACTTTAGTTGAGCAGCGTTTCGGGAGCGTTGAGCCGGAACTAAAACAGCGACTTGAAAGCTTGAGTGCCACCCAGCTACAAGAGCTAGGCCAGCAGTTGTTGAGTTTGTCCAGCAAGGCAGACTTGATTAACTGGCTCAAGAGTAAAGCTGGTTTGGTGGTGGCCTCTAACTCCTGATGAATTGACTAAGGGTTCTCTGTTGGATATTGCTCCGTCAATGGGCAAATCGGCTGGCGGAGCCGCTGCGCGTCCTACAAACGCTTTGTGGGACATTGCGCGGGTACCCCCTGGGTGTGGTTGCTGCCAATGGATTGTTTAATTCAAAAAGAGTTCGCCCTGGTCTTTGGGCAGAACCGGGAAATCGAAATGCAGCATTTCGGGATACTTGAGACCGCTTCCGGTGTTAAATAGCACCACCTCATCGTCCGGCTGGATAAAACCGTTTGCCAGCAACTTTTTGAGAGCGACATAGGTAGCGGCCCCTTCCGGTGCGGCAAAAATCCCTTCGCTGGTAGTCATTTCGATTTCCGCCGCGATACTGTCGGCATCGCTGGCAACCACCGCCGTGCCTCCGCTTTCTCGCACCGCCCGCAGCATCAAATAGTCGCCGATAGCCACTGGTACACGTAGCCCCGACGAGTCGGTTTGAGCATCTTCCCAGGGCCGCGCAAACTCTGTTCCCTCATCATAAGCCCGCACGATAGGCGCACACCCTTCCGCCTGCACTACGACCATTTTGGGTCGCTTCGAGCCAATCCAACCCATTTCTTCCATCTCGGCAAAAGCTTTCCACATTCCCACCAACCCCGTGCCGCCGCCCGCCGGGTAAATCAGCACGTCCGGTAGCCGCCACCCCAACTGTTCGGCCAGTTCCAGACCCAACGTCTTTTTGCCTTCAGCCCGATACGGCTCTTTGAGCGTCGAAAGGTCAAACCAGCCGAACTTAACCGCGTTCTCGCGCACAATTCGGCCCGCATCGTTTATCAAGCCGCGCACCAGATAAACCTGCGCCCCAGCCGCCGCCGACTCCAGTTTGTTGATAAGCGGGGCATCATCGGGCATAAAAATAGCCGCAGGTAGCCCCGCCCGCGCCGCATACGCTGCCAACGCCCCGCCCGCGTTTCCCGCACTCGGCGCACCAAAGGCCGTCACCCCTAGCTCTTTGGCCCTGGAAACGGCCGCCGCCATCCCGCGTGCCTTGAAACTACCCGTCGGGTTCTGGCCTTCGTCTTTGACCCACAACTGTTTCAGGCCAACTCTTTGAGCCAGACGCGGTGTAGATAGCAGCGGCGTAAAACCCTCGCCCAACGACACGATATTGGCCTGGTTCTTGACTGGCAAAATCTCACGGTAACGCCACATGGTCGGTTCGCGCCCAACCAAAGCCTCTTTGGTCAAGGTACGCGCGGCCTCGGCTAGATTATAGCGGGCGTACAAAACCTTGCCACAAGCCGGGCAGGTATTGTAAAGCTGGTCGGCATCGTAGGTCTGGCCGCACCAGGTACACTCCAGGTGGCTAAGGGTACTGCCAGTATCGTTTACCACTGTCATTGTTGCTCCTTTATAGTAGCACCGATGGTTTCAACCATCGGTGCATTCGACTGAAAACTGCCTTAAAACTTTATATTCAACTGACTGGTACAACTACTATCCGGTTTAGCCGTCGGGTTGGCGAAGAAGCCGCTCAAGATCGCGAGACTGCATGGATTACCCGGTACGGCCTGGCTATGCCCCTGGAATGGAAACTCCACATAAAAGCTTTTGCTCAGGTTTTGGGCTACCAACTGACCGTAGGCGGGCGGTGTAACCGGGTCGAACTGCCCCTCCAAAACTAGAGTCGGAATATCGCTTTTTATCAGGGCGTGTTGGGCCGCGTCTGCCTTTTTGACATTCCACTTCTGGCACAGGGTAAAGCTGGCCTGTACCGAAATATTGTTATCCTTTGCCAGTTCCGGTAGCGCATCTTTTTCCGCCGCCTTCGCATCAGCCGGGGTACTAAAAGCCCAATCCTCGCTGCATTCCACGGAGAAATACATCCCGTAGCTGATGTCCTTTTCTTCGGCCAACGGTATCGAAAGCAACGGGCCAAGAATACCAAAATTTCCGTTGTTGATAGCATAGATAAATTGCGGGAACAGTGGGTAAGCGTCGCTTTCATAGAGCAGAATAATCATCGAGCTAATCAACTTATCCCCGGTAGCCTTTGCATCTACCTTCTGATTGGTGTTGGGGTCGGTAATCTGAACCGTCACCGGAGTGGCGTTTAGTTTGGCTACAGTTTTGGAAAAAACATTTTTCAAATCTGGGTATTTGGTGTTACAGGTAGTGTCCGCCGCACACGCCCCAAATAGCAAATTGAACGAGCGGCTGATAGTGGCAATACCCTGTATATTGACATTAAAGTTGGGTGGCACGACGGAGTCCAGCACTACGCTTTTGACAATTTGGGGGAACAACCGCATAGTGGTTTGAGCCAGGAGCGTACCGTAGGAACTGCCATACAAAATAACTTTCTGGTAGCTCAACAAGGCCCGAATATCGTTGATGTCAGCGGCACTTTCGGACGAATTATAGGCACTCAAATTTACGCCCTGGCTCACCAACCTGTCGTGACATTTGACGGCGGGAGTAATGGTGTGGTCTGCCGACTCCTGAGAAGTCAAAACCGTGGTCGCGTCCGCCAAATCTTGAGCCAAGAACTCCGGGCAAGCCAGCGACGGTTGGGCCAGACCCGCTCCGCGCTGGTCATACAAAATCACGTCGTTTTTGGCGGCGAAAGCCGTCAGCAAGTCGCCCTCCATCAAATCAATAATGGACTGAATTGGCCCACCAGGGCCACCCTCCAAAAACACAATCGGTTCGGGCGCAGGTGTTGCACTTTGGCTCTTAAAAACCGCGACTGGCAGCTTGACCGTTTTGCCGTTCGTAGGCTGCGAGTGTAGTTCCGGCACAATCGCGTAGCCACACTTGACCGTCTGGCCGTCGGTCTGGCCTTTAGGCAGAGTAAAGGGGCAGGTGGCCGCCGCTTCATAACGTGGCACTTTGCCGCTCCCCGCCACCTGAGTAGTGGACGCAGTTTTGTTGGCAGCTGGGGCAGTGGTAGCGACGGCGGATGTCGCAGCTTTAGCGGTAGCTACCTGGGTAGTCGGCGCACTGGTAGTAGCCGGCGCGGTTGTCGCAGCCTGGGTAGTCGGGGCAACTGTTGTGGTAGTTTCGGTTGTGGTTGTAGCAGTAGCCGCTACTGTCGTGGCCGTCGTTTGGGCGGCGGCGGGAGTAGCAATTACTACGGGCGTAGAGGTTGCCAGGTTTGCCACCGTCGTGGGTGCAACCGATGTGGTATTGGCATTCGTACTGGCAGCCACGCTAGTGTTAGCGGCGGCAGAGGGCGCAACCGTACTTTCGCCACAAGCCGCGAGCAGCAAGGTCAGCACCAGCAGCCACGCAGTAGCTAAAAGCGTTTTCTTGGAGTGGTTTTTCATCAAATCTATCTTTCTATCTATGTTAATCTATCGGTTCAACTGGAAACAAAGCTAGAGCTTCGTCGTCGGGGGCGTAGTGCAAATCGAAAAAGCTCAAAGCTTTGCGGGCGGTATAGTTGGCCCGGCTGCGCTCCAACTCCATAAAGCCGGGCCGCGCCACCCGCGTCGCCAAAAGCAAAGTCTGGTTGGGCAGACTGTCGTCGAAAAGCTCATCGCCCGGCTGGGGAGCGCGTTGGGTCGAAGCCGCCAATTTCTCTTGTTGGAGTTGCTTGCGGCTTTTCTTGGGCTGGTTTTTAGCGGTTTCTTTAGCGGCTTTTTGCTTCATTTTCGCTTCCAACTTTTGTTCCGCTTTGGTCAAAGGAATTTGGGGCGTAACCTTAAACTGTGCGCTAAAACGGCGCACATTGCCGCCTGGCGTGGCCTCAAACTCGTCTTCCAGATGCCAGCCCGTTTTGTCCGGCATTTTATCGGTCATACGCCACATTTGTACGTCCACTTCTTGCACCATCGGCATCACCTGGAAAAACGTTAGCAGATACAAACCTACCTTCGAGCAAAGCAAATCATCGTATTCCAAAAACTGAGCGCGGTAGCCCTTTTTGGTTGGTATGGGCATCGGTTTGGGTTTAAATTCCGGCACGCGCACTCGCAAACTTACCCGCCGCGTCGCCCGGTCATAGCTCACGGAGGTAATCGGTTCATCGCACAAATCCAGCCGGGCCGCATCGAAAAGAGCTTGGGAGTCTGGCTTGTCTAACAAAGTTTTGCGGGCGGTCTCGGCCCGACCCATAATTGTGGCACGCAACTCCTCCATATCACGCGGGTCAATCAAAGGCAGCCGGGCATACTGCAAAAAAATCGCCAGCTTGCCTTCTGCCCCACGCAACCCCAACGTCTCAATCAGGCGTTTGCGTTTATAAAAGGTGTTTTCCACCACGAACAGAGGCAGGCTCAAATCTTGTTCGGTTCGCGCCCCACCTTTGAACAGCAAAGCTCGTTCGTCGAAATCCAAAAAGAAAGCGTCTTCCTTAAATTGGGTCACAAACAAACCGCTACCAGGGGCGCGTTCGAGCGGCATCTTGCCCGAAATTACGTACCGCCGGAAAACTTTAGGGCCAGACCTGCGCAGCTTTGGTTTCGCTTTAAGCGCGGCTTCCCTGCTTTCATCAACCATCGAAGGTGTTGCTGTTTTAGCCATTGTAATCCTCAAGTTTTCAGTCGTCAGTCGTCAGGCTCGTTTGTAGCCAACGGTTTATGAACTAAATATTTTGGGGAACACCGATAGATAAATCCATCGGTATCCTACAGGACTGATGCAAAGTTGCGCTCAGTTTGTCATTCCGCGTGATGCCTCCCTTCGCAATGACAGAGATGGCTGAGTAGTTACCTGACTTTAACTGACAACTTTTGCTATTTCGGCCCGAAGAAATCCTGGTCGTCGGGCGGCACTTCCACGCTATCAAAAACTTTCTGGCCTTGAGCGCGGCTGATGGCCTCGTCGCGTTCCGGCTGCACCCCAAGCTCCTTGAACAAGGCCCGATAGTGCTGCACCGGGTCGGGGTGCAAGCTATAGCGGTCATCAAACTGGTTGGCCCGCAGACTTTGGGCAATCTCGCGAGCGCAGTTTTCTACTTCTTCCGTTTCCACATTATACGCTTGGGCCAACAGTTCGGCTTCAGCTTCACCAAAATCGAACAGCGTAATCAGATATTCGACACCCGCCGCCCAACTTTGGGGCATCGCCAGCAAGGTCGAGCCGCGTTGGGCCTTGAAATCTCGCCACATACGCAGCGCATTTACCATTTCTTCCAAATTGAAGTGGGAGTGGCGTTTTTGCATCCCGGTTAACAAGCCTTTTTCCACCGGGTCAAGCCGGGCCAGCTGGAGCGGCAACAGCATCTCGCCCCGATGCACCGCCAAAATCTGGTTATCGCTGGCCTGGGTCGGGTCAAGCGCACCGTCCGAATTGACAGGTAGCAAATCGGCCACCAGCCAGCCATCACCCGCCGGATTCAGATGCAAGAGCAGAGCCGAGCCGAATACCCGGCGCAGGTGGGGCTGACCGTCACCCGCCGTCTCGCCCACGGCCAGTTGTTCCAGCACCCCTAATTCCAGCAGTCCCACCGCGCCCTCAAGCTGGAAATCGTAGGGGGTCAGCTGCCCTTGTTCCCGTGCATCGGCCAGCCGCAAATCTACCTGTACCAACTTCGGGCCGAAAAGTTCGGTTAGCAAAGCCGCCCCGCTCCCCGGCTCAAAAAATTGGGTCAACGCCGCCGCATCTTCATTGCGTGCTGCTACAATCAATCGCACCCCCAGATCAGCCGCAGCCTGGGCCAACTGGTTCAAATCTGTGGCTTTTTCGTCTGTCATATCGCCTTGCTCTAATCATACAAATATCGTTGGCGGCGCGTCCCCGCGCCCGCTATGTTGCCAGACCCATAAACCATGCTGCGGGCGCGGGGACGCGCCGCCTACAGCTATATTGTTATTATAATCTATCGGTGGGTAGCTGGAAAGTACGGTTTCTTGTTGGACATTGCTCCGCCAATGGACACATCGGCTGGTGGAGCAGCCTCCAACAAACCACCGATGGATTGCGACAGAATCACATCAAACTTATCATCTTTTGAGCCGACACAATCCCCATCGCCAGACCATGACCTGTAAAACCGCAAGCGTAAAAAACTTGAGGCAGATGCGGCAGACTCCCGACGAGCGGCTGGCTGTCGGCGGTAAAACCCATAATTCCGGCCCACCGCCGCACGACTGGGCCAGCCCGCGCCACGTCCGGGAAATAGCGTAGCATAAATTCGTCCAACTCAGTCTGCACGTTCGCCGCCGGGCTATCATCGTAACCCACTTCTTGCTCCGCAAACTTCGCCCGGCAGCCCCCCAACAAAAACGAACCGTCCGCCAACTGCCTAAAGTATTCGTAACCGTAATTAGCATAGGCCAGCGTGTTTATAACCGTGAAAGGCAAGGGAGCGGTTAGCAACATTTGACCGCGCGTAGGGAAGATTTTATCCCTAAAAAAACTATCCAGTAGCGGCGAAAAAGCATTGGTGCAAAGAGCTACCCGACTGGCCCGCACTGTCACCCCCCGCGCTTCTACCCGCACCCGCCCGTCCCCGTCGGACTTGAGCGCAAAAACCTCGGCGTTATCGTAAAACTTACAGCCCGGTTTCAATCCCAATGCTGCCACTAATGCCCCCACCAAATGGGCCGGATTAAGCCCGCAATCTTCTGGCTGGAACAGAGCCGCCGTGAAGCCCCGCTCGAACGGGTCATAGTCCGCAAAACTGGTCACGAAACCGTCTTCGGCCAACAACTGTTGCGATGCTTCCAGTTCGCGGGCTTCGGGCAGGTCAATCCCTAAAACCACGCTGCCGCACCGTTCCAGGCTGCTTTCCAGGCCGAATTTATCTATCAGTTCTAGGGTGCGTAGGCGGTTCTCTACGGTTAGTTGCCAACGGGCATAAGCATTGGCCCGCCCCCAGTTCTGCACGCCCCGGTAGTAGTTTTCGGCCTGTCCCATCAGCATCATCCCAGCGTTGCGTCCGGTAGCTCCCGCCGCCGGAAAACGCGCTTCCACCAATGCCACGCGCTGCCCTCGTTCCGCCAGCCGCCAGCCCGTGTATGCACCCACGATACCAGCACCTACCACTACCACGTCATAGTCAACCGCGACTGGTTTATTACTCTCCGGCTGCTGCCAAACTCCCACGCTCATCTGTCGCTCCTGTTGTCTTCTTTTGCAAAATAAACTATTTTAATACACCGGGTCGGATGCATTAGCCAGTCCCAAAGCGCGGCGGGCATCGGCCACTACGAAAAGCGAACCAGTCACACAAATCAAATCTTTTGGCCCGGCTAATCCCCTGGCAACATTGAGCGCGGCAGCGACATCTTCGGCTAACTTTGCATTTATATTTGGGGTAGCCCCGCCGCGTGTGAGCAAAGTTTGAGGGCTGGCGGCGCGAGGGTTGGAAGCCTGGGTCAAAACGTAATAAGCGGGAGGCGGGCCTGACGCGGGGCTACTTAGCTCCTGGAAAATACCTTCGATGTCTTTATCCCTGGCCGTGCCTACTATCATAATCAGGCGGGTGAAAGCAAAATTTTCGGCCAGAGCTTCGCGTAAACGCCGCGCCGACTCCGCATTATGCGCCCCGTCCGCGATGATTAAAGGTTGACCGGGTTCGTCCGCTAAAACTTCCAGACGGCCCGGCCAACTCACTCCCCCAAAGCCGTTTTTGATAGCCGCTTGTTCAACCTTGATACCGCGCAACTCCAACAAACTCAAAATTCCGGCTGCCAGAGCCGCGTTAGTAACTTGATGCGGGCCAAGCAATGGTAAATCCAGACGTAACGGCGGAAAATGAGTCTGCGGACTGGGAAAGTCGGCTTGCCAGCTAATTTCAAGGGGCTGGGTAGTGCGTTTGCGGGTGGTTTGGTTCAAAGGCTGCTCCCAGGCCAATCGTTGCGCCCTAATTGCTGTGCCTACCTCAAAAAGCTGCGAATTGCGCTTTGCACTTACCTGCTTGATAACCGCCAAAGCGTCAGGAGCTTGCGGCGCGGTGATAGTTAAGCCGTTAGGTTTGATGATACCTGCTTTTTCCCCCGCGATTTCGGTTAGAGTGTGGCCCAACACTTCGGTGTGGTCAAACGAAATGGAGGCGATAGCGGAAACCAGTGGTTGTACCACGTTGACCGCATCTAATCTCCCACCCAGGCCGATTTCTAATACCGCAAAGTCCGCCCCGACCTGGGCAAAATGCAGTAAAGCCAGGGCTGTCCCGATTTCGTAAGTAGTCAGGCGGCCCAATTCGGTTTCTTCGTGATGAAATTTCTCGATAGCCGGACGCAAAAATTGCTCAACCAGTTGGCTGGTCTCGGCTTTCCCAATCATTTCGTTGTTGACCCGCACGCGCTCTCGGAAGGTGTGTAGATGCGGCTGGCTATATAAACCTACTTTGCGCCCCGCCGCTGCCAAAGCCGCCGCCGTCATCACCGCCGTCGAACCTTTACCTTTAGTTCCGGCAATCAAAACCGAGGGGTACTGTTTTTGAGGGTTGCCAAGTCGGGCCAGAAACGCCCCCATTCGAGCTAGATTATAGCGCGTAGGGGTTAGCGGCGGCATTCCGATTTTCTCGTAACTGATAAAGCTGTAAAGGTATTCCAGAGCTTGCTTATAATCCATTTTTCAAAATTTCAATCAATATTCTTAGCTGGCGGCTTACTATTCAGAATTCAAGGCCAATATTTGCTACCATCATATTTTAACACATCCCTAATCACTCTTTGTTAATCTAAAACCCCTTTTTATCGAACGCTCTCTCCCTAATGTGGCACGCAAAGTGCTTGCTGTTACGCTAGATGTTAGCTTGTCTGCTTTACTCAAGTTGAAGCAGATGGTTCTTGTGAGAAATAACTGGTTTATTATAAGGAGAAATAAAATGGCTCAAACTCGTGAGCAGACTACTAATGGCAAAGCCAATACACATTTGTCGAACGGGGTAAGGCAGGGCGCACCCACCTTGCATCAGCAGGGGTACGAGATTCAGAAGTTTGGCACTGTGATTGATCTCCAACTTGCCCTTGACGCAAAGGCCCGCCAGGAAAGCTGCGAACTGCTCAATCAGGTGTTGGCTGACACCATTATCATTTATAACCTTTACAAAAAGCACCACTGGCTTGTACGGGGCGCGACTTTTTACCAGTTGCATCTGTTGCTGGATAAGCAAGCCAACGAGCAGTTGGAACTCGTGGACGCTCTGGCCGAGCGGGTACAAAAATTGGGGGGTATAGCTATTGCCGACCCGCGCCATGTGGCCGAAGTGACCAAAATCAGCCGCCCGCCCAACGGGGCCGAGGAAGTTCCGGCGATGCTTTCACGCTTGCTGGATGCCCACGAGATTATTATTGGGGAAGCGCGTGAAGCGATTGACAAAACCGAGGAAAACAAAGACATGGGTTCAAACGATTTGTTGGTGAGCGAAGTGCTGCGTACCAACGAAACCCACGTTTGGTATCTTTCGGAGCATCTAGTGGATACACCGTTGGTCAAAGCCTAAAGCTAACACCTATTAAAAGTGCGCCTATGGATAAACCTACAGGCGCACTTTTAATAAATATGGCAAGCTGAACTATTTGCTCTTTTTGGTCGCTACTTTGAGGGCTGTCAACTTGCCATCGCTCCCCACACTGTACGCGACCCCCACTTTGGTGTTGGTGGCAACCGGGCTGGTAAGGTTGACAAGTTTGGTAGTGCTGTTGACAATAAAAGTGACAGACTTGCCTTTCGCGCTAGTGATGGTCAGGCTAGTGGCAGTCGAAGCCGTAACCGTACCAGCCGCGTGATGACGTAGGCGTTGGTGACGCTGCCCGGTTCTGTTAGTCGACTTCGCCCCAACTTTCGCCTGAACCGCACTGGCTCCAGCCAGATTGTGAGCCGAAGCCACGCTGTTATCCTGGAAAGCAAACAGTGACCCATAAGCCAGGCTTAGGGCCAGCAGACCCATCACCAACAACTTTTTGAAACGTAAAAACTTAGAAATCATACTCTGGTAAACTCCTTCTTGACTCTGTTTTGGTTTATATTTGCGGAAACGTACCATCTAACAAATTGGAACAGCCTCCGTTATATATTACACCAGCCAAGTCAAAAGCTAACAGCCAGACGCAAAACAAAATGGTCTGGCTGCTAGAGAGCTTGATGTTCTAAGTTTAATGACTTACATCACGTCTTTGGTCAAAGTCGCCAAAAATTCGACGTTGTTGGTAGTTTTGACCATTCGGCCCAGCAATAGCTCGATACCTTCCGAACCGCCCAACGCCGAAACCATGCGCCGCATCGTCCAAACCTGTTTCAAGGTCTGGTCGTCCAGCAATAATTCTTCGCGCCTCGTGCTGGAACGCTGAATATCGAAGGCCGGATAGATACGTCGTTCGGCCAGCTTACGGTCAAGATGCAACTCCATATTGCCCGTACCCTTAAATTCCTCGTAAATCACGTCATCCATACGGCTTCCAGTATCCAGCAAACAGGTAGCAATGATGGTCAGGCTGCCGCCTTCTTCGATGTTACGGGCCGCCCCGAAGAAGCGTTTTGGCGGATAAAGAGCCACCGGGTCAATACCACCAGTCAGGGTGCGTCCGCTGGGAGGCATCGCCATATTGTAAGCGCGAGCCAGTCGGGTGATACTATCCATCAAAATCACCACATCGCGACCACTTTCCACCAGCCGTTTAGCGCGTTCCAGAGCCATTTCCGAAACTTTCGTCTGGCTATCTACGTCCTCGTCGAAGGTACTGCTAATCACTTCACCATCCACGCTGCGCTTCATATCGGTCACTTCTTCGGGCCGCTCCCCAATTAGCAACACCATCAAATGGATGTCGGCATAGTTGGCCGTGATACCATTAGCGATGGCCTTGAGCAAAAGGGTTTTGCCCGCTTTGGGCGGTGACACAATCATGCCGCGCTGCCCACGTCCAATCGGAGCAATCAAGTTGAGCAAGCGGGTCGAAAGCACGTTGGGCAAAGTTTCCAAATTTAGCATTTTGCGTGGGAAAATCGGGGTCAGTTGGTCAAAATGAGGACGACGGCGGGCCACTTCGGGGTCTTGCCCGTTGACTACTTCCACGCGCAAAAGGCTAAAATACTTTTCGTTTTCTTTCGGTGGGCGCACCTGGCCGCTAACCCGGTCTCCGGTGCGTAACCCAAAGCGGCGAATCTGGCTCTGGCTGACATAAATATCATCCGGGCCAGGCAAAAAGCGGTCCTGGCGCAAAAAGCCAAAACCGTCTTCCATAATTTCTAAAATACCCGCGCTGAAAATGTTGCCTTGTTGCTCGGTCTGGGCCTGCAACAGCTTGAAAATCAAGTCCTGTTTTTTCAAGGTGCTATAGCCAGTCATATCAAGCTCTTTGGCAAGCTCTTTCAGTTCTTCGAGGGTTTTCGTTTCCAATTCTGCGAGGTTCAAAGTTAAACTCCTACTTTTATTAAGATTGTCAGGTGGCTCTGAGGCCAGTTCTATTAAATTTTTTGTAAGTGGCTTGCTATTTCAGCTTTGGCAACACGCACGTGGGTAAAAAAGTGAAATTGTGGGTGGGCATTAGGATTTCCGTGCGGACAAAATTGAAGGGCATTTATCCAACCTCAACAGGCAGTGATAAATGAGCAGAGGCACTTTTGCTATCTAATTTTTGCTTGTGCGTTCCTTCACAAACAGTGGTCAACTATAAATTTACTTCTAGAGCTAACATTGGGAGTCATTACACTCAATCTGATATAGCACTGATAAACAAAGGGAAATGCGTAATTACGCGGTGCGGAAATGCTTGCAGCAGAAAGAGCCAGGTAGAACTTCTCAATCTGAGACTATTGTAGCACGCTTGCGGCCCAGCGTCAAGGGCTTTCGCACTCGTTTTTATTTATTACAGACTCTTTCGATTTCCTCCACTACCTTAACAGCCTCATCATAATACTCCTTGATAACCGGGTAGCTAACTCCCTCCACAAAAACAAGTATAGTGAGTAGTTACCCCTGTTTATGCATCTCTTAGCTCGACTTTACACATTTTTGAGAGCGGCAACACCCTCACGATAGCCAGGGTAAATTAGGTTTTCAGACATGGCCCCCACCGCCACTTGTTTGAAAAATAAGATCAGATGTAGCCTTTACGTGAGACCCAAGCCTA
>JBBQZT010000072.1:0-29622 GCA_038207455.1 Chloroflexia bacterium
AGAGCCGCTACACGCTCACGATAGCTAGGGTAAACCAGGTTTTCAGACATGGCCTCTACCGCCACTTGTTTGAAAAATAAGGTCAGATGTAGCTTTTACGTGAGATCCGAGCCCACATTTTGTGTAAAGTCGAGCTAAGACTGTCCCGTTTTCTGTAGGAGGCTGCTCCGTCAGCCGATACAGTTGTCATTCTAAGACCGAAAACCATCGGCTGGCAGAGCAGCCTCCTACAGAAAACGGGACAGCTGAATAGTTAGCTTGATTATACAGGCTTGCAGGGGTAAGGCCAACTAGCCACACCATTTGAAATGCGCGGGGCGATATGCGATAATTCAAAGTATTGAGAATAGGCTAACAAATAGGTAGCCTGGACTCGGAAAGGATGGGAAACGCCGATGTCAACCGTGTCGCAGCAGGAAGCTCAAGCACCCTTAGTTTTGACTCTCGACGTGGGTAGTAGTTCGGTGCGGGCCAGTCTATACGACCAGGCGGCTTACGCTGTCGAAGGGCTGGAAGTCAGGAACAAATACCAATTCGAGTCAACTGCCGATGGTGGCGTACAGAAAGATGCCGACGAACTTTTGGTTCAGGTAGCCACCGCCATAGACCAGCTGCTGGCTAACGCCGGAAAACTACGAACCAAAATTGATGCAGTTGCTATAGATACCTTCTGGCATAGCTTGATAGGCGTGGATGCTAAGGGCCAGGCTATTACCCCTGTTTATAGTTGGGCCGATACCCGCAGTAGCCACGCGGCGGCCCAACTCCAGCACGAACTAGACCCCCAGGCAGTCCACAACCGCACTGGCTGTATTATACACCCCAGTTATTTCCCAGCTAAATTGCGTTGGCTGGCAACTACTCAGGCTGATACCTATAAGAAGGTCAAAACCTGGATGTCGTTTGGCGAATATTTCTACCTGAAACTTTTCGGTCAAACTGTCATCAGCCTTTCGATGGCAAGCGGTACGGGTCTGTTCGACCAGTTTGAAAAAAAATGGGACGTGGAACTGTTGCAACATTTGCAAGTTAGTCCCGACCAATTTTCGACTCTGACCGATTTAGCTCAACCACTCCAGGGTTTGCAAACCGAATACGCTCATCGCTGGCCGCAACTCAAAACTGTAAAATGGTATCTGGCCGTCGGTGATGGTGCGTCAGGGAATTTGGGCGGCGGCTGTTTCTCTCCCGAACGCCTGGCTATAATGGTTGGCACTAGCGGAGCGATGCGGGTCTGCGTGAAAGCCGATAAATTGCCAATCCCGGCTGGGCTTTTTTGTTATCGGGCCGATGGTAGCCGTTTGATAATGGGCGGCTCGTTGAGCGAGGGCGGCAACGTTTTCGCCTGGTTACGCCAGACCTTGCAATTACCCAATCTTTTTAGCGAGGAAGCCGAGTTGCAAAAAATGCAGCCAGACGGTCACGGCTTGACGATTTTGCCTTTCGTGGCGGGTGAACGCGCTCCGGGTTGGGCTGGTAACGCGCGTTTTGCTATCAACGGCATCAGCCTCAACACCAGTCCGGTTGAGATTGTGCGGGCCGCTTTGGAGAGCATTGCTTATCGCTTTGGCCTGATCCACGAATTGTTACAGCCTGCTGTGCCAAAAGCCAGCGAAATTATAGCCAGTGGCGCGGCTCTGCTCAACTCTCCCGCCTGGCTACAGATAATGGCCGATGTGCTGAATCGTCCGGTCAAAGCCAGTGGTGAAAATGAAACCAGCAGTCGCGGCGCGGCCCTGCTGGTGCTGGAACAAATGGGAGCGTTTGGTGATAAAGGTTTGGAAGCGGCCCATTACGAGTTTGATACCAGTTATCAGCCCGACCCGGCCCGCCACGAACGTTATGCGGCGGCGATAGAACGCCAGCGCGAACTTTATAATTTGTTGGTAAAACCGGAAGTATAATACTTAATATAATAAAATTAGGAGGCTAGTTTTGACGACTGAAACTCAGGAGAAAAACCCAGGGAAAAAAACTCAAAGTCAACTTGACCAGTTGTGTATCAACAGTATCCGCTTTTTGGCTATTGATGCAGTGCAGAAAGCCAATGCCGGACACCCCGGTGCGCCAATGGGGATGGCGGCGATAGCTTATGTGTTGTGGACGCGGCATCTGCGCTTTAACCCCAAAAATCCCAACTGGCTGAACCGTGACCGTTTTGTGCTTTCCAACGGCCACGCTTCGATGCTGCTGTATAGTCTGCTTTATTTGAGCGGTTATGATTTGCCGCTAGAGGAACTCAAGCAGTTTCGGCAGTGGGGTAGCAAGACACCCGGCCACCCTGAATATGGTATGACCCCTGGCGTGGAAACTACGACGGGGCCGCTGGGTCAAGGTTTTGGCAACGGGGTGGGGATGGGTATCGCCGAACAGTTTTTGCGGGCTACCTACAACCGCCCTGACCACGAGGTAATCAACCATCATACTTATGTTTTCTTAGGTGATGGCTGTATGGAAGAAGGCATCAGTCACGAGGCCGCATCTCTGGCTGGACATCTGCAACTAGGCCACTTGATTTACTTTTACGACGACAACGGTGTTTCGATTGAAGGCAAAGTTACTAACGCCTTTAGTGATAACACGGCTCAACGCTTCGAGGCTTACGGCTGGCACGTGCATACCGTTTACGATGGTAACGACCTGGAAGAAATTGACCGGGCCATCCAGGTAGCCAAAGCTGAAACCGCCCGTCCTTCGCTTATCATCTGCAAAACCCACATCGGTTATGGTAGCCCCAATTTCCAGGACGCGCCCGATGCCGAACACAACCCACACGGCAAAGCTTTGGGCAAGGCTGAAGTAAAATTGACCAAAGAGAATTTGGACTGGCCGCTCGAACCAGATTTTTACGTACCGGACGCAGCTTTGACCGAGTGGCGCAAATGTGTGGAGCGGGGCGCACAGTACGAAAGCGAATGGAATCCGAAATGGCAAGCCTTTCAGCAGGCCGAACCCGAAGCTTATGCTGCACTCAACCGCGCTTTCAACCGCGAATTGGCCTCGGATTGGGATAAAGGCTTGCCAGTGTATAAGGTTTCGGACGGCCCGATTGCCACCCGCCGGATTAGTGGCAAGGTTTTACAGGCGTTAGCTCCCAACGTTCCCACGCTGATTGGCGGTTCGGCAGACCTGGACGAGTCCACTAACACCGGATTGCCCAAGTTTGGCGACTTTGAACCCAAACAGTGGAATGGGGCATACACTGGACGCACCATGCACTATGGTATTCGGGAACACGCGATGTGCGCGGCCATCAACGGTATGGCGGTACACGGCGGTTTGTACCCGTATGGCGCGAGCTTCCTGACCTTTACCGATTACGCCCGCAACTCGATTCGTCTGTCGGCCTTGATGCAATCCAACAGTATTTTCGTTTTCACCCACGATAGCGTCGGCCTGGGCGAAGATGGCCCGACCCACCAACCCGTCGAACACATTGCTTCGTTGCGGGCTATTCCTGGTTTATTTGTAATCCGGCCCGCCGATGCCAACGAAACCGTCGAAGCCTGGCGTTATATTTTGCAGATGCACGGCCCGGCTATGCTAATTCTTAGTCGGCAAGCTCTACCCGTAATTGACCAGGAAAAGTACGCTTCGGCCAAAAATCTGGCAAAGGGTGGCTACATTTTGAGCGAAGCCCAGGGCGGTCAACCCAAACTAATCTTGATTGCCACTGGTTCGGAGGTTCAATGGGCCATCAACGCTCAACCTAAGTTGGAAGAAGCTGGTATCCCGACCCGCGTAGTGAGTATGCCCTGCACCGAACTTTTCGACTTGCAAAGCGAAGAATATCGCCAGCAGGTGTTACCTGATGCGGTCACGGCGCGACTTTCTATCGAAATGGGCGTGGCCCTGGGTTGGGCAGAATATGTTGGTTCGGGCGGAGCCAGCCTGAGCATCGAACATTTTGGCGCGTCAGCTACCATCGAACAACTGCTGCCCCGCTACGGCTTCACTACTGATAAAGTAGTCGAACTAAGCCAGTTGGTCGTCAAAGACGTAAAAGCGGCGCGGGCCGAAATCAAGCACCTGCAAAAAACGGGTGGACACGGCAACCCGCAAGCCGAGGAAGGCAAAAACGTGTAGTAGCCATCAGTTGTCAGCTATCAGCTATTAGCAATTTCACTTTGAATATTTGGCTGATAGCTGACGGCTGATACCTTTTTGAGGCAAATATATGACTGCAACAGTATTAGAGACGGAGGACGCACAAGCAGCGTCGGAATTAGACATCGGGCGGGAGCAGTTGGTAGGGCTGTCGGTTGATGGTTTATTAGAATTGCAAGCTTTAATCAATGAAGAATTGCGGCAGCGCGTCGGTTCAAAGTCAGCTAGTCACGCCCAAAACGGCGTGAGCAACTCTGCCAACAAAAATAAACAGCCCGTCGCCGAAAATCACTCCTTCCTGGATGATATGATGCCGCAACCTACCGAGGAAGAAATCGAGGCGGAAATCAGGCAAATGTTCACACCCGAAGAACTTGAAGCGGCAAGCAAGCTTGATTTTAATGAGCTAATAAACAGACCCTTGCCGAAATCCTGGTCGGATATGCTTATTGAAATGCGTGGAGGCGAGATTTAAGTGGCTATTGCTTTTTTAGATAGTAATGCTTTCTTCAAGCTATATCGTGCAGAAGTTGGTTCAAACTGGCTTAAATCTTTTGTAGCAAATACACGAATTGTAATGTCGCAACTAGCCCTGGTTGAGGTTGCTACAATCTTGGGCAGGCTATATAGAGAGGGTATTTATACAAAAGCTGGGGCAATTAATCTATACGAACAAATTTATAGAGAACGACGTAGCTATAAAATTTATCCATTAGGCTCAAACGAGCAAGTGTTAGGCGTATCTTCAATTGTATTTAGCCTACCGATAAATATAGGAATACGGGCTTTGGATGGTATTCATTTATCAGTGGCAAAGATAGTGCAGACTGAAGCAAACTTGCAAAGGCCACTTACACCGTTTAGCTTTGTCACAGCCGACAAGAATTTGGTCAAAGCGGCGCGGGCGGCGGGCTTTGGGGTCGAGAACCCGAACGACTATCCGTAAGGGTTGGGCGAGAGTCGCTGATGGCTGATAGCTTTTTGAGGACAAAATATATGACGACAACAACAGTAGAGCGGGTGGACGCACAAGCAGCGTCGGAATTAGACATTGCGCGGGAGCAATTGGCCGGGCTGTCGGTTGATGGTTTATTAGAGTTGCAGAGCTTAATCAACGAAGAATTGCGGCAGCGCGTTGGTTCACAGCTAAATAGTCACGTCCAAAATGGCGTGAGCAACCAACCGAAGCCAAAATCAAAACCCCACTCTTTCCTGGACGACATTCCAGGTGTCGAACCAGCTTTGAGTGAAGAAGAATTTGAACAAGAAATGGAGCGGGAGTTCACACCCGCAGGTTGGGCGGCAAAAAAGAAGGAATTTGAGGAATTAATGAGCAGGCCATCGCCCAAACCCTGGTCTGAAATGATTATCGAAATGCGCGGAGGCGAGGTTTAAGTGGACATCGCCTTTCTGGATAGCAGTGCATTTTTCAAGCTGTATCGTGCAGAAGTCGGTTCAAACTGGCTCACAGCTTTCGTAGCAGGTAAAGAAATAGCTATTTCCCAACTAGCTCTGATCGAAGTTGCTACTATAATTGGTAGGCTTTATCGGGAAGGTGTATATACTAGAGATGAGGCGGTAAATTTTTACAACCTTATTTTTAGGGAACGGCGAAAATATACTGTCTATCCGTTAGGTTCTAATGCTCAGGTACAAGGTGTCGTTTCGATAACGTTCGACCTGCCGATAAACATAGGCGTGCGGGCTTTGGATGGTATTCATTTGTCAGTGGCAAAGATAGTGCAGACTGAAGCAAACTTGCAAAGGCCACTTACACCGTTTAGCTTTGTCACAGCCGACAAAAATCTGGTCAAAGCGGCACGGGCGGCGGGCTTTGGGGTCGAAAACCCGAATGATTATCCCTAAAAGTTTGACAACTGGTATAGGATGTATAGATAGCAGCAAATTTTAGGTCAAATAAAAAGTAAGAGAAACCAAACGAAGAAAAAGGAGATGAATTTAATGGCAAACCCGTTATTTGAATTACAGGGTCAGGGTCAAAGTGTCTGGTGCGATAACATCGCACGCGGTATTATTAAGAATGGCGAGTTTCAGAAGCTGATCGAGGATTTCGCCGTCGTAGGTGTGACTAGCAACCCTACCATTTTCGAGAAGGCTATTGGTCATACGCCTGATTACGATGACCAGATACGCGAGTTGGTGCAGCAAGGCAAAAACACCGACGAGGTTTATACTGCGCTGGTGTTGCAGGATATTGGCGACGCGGCTGACATCTTTCGGCCTATCTATGACCGCACCAATGGCCTGGACGGTTATATCAGCATCGAGGTTTCGCCCGACCTGGCTCATAACACCGAATTGACCTTGCGCGATGCTCGTCATTTTTTCCAGACGCTCAATCGGCCCAACATTATGATTAAAGTTCCGGCTACGCCCGAAGGTATTCCAGTGATCGAACAACTTATCAGCGAAGGTATCAACGTCAACGTGACTTTGATTTTTGCATTGGAGGCTTATGAGACGGTAGCCAACGCTTATATCAGTGGTTTGGAAAAGCTGGCTGCCAGTGGCACGAAGCCGATTAGCCAAGTTTCTAGCGTTGCCAGCTTTTTTGTCAGCCGGGTGGATACGTTGGTGGACAAGTTAATTGACGACAAAATTGCCCAGACCGAAGATGAAGGGGTGAAAGCTGAGTTACAAAGTTTGGAAGGGAAAATCGCCGTCGCTAATTCCAAGCTGGCCTACGAACGGTTTGAGCAGCTTTTTAATAGCGAACGCTTCCAGAAATTACGGGAACAAGGCGCGAAAGTCCAGCGCGTGTTGTGGGCCAGTACCAGCACCAAGAACCCCAAGTACCGGGATATTCTTTACGCCGAAGAATTGATTGGGCCGGACACGGTGGATACTATGCCGCCCCAAACCATTACCGCTTTTGCCGATCATGGGGTGGTCAACCGCACCCTCAACGGCGATTATGGCGAAGCCCACGCTGATGTGCAGAAAATGGAAGCGCACGGTATCAAAATGTCCGATGTGACGGACGAATTGCTTTTCAACGGGGTTAAATCGTTTGCCGATTCGTTCAAACAGCTTACGGATGGGGTTGAGCAGAAACGTCGCAAAATTGCCGCCGAAATGGGCCACAATCCCGAAATCGAACGCGGTGGCGAAGTGCAAGGGGCGGCGGCTGGCCCAACTCTTTCGACGGAAACAACCAATGCCGAGACCCATCAGCCCGAAGCGATGCACGCTTCTCCCAATCCCGAAGTCAATACTTCGACACCCAACGCTGAGGCTGCCGGGTTGAAGACAAACGGTTCAGGCCACGCCGATGCCCCGACTGCGGCGCAACTAGATGAGACTAATAATAATTCGCCCGAAGCGCAGGCGACTGCATTTTCGCCCGAAGGAGTACAAGATTACTCCAGCCCAAGCCCCGAGCAAGAAATAGCTGGCGCGAGTACGGGTGCGGGCCTGGGAAAAACTGAGGCGGTAGTTCAGGCCGCCCTAGAAAAGCTGAATAGTGATAATGCGGTTTCGCGCATCTGGCAAGCGGATACCTCTTTTTGGAAGTCTGACCCCGCCGTGCAAGCCACCATCGGCAATCGGCTAGGCTGGCTCAAAGTGGCGAATGCTTTGCTGGCCCAGGTCTCTGAACTGACTGCTCTAGCCCAGGAAGTTAAAGAGGCTGGCTATAAATCTGTGGTGTTGTTGGGGATGGGCGGTAGCAGCCTTGCCCCTGAAGTGTTGCGCCGGACTTTTGGTCGCGTCGAAGGCTTTCCCGAACTAACCGTCGTGGACACGACTGACCCTGGTTATATCTTGAAAGTTGCCAACGCGGTTGACCCAGCCACCACTATTTTTATAGTGAGCAGCAAGAGCGGCACTACCACCGAACCAAACTCGTTTATGTATTACTTTTTTGACAAAGTGAAGGCGGTCAAAGGCGAAGCGGCGGGCGAAAACTTTGTGGCTATCACCGACCCGGCTACAAGTTTGTTTAATCACGCGAAAGAAAACAACTTCCGCGATATTTTTGTGAACCCACCCGACATCGGGGGACGCTATTCGGCCTTGAGCTATTTTGGTATGGTTCCGGCGGCCCTCGCTGGTTATGATGTGAGGCTGCTACTCTCGCGGGCTGTCCAGATGGCCGAGACTTGTCAGGACAGTAGCAGCGACAATCCTGGTCTGGTGCTGGGTGCGGCGATGGGTAGCTATGCTTTGAGCGGGCGCGACAAAGTAACTTTTGTAGTTCCGGCGGCTATCAGCAGCTATGGTTTGTGGGCCGAGCAACTGCTGGCCGAAAGCACGGGCAAAGAAGGGCGCGGCCTTGTTCCTATCGCGGGGGAATACTTGGGCAGCCCTGATAATTATTCTAATGACCGCTTCTTTGTGGCGTTGCAAGTCCAGAGTAACCCTGACCACGCGGGCGAGACTGTTCTCCAGGCGTTAGAAGCAGCGGGACACCCGGTTCAGCGGCTGACCCTTAACGATTTGTTCGATGTAGCTTCGCAATTCTTTCTGTGGGAGTTTGCGGTGGCTGTGGCCGGACAGGTGTTGGACATCAATCCGTTTGATGAGCCGAACGTGCAGGAAAGTAAGGATAACACCAAACGCTTGTTGAGCGAATTCCAAAGCAACGGTCAGTTGCCTCAGCCTCACGCTGTGGTGCAGGAAAACGGTCTAAATTTGTTTGGGGAAGTCAGTAGCGCGGCGGCAGACGCTTCGCCAGCCGGTTCGATGCAAGAATATCTAAGTAGCTTCTTGCAGCAGGTTAAGCCGGGCGAAGACTACGTGGCGTTTATGGCTTATATCGAGCCGAGTGAGGCCCACGATGCGGCCCTGCAAAATGTTCGCCAGCAAGTACGCGACGCGCTCAAGGTTGCCACGACAGTAGGTTACGGCCCCCGTTTCCTGCATTCGACGGGGCAACTACATAAGGGTGGCGCGAATAACGGGGTGTTTGTCCAGATTACTACGGCAGACCCGCAGGACGCACCCATTCCGGGCGAACTGTTCAGCTTTAGCATCTTGAAGCAGGCTCAGGCATTAGGCGACTTCCAATCGCTGCAATCGCACGGGCGACGGGCCATCAGCATACATCTGGACAACCTGGAAACGGGCCTTTACGCTCTCAACCAGGTGTTCAGTCAAGCGTTGGGTGCAAAAGTTTCGCAATAGTTTTCGGTAGGAGGCCCATTCCTAGTCTGATGCCACAAGTGACATCAGAGCAAGTGGCTCAGGGACGGGCCTTCTACCAAAATTCGGAGCAGTGTAGTTTATGACCCTTGAACTTGAAACATCTGAAATAATCAACGAGGCGCAGCAGACAGAGATGGCAAGTGACCAACACGGCGAAATTGGCGCAATTTTGATATGGCGTTTGTCCGAGTATGTCTATCCAAATAAACTGGGGCGAGTTTTTAATGCCCAAACCAGTTTTAAGCTAAACCCCACGCAGCCAGCCCGGATGCCTGATGCAGCTTTTGTGCGGGCAGAGCGGCTGCCTAGCTGGAATGATGCCGAGGTAGCTTTTGCCCCTGATTTGGCAGTAGAAGTGATGTCGCGCAACGACGATTGGAGCGACACAGTGCATAAAGCCCGCAGCTATCTTGAGGCTGGTTCAAAATTAGTGTGGGTAGTTGACCCTTATGAACAAAATGTGTTCGTTTTTCGTATTGGTCAGCACGTGGTAATGCTTACGCCGCCAGACGAACTGGACGGCCACGAAGTGCTACCTGGGTTTAAGCTGAAAGTAAATGCGCTTTTTAACTAGAGAATTGAGGGGTGAAAAATGGCCGATAAAAAATCTGATAAAGCCAGCCAGTCCAGGAAGGGCAAAGTCAATACCAGCAAACCAAAGATGACCCCCGAAAGCAGAAAAGCCAACCTTGATGGGATGAAGTCAACACTGGCTGATATGACTCAGGATCCCGAAATATCCGAAGCTTTAGCCAAAATTTTACCGCCGCACGTCCACCGCTGGCTTAAAGACCCCGAAATGCGGGACAAGCTTTTGGAAACCTGGGCCGCAGAAGAAGATAAATTGGAAAAAGCCGATCAGGTGGACGAAGAAATTTAACCAGGAGTTTGTAATGACCACAGACATAAAAAATGATTTGGATTTGATATTAGCCAATATCGCGCAACTACCCACCCAGGCTTTGTTAACTATCCAGGCCCATATTGTGGCGCAGTTGCAGCAGCGTTTGCCAGCCGAAATACCCACCGGACAAACGTTAAAGGTAGGGTCTAACGGGCAAACGCCCACCACTCTTAGCGAAGACGATGAGCCGGATATAATTTATCCGTTCCCAGGCTCGCCAATTTACCGTTACACTGAAAAAGGACGTAAAAAAGTTTTGGCGCAAATGTTTACGCCGGAAAGATTGGCCGAGCTTGAAAACTTTGATCCGGCCAGCCTACCTGAAACTTCGATTCCGATGTCGGAGATGGTCAATATATTAAGAGGAAAAGTCGAAGAATAATGGACTATCTATATTTTGACACTAACGCTTTGATAAAGTTATACCGCATCGAGAAAGGCTCAAATTGGTTACGTAACTTTATAATCGGCAAAGGTATTGTCGTGTCCGAATTGGTATTGTTCGAGAGTGCTACAGTGGTAGGCAGGTACTACCGAAGCGGCGCATATACGTTAAAAGAAGCTGTTGACCTGTATGACACTATTCAAAGAGATGTTACGGGTTACAATGTAATACCGCTTCAAAATGCACGGTTAAGAGCGGAAATTGAAGCGGTGTCGTTTCCGCCAAACTTAGTCAAAGGCAGCGCGTTTGTACGTGCGCTGGATGCTATTCATGTGGCTTCAGCTCAAAATATCCGAAAACGTTTAACACTACAAGACCCAGGCGCAAATTTGGTAGTGGTAAGCTCGGACGGACAGTTGCTAAAGGTGGCGCAGGTGAACGGATTGGTAGTCGAAAACCCGGAAGATTATCCTTAGTCAAATGCAAAGATTTATGGTATTCTAATTGCTGTTAGTTGGTTTTGAAGCTGAAATCGAAAAAGAAGGGAAACGAAGAAGATGGAAATTGCTTTTGTGGGTCTAGGGCGCATGGGTTTAAATATGGTGACGCGCCTGTTGCGGGACGGACACAAGGTAGTGGCGTACAACCGCAGTTATGACAAGGTTGAGGAAGTGATGAAGCTGGGTGCAACCGGAGCGCACACGATGGCTGAGGCTGTCCAGAAGCTCGAAGGCGGCCCGAAAGTGGTTTGGCTGATGGTGCCGAGCGGTGACGTGACCGAACAGCACGTGGTTGAAGCGGGCGAATTGCTCAAAGAGGGCGACATCGTAATTGACGGCGGTAACTCTATGTATAAGGACACCATCCGGCGCGGCGAAATGCTGGCCCAGAAGGGTATTAAATACCTGGATGCCGGAACGAGTGGTGGCGTTTGGGGTTTGAGGGTAGGTTATGCTTTGATGGTGGGTGGCGATGATGCCGCAGTCAAGCATTGCGAACCTGTATTTATCAGCCTGGCCCCAAAAGATGGTTATTTGCATTGTGGGCCGAGCGGAGCAGGCCACTTTGTCAAAATGGTTCACAACGGTATCGAGTACGGTATGATGCAGGCTTACGGCGAAGGCTTCGAGATTTTGAAGGGCAGCCGTTACGACCTGGATTTGCACGCCATTTCTGCGATGTGGGGTCACGGTAGCGTGGTACGTAGCTGGCTATTAGAGTTGATAGAGGCCGCTTTCGCCGAAGAAGGCAATGACCTGACGAATATCAGGGGCTACGTCCAGGATAGTGGTGAAGGCCGTTGGACGGTGCAGGAAGCGATTGACCAATCTGTACCTGCCCCGGTTATCACCCTTTCGTTATTGGCCCGCTTTAGCAGCCGCCAGGACGAGAGTTTCAGTGCCAAAGTAGCGGCGGCTATGCGTAATCAGTTTGGCGGTCACGCGGTTCTGGACACAAGCGGCAAGCTGACTGGTCAACACTTTTAATCAAGTCATCAGCTATCAGCCGACAGCTTTCAGCCCACAGCCGATAACTTTCAGTTATCAGTCAGATCCATTAGAAATTAGGATTGGCTGAAAGCTGAAAACTGAAAGCTGAAAGCTGTCGGCTGTTAGCTCTAAAGAGGAAAAGCATGACAGCAACATTTACTCCGCCGTCCGCCGTAGCCAATCCTTTGCGCGAAGGGACGCGGTTGGAGCGAGTTCCCGAACCGTGTGCGATGGTGATTTTTGGGGCAAGCGGCGACCTCACTCACCGTAAGTTAGTGCCAGCTTTGTATAATCTGGACTACGAACACCTGCTTTCGGCCAACTTTAGCCTGGTGGGTTTTGCGCGTCGTCCTTTGGGAGACGGCAAGTTTCAAGACGGGCTACACGATGGGATTGATAATTATTCGCGTCGCCGCCCGGCTGACCCTAAAATTTGGGAAGAACTTAACAAGGGCATTTATTACGTCCAAAGCGACTTTACCAACCTGGACGGCTATAAGCAACTAAGTCAGGTGTTGGAAAAGATTGACCAGGAACGCGGCACACGCGGCAACAGGCTCTTCTATCTATCCACCAATCCTAGCGATTACCCCACTATTTTGCAAAACTTAAAAGCGTCGGGTCTGGCGAAGCAGCAGTTACCCGGTAGCAAACCCTGGACACGCATCATCGTCGAAAAACCCTTCGGCCACGACCTGAAAAGCGCACAGGATTTGAACGACGAATTTTCGGATGTCTTTCGGGAAAATCAAGTTTTTCGTATTGACCACTACCTGGGCAAAGAAACGGTGCAAAATATCCTGGTTTTCCGCTTTGCCAACGGTATCTTTGAACCGCTCTGGAACCGCCGCTATGTTGACCATATCCAGATTATCGTGTCCGAGGAATTGGGCATCGAAGGACGCGGCCCGTATTACGAAGAGTCGGGCGCAATCCGCGATATGTTGCAAAACCACATGATGCAATTGCTTAGTCTGGTGGCGATGGAGCCGCCCACGAATTTTGATGCTAATGCGGTGCGTGACGAAAAAACAAAGGTATTACGTGCCATTAAACCGCTTGACCCGGACGAGGTGGTGGAACGTACCTTCAGGGGGCAGTATGGCTCTGGTACAATCTTTGGCAAGCCTGTTATCGGCTATCGTCAGGAGGAGCGGGTTAACCCCGAATCTATGACCGAAACTTATCTGGCGGTCAAGCTTTTCGTGGACAACTGGCGGTGGGCAGGTGTACCAATATATCTGCGGACTGGCAAGCGTCTGCCCAAACGCACGACAGAAATCGCGCTGCAATTCAAACCCGCGCCCTACTCATTATTCCAAATACCAGGTAATGAAGCTCTGGAGCCGAACGTTCTCGCTCTGCAAATCCAGCCCAACGAAGGTATTTCGATGAAGTTTGGCGCGAAAGTGCCAGGCGCAGGCATCCAGATTCGGCCTGTTACGATGGACTTCCGCTTCGGGCAAAGTTTTGGGGTAGCGGCTGCCGACGCATACGAGCGTCTGATTTTGGACGCGATGTTGGGCGACCAGTCGCTGTTCACCCGGCGCGACGAAGTGGAAACGGCCTGGGGTATCGTGACCAGCATCACTGACGGCTGGAAGCTACAGATGCCGCCCAAGTTCCCCAACTACGAAGCTGGTACGTGGGGGCCGAAAGAAGCCGACGAGTTTATCGAGCGGGATGGCCGTCGCTGGCGTAGATTGTAGAGAAGCAGTCAGCTATCAGCAGTCAGCTAGAACAAATATAATAAATGGCTGATATGCTAATTGGCAAGTGCTAATTAAAAGTGTTCTACTATTCAGGCTGCTTGTAGGAGGCTGCTCCGTCAGGAGATTTCGCTTTTATCTAAACGGAAAACTACCGGTTGGCGGAGTAGCCTCCTACAAAAGACAACTCAGGGCTGAACAGTTACAAACTTTCCATATTTAACTGACAACTGAAGACTGATAACTGATGGCTATTAGGAGAAATATATTGGCAAACCAAGAGCCACAAGATGGGGCGCAAAATAACCAGCCCAACGGAGAGGTCAAACCGGGTGCGAGCGATGGTCTGGCAAAGTCCGTGACTGCGAAAGTTGGTGCAACCACCAGCGATACCAACGGTGGTAGTAGCCGCAACCGGGCCGATGCGGTGGCGGTAGTTAAAGACGCAGTGACCGATGATGAAGTGGAGAGCGTGATTATTCGGGGTGAGGCCGAAGCGGTCAAACTGGACAGCATCGAAAAAGGCTTGACTAACTTGTGGCAAGCCGCCGCTAAACCGCGCAACGGCGAAAGTGAGCCACCCGTAATGCGGGCCTGCGTATTAAATTTAGTGATTTTTGCGGATAGCGGCACACGCCTTGCTCCGGTGACAGACGTGATTACTAAGCTCACCTGGTCGTACCCGTGCCGGGCTATCGTGTTGGTTAGTGAGCCGCAAAACCCAACTAACGATATGCAAGCTTCAATTTCTACCCACTGCCAGCAACCCTCACCCAACGCCAAAAAAGTTTGTTGTGAGCAAATCACTATACGCGGTCTCGGCCAGGGCAGCGAACGTTTGCCCAGTATGGTTTTGCCGTCTTTAGTACCGGATTTGCCCGTCGTATTGTGGTGGCCGGGAGACCCGACGATGGACGGTCAGACTTTCGAGCGGCTGTTGGAAGATACTGACCGTTTTATTTCGGACTCGTCGCATTTTGCCGACCCTATTCGCAGCCTTAATCAGTTGGCGAATCTGATAGAGGCCCGACCACGTTTGGCAATCAGCGACTTCAATTGGGCGCGGTTGACACCCTGGCGCGGCTTGGTTGCTCAGTTCTTTGATGAGCCACAAATGCTGCCCTATCTTTCCAACGTGGATTCGATTGAAGTAGAATATGTGGTGGCTGCCGCTAACGAGCAACCGAATCTGGCGATGTCGCTGCTGCTAACAAGCTGGTTGGCCGATAAGTTGGGTTGGCAACCCGCCTTCGGTCTGAAATGGCGCGGCAAAACCGCTTCGCTTATCCTCAACCAGAACGGGCAACCGCTTACTATCACTTTCAAGGGTCATACCGAGCCGCATAACGACCCTGGTTGCATTACTAGCGTGCGCCTGACGACTTCGCTGAACGATAAAGAGGCTATTTTTGCCGTGTCATTGGCGGCGGATAGCGGTCTGGCTTATACTATGATTGAGGAAAATAACGAGCCTAGCACGCGCCAGGTGATGTTGCCCAAACGTGACGATGCTGAACTGTTGACCGAGGAGTTGCGCGAAAGCAACCGCGATGCCACCTACGAGGCGTGTCTGTTGATGGTACGCAATATATTGAACAACGCAGACCGGAAAGCAGGAAAAACCGATGAAATCGCAAACCCAGCCTGACAATCGTCAGGTCTTAATTCTTGCTAATCTGGATGACGTGGCTTTGGCGGCTGCGGAGCGTTTTGTCGCGGCTGCCAGGGCCGCTATCAGCCAGAATGGGCGTTTCAGTGTGGCTTTGGCGGGCGGAAACACTCCCAAAGGTTTGTATCAGCTTTTGGCGGGCGAACCGTATCGCGGTCAGATAGATTGGGCCAAAGTTTATATTTTCTTTGGCGACGAACGCTGTGTGCCGCCCGACCACCCGGATAGCAATTTTCGGATGGCAAACGAAGCCTTGCTAAGTCATGTGCCAATCGGGGCGGAGCAAATCTTTCGGATGGCGGGCGAAAATCCTGATTATGAAGCGGCAGCCAACGCTTACGCCCAACAATTGCAAAGCTTTTTTGGCCTCGAAGCTGGCAATGGCCCCAGTCCTGAAAATTTCCCGCGTTTCGATCTGGTGCTATTGGGAATGGGGCCGGATGGTCACACGGCTTCGCTTTTCCCTGGCACCGGGGCTTTGCAAGAACGGGGGCGGCCCGTGACGGCCAACTTTGTCCAGAAGCTTAACGCTCATCGTCTGACTCTGACTGCCCCGACGATTAACCGGGCGGCTAATATCTGGTTTTTGGTGGTGGGGGCGGATAAAGCCGCGCCTTTGCAACAAGTTTTGGAGGGCGAGTTCCAACCACAAATCTACCCATCGCAGCTAATCCGTCCTCAAAACGGACAGCTAGTTTTTATGTTGGATGAAGCAGCAGCCGCCAAACTCAGCAAGTAAAGCTATGCAAAACCGCAAAAAACCTACTTATACGCCCAAAGCTCTTTTTATTGTCGGCGGAGCTTTGGTTATATTTGGGGTTGCCGTGGGTGTTTTTAATTTGCTTACCCATAACAGTTACGATTGGTACGTCTATGTCGGGATGGGTGTGGTCTTTTGGCTGTTCGCGGTAGTGAACGCCCGCAAAACTTAGCACGTTAGCAAGGAAGTAATTTTGGCGTTGCCAAACGAAAATCAAACCGTTATCAAACCTCCATCGCCGCTGCGAACCGTCTTTAACTATGTGCGGCTGGTGTTGTTATTCGTGTGTATAGTCGGAATAATGCTGTCCTACTTTTTTGGCGTTACAGCCCTGCTCTGGCTGCTTTTGTTGCCGATTGTAGTAGCTATCGAGCTTGGGGTGGCCTTTTTTGATGGGTTTACCAGAAAAAGACTCCCACGCCGCAGTCGCAGGTAAAAAAGAAAAATAAATGGAAGATTGGTTACAAGAAATCTGGCGAGTGCGTGAAGAAGAAATCTATCCGCAAATCTTTGGGCCGTTGCCAGACAAAGTGCTGCCCTTGCCCGTCGAGTCTATCCTGGCTATCCTGGGGGAACGTCCGATTGACCCGCGTTGGCTGCGCTACGCCGTGATTGAGATTGAGCCAAACAAAAATCGGCCCGATTGGGTTTATGTGACCGACGCTCTAAGTTCGCCCTGGAATGTCAAGGACGAAAGCGAACTTGGCCCCGACCCTGATGCAATGAGTGGAATGGGCTTTGAGATGATGTTTCGCACGAACCAAAGGGCGGGGTGGGCGGTTGATATTTTGCATCGGCTGATGGCTTATCAAATCGGGGTGGCCTACGACATTCTCAAGGGGCGTTTGTTCAACTACGGTAGCTGGATGCCCATCAACGGCCCTATCAGCCACGACTACCCGAATACGCCCGTGCGCGGAGTGTTGATGACCCGTCCTTTGGATGTCCAATCGCAGTTCAAGTTGCGGAGCGGCAAGGTAGATTTGTTGCAAATCGTGGGTATCACGGGGCAGGAGTTGGCCTATATGCTACAGGCTGGGCCAGACGCGCTGGTGGGCCTGCTGTATGACCAAAAGGCCGCGCCAGTTACCAATCCGGCCCGTACTTCGATAAAATTGCCCGCGAATTATCAATTATCGGCAGAGTTAGCCAAACGCTTTTGAAATAGCTTGAAGGGAATATATGGAAAACCAAAACCAGATGAAACAAGCGGCAGCGATTTATGCCGTTGATACTTTTGTGCAGGACGGGATGATTGTGGGGCTGGGGACGGGTTCAACTGCCGAGTTTGCGGTGCGCCGTCTGGCCGAACATTATAACGGCGGGCTGCTACAGGGTATTCATTGCGTGGCGACTAGCGACCAGATTAGCGGGATGGCCCGTCTTTTCAACTTGCCTGTCAGCGAACTGGCCGATTTTGTGGAAGTGGATGTGACGATTGATGGCGCGGACGAAGTTGAGCCAAAAACCTTTAATTTAATCAAGGGGCAGGGCGGGGCGTTGTTGCGCGAGAAGCTGGTGGCGGCGGTCAGCAAAATGGAAGTGATTATTGCCGACGAAAGCAAACTTGTAACCCAACTGGGCGAACATTTCCCTGTTCCTGTCGAAGTAACCCCTTTTGGCTGGAGTCAGACCTCCTCTCGTTTGCGTTTGTTGGGTGCCGACCCCACCCTACGACTATTGCCGGGCGAAACCGACAAACCCTTTATGACCGACGGTAACAACTACGTGCTGGATTGTCGCTTCCCGTCGCTGGCCGAACCGGAACGTATCGCCAATATGATAAAAAGCGTGATTGGGGTAGTCGAACACGGCTTGTTTATCAATCTGGCCCACCGAGTCGTGATTGGGGGTAGCCAGGCGGTTTATGAGATTACGCGGTAGATTTATTAGGTTTACCCTTCGTATTTGCTAGTCTCGCTCACCTCTTGTTCGCACACACGTATTTTTTGCAACTGCTCATAAACTCTTGCGCCGCGCTGCTCTAACTCACGTTGCCAGCGTTCTTTGTATGGTTGCAGCGTATCCGCCAACACTTTGGCAACCGCCAGATTGCGATACCATTTGTGATTGGCGGGAATGACATACCAGGGAGCATGAGGGGTGCTGCACTTAGTCAGGGCGGCTTCATAAGCTTTGATATAGTCGTCCCAATATTCGCGTTCGACATAATCCCCAGGCGACAGCTTCCAGCGTTTGTCGGGGTCATCTTCGCGGGCTTGCAACCGTTTGGCCTGCTCGTCCTGGCCGATATACAAAAAGAATTTGAGAATAATGGTTCCATCAGCCGCCAGTAATTCCTCGAAAGCGTTAATCTGCTCGTAACGTTGCTGCCACATTTCTTTGGGTACAAGATTATGTACCCGTGTCACCAGCACATCTTCGTAATGGGAACGGTTGAAAATCTCCATCAGCCCCTTGCCCGGTGCGTGAGGGTGGACACGCCACAAAAAATCGTGGGCTAATTCTTCGGGCGTAGGAGCTTTGAAAGCATTGACCCGACAGCCTTGCGGGTTGACGACGCTCATTACGTGCGAGACCGTACCATCTTTGCCACTGGTATCCATACCCTGCAATACCACCAGGACGCTATTTTGTTGGGCGGCGTAGAGCAGCTCCTGAATTTCAGTCAAACCGCTATCCATGGCTTCAAACAGTTTTGTACCGTCACTCTTGCTCAAACCCGCGCTATATCCAGGGTCATAATCCTTGAGCGAGAATTTGGCTGCGCCGGGTGGTACTTTGAAGGCAAAATCTTGTACCTTATCTTTATCCTTTGCCAATTGAGTTGCTCCTTAAAAACTTATTCTTCGCATAAAGAGAACCAAAAAGGACAGGCTCAAAACCTGTCCTTTTGCTGTCCTTTAACAGAGTGAGAGGTTGTTTTTCGTCGCAAGCCTTGCACTCAGTCAGGTGACAAATCCAGGAATTTTTACTGGATACCGTAACCGGGGCGGCGTTCCACCAGCAACTTGATAGCGGTGCGCTCCTCGTCGTCAATAGTCACATCAATAAAGGCTGGTACACACACAATATCAATGCCGCTGCTGATCAGGTAGCCCCGCGCAATCGCGACTGCTTTGATAGCCTGGTTGGTTGCGCCCGCGCCGATGGCCTGGATTTCGACCCGCGTGGCGTTGCGAACTACTCCAGCGATAGCCCCCGCTACCGAACTTGGGCGGCTCTTGCCCGATACCTTCAATACTTCCACCTCGCCCGGCGCAAGCTCGGTATGAGGGCGTGACACGTGGGGGGTGTGGGGCGCGTGCTGCACGTGGGGCGCAGGGACATACTCGTTGGGGTTAGGACGTTCTGTAGGGCGTTCTGCCTGATATGCCGCTTCCATACCCGGCATACTGTTGGGCTGGTTGGTTTCGGGGTTGCGGTAATTGCTGTACTTGGGATCCATAATAGTTTTCTCCTTGTCGTCTTTAGTAGTGATTGTTAAGCGACGAGTGATGTTTTGTAGCCCAACTGACTCGGTAGCTCTGGGCTTCCGACAAGTAAGTTGTTAGGTTACGTTGCGCCGACCATTATTTGGGTAGGTCTGGTCTATCACGCGAAGCCACTCATCGTGCTGCTGTCCAAAATCAAATCGTAACGCTGAACCGAGATGGCTTGTTTAGTTGCCACTTCGATTTCAACTAAGACACTGTTGAAAGCAACCGGCCCGACCACTTTACGGTTTGGCTTAGACCGCCCCTGCACGTGGTTGACAAAAGGCTTGAGTGCCGTTTCCACTTCCAGGCCCGCCGCGCTGTCGTAAAGCCCGACCATACCCACGTCTGTGACGTGAGCCGTGCCTTGCTTGAGCAAACGCGCATCGGCAGTGGGAGTACGCAGATGTGTACCCAAAACTCCACTCACCCTTCCATCCAGATACCAGCCCATCACCATTTTCTCGCTAGTTGCCTCGGCGTGAAAATCAATCAGAAGTGGGCCAGAAGGTTGCTCTTGTTCCAACCAGTGGTCAATCGCTCGAAAGGGCGAGTCCATTTCCTGGAAATAAACTTTGCCATTCAAGTTCAAGACTGTAACCGACCCTTTACCTGTCTGCACCGTACAGAAGGACTGGCCCGGCACGCCTGGCGGAAAATTAAGTGGCCGCAAAATCGGCCCGTGCTGGCTAGATTTCAGATAATCTACCATTTCACGTTGGTCGAAAATGCGACTTCCTGACGTAATTACATCTATTCGGTTGTTAAAGAGTTCTTCTACCGTATGGACGGTCATGCCAAAGCCCCCGGCAATACTTTCGCCGTTGGCTATTACCAGATCAACCTCAAGCTCTGCCCGCACTTTGGGTACGATAGCGGCAATTGCCAAGCGACCCGCTTTGCCATAAACTTCACCCAGCATCCACACTTTCAGTGGTTTTGGCTCTGCCATACTAACCTCACCAGTGCTAGTGTTTGCTTGCCGCGCGTGGCCTTATCGTGGTTAGTAACAAATTGCGTGCCAGGGCTACAGCTTACCTATGGGTACTTACCAAATTCACCTTAGCTCACCAGGTTTTGTTTTTTATGGTTTGATTTTATTATAACCATTATTCAGAATTTAGCAACTCCGAAGCGATGGTCTGTAGTTGGGCGCATACCTGTTCAATGGCAGGTGGCAAAATTTCGTCCTCGACCCGATGTACCCGCGCGGCCAGGGTTTCTAGCGTGTCGTTTGGATAAATTCTGACTTCGCGTTTGACTACTATCGGCCCGGTGTCCATCTGGCGCGTGACAAAATGCACCGTGCAACCCGTTACGTTCACGCCCGAATGCAAAGCTTTTTCCAGCGCGTCGTTACCGCGAAAGACTGGCACGAAATCGCCGTTATCCAATCTGACTTTAGTTTGGTAGGTATCGGTAAGCAAGGCCGGGTGGACATTGATGACACGCTTCGCGAAAGCCTCCAAGAAAGCCCGCGTAAGCAATAGACCCCAACCTGCCAGCACCACCAGTTCGACGGCGTGGGCTTGCAACAATTCGGTCAGGGCTGCGTCGTACTCGGTTCGGCTGCGGCCCTTTTGCTTAAAATCCGTCCAACGTAAATACTCGGTTTTTAGACCTTGCGTCTCGGCCCATTCCAAACCGGGGGATTGGCGTTTGAAACTGACCACCAGGGCGATTTCTGCCTGGCTATCGGGGTTTTGGGTAGCCCTATAAATGGCTTCTAGTCTTCCGCCTCCGCCAATCAATACAGCTATCTTGACCTTTTGAGCTTCCACCAAACCTTGCTTCAAATCCTTTCTCTATGTGGGTATTTTATGCCAAATGCAGATGGAAAGCAAGGGTGTGTTGCCGTGAATTACAGTTTGAGCCAGAATTGATAGAGTTGGCGGCGGTTGAGACCAGTTTCGACGGCCACCTGCTCGATAGCGGCTTTGGCGCGTTGCCCGGCGGCTTTTAGTTCGGCTAATCGGGTTTGAGCCTGCTGCTCGGAGTTAAGGATTTGTTCCTGGCTGCTGCTTACGTCGGCAGCCTGAATTGGGGTCGGGCCAAAGACCAGGGTAAATTCGCCGCGTGGCGGAGTGGTCTGAAAATGTTGGAGAGCGGCGGCGATGGTTTCGCGCCGAATTTCCTGGTGTAGCTTGGTAAGTTCGCGGCAGACCGCTATCGGTTGGTCTGGCCCTAGCATTTCGGCGGCGACTTCCAGAGTTTCAAGCAAGCGATGGGGAGCTTCATAGACAATCAGGGGGCGGCGAGCCAGTTCGGGTTTGAGGTCGTGCAGCCAGGTACGTAATTCGTTTTTCTTACGAGGCGGGAAGGCTACGAAAGTGAATTGTTGGGGCGCGAAACCGCTCAAGACCAAAGCTACCAGAGCGGCACTTGCTCCGGGGGCGGCTTCTACCTCAAAACCTTGCGCCAGACACGCCTGCACCAACTCAAAACCGGGGTCGGATAAACAGGGTGTTCCGGCATCGCTGACCAAAGCGATATTTGCTCCCGCCGCCAGCTTTTCCAGGATGTAATCCAGGCGGGTCAATTTATTGTGTTCGTGATAAGCCAGGGCGGGTGTGTTAATTTCAAAGTGATTAAGGAGTTGACGGGTGTGGCGGGTATCTTCGGCAGCAACCAGGTCAACTTCGCGCAGCAGGCGTAAAGCCCGTAGGGTAATATCTTCCAGGTTGCCGATAGGGGTGCTAACTACGTACAGAATACCGCTCAAGCTATTTCCTAACTCATCTAGCTACAACGTCGGCCTTTGTTGCGTACATCAATCGGGGTGAGCCGAAAGAAACGCCAGTGCGGGTAACCATCGTGGTCAGACCATAATAGCGGCAGGAAATAATGGTTTTTGTGTTCGGGGTTGTGCAAAGGAATAAGCTCAATCACTACATTAGCTTCGTGGGCATCACCATATTGCTGACGCAAAGCTTGATAACGCGGATAGATAATGGTGCGGGCGAGTTCGTGACTAAGCCGGGTAAGCCACACCAGCGGGAAGGCCAGACGGTGGGCATCTTTGTGACGCGGCTGGGTTAGCTTTCCGGCCAAAGTTTCGCCGTGAATAAACTCGCGCACCCGCCCCCGGCTGCCAAAAACGTGACCTACTAGCGAACCGGGGTTTGGTTTATAGCCGCCTATTTTGGGCATACATACGTCGCCGAAATAATGACCCTCCATCAGCTTGCCTTCCAAATAGGTGGCACGGTCAAGCAGTTCCAGGGCAAAAGCCTGATTTTCGGCATCTATGACCAGATAAACGGCTTTTTCTTCACCCGCGCCCAGCCACAGGCTTTGCCAGAGCGGATTATCGAAAATCAGGTGGCCTTCGGGGTTAAAAGCCGCCGTTTCCAGGGTACGCCAATGCACCGGAGTAAAATCTGTGGGCCGGATTTTAGAAAAGGTCTGAACACGCCCATTCAAAAAATATTTCAATTCATACTTTGGAATTGAGAGCGGGCGGGCCACACGCAACGTTGCGCTTGCTTCTTGCATTATTTTTTAAGCCTTTAATATTAAGCTATTCTGTTTGCTATTCTATTTTACGTATCTTGAAACTGGTATGAGCAGGAGTTGCCCGAAAGAATTGGCGACCCTGATGCAATTACTAACCTGACGACTGACTCTTATTATACGCTAATTTGGGTAAAAATGTTACAAGCCTGCACCACCGAAAGCCGACGGGCAATCAGGAGCAAGCAGACAACGGGCGCAAGCCGGGTTGCGGGCCATACACACTTTGCGTCCGTGCCAGATCAGGCGATGCGAAACATTCGTCCACTGCTCACGGGGGACAATCAGCATCAAGTCGCGTTCGATTTTCTCAGCGGTGACTTGTTTAGATAGAGCCAATCGGCCTGCCAGTCGGGTGACATGGGTATCCACCGCGATGCCTTCGTTCAGGCCAAAAGCGTTGCCCAGCACTACGCTGGCGGTCTTGCGGGCGACTCCGGCTAATTCTAACAATTCGGGCATAGTGTGGGGAACTTCGCCGCTGTATGCGGCGACTAAACGCTGACTGGTTGCCAGGATGTTTTTGGCTTTGTTATGATAAAAGCCCGTCGAATAGATAAGTTTCTCGATGTCCGCAATATCCGCCGCTGCCATTGCTACCGCGTCGGGGAAGCGGCCAAACAAAAAGGGCGTGACCATATTTACCCGCTCGTCGGTACACTGAGCCGAAAGGATAGTCGCCACCAGTAGTTGAAAGGGGGTTTGAAAATCCAGCCCACAGCGAGGGGTGGGATAAAGCTCTACCAATAGCGGATAAATTTTAGCGTATTGAGTTTTTTCGGCCAGTAAATTGTCTTCGGTAGGGATAGGGTCACTTTGTGGCATTTCAAATCCTTTGGTTGGGCCGCCCGTGCCATTGCAAGGTCGTCTCGGAGGCTGCATTGTGGGATATTGCTCCGCCAATAGACAATTCGGTACAATCCATTGACAGAGCAATGTCCCACAAGTACCCGGTTTTGCAGGTCGGGCCTGGTTGTAGTATTATATCATTTTGTCTAAAGGTTTTTATAACCCTGTACCATCTAATATGCTTATAAAAATGTTTTGCCGTAAATTTGAGTTTTTAGGAGGATATTTAACAAGATGACTGTGGAGACACACAAGGAAACGTTGGGCTTTCAGGCCGAAGTGACCCAGCTGCTCGACTTGATGATTCATTCGCTTTATAGCAACAAAGAGATTTTTCTGCGCGAACTGATTTCTAATGCTTCGGACGCGGCGGATAAATTGCGTTTTGAGGCGTTGGCGGACGGGGCGTTGTACGAAGCTGACCCGGAGCTTAAAATTCGGGTCAGTTATGACAAAGCGGCCCGCACCATTACCATCTCGGACAACGGGATTGGGATGACCCGCCAGGAAGTAATTGATAACATTGGGACGATTGCTAAGTCCGGCACGAAGGAGTTTTTGCAGGCTTTGAGCGGAGACCAGCGCAAAGATGCTAACTTAATCGGACAGTTTGGGGTGGGTTTTTATTCATCGTTTATTGTGGCCGATGGCGTAACTTTAATCAGTCGCAAGGCCGGACTGGGGCCGGAACACGGGGTACGCTGGGAGTCGGACGGCACGGGGGAATACACACTGGAAAACCTCGAAAAGAGCGGGCGCGGTACGGACGTGATATTGCATCTGCGCGAGGACGAGGACGACTTGTTGGACGGATATAATCTACGCACGATTATCCGCAAATATTCCGACCATATTACCTTGCCGATTGTGATGCCCATTGAAAAGCCGGATGCTACGGATACTATGGATACTACACCGGACGAGGAAAAAACTGACGAGCCAGCCGCCGCTACCGAAGAAACCGTCAATCGGGCTTCGGCGTTGTGGGCGCGTTCCCGCAACGAAATTACCGACGAAGAATATAACGAATTTTATAAACACGTAGCCCACGATTACACCGAACCGCTGGCCCGTGTACATAGCCGCATGGAAGGCAAGTACGAATATACTTTGCTGTTGTACATTCCGTCTCACGCTCCTTTTGATATGTGGCAGCGTGACAGCAAGCACGGGGTCAAGCTATATGTGCGGCGCGTCTTTATTATGGACGATGCCGAACAACTGATGCCGACCTATCTGCGTTTTGTGCGCGGGGTGATAGACTCCAACGATTTGCCGCTTAACGTGTCCCGCGAGATTTTGCAGCACAGCAAAGTTATCGAAAGCATTAAGTCGGGCGCGGTCAAAAAGGTTTTGGGGCTGCTCAAAGATATGGCCGCGAATGAGCCGGACAAGTACGCGACTTTCTGGAAAGAATTTGGGCGTGCGCTCAAGGAAGGTGTTGCCGAGGACAGCGCGAATAAAGAAGCCCTTGCCAAACTGTTGCGTTTTAGCACGACCTTTTCGACGGGCGAAACCGAGGATGTGGGCCTGGACGACTACGTTGGTCGTATGAAGGAAGGGCAGGACAAGCTTTACTATATCACGGCGGACGGTTATGCGGCGGCCAAAAACAGCCCCTTGCTGGAAGTGTTCCGCAAGAAGGGCGTAGAAGTGCTGCTGCTATCCGATTTGATTGACAATTGGGTGGTGTCCAACCTGTTCGAGTATGGCGGTAAACAGTTGCAATCGGTAGGGCGGGGCGAAGTTGACCTGGCCGATTTGGAAGATGCCGAGGAAAAAGAGCAGCAGCAGAAGGCCGCCACCGAGTTCAAAGATTTGGTGGAGCGCATCAAAGCCGCGCTATCAGATAAAGTTAAGGACGTGCGCGTGACCAACCGCTTGACCAGTTCGCCCGCCTGTCTGGTGGCCGACGAGTACGATATGGATGCCAGTATGGTGCGGTTGTTCAAGGCGGCGGGACAGAAAGTCCCCACCACCAAACCCATTTTGGAAATCAACCCGCAACATACGCTGGTGGCCCGGCTCAAAGACGAAACCGACGAGCAGCGTTTTGGGGATTGGACGCATATCTTGTTCGACCAGGCTATGTTGAGCGAAGGGGAACAACTGGAAGACCCGGTGGGCTTTGTGAACCGCCTTAATGGTTTGCTCGTGGCGTTGAGCGAACGCAACTAGGTTTTTTGCAATTGACCGCCAACGGTTTTAACCGTTGGCGTTCCCATTGACCCCAGAGTAGTTATTTCGTTAAACTTTATAATCAGGTCAGCAGTTACATAGCCAGTTGATAAATCCATTGGCTACGCAACCCCAAATTAAATTGTTAAAAACTTCTTACACAGTGGTTTTAACCAGTAGCGGTCAACTGCAAAAGTTGACGCGCCCCCTGATAATACATTGTCAGCCTCAATTATCAACCCACTCTGTACTTTGAAAAGTTCAGAAAACGCCGCCTTCATAGACTGTTACGCCCATCGCGCCCGGCCCAAGATGCGCCGCCAGGACAGGGCTGAACAGACATACGAAAACTTTCTCGCGGGGGAAGATGGGCGAGATACGAGTCAGCAGCGTTTCAACATCGTTGGGGCTGTTGCTGTGCATAATCGCCATTTCTTCGATATGGGGGAAGTCCTCTACGAATTCGCACAAACCTTCCAGGGCTTTGGTACGGGTACGTGTGCGCTCGAACGGCACAATCTGACCGTCCTCTAGGCGTAGGAGAGGCCGGAAGTTGGTAGAAGGGGTCGCACCGAGGGCAGCACTGGCTTTATTGATGCGCCCGCCGTGCTGGAGATACTGCATAGTTTCGGTAAAAAAGATAACATGGGTCTGGAAAATCATCCGGTTGATGATGCTGACCAGTTCGGCCATCCGCAACCCTTGTTTGGCACGTTTGGCCGCTTCCAACACGATGATACCCAGGCCGAAGGAAGCCGAAAGCGAGTCTATCACGGCAATCTGACTGCTAGGAGCTAGAATGGCATTCCGGGCCGCTACCGCCGTTTGAAAAGTCTTGCCGAGCTTGGCCGAATGATGGATCGAAATAACGTAATCGCCTTCTTTGAGCAGCTTTTTGTAGAGCGTTTCAAAAGTTTCTTGGGTAGGGTGCTGAGTGACGGGCAAGGGGGTATTGGGCGGCCAATTACTTAGTCGTCGGTGAAATTCTTCGGGCGTAATATCCACCCGGTCAAGGAAAACCTCGTTATTGATATGCACGAAAAGCGGCACAACCACAATATTGTACTCGCGCACCAATTCGGCAGGCAAGTCGCAGGTGCTATCGGTGACGATTCTAATGCCTGGCATAAATTACCATTCCTTATTCACTTACTTTTTTCACGCGCCATTTGCGCCTCTACTCCGCCGATATAATGTAGTCATAGTGCGGCTGACCGCCAGAAATTAACTCTACTACCTGCCTGGGATAACGGCTTTGCACCTGAGCTTTTAGCGTCTCGGCCTCAACCGGGGCAATCTGTTGACCATAATAAAAAGTCAACAAATCGCGGTTGACTGCCCCCATTTGTTCCAATAGTTGCCAGATGGTTTCCTCTTTGCTGGCTGCGGCCACACTCAATTCGTCGTTCAGCAAACCGATCCATTGGCCTTCCTGGACAGCGATACCATTGACGGTAGCAGTGCGTACCGCCCTTGTCACTTCGCCCGTTGCCACCGTACCCAATACCTCGGTCATAGCTTGCTGGTTTTCGGCTAATTCACCATCATAGTTAAAGGCTTGCAGAGCCATAATTCCTTGTGGTATGGTGATGCTGGGTATAACGCCTACTTTCTTGGTGGTGAGAGCCTGCAATTGTTGGGCTACCATAATAATATTTTTATTGTTGGGCAAAATCAAGACCGCATCGCCGGGCGCACTTTCAACCGCTTTGAGCAGTTCTTGGGTGCTGGGGTTCATCGTCTGACCGCCATACACAATCTGGTCTGCTCCAAAATCCTTAAAGACCTGGGCCAGCCCTTCGCCTGGAGCTACCACTACCAGCGAAACTTTAGCCCCTGGCAATAATGGGGCTGCGCCCATATCCTCATCGTAGCCTGTATCTGCTTCGACCATTGCTGCTTCCGAAGTTGGCTGCGTTTTATTGCCAAAGGCTTCTTCGTGCTGGAACTGCATATTATCCAGCTTAATCTGACCCAACGCTCCCAGGCCCGTAACATAGCTCAAAACTTTGCCAGGGTCTTCGGTGTGCAGATGCACTTTAAGCAGCGAGTTGTCGCCTACGATTACGGCACTGCTTCCCATTTGGGCCAATTTGTCACGTACTTCCTCAAAGTTTATGGGCTTTTCGGCATAAAGCATAAAATTGGTACAGTAACCAAATTCGTCTAGCCGATGTTCCCCATTTGTTTCGGGATTAACCTTAAAGTTAGGTTTGGCCTTTTCGACCTCGCTCAACTCCTCCACGTCCAGGCTTTCACCCCGCAGATGTTTTAACGCCCCCTCCAAAATGATAAAAAAGCCGTGACCGCCCGCATCTACTACGCCCGCCTCGCGCAAAGCAGCCAGTAATTGGGGTGTCCGAGCCACTGACTCTTTAGCCGCACCAACGGCGGCAGTCAAGACGTGTAGCAGTTCGTTTTTTTGTTTGGCGGCGTTTTCCGCCGCTTCCGCCGCCTCACGCACTACCGTTAAAATCGTGCCTTCGACGGGCTTCATCACCGCTTTGTAAGCCATCTCTTTGGCTTTGGTCAGGGCGTGAGCCATATCCAGGGCCGAAAACTTTTCCTTACCCACAAAACCATCGGCCAAACCGCGAATAATTTGGGATAAAATTACCCCGCTATTGCCACGCGCTCCCATTAATGCTCCGTGCGAAAGTTTCTTGCTGACCACTTCTACCGAAATATCGTTGAAGTCAGCGATTTCGGCCACTGCCGCCTCCATCGTGCGGCTCATATTAGTGCCAGTATCGCCGTCCGGCACGGGAAAGACGTTCAGAGCATTGATGGCTTCAAAATGTTTTTCTAACCATTCGGCACTGCTCAATAGCATAGCCTTAAAATCCAGGCCGTTTCCCAACGACCCTGGTTCAACTTCAGTAACCTCACTACTTTGTGCTACTGTTGCTACAGTTTTTGACATAGACCGCTTATTTTCCTATTTTTTTAAGATTTTTTGCTTTTGGGGTCTGGTGTTCGCAGACCCTGCACATTGACGTTGACAAACTTGACTGGCATACCCAAATGTTTCTCGACTTCAAACTTGACGTTCCGCATCACGTTATGGGCAACCTCGGCAATGCGTAACCCATATTCGACGATGACATATAGCTCTAGTATTATCTGGTCTTCCTCGAATTTGACTTCAATCCCGTCGCGGTAATGTTCCGGGCGTAACACCTCGGCCTGTCCGTTTCGCAGGCGTTTGGCAGCCAGCCCGACTACGCCATAGCCGCGCTCGATAACCGCTTCCGCCGCGATAGTGGCGACAGCGTGGGGCGAAATTTCGACTTTGCCAAGCTCATCAATAGCCGGAGCAGGTGGGGTCTGGCCCGTTGCTGCCCCCAAACTTTCCAGACTGGTGTTATTTTTCATAACTTGTTGGATAGCGACTTAAAGCTGCCTCGGCCTGATTTGCCAGGTTTGGATTAAGCCGCTAAAACTCCTTTTTGAAA
>JBBQZT010000073.1:0-29383 GCA_038207455.1 Chloroflexia bacterium
GGGGAACAATACCCAGCGTGAGTAGTGCTGGCGTAGTATCCCAGCCAGACCCATACCGCTGACCATTCCGACTTTGGCACAGATAAATTGGACAGCAGCCATCAGGGGAAAGGTTACAAGAGCCAGCCAAAGTGTGGCAAAACCGAGCGATGCCCCGGCTGTCGTATAAGTGCTAATGCCGCTGGGGTCATCATCACTGGCTCCGGTAATAAGACCAGGGCCAAGTAATTTAAGAATGCTTTTAACTCGACCTGGATCAGGTTTTTGGGCCAGTTCTAATGAGGCGGTTCCGGCTATCGGTTCGGAATGCGGAATAGTCGGAGTGTTTGCTTTCTCTTCTTCCGACTCTTCACTTCTAGCCATCAGTTTGACGTTCCTTTCGTTTCGTTTCGTTAAATGTAGCACAGAAGGCAGTCTCAATCATCGTAACTGCTAAATATTCACTACCACCAGTTGAAAAGGGCTTGGATTTCTAACATTACTATTATTTACTTTGGCTTTAACCAGTTTGCTGTCGTTGTCGTCGCCACGCTCTAAGCTCTGCATCGGCTACCTGATCGCTTTGTTCAGCGTAGCGCAACGTGGTTTGCAAGTTCTGATGGCCTAATCGCTTACGAATAGTGGTCAAGCTAACCCCAGCATTAACCAATTCAGTAGCATGAGTATGGCGCAACTGATGCAGAGTACAACTAACTCCGGCTTGCGCCGCGTAGTGTGACCAGCTGGCTTGGACTGTTTGGTAACGCAGTGGCCCACCCTGATTGTTCTTCTCGGCCCGAAAAAGCGGCCCGTTACGGTAGCCAGTCCGTTTGAGATAATTACGTATTTGCTGTACCAAGTGGGTATCATCAAGTAGGACAGTGCGCCGTTTATTACCCTTGCCTGTTACCACGATATGTTCATCATCTAAAGTCAGGTCAATATCTTCAATATAGATAGCTAAGGCTTCCCCTACCCTGAGACCTGTCTCAAAAATTAGGTGGAAGAGTAAACGGTCTCGCACCTTAGCAGTTGGAATAACGGCTAACACTGCTTCGACTAACTTGCGGCCTACTCCGCGCGGTGAGGCGGCTTGTAACTTCACCCGCTCAATTTTTTCCATCGGATTAGCCTCTAGCAGATCGTTTTTGTAGGCCCATCTGAAAAAACTGGCGAGAGCCGCTTGTTTGTGGGCGCGGGTGGCGGGAGCTAAATGTGTCAAAGTAGCAAAGTAAGAGCGTAAAGTATTCACGCTCTCCGCAGTGGAGATGCCACTTTCGCCCACGCGCTGGCAAAAAGTAATATAAGCGTAGAGATCACTGGTATAGGTACTCCTGGTGTGCTGAGAACGGTTGGAGGTCTCAAGCATAACAAGAAACTCCGTTACAAGCCCGTTAAAACTATTAGTTTGGTTAGTAGTAGGATCAGTCAGGGTAGTCATCATTTGTTCTCACAACTATCTCATCTATTCTCATACGCTACTGGCTTTTAGGCCAAGTACCAATTCATTCATTTATTCCTGCTATAACAATAAAATTTAGGCAAAATTTAGTCACGGTGGCACTGGTCATTTCCAGCCTGCAAGCTTAGGATCATTGTTACAAGAACTATTGTAGCAGCAATCGCTATCTTGCATTATACTTTTCCGATTTGATTTGAAGATATTAAATGACTTAGAGGTACTTTATTAGCTGACCTAAAGACTAAATAAGAAAGGCGAAATTATGCCAGTGAATTTCCTAAGTGCTGACCAGGAACAGCGTTACGGCAAGTACAAAGCCGAACCAGACCAGCCCCAATTAGCGCGTTACTTCCATTTAGACGAAGCTGACCAGGAGCTTGTCGCTTCCAGGCGCAGTGAATATAACAAGCTTGGCTTTGCCTTACAGCTTTGTACAGTGCGCTTCCTGGGAACTTTTCTAGTCGATCCAACGGCGGTGCCGCCCGGCGCAGTTGAGTTTGTGGCACAGCAACTCGGCATACGAGAAATTAATATTTTACCTTACTACTTAGAACGAAAGGCTACCCATCACGAACACGCCAGCGAAATCCAACGACATTTTGGCTACCGTGACTTTTTTGAACAACCCGAACATTTCCGTTTGGTGCAGTGGCTTTACCTGCGAGCCTGGCTTAGTGCCGAACGGCCTAGCGTCCTCTTTGATCTGGCTACTAATCGTTTGGTAGAGCGTAAGATATTGCTACCAGGTGTAAGTACCTTAGCCCGTCTAGTGGCGAGTGTGCGCGACAAAGTATCACAGCGATTGTGGCGAGTGCTTTCGCATTTGCCTACAGCGGCACAAACTGTACACCTGGAAAGCCTGCTCAAAGTGCCGCCTGAAAACCGCTTGACCCTACTCGACCAGCTGCGTCGTTCTCCTACACGGGTAAGCGGACAAGGGATGGTGGGCGCACTTGAACGCTTAAATAGCATTCGGGCAGTGGGGGTGAGCCAGCTTAACTTACAAAGAGTACCGCCCAGCAGGGTTAAAGCTTTAGCTCGTTTTGCAATGGCGGCACGAGCGGCCTCAATTGACCGTATGCCGCCAGACCGCCGCATAGCTACTCTTTTGGCTTTTGTTTATTCGCTTGAGGCCATAGCCCAAGATGATGCCCTCGATTTGCTACATCTCCTAACCAAAGATTTGTTGAACCGTTCCGACCGCAAAGGACAACGCGAACGGATGCGTACTCTTAAAGACCTGGACGGGGCAGCCTTACAACTGCGCGAAGCCTGTGCTGCACTGGTTGACCCCGAATGTGAAGATGCAAAGGTGCGCGAAGCTACCTTTGGGCGTATCAGCCGTGACCAACTCATAGCGGCGATTGCTGTCGTTACACAACTGGCTAAACCTTATGATGACCGGGCTTACTATGAAGGGTTGCTGACTAATTACATCACAGTACGTCACTTTTTCCCAACACTACTTTCTAGCATCACCTTCAAAGGAAATGAAGCCGGGCAGCCAGTGTTAGCGGCTTTAGCTTTTTTGAAGGGATTGGAAGATGCTAAGGGCAAAGTGAAAATGAGTCCGGCCCCGCGTGCAGTGGTTAGTAGAGTATGGCAGCGTTTTGTATTGCAAGGCCATCACCACGTCACTGACCGCCGCTACTATACCTTTTGCGTACTAGAACGGTTGCAAGATAGCTTGTCCCGCCGTGATGTGTTTGTCGAGCCGAGCGAAAGATGGGGCGATCCACGCGCTAAATTGGTGCAGGGCCAAGCTTGGGAAACGCTCAGACCTCAAATTACCACGGTACTAAACCGTTCCCTCAAAGCCGAAGATGCCCTGACCATCCTCTCGCACGAACTAGACGAAGCTTACCTGCGTACAGCTGCCCGCTTACCCAACAATGCCGATTGTCGAGTAGAGCCGGGTGCAGACGGCCAAGACGAATTGGTACTTTCTAACCTGGATAAATTGGAAGAACCAGCCAGTCTTACCTTGCTTAAAGAGCAAGTGACCGCCCGGCTACCTCGTGTAGATTTGACCGAAGTGTTGCTAGAGGTGGCAAATTGGACACACTTCGCCCAAGAGTTCACTCACATCAGCGAAGCGAATTCCCGCGTGGAAGATTTAACCCTTTCGGTGTGTGCAGTGTTATTATCCGAAGCTTGCAATATTGGTCTCGAACCCGTCCTCAAACGCAGTGTGGCCGCCCTTAAACGAGATAGGCTTTCGCACATTCAACAGAATTACATCAGGTCTGATACGCTAACCCAAGCCAATGTTCGTTTGGTCAATGCCCAATCAGAGATTAAGCTGGCCCAGGCATGGGGTGGTGGAGATGTAGCTAGTGCGGACGGGTTACGTTTTGTAGTACCGGTCAGAACTATAAATGCTGGACCAAATAGTAAATACTTTGGAGTAGGTCGGGGCGTGACTTACTACAACTTTGTGAGCGACCAGTTCACTGGTTTCCACGCTATCGTGATACCCGGTACGCTTAGAGACTCGCTCTATCTACTCGACGGTTTGCTAGAACAACAAACGGGCCTGCCCCTCAAAGAAGTAATGACGGACACGGCAGGCTACAGTGATGCAGTCTTTGGCCTCTTTTGGTTGTTGGGTTATCAGTTCAGCCCCCGTATAGCCGATGTGGGAGCAGCCCGTTTCTGGCGATTAGATGCTAGTGCTGATTACGGCTTGCTCAATAACATCGCCGAACATCGCATCAACCGGGCCTTGATCACCAGCAACTATGATGACTTGTTGCGAGTAGCAGCTTCGCTCAAGACTGGAACGATAAAGGCAAGTGAGCTACTACGTTCACTTCAACTCGGTAATCGGCCTTCTACGCTGGCTCGTGCTATCAGTGAGTTGGGTCGCATCGCCAAAACTTTGTATCTGCTGGCCTACATAGACGATGAGGCATACCGACGGCGAGTGCTGACACAGCTAAATCGAGGGGAAAGCCGTCATACATTAGCTCGCTTCATCTTTCACGGTCAAAAGGGAGAGTTGCGACAATGTTATAGGGAAGGCCAGGAAGACCAACTGGGAGCATTAGGGCTGGTCACAAATATGGTCATTTTGTGGAACACGCGCTATATGGACAAAGCTTTGGGTGAGTTAAGAGCGAATGGGGCAATCGTAAAAGATGAGGACGTGGCCCGTCTCTCTCCTTTAGGATTTTCACATATCAACGTCCTGGGCCGCTACGATTTCAAATTGGCGGATGAAATAAAGGACGGCCAGCTAAGGGCTTTACGTGATCCAAGTAAAGCTGATGATTAAGATTAGCTTTTAGCTAAATATTAGTGTGAGTGTCTTACCGCTACTTTCCGTTCCAATGATACTCGAACCCCTTATTGAGAAGATACATCAATTCGACTTCTCGAAAACTGAGAGCAAAATTAAAGTAGAGCCAGACTGCTTCTTCAATTATCGGAGTGGGATAGCGATGGCCTTTATAAGAAGGGGTTGTCTTAATTTTCTGGGTTTTGGTCGGTTTGGTTTTCAGTTGAATACGCTGCTCTCATTCTTTAGAAGTTGAATAGAAGACGCGAGCAGTATCTCACAATATGCTTTCGCCCGCTTCCTAACCTGACAATACCCTATATAGTAAGGATTAGTGTTAGAGCTTGCTCCAGTGTCAGGTTAGTTTGACCCAATTGATAGATTTGCTGTACTACCTCGGCACCGCATAGCATTGTCGCCTCCGCTAAAACCTGTTGAGCCTCCCTGCGTTCTTGTACTGGCATCACCTCGCCTGTTTGTTTCAGCTGGGCGCACGAAATTCCTAAAAGCTTTAAGCTAAGTTGGGCGGTTTGGGAGTGGATATAGTGTGTTGCATCGCTAGACAGAGGGGGAACGATAGCCTGTTCTAAAGGCTGTTTTGGTATATGCCAGTTCCACAGCATCACGCTCGTAGTATAAAGGGTTACAGCCACAGTTTTTGGGCTGATTTCCTGTTTCAAGCGCAAACTTTCCTGGAAGCAGCGCAACGCCCAACGGTAATGTCCTAGCTTACTTAAAGCCCGACCCAGCTTGCTTAGTGCAGTAGTTAAATGAACCTTATTACCAATTTCAATCCTTAATCTTAAACTCTGACAGAGATAATGCACAGACTCTCTTAATTTACCCTGCTCCATATGAATCATGCCCAAAGTGTAAAGGCTATTAGCATTTTCCATTTTATCCACTTCTCGAATGAGCCTTTTGTGTTGCTCCCAGTAAAAGATTGAGCAAAGATAATCTTCACGGTGATAAGCAGTATTACTCAAATTATACCAAGCACCTATCTGCAAAGTCGCATCATCTAATTTCTGGGCAATATCTAAAAGTTCCTTTAGATATTGCTCTGCGGTCTGATACTCACCTAAATATTGATAATTGAGTCCTAAATTGTTTAGCGCGTAAGCAACTTTACGTACATTGCCAGACTCACGTTGCAGAGCCAAAGATTCTAGCAAACAACGTTGTGCTTGCTTATATTCCGCTTGATTTTGATAACAACAGCCTAAATTATTTAGACTATCAGCAATATCAGGTTTAATTGCAAATCCTCGTTTTATCTTGAGGCTTTCATTATAGTAGTTAATAGCTGTATGCCAATTCCCTAGGTTATTACTTACTACTCCCAAATTATTTAGCAGATTAGCCTCTAATATTTTTTGTTCGTTTCGTCGAACAATGTTAAGGCACTCCTTAAAATAGTCTAAGGCTTCGACCAAATTGCCTGTATGCACTGTAATTGAAGCAAGACTGTTTAAGCCTTTGGCCACAGCCATATCATTTCCTGTCGTTCGAGCAATATTTAACATCTCTAAATTGGTCGAACGTGCTTGCTCATAGTCTCCCATTCTCAAGCGTATGACGGCTAGATGTTTCATTATATCAACTAACTCTAGATCGGCCTCTTGTCGGTTTACCGTTGCTGCGGCAGGAAGGTTATCTATTAGGGCTTGATACTCCTGTCGCGCCAGTTTTAGATACTCCAACGCAGTTTCATAATCGTCATTGTTCAGGTTAATCTCTGCCTGTAACCGTCGAATCTTAACCCTATCGAAAGCAGACCCAGTTCGCTGGGCTAAATCCCAAGCTTGTAAAGCTGCCTCATTAGCTTGCTCATATTTGGAGGTATAAACCGAGAAAAGAATAAACTCTTCAAGTATCTGTAGCTGTTCTGGCTCCGAATGTGGCTCGTTTTGTAGTAATGTGAGTAATGCGGTATAATAATGGAGGGCCGGAACGAGAGCATAGTCAGCATTGGCGCGGGCGGCAGCCTGACGGTAGTATTTGATTTGTTTGGCGCGGTTCAAACTCTGACCATAATGATAGGCCAACAAATCCACATATTGATCTAGTTGACCAGCATAATTTTGTTCAATAAAGTCACCTATTTGGGTGTGAAAATGCGTCCGCAAATCGTAACTCAAGCTTTGGTACGCTACATCGCGCAGTAGAACGTGCTTAAAGCTGTATTCAGATTCACCCTTAGTCTGCTGCAAGAATATAAAGTTGTCTCGTTGTAAGGTTTGTAGCTGCTGCTGTAAGTGGCTGTTGTTCTCCCCAACCGAAGCGAGAATTTGAGGTAGCCAAGCGGCCTTGAAAGAGCGACCCACTACACTTGTCACCTTGAGTATCAGTTTCTGGCTTTCGTCTAATCTGTCAATCCGGCTCAAAATTAAATGGTGCAGGTTGTCGGGCCACACCACGCTTTCAATCACCTGGTTGACATCGGCTAAGTCAGGTATCTGCTGGCGTAAAAGCTCTAATAGTTCGTCCAGAAAAAGTGGGTGGCCCTCGCTACGCCGGAAAAGCTCAATCTTCAAACGATTTTTAAGCTCTTCTGTGAAAATCTTACCCAAATTGGCGGCAATAATGTTCAATTTTTGCTCACTATACAGGTTGGCCTCGTCTTGACTAAACGCTGTCAGGTTGATGACCGTAGCCCTATCCATTTCTAATCCCTGCGGCCACTCACCTTGCCCATCCCCGTCGGGGCGGTAAGCTATTATCAACATTAGACGCAACCGTGATATAGGCTGATTAATTACACGCACAAGGTCAATAGAAGGTTCATCCAGCCAGTGGCAATCTTCCAACACCAATAACAGGGGAGTTTGGCAAGTGCGTTCCTCTAAATAGTCGAGCAACAGACTTTCCAGAACCGTTTTACGTGTTTTTGCATCAAGCCCTGCGGTAAATTCGCTTTCGGCTATGGGTAAACGGGTAAGGGCGGCCAGCAGGGGCATTTTCGGTAGCCATTGCGAGTTTAACTCCGCTAAGTGAGCAGTTAGTTGGGCGACTTGTTGTTCAACTGGCTCGCTTGCGTCTAAGCCAAATAATTCATTGCAAAGGTTTTGCCAGGGAAAATAGTGGTTATCGGTGGTGTAGGATAAGGCTTTGCCGCTATAAATATGCCACCCTTGCGGAAGGGCGCGAGCCATTGTTTCAGCCACCAGGCGTGATTTGCCTATACCTGCTTCGCCTCTAATTCCGATCACCTGTCCCTGCCCGCTCAAAGCCAGGGTCATTTTTTGTGCAATCAGTTCCAACTCGGTCTTATGCCCCACTAAAGGAATGGTTGGACTGGTTTGAGGGGAACTTGCCATTTGCGAATCAGGAGCTTTTGGATTTGTGAGAACAAAAGCGGGTATTGGACTTTTTTTGCCTTTAAGTTTCAGGGCGGCTAATTCGTGCCACTCATAAAGTTGGCTCGCCACTCGTTGGGTATTGGCATCGGTCAAAATCTGCTCAAAAGCAGCGTTTTGCATTAAGCGGGCTGCCAAATTCACCGCATCCCCCATAACAGTATATTCCTGGCGCATTCTAGCTCCAACCAGACCTGCAAATACACGTCCACTACTGATACCGACCCGCAAATTCACCCCAAAACGTAGGCTAGTTTTTTGTAACTCAACAGCACAAGCTAAAGCTCGACGCGCATTATCTTCGTATGATATGGGTGTCCCAAACAACACAAGAAAACGACTACCTTCCGTGCCAACATCTACACGGGCCAGGTTGCCGCCATAGTTTGCTACCACTGGTAGCAAATGATCGAAGTAAGCTTGTAAATTGAGGGCCGCCTTGTAGGGCTGGTTATCAAAATCGAAATCTCCCTTGAAATTGGCAAAAAGGGTAGTTACAGGACGATGTTCATAAATAAAACCGCTTTGGTCGGACTGACTAAGGCTGGCTACTACTGGGTGCAGATAGGCTTGCACCAGGTTTTGCAAGGAAGGGTTTAGCGGGCTAGTAGGAGGTCTCAACGCTAACGAAGCCAAATGGGATAGCCCCAGCACGTGGCTAAAATCGGAGCGGACTACCTGGCCCAAACTTAGCCCGCATTGGGATACATATTGCCAAAGCTGATTATCACCCCAAATTTCACCCGCCGAGGCACATTTCTCGGCCTGCAAACAGCCCACCACTGCTTGCCCCGTCACAAAATAAACCTGTCGCTCCCCAGCCCCCCTCAATGAAATAAGCGTAGCCCGGCCCAGACTCAAGCCTATTTTTATGCCTAAGCGGGGAGCAACCACAGTAGAAGGAGCGATGAATTGCCCCATTTGGGTCTGCATTTGCAAGGCACAACTAAGTGCGTGGTGTACCGCTACCTGCCAATGCTCATAGTCATTACAAACGACACGGAAAAGTACCAGGAAAGCATCTCCACTAAAGTTGGCAATGTCTCCACCGTAACTTCGAGCCACCTCTACCAGCCCTTCAAAACAATTGTTGACGAGTTTGGTTAGCTCTTCTGCACCGCGGTTGCCTTGCGCCGCAAAGGTCTCACTAAGGGCGGTGAACCCTGAAATATCGGCGAAGAGACTGACCGCCTCTACTTCTAATTGTAAGGGCTGACCACTGCGCTCTGAAGAATTGGCTGCGGTCTCTTGTTGGGCCAAATGTTCTAATAAAATAGTAGGCAAAAAGCTAGATAATTCTAAAGACATAAAAGCTCCCATTAGCTCATTATGGTAGAAAGTGGTACACTCCTGGTTATAACCCGAAATACGAAGAGGCCGAGCAAGCCGATACAAGAACTTATAACGGATTATAACACAAGTGTAAACTGGTTAATATACAGGCAGCCCTATTACAAAACTAGGAATGAGCCGCTTGAGAGTAACTTTTAACAGGAGTAGGTAGGGAACAAGTATGCGTGATTTTGAGATGGTGTGGCAAGAGCGCGTTAAACTCTTGAAACAAACCCACTTGTTTCATAGCCTCAGCGAACGCCGATTGCACGTAGTGGCGGAAGTTTTGAGAGCAGACCATTTCGAGGCAGGTCAAACCATTTTCAGTAAGGGCGAGGTAGGCGATTGTCTTTATATAATTGTTACTGGCCGGATCAAAATTAGCTTGATCAATCCAGACGGCAACGAGTTGACTATCAATACTTATGCTGGAGGCGATGTCTTTGGTGAACTTAGCTTATTCGACAGCCTACCTCGCTCTGCTAATGCTACCGCGTTGACCGCAGTACAAACTTTAGTGCTGGGCCGCACTGACTACGATGCTCTGATGAACAATGTGCCGGGTTTTGCCACCAGCCTTGTTCGGATGTTGAGTAGGCGGTTACGCTACACTACTGTACAACTAGAAGTGGTGAGTTTGCTCAATGCCTATGAGCGAGTGTCGCTCAAGCTCAAACAACTGGTAGATGAAGCTCCGGCCAGCCCGACTATAGGCCCAATAACGCTCGTCATCACGCAGCAAGAGTTAGGAGAGATGGTGAATCTTAGCCGAGTTTGGGTCAACCGCGTACTAAAATATTGGGAAGAGGAGGGCTTGCTCCAAATTAAGCGAGGGCAGATAATAATTCTTCATGCCGAGCGGTTGTAACCAATTTATGAAGTCACGTAAAATTGGTCAGATTGTGTAAACTGGTTTATAGACACAATACCTATCCTTTGTTATAGTAATGTTGTTGTTATAATAAGTGACAAAGCTTTTGGGCCAAAATCTATTTGCAAATGCTCCTAATTTGTTACAACAGAGTTGTATGCTTGTCGTCCAACGCTTTGCATATTAGCAGGAAATATAACAACCTTGCTATAGTGTAGCACCTATAGCAGGCTAATCAAGCGAAAGTCTTAAACCAAACAAGTTGGGCGATTTGTGTAAACTGGTTTATAGACACAGCAAGTCCCTTTTTGCTATATTGGGTTCAGAATTTCGTTTTGGTCATCACAGCATATACAAAATCAGGCTTTACAGACAAAATTCTGTCTTTCGTTTCGTCGTGACAATCATAGCCAGGCAGAAGCGAAAGAAGGGACTACATCTAGTTCTTTCAATAATTTTGTACATCTCTACTTAGCAATCAGCTGAGTCCAGATTTGCTTTTTGCCCAAAAGTTTTCTTCTTGGTTTTTTCCATTTTTAATCACAAGTTGCTTTCATTACGCAAAGGAGTTTTCTTCATGTCTAAGCGACCTATTACCAGTTCGGACTTCGGGCTTCAGAGCCAGTCAGATACTCGACCAGTTTTTTCAAGAGCGGTGTACCGCACTAGCTCTTTCAACCTCAAGCGTGGCTTGATCACGCTGCTAGTGGCTCTGCTTTTTTTCCAGACGACGGGGCTGACCTTTGGGCAAGGGCTGACTACTTCCCTGGCCCAGCCCCAGACCGCCGCTCAACAGGATATTTCGGGAACGCTTTATGCTACGGTGGGCGACCCTGCTTCGGGAACTCGCGCTCCCAGTCGAACTCTTTACTGGTTGTTGGCCGACAGCAACCAGGCGTATGACCTGAACTTTAGTGCTGACTACTTGCACGCCAACCCCGGCTTGCAAAATTTAGTAGAGAAGCGCGTCAAGGTTAGCGGAGCAGTGGATACCTCTGCCAAAGCTCAAGCGGTTGGTCAAACCTCCGCTTTTCAGGTCAGTAATCTAGTGACCATTGACACGCCACAAGCCCACGCTCAACCGCGTTTAGCTGGTTCACAGCCTTTCATTTCTATTTTGTGCAAGTTCCAGGACAATGCTGCCGAGCCACAAAACCGAAACTACTTTGTGGATCAGCTGACCGGAGCTAATAACCCGATCAATTTCGACAAATACTTCCGGGAGATGTCCTTCAACACTATAGATTTGCAGGGTAGCGACGTGCAAGGCTGGTACACCTTACCCAAACCCCGCTCTGACTATATTAGTGGTACACCCGAAAAGGCTGACTTGAAAGCTTTAGCTCAAGATTGTACGGCTTTGGCAAAACAAGCCAACGTGGATTTCAGCAAAACTTACGGCATCAACCTGATGTTCAACGGGGCTTTGGACAGTGCTGCCTGGGGTGGCAAACAACTGCTTAACCTGACCGGACAAAATAAAGCCTGGCCTCTAACCTGGATGCCCTATGCTCCTCCTGCTCCTGGTTATTCACAGGGTACTGGCTCAATTTTTGGCTGGCCGAGTATGACCATTCTGGCCCACGAAATGGATCACGCTTTTGGCGCACTTCACTCCAACGACCCTAACGGGAACGAATACGGCAGTGCCTGGGACGTAGTTAGTAAGGCGCAATGGAATTGTACCAACAATGGTGCATTGACTAGCTTTGTTGACCCGACTTATGGTTGTGTAGGTCAGGGCATTATAGCCTTCAGCCGCGCCAAGATGGGCATCCTTCCTACTAGCAAGCTATTGGCTTATGACGGTTCGATGGGAGCCAAAACTGTCACCTTAGAACGACTGAGTCAACCTACCAACAACAATCCTTTGATGATAAAGATACCGATTGGGCAAGACCCTAACCGCTATTACACGGTAGAAGCCCGCTATCGGGTGGGTTTTGATGCCAAACTACCGACAGATGGTATCTTGATCCACAACATAGATGAAAGCGGCAAAAGCTTTACTCGGGGTAATCCGGCCCAGCTAGTGATACCACCCAACGCTGCCAACATCGGTGATGATGGAGCGGCATGGCTGCCGAATATGACTTTTAACGATACGACCAACAACATCGCTATTACTGTCCAGAGTGCTACTGCTACCGGTTTTGTAGTGGTGGTCAATGCACCCGATGCCATCAACCTGTCTGTTACTCAAACTGACTCCGGTGCGCCGACTGCGGCTAACAACAACACTACTGTCTTCACTACTACCGTCACTGCCCAGGGCGCAACCGCTGCTAAAAACGTGATGGTCACACCCAGATATTTGTTCCCTCAAGCTTTCTACATCCCGCTCGTCGCTACTGTCAGTCAAGGTACTTTTGACCCTAACAATCGGGGAAGCGCGTGGGCGGTGGGCGATATGCAGCCGGGCAGCACCGCTACCTTGAGCGTAACTTATCCTGGTGCTGGCCCAAGCAGCCCAACCGGGTCTGGTAACGGTCAAAAGCCGCGAGCTACTGCTCCCCCTACCAGTAATGGCGTGGTGGGTAGTTTTGCCAAAGCTACCGCCGACAACTTGATACCCGATAAACACAATACCAAAAACTACGCTAGTAGTGGCGATACGCCAGTCTCCGACCTAGATTTGTTTGTGGACGTAAGTGATAACTCGCCTTATGTAGGCGATGTCGTTACCTTTACCGTTTCCGTCCTTAATCTCGGCCCATACAACGCCACCAATATTAGCATTACCAACCAGTTACCAGCCGGGTTGAATTTTATTTCGGCCTCGCCAAGCGTCGGTACATACAACGCTGCTACGGGGTTGTGGACAATTCCGGCTCTGGCTAACCAGCAAGAAGCTTTGTTGAAAGTTGTGGCAAGAGCGACCCAAGCCAAAGCTTTGACCTTGACCGCTACCAAACTGGGGCAAGACCAGTTCGACCCCAACAGTAGCAACGATAGCGATTACGATACCGCCTTCGCTTCAATTTACACGCCGCTGCCCTACTACGACTCGCAACCCGTCGAACCTTTGATTTATGACGTAGATACGCAACAATCTCCGACTTATACCCCGATTGGCGGAGACATTGGTTTTAATTCGATGGCCGAAGGCAAGCCCATTTCTTTTAGCCTGATGATTAACAACCTGGGAGATGCTCCCCTTCAACTAACCAACCCGACTTTCGCGGGCATCAACCCGGCTGACTTCAAAGTTAATTTTATCAGCACTACGATTGCCCCTACTAACCAACAGCTAGTTAATCTTACTTGTACGCCGAGCGGGGTTGGCACACGTGATGCCTACCTGACTATCAATACTAACGATACATCCCTAAACCAGAGCCAGGCAATCTATCACCTGACTTGCGTCGGTCTTTACGACCCTAGTTACACACCTCCTCCCGCCTACACCTACAATCTGCCTTTTGTAGCCAACAACGCCAATGGTTTTACCAGCTATTTAGCCATCCAAAACGTGGCTAATACTTCGGCCAATGTGCAGGTGCAGTATTACGATGGAACTGGCAACACCTATACCGTTGCTTCGGCCAGTTGCAGCCAGCTTGCGCCTAATGCCGAGTGTACCGCTCCTAACCCGTTGGCAGTCGGGACAAAAGGCACGAGCCTGATTACTTCCAACCAACCTCTGGCGGTAATTGTAGCCGAAAGCACGCCCTACGGGAGCAGTGCTTATGCCGTGAACGCGGGAACGAGCAGCCGTCTGGTTGCGCCTCTGGCGATTAACAATAGCGGTGGCTTCAACACCCAGCTGACTATTGCTAACGGGGGAGCGAGCGAGGCGGCGGTTACGGTCAACTTCTATGACCAAAGTGGCCGGGCCATTGCAACAGCTACCAAAAACCTGAGCCTTGCTCCGTATTCGGCTCAAACTCTGGACCAGACGGCGGCAGATAGCGGCCTCGCTCCAGGTTTCTATGGCTGGGCAATGATCAACGGGGCGGCGGGCGGTCAGCTAACGGCTCAGGTGTTGGAGCAACGCGCCGACATCAAGTTTATAGCTCTGGCTAACGCTCAAGCTGTCGGCAATCAGACCACGCTGTATGCCCCGGCTATCTTCAAGGGAGCGTTTGGCGGGTTTAATACGGGGGCAAACATTGTCAATTTCAATGCCAACCCTGTCACTACCACTGTTACTTACTATAGTAACACTGGCACAGCCTATCCAGCCACACCCTTCGTGATACCCGGTTATGGTATAGCAGGCATCTTCCAGGGTGGTCAAGGTGGCACTAATGGTTTGCCAGCAGGGGCGGGTTTGCCCACCGGGTTCTATGGTTCGGCTACAGTTACGACAGCCGGCGGCAGTGTAGCGATGGTGGTCAACGAAGCTAACGGTACTACGTCCAACGGAGCGGCTCAAAGTGGAACTTACACGGCGGCAGCTTCCGGTAGCAGCAAACTTGGTTTGCCTGCAATGGACAATAATGCCAATGGCTTCACAACCGGTGCAACCATCCTCAATACCAGCGGTGCAACAGTAAGTGGTACTATCACTTATTATAACACTAATGGCACGGCAGCTATCAGTCCCCAGCCTTTCACGGTGGGAGCTAATGCCAGCTATCCAGCTTATCAAGGTGCAGCGGGCTTACTACCCAACGGCTTTAGCGGCCAAGCGGTAATCAACCAAACCAGCGGCCCAGCCAACAGTTTGATTGCCACTACCAACGTGCAGTCGCCCAGTTTGTTCTATACCTATACTGAAACCGGGCAGTAGTCGCTCTTAGCTGAAGTCAATAGTTAAACTAGCCATTTCCAACCAGCTAATCAGGGTTTGAACCCTGATTAGCTGGTTGGGGGTGAACCCCTGGTTACCTGACGAATATCGAGCTGTGTTGGCGGACGTAGCCGGGCTTCGCCCAGCCACAAGCAGCCTGTATATTTTCCCACAATGCTTAAATGAGGCTACAAATTGTTTCTCAATCTGCTACCTGATACACTTGCTAACTCGTTAGCAGAAGCTAAGAGATTGAAAGTTAGGGTTAGTCAACCATCGGAACATTTTTGGGTTCATCCGCACTTTTAGTGATAACCTTTTAAGAGCAGGTACGTATATAACTAGAAATACTCAGCAGCTTATTTCCACTGCTTGAAAAGGAGTTTTCTGTTCCTACTGAACTTTTATTACCCGAATTTCCGGGTTTACAACTCGAAAAAACTTTGTTGGGAGACAAACGGGTCTTACTCATAATTAATAGTGCCAACTCGACTGCCGTTTGCCCTGTTTGTCAAAACCCTTCCAACCGTGTCCATAGCCGCTATACGCGCTCACTTGCGGATTTGCCCTGGGCAGACTTGAGCGTTCGCCTGCTGCTAAAGGTCAGACGTTTCCTTTGCCTTAATAGTAATTGCCACCGCACTACTTTTGCGGAACGTTTGGGCGAGGCCGTGGCTGTGTATGCTCGGCGCACCACTCGTTTGAGTAACCAACTTTATCAAATAGCTATGGCTGTGGGTGGAAAAGCAGGCGCACGTTTAACCACCCACTTAGGGATAGCCACCAGTGCCGATAGCTTGTTACGCACGCTTAAAAGAGTGCAGTTGCCATCCCCACCCACTCCCCGTGTTTTGGGGGTAGATGATTGGGCTTGGAAAAAGAGCGAAAGTTATGGCAGTATTTTAGTAGATTTGGAACGTCATCAACCAGTTGACCTACTACCAGACCGCAAGGAAACTACTTTTGCAGTGTGGCTTGATGCTCATCCAGGCGTGGAAATTATTAGCCGAGATAGGGCGGGAAGTTATGCTATGGCGGCGCGAAGAAGTGCGCCTGATGCTATCCAAGTGGCTGATCGTTTTCACGTCCTGAAGAATTTAGGAGAAAGTGTAGAACGGGTGATTCAGCGCAACTATTCACAAGTTCAGCAAGTGCTTCTAACTAAAGCTTCTCGCAATAGCCCGGTTGCCAGCACATTAACTAACCAGAACTTACCGCTCAAATGGCACACTGCTCAGAAGGAAGCGCGTTTTGAGCGTCGCAAGGCTTTATATGACCAAGTGCAGAGCTTAAAACAAGCTGGTTACAATTTGAGTGAAATTTCCGAAGAGTTAGAGATTAGTCGCCGACGGGCGCGTGTTTTGCTTCAAGGGCCACCTACGATGAAGCGAGTGATACGGCCCACCAAAATAGAGCCTTACAAAGCGTATCTGCGCCAACGCTTTTTTGAAGATGGTTGTCACAATGCTATGCAATTATGGCGAGAAGTGAAAGAACAGGGTTACGAAGGTGGTCGGACTTGGCTGCTAAACTATGTCACGCAGTTACGGCAGCAGTTGGTTGAGCCAGATACAGAACGAACGGGAGTTCAAGCGACCACTCAGCCAAAACCTCTAAGCGATTTTCTGTACAGTCCTCGCCAGTTGACGCTCTGGTTTATTAAAGATAAGAGTGAATTACGTTTGAGTCAATAGGCTAAATTGGAGGAGTTATGTCAAAAAATAGCGGAATTGGCGGTGACGTATGAGCTAACGCAAGAATTCAGAGCAATGTTTAGGGAGCGAGAAGCGCAGAATTTAGAGGAATGGCTAAATAAAAGCACCCAATGCGAGGTAAGGGAACTGGTAAGCTTTGCGAGAGGAATTCGGCGGGACGAAGGTGCTGTAAGAGCAGGAATAAGTTTGCGCTGGAGTAATGGAGCAGTAGAAGGCGAAGTCAACAAATTAAAGTTAATAAAACGGGCAATGTATGGTCGAGCGAAATTTGAGTTATTGAGAGTGCGGGTATTAGCGGCCTAAAAAGCAAAAAGCAGGTGGCTAGATTTAACGGTTGTCACTAAATTTGCGTATGAACCAATTGGGTTCTCCCGAACTTTTGGTGATACCAATTTGGATTAATCTAATTTACGAAACATTTTATGGTTGCAAATCCGTTTACCAGACATTTATCGCCTGCTGAAACGAAACTCGGCTCGAAATTTATTCCACCACGAAATCCAATCACTAAAATTGACAAAAACAAAGGCTATCCATAAAGGTCTATAATACTGTTTCTAGCTTAACCAGTTCTTCTGGCCCAACCCAAATAATGCCCCCGTCGTCAAGCACTATCCTGAGTTTGTGGGCCAGTGATTTTGGCTCTTTGTCGCCCCAACCTATCATTTCGACCACGCCGAATTTGCCATCTTCGCTGTCACCGAAAGGACGGCCAGCCAATTTGCCAATTTGCACTCTGTCACCCACGTGGAATTCCACAAGAATGGCCTTCTCTTTCATATAAAGGTATAGCAAGATAAACTCTATTATCTTGCTATGCTTAAACAAATAAAAGTCTAACTGTAGTTGCACCGCCTTTATATAGTCCTGACTTACAGTCCTACCAGTCCCTGATGCCACCTGGCACGATTGCCAATTTGCTGATAAATAGTGCTAGTGGAACACAAACCCGCCATTTACGGGTAAAAGCTGGCCTGTCACAAAATCGGCATCATCGGACAGCAAATAGACCACCGTGCCAGTAATATCTTCGGGCTGCTGGGCACGTTTGATGGCCCGGCCTTCCAAATACAATTGATGACGGGCCGGGGCGACATCGGCGGTGGCTTCTACCAGGGTCAGTCCGGGCGCGATGGCATTGACCGCAATGTTGTATTCGCCCAACTCACGGGCCAACGAACGAGTCATGGAGATAATCGCGCCTTTGCTACTAACATAATGCAACAAAACTGGCGCACCCCACAGAGCTGTATCGGAAGCCAGATTGACGATTTTACCTTTGCCGCGTGGCCGCATAAAAGGTACAACGGCCCGCACCGCCAGCCATGTCCCCTTGACGTTGGTGAGCAGCACCCGCTCGAAATCATCTTCGCTGATTTCGTCGAAGCGTTTGCCACCAATTTTAGTAGCGATAGCCGCGTTATTCACCAGGCCGTCAATTCCGCCCCAGCGTGTCGCCACCTGTGCTGCCATCGCATTGACCGAGTCGGCCTTTGTAATATCGGTCGGCACAAAAATAGCTTCAAAACCCGCCGTCTGCAATGCCTCGGCAGTCTCGCGTCCCCATTCAGGATTAAGCTCGGCGATACAAACCTTCGCCCCTTCGGCAACCACTCGTTCGGCAAAAGCCCGGCCCAAACCGCGCCCGGCCCCGGTTACAACTATAACTTTTTCTTTTAATCTATCCAACAAAATCCTCAAAAATTGGCAGTCGGCAGTTAGCAGTCGCACTAAAATGCCCTTATCGGTTTTTGGTTTTAATTGCCGACTGCCAGCCGATAAAGGTAAGTTTGGAGCGACTGCTAACTTATTTGTGATTTCTAGCTTCGGTCAAGGGCGAACCTTCTGGGTAGCTTGGTAACACAGGTTTGGCCGCGCCCAACATCACCAGCATCAAGCCATCCGTATCGCCATCATTCCGCAAACCGCGCCAGACTCCGGCAGGTGTGAAAATCAAATCGCGGGGGCCAATGGTGCGTATAACAGTTTCGCCGTCCTTTTCCCAAAAGAAGGTAATGTCCCCTTCCAACACAAAGAAGACTTCTTCTACGTCGGTATGAATATGGAGCGGCCCTTCGCACCCGGCGGGCAAAATCATAGTGCTAAGGGTGAAATGCTCGGCCTTGAGCATATTAGTCGCACCTTTTGCATCAACCCCACCCTGGCCCACATAGCGCATTTGCGCGCGGCGATAACGCGGGTCAATCTTGGCCTGGAAATCCAACGCTCCCCAATCGGCAGCACGGTCTGCCAAATAAGCAATATTTTGGTCTATCTCTTGTTCCAATTCGGTTTTAGTATCAACTGATGCGGTCATAAAAATACCTCCTATGATTCTGGCTTTGTTTCGTAGGCGGCTTCGTATTATCAAGCTATCAAGTCGCCTTACGTGTGCTTCTAAATTTAGCTCAGTATATGCAAAGGGGCGCGGGGTGTCAATCATAAAAAACGACCAGCGAGAATAGCTACGAAACACCTGTAACCTATAGTCGGTCATGAATTGGTTAAGGCTACCGTTCCTAAATAGATCAGCCATAAATATGCTAGAGCCGCTGCTAGTAATAGCCGTGCCATCCGCTTGGGGTCACTGATATGGCTACGCTCTAGCCGGAAACCCCGACTCTTTTGGTCACTAAAACGCGTCTCAATATAGAAACGTTGGTGATAGTACCAGGCCGCTTCACAAGCTAGAGCAAAGTTAGTCACCAGATAAAGTGGCTCTTGATACTGGCTGTCCCACACAGCTATAGCTTGAACTCGGCCATAACCTGCGCGGCTGAAGCTGACCTCCGGCAGGTAAATTAGCTGCTCCGGTTCAACCTGTAGCTTTTGCAAGCTATAATGCTGGTCTTCCAGCCATTCCTGGCTGTTTTTGGCAGTCCGGCAGACATAATACCAGCCGTAGTGTTGTGAGAACCTGTTACATTATCCGCGAGATGTAAGCTTGGGGAAGAAAACGGTACCCAGCTACAACGCGGAGATGCGCTCAAACCAATGCTGTCTTGAACAACATAGTGTTAGGTTTAGGATATCTTGGTAAGGTAGAAAACGTAGCCGCAGCCCATCGAGATTTAGAATATAAAGCAATCAGCAATTGCTGGCATTAGCACTTTGATGTTTTCAAGCTTTTATGTTAGCAACAGCCCTGGAATCATCACAATACTCTATTGACAAGAGTTATTTTTTGCTCTAAAATAAGTTTTATTCAAATTATTAAAATAAAGCATTAATGATTACCGGGGAAATTTATTTATGGCTGCCACTAAACAAACTGTGCGGGATTTAAGAAGAATTAACCGCCGAGTCGTTTTACGTCAACTTTATTTTGACGGATCCCTTAGCCGTCTTGAACTTAGTCAACGCTCAGGGTTAAGCCCATCAACGGTTACAAACGTAGTGAATGAGTTGCTAGGCGAGGGTATTTTTATAGACTCCGGTTTAGAGGAGTCTGAAGGTGGGCGGCCTCGCACTATTCTTAGCGTTAATTCAGCTTATGGTTACTTTATTGGGGTGGACGTAGGTGAAACCGAAGTGAAGATAGAGCTTTTCGATTTAATGCTTCACAACCAAAACATCATAGACCGCTTTTGTAATGTCACCGGAAACCAGGTTGAAACACTTGTACAAAATATAATCAATGGAATAACCGCACTTTTAGTTAAAGCAAATTTACCTTCTAGCAAGGTAATCGGGGTAGGAATTGGAGTGCCTGGCATCGTAGAGCGTTCAAAGGAAGTGATGGTTTCTGCTCCTATTTGGGATTGGCAACCTACACCTTTGTTAGCCATGCTAAAGAAACACTTGCACTTACCTTTCTACGTAGATAACGGGGCAAAAGCGATGGCTCTGGCCGAAATGTGGTTCGGAGCAGGACGCGGTGTTGAAAGTCTGGCAGTTTTACTGCTGGGAACAGGCGTGGGGGCGGGTATCATCGCCAATGGCTCACTTTATCGCGGTATTACCAATAGTGCTGGGGAATGGGGTCACACAACCATCCAACTTGACGGGAAAAAATGCCGTTGCGGAAGTTTTGGGTGTCTTGAAAGTTATATCGGCGCACCTGGCATCATTCAACGTTTTCAGGAGTTAGCACCGAATAACCCCTTGACCCAAGTTGACGATCAGATTGCCGCTATTACCGCGATTGTACTGGCGGCAAAACAAGAGGATGCGGTGGCACTACAGGTTCTGAAAGAAACAGCTCACTACCTGGGGGCAGGCATTGGCAATTTGGTCAACGTTTTCAACCCGCAACGAGTAATATTGGGTGGTTGGGTTGGCTTACAGATTGGGGAATTTATTTTGCCCGATCTCAAAAAGTTTGTTGAACGCTATGCCCTCAGACAGCCCTTAGCGGCAATGGATTTCAGGTTTTGTGAACTTGATATAGACTCGGTTTGTCAGGGAGCAGCCGCGGTAGCTTTAGAAGACTTTCTTGCAACAGCCGACAAGTTTGCAAATACCGCTACAACTAAAACCAAAGCTTTAAGTAAAGCAGGTTAAACCTGAAACCGATTGCAAGGAAGTTGTGGCACGGCTTGACGCAATGGCCCACCCTCACACGACCTGGCAATCGTCCTGATCAGCAAATTCAGCTATTGACAAGAGTTCTTTTTTGTATTAAAATAAGTCCAATGTAAAGGACGTGCGTAAAAAAATAAATGTTCTACTGTATCTCCTTTATAAGGCAATTTCTGGTTACACAGACCCATTCCTAAAGTTTCGCACTGAATAGGCTGCATAAGCTCTACAAAAACTTGCCAGTGGGAAGTATTCCACCACAAGATGTACTCTCACACGCTTTGAAGGCATAGGGTGTAGGCTCATCTCATATTGGCTTACTCAAAACAGGGGTTAAACAATTAGCTCCGCATTGGCACACCATTTTTGCGATTTAGCCTGATGCTTATTTTGGTACTGACAAAACTGAGTTGAAAGCAGGCGGCCCTTAAAAAGCATTCTGCAATCAAAACTTCAAGTTAAGGAGGAAGAAACCTTTATGTTTTTATCGAGGATGATGAAACGTTTGGTGCTACTGGCTACCTTTACAATTCTGGCGGGGTTGCTGGCCGCTTGTGGAGATAGCACCAACACTCCAGTGGCAACGACCACCACTGCTGTGGCCGCCGCAACGACAGCAGCGGGAGTAGCTACCACCGCCGCTGCGACGACAGCCGCAGGCGCAGCTACCACAACCAGTGCGGGAGCAACGACACCTGCCGTAACCACGGCGGCAGCTACTACCACAGGCGCAGCGATGACGACGGTGCCTACTACTGTGATAGCGGCTGGACAAGGGTGTGCCAATGGCTCTACTAAAATAACCTGGTACATTGGTCTTGGCGCAGGTGCAGATGCCGACGTGATTCCACAAGAAAAAGCCTGGGCGGACAAGTTTAATAAGTCCCAGACCGAAGCTTGCGTAGGAATTCAGGTTGTACACAATCCAGAGTCCTATGACACGCTCAAAGCCCAAATTGCCGCCGGAAATGGGCCTGATATTGTCGGGCCAGTGGGTAAAGCTGGACGCGCTAGTTTCCAGGGCGCGTGGGCTGACATTGCGCCCTTAGCGCAACAAAATGCCGTGGACTTGACCAAATACGACCCGGCCTTGCTTGACTTCACTAAAGACGAAGGGGTTTTGGTAGGTATTCCGTTTGCTTTGTTCCCCAGCTTTATCTATTACAACAAAGCTTTGTTTGACGAGGCCAAGCTGCCCTACCCTCCCCACAAAGTTGGCGAACAATACATGGGGAAAGACTGGAATCTTGAAACTTTCCAGGCACTTGCCCAAAAGTTGAGCGTTGATGCCAAAGGTAACGATGCTACCGCAGCCAACTTTGATGCCAAAAACATCAAGCAGTTCGGTTTCTTTGACGGCCCAACTGATGCACGTGGAGTGGCCGCGCTCTTTGGCGGCGGTTTGCCCTACGACCTGGCAAATCCCAAAGTTGCCAAAATTCCAGATAATTGGCGGGCGGCCTGGAACTGGTACTACAACAGTATCTGGAAGTTGCATATTTCCCCCAGTGATGATTACCAGCAGAGTGACCTGCTCGCTAAGGGTAACGAATTTAAGTCAGGCAACGTAGCAATGCAAGCCTCACACACCTGGTACACCTGCTGTTTTGATATAAAGCAACAGAACTGGGACATCGCAGTGATGCCCACCATTAACGGCAAAATCACGGCCAAACTGCACGGAGACACCTTTGCTATCCTAAAACAAAGCAAAAACCAGGCGGTGGCCTTCAAGGTTTTGAGTAAAATGGTGGTGGATAAAGACCTGTATCAGATTTATGGGGGTATTCCTGCTGTCCCTGCGGATCGCCCAGGTTTCTTTACCGCTTTGAACGCCCGCGTGGGGGCTAATAAGGTTGACTGGACTGTAGCAGAAGAAATGCTGAAATATCCAGACCTCCCTAACCACGAGTCCTATATACCTAACATCATCAAGTCTAACGCTGCTTTCACCGCTTTCCGCACTTTGATGGATCAAACACCTGGTTTGGACATAAACGCGGAAATTGACAAGTTTCAAGCAACCTTAGACGCGCTGTTCAAAGCAGCTACCTAACAATCTCAAGCTCTAATCAGTTGTTTTCATTCTGTCACTATAAAAACCATCAAAGTTTGTTGGCTTCCTGATTAGAGCTAATCGAAGTTGCAAAGGCTGCGATTCAGGCTCGGAGAGTTCCTTGAATCGCAGCTTCCTTAATAAAATAAGCTCGAAATGACAAAACCTCGACCAATTTTCAAGGTGATAAAACGTAGCTAACCAACGATTAAGGAGTTATCGTTATGGCAGTGAATGATAGCGTGGTAACGCGGGCAGCCTCTAAAGTGAGCAGAGGAAATGGAGCGCGACAGCGTGTCAGATGGGGTATATTTTTTCTAACGCCCTGGTTCATTGGATTTCTGGCGTTCCAGCTTTTGCCCATCGTCTTCACCTTTTTCCTGTCTTTTACCGATTACAATGCTACAAAAGAATTTACACCCGATAATTTCAAACTAATAGGGCTGTCCAATTATGCCAAATTATTTAGCGACCCCGATCTGCTTAATTCTTTGGGCGTGACGCTCAAGTTTGCCCTCATTGCGGTGCCATTAGGTCTGGCTGTACCATTGCTATTTGCGTTATTGGTCAATTCAAAACACTTGTTTGCTCCCAATATTTTTAGAACCTTATACTACCTGCCGACTGTTATTCCAATTGTGGCGGGCGTAATGGTTTTTCAAGGAGTGTTAAACCCTCAATCTGGCTGGATTGATCTTGCTCTCAAGTTAATCGGCGTGGATGGCCCGCGCTGGTTGCAAGACCCAAACTGGGCCATTCCCGCCCTAAATATTTTGAGCGTCTGGGCGGTAGGCAATGCCATGCTGATTTATCTAGGTGCATTGCAAGGCGTGCCAACTGAAATTTACGAAGCTTCAGTTCTGGACGGGGCAGGGTCGGTCAGACGGTTCTTTGCAATTACCATTCCCATGATCTCGCCTGTTATCTTCTATACCGTCACATTAGGGGTTATCAATTCTTTCCAGTTTTTCGTGGCGGCTTTATTAATCGGTGGGCGCAATGGTGATCCGCAAGGGTCAACCATGTTTTACAATTTACACTTTTACCGGGAAGCCTTTGTCTTTAACGATTTGGGTTATGCCTCGGTGCTTGCACTAATCTTATTTGTCATAGTGATGATTTTAACCACCTTAATGTTCCGTTTCCTACAAGGTAGAGTCTTTTACGCCAGCAGCGATTTTTAACCAAATGCGATGTGTGAGCAAGCATTTTAAGGTAAAGGGAGAGAGAAACCAATGGTTACTACAGACCAATCACCAGCAAAACCAAAAACTAGGCCGATGTTTCAACTTAGAAATATGCTGCGGCGCGATATTGGGCCAACCTTACTTGTAACCGTGCTAGGGCTGGTCGTGATGTTGATTTTTTTGATGCCGCTTGGCTATATGGTTGCCACAGCTTTTAAACCCGAAACGCAACTCTCTGCTCAAAATGCTCCACTATGGCCCGCTAAACCTGTCACCTATAGTTATCAGGGGCAAGATTTGCCACTTTATAATGTCCCCCTTAGCGACGGCATGAAACAATTGGCGATGGTAAAAGGTTTTCGTGAAGATGCCAATTTTATTGACCCTGCTCATCCGGAAAAAGGAGTATTTGACTGGATAGGTAGATACCGCACCCTTGACCCGGTTTACCAATTCGCACCGACTCTCGATAATTTTACTACTGCCTGGGATGACGTGAACTTCCCGTTACTGTTCCGCAACACTCTTTTTATTGCAATTGTCAGTACCATTGGTACGCTGATTTCGTGTATTATGGTAGCTTACGGCTTTGCGCGTTTCCGTATTCCAGGGAAAAATATTTTATTCATCGTGCTGATTTCTACCATCGTCTTACCGCCCCAGGCCACGATTATACCGTTGTATATCTTGTTTTCTAAAATTGGCTGGACGGGAACGTGGTTACCACTGATAGTACCAGCTTTTTTTGCCAATGCTTACGACGTTTTCCTTTTGCGGCAGTATTTCATGAGTATCCCAAAAGAGTTGGACGAAGCGGCGGTGATGGACGGAGCTAATCCGCTTACCACGCTTATCTGGGTGATTATTCCGCAGGCCATTCCAGCTATCACTGCTGTAACGCTCTTCCATTTTTTCTTCACCTGGAACGATTATTTTACCCCGCTAGTTTATCTGGTCGGTAAAGATGATTTAGCACCGCTTTCAGTGGGTATTGCCAAATTTGTCGGCACTTACAGTACCCATCCCACCCGCGCAATGGCAACGGCAGTGTTGACGATGATTGTACCTGCCGTGATGTTCTTCTTTGCCCAACGGCAGTTTATGCAAGGGGTAGTAACCACAGGTGTGGATAAATAAGTAATATAAATTATAATAAGGAGCTTGAATAGATGAGTCTAATAACAAAATCTGAACTTGTACGAACGGACTTTCCTGGAAATTTTACGTGGGGTGCTGCCACCGCTTCTTACCAGATTGAAGGGGCGGCTCAGATGGACGGACGCGGGCCGAGCGTTTGGGATGTTTTCTCCCATACAGAAGGCAAAATCAATAATGGAGACAATGGAGACGTAGCCTGCGACCACTATCACCGTTACAAAGATGATGTAGCCTTAATGCAAAATATTGGATTGAACGCCTACCGTTTTTCGATTAGCTGGTCTCGCATCCTGCCCGAAGGTACGGGCCGGGTTAATCAGGCCGGGCTTGATTTCTATTCCAGGCTAGTAGATGAGCTACTTGAGCATAATATTCAGCCTTACGCTACGGCCTTTCATTGGGATTTACCCCAAGCCTTACAAGAAAAGGGAGGCTGGAGTAACCGCGATACGGCTGCTTATTTCGCTGAATACGCCAGAGTAATTTCGCGTTGTTTGGGAGACCGGGTGAAGGGCTGGACTACCCATAACGAGCCGGGGGTGGTGATGGCATTGGGGCATTTAACAGGCGAACACGCTCCGGGCATAAAAGACTTAAATACCAGTGTGCGGGCTGCCCATCATTTGCTGTTGGGACATGGGTTGGCTATGCCTGTGTTGCGAGAGAACTCCACCCGCCCTGATGCTGAGTTTGGTATTACGCTTAGTTTCAACTATGTAGAAGCGGGCGACGGTAACGCTACGGAGTTGGCAATTATCAAAGATGCCTGGGAAAATACGATGTTTCTTGACCCACTTTTCAAGGGCGTTTATCCTGAAGAACTGTCTGAAATTATTGAAAAGCACTTGCCGATTGAACCAGGCGATATGGAAATCATTTCCGCCCCGCTTGACTTCCTGGGTGTCAATTATTATTTCCGCACCCTGCCTATTGCTTGGGCAGACCGCGAGGCTTTAACTTTCGAGTCGCGCTATAACGAAGGAGCAGAATACACCGATATAGGTTGGGAAGCCTATCCCGAAGGGCTGTATAAGCTGCTGCACCGCTTTCATAGCGAGTACAAACCCGCTAAAATGTATATTACGGAGAACGGCGCGGCCTATGATGACACTTTAGAAGAAACTAGCGAGAGCCTGGCCGTCCACGACAAGGGCCGCTTAAAATACTTGCAGGCTCACCTTGAAGCCGCTTTGCACGCCTTACAGGAAGGTGTACCATTGGCAGGCTACTTTATTTGGAGCTTGCTGGACAATTTTGAATGGGCCTACGGCTACGCTAAACGGTTTGGCATTACCTATGTGGATTACCCTACTCAGCGGCGTATTCTCAAGGACAGTGGGGTGTGGTATCGTGATTTCTTGCATAAGTAGCCTTACTCTACTAATTTTGCCCAATCTGCCGAATTGAAATAGCATCTGCGTAGAGGAGTTCTACCAGATGTTCGCCATCTAGTTGACAACCTATTGTGGCTAAAGGTACTATGACCAAAGGTACTATACCAAACACGCTCATTGTATTGATTGTGTTCAAGTAAAAGGAGGATCATTTTAGTGTGGGTTAAATCAATGAAGATGAGACTACTAGCAGTGTTGCTAGTAGCGTTGTCGGGTATTGCCGCTATGGTGGCAGTCCCGGCGATAGCAGCTCCCTTCGCGCAGGTTTCCAACTCAAGTCAACCTGACTTCGGCTCGAACGTGATAATCTTCGATCCTACCATGCCACAAAGCCAGATTCAGGCAAAAGTAGATGCGATTGCCAACCAGCAGGTGACTAACCAGTTCGGACCGGAGCGGTACTCACTGCTATTCAAACCTGGCACCTATGGTACAGCGAATACCCCACTCAATTTCCAGGTGGGCTACTACACCGAAGTGTCTGGTTTAGGCGCGTCTCCGAATGATGTGATTATCAATGGTTCGATTTATGTACGCAACCAGTGCGATAATAGTGGTTCCTGTACAGCACTCAATAATTTCTGGCGTTCGTTGTCGAACCTGACTATTAACGTAACTAATCCGACTTTCGGCTGCTACGTCGGCGAGTTCTGGGCAGTATCTCAGGCCGCCCCGATGCGTCGTGTGCATATCACTGGCGGCAACCTGACGCTAATGGACTATTGTACTGGGCCTTCCTACGCAAGTGGTGGTTTCATCGCCGATTCAAAGTTCGAGGGTGGGACCGTAATCAACGGTTCGCAGCAGCAATGGGTGGTCAGAAATAGCACGCTCGATGGCTGGACTAACGGTGTGTGGAATCAGGTTTTTTCTGGAGTTCAGGGCGCACCAGCCCAGTGTTTCCCCGCCCAGGCTTCCTGCGGTGGCCCTTACACCACGCTGCCGACCAGTCCAGTGACCCGCGAGAAGCCATTCCTGTATGTGGACTCGCAAGGCAAATATAACATTTTCGTTCCCGCACTTCGCACTAATTTGGCAGGTACAACCTGGGCTGACGGACCTGCTACCGGTTCCTCCATCCCCATTAACCGTTTCTTTGTAGCCAAACCAACTGATTCGGTGGAGGCGATCAATGACGCGCTTGATGACGGCAAGAATTTACTCTTCACCCCTGGCGTTTATCATTTGAAGCATACGATTGAGGTTCACCACCCGGATACGGTAGTGCTTGGCCTGGGCTTTGCCACGCTGGTACCCGATAATGGGGTTGTAGCGATGAAGGTTGCTGATGTAAAAGGTGTCAAGCTCGCCGGACTTTTGTTCGACGCTGGCTCAAAGAACTCGCCAGTGTTGCTGCAAGTGGGTACTCAGCATGACAATGAGGCTGGCAACCAGAGGAACGACGATTGGCGAGGCAGTTCAGCCAACCCAACCTCGCTAAATGACGTATTCTTCCGTATCGGTGGAGCGCGTGCGGGCAAGGCCACGACTAGCCTGATTGTGAATAGCAATAACGTCATCCTCGATGACATCTGGGCCTGGAGAGCCGACCACGGCAACGGGGTGGGCTGGACGGTTAATACCGCAGCCACTGGCCTCATCGTGAACGGCAACAACGTCACGGCGTATGGCCTATTCGTCGAGCATTACCAGAAATACCAGGTGATCTGGAACGGGAATGGTGGCACGGTCATCTTCTTCCAGAACGAGATGCCCTATGACCCACCCAGTCAAGCGGCATGGAGCCACGACGGTGTCAACGGTTGGGCCGCCCTAAAGGTAGCCAACAACGTGAAAAGCTTCAGCGGCTATGGTATGGGCAGCTATAGCTTCTTCAACCAGAAAGTGAACATCTACGCCTCGCACGCATTTGAGGTTCCTGCCACTCTGCCAGCGGCAAGCCTCCACGATTTGCTTACAGTCTTCCTCGACGCGAACAATGGGTCGGGTGGCATCCTGCACGTGGTCAACGACACAGGTGGCTCGTCAACCTCCGCCAACGTGAGTGTCCCGGTCACCGTGGTGAGCTACCCGTGAGTTGATTATTTAAAAGTGATAGCCCGAGCCTTCTGACTTGGGCTATGTACAAAAGTTGCATTGATTCTATACTCGATTTGCTATTTGCTGTCGCTTTGTGCTCAACTTAATCAGGAAGCCAGTGCCAATGCCTTTTATCCGAACTCAACGGTACTTCTAAGCTCGACTTTACACATTTTTGAGAGCGGCAACACCCTCACGATAGCCAGGGTAAATTAGGTTTTCAGACATGGCCCCCACCGCCACTTGTTTGAAAAATAAGATCAGATGTAGCCTTTACGTGAGACCCAAGCCTAT
>JBBQZT010000074.1:0-28836 GCA_038207455.1 Chloroflexia bacterium
AAAAGCTTCGTGAATGAAAACCAGCAGTTTAAGCTATTCAGTTGTAAAAGTAGCAAAGTGCCTGAAATTGGCACTTGACAAATGACACCGTATCTCTGGGTGACGCTAAATGCCTCAACGGTGATAGTAGCAGCAGTGGGGAAGAAAATGCAAGCCTTAATTGAGACTTTCAGCCTGCAACTCATAGACGTGGATCGCGAAATTGAAGAAGTGATCAAGCAAGATAAAGCTTGGTCTAAGTCCATTACCCTCCTGCAAACTATTCCGGGCGTGGGGCCGCTAACCGCCTGTTGGTTGGTAGTAGCCACGCTCAATTTTAGCACTTGTGCCAAGGCCGAACAGTTGGTGCAGTACGCGGGGCTGGCTCCCACCGAACGGAGCAGTGGCACCAGTATTCGTGGTCATGCCCAAATTGGGCATAGTGGTCATCCACTCCTACGCGGAGTATTATATATGGCGGCAATGAGTGCCTCGCGTTGGAATGCAGTAGTCAAGGCGTTTTATGATAAACTGCGGGCCGCCGGTAAACCAATGAAGGTAGCCCGTATAGCGGCTGCCCGGAAACTGGTACACTTGGCTTTTGCGGTGGTAAAAAGCGGCAAAGAGTTCGATCTGGAATATGCGCTGAATAAGCAAGCGACACACCTAGCAAAAGCTTCGTGAGCCAGCCAATTTCAACTATTCAGGTGTTAAAGTGGCGAATACCTTGAAATTGGCACTTGACAAACGACACCGTATCTCTGGGTGGCTTTTGCCGAGTACCGCTTCCGCGATGAATTGTTTCCGAGCCTGGTTTTCCGCCAAGGATATGACCGCTTGCAAAGAGAGTTACCCAGCCGGAGCCGGGCTGATGCTCACTACTTGAAAATATTACACCTGGCCGCCACCATTTCCCAAAGTGAAGTCGAGGCGGCCTTGAGCCTGCTCTTGGAAGCGGAGGACGAGCGGCCCAGCTTTGAGCAAGTGCGGGAGTTGGTGCAGCCAGAACAAAAGCCGCGCCTGGCGGTAGCCTTGCAACTGCACCCGCCCGCTCCACATTTGCAATTGGCCCGCTATGACCAGTTATTGTCTGCGTCGTCGCCAGTTGTCGTTGCGTCTCCCAGTGAAATTGCCGCGTTTGCCCCAACGCCAGAACTCTCAGAATTCTCGGAACTCTCGGAACTCTCGGAACTCTCGGAACTGAGGTGCGCCAATGCCAACTATAGATGTTCACAATTGAATTTAGAAAACCAGACTGGCTTGTGAGCCTAAAATCGCGCTCAAGATTCTAAAAGCAAACCTGACCATCTATAGCACCGCTGCTAATGCTGGGCAGCCCAACCGCCAGGCTGAACTGGTGGCAATGCTGCGCCAGTTGAAACTGAGTGCTTTTTCAACTGCTTTTGCCGACATCGCGATGCGGGCCAGTCGCGAACAGTTGTCGCACGAAGCTTTCTTGCACGAACTGGCTCGGCTAGAATGCGAGCAACGGGCCGAGCGCAGCACCCAGAGACGCTTGCACCAATCGCACCTGCCGCGTGAGAAAACCTTTGCTAGTCTTGATTTGGCTCAACTCCCACCCGCCCTGCGCATAATTCCAGTACCCTTCTTTTATATGTCAAATCGTTTTTTGTGATACCTTCTATCCTACCTATTTAGGGTTGCATCAAATTTCAGCTGGCATTACTTTTTACTTGAGAGTCGGCGTGATGGCTGCGAAGGTAGAAGCGGGTACAGCCTTTACAAACTGTTCAATCACAATATTAAAAGCTTTTGGCAAAATGATACCTCTGGCTAATTCATCTGAATCGGGCCAATAAGCACGGTTTACGACTGTCCCGTCTTGTAAATGAAAAGCGATAAAGTAACTAATGTTGGAAGCTGGCATTAAATTTTGGTCAACAGGTGCCTTTAGAACACTGTCAACCAAAGCAGCTATCTGTTTGGTATCTTTGATAGCTGCTATTTCCGTTGTGCCATCAATTGGGCTGTTTATTCCGATATATTGAACCTTCCCGCTAATATCTAACAAGTCGGCTCCAACTTTGGCATTTGGATTGGTATCCGCCTCATACAATTGCCACGTGTTATCACTTTCACGCGCTGCTAATCGGAACTCTGGCTTATATCCTTTCACTGTATATATCGGCGTGCCAACAGCGAGGTAAGCCGCGTCCCCATCTTTAATTTGATACTGAGGATCGCTAACATTTCCACTAAGTTGGAACTTAACCTGGGCAAATTCTGGCCCAATTTCTACTTTGAGGTCTTGATGGTTGCTCGAAGTGATGTAAGTAATCCCCCCGAACTTGATGAAATGAACCCAATCAATAGTTATGGTCGTGTGCGGGGTAGCGGTATAGCTGGCTGTGGAAGTATCAACCTTTCCGGTTGTAGCTGGATTAAGCGGCGTACTTATTGTACTATGGTTACTATTGGTGGGCAAGGCAACTGCTGAGGGCGGTGGGGCGATGGTAGCAGTGGCAGCGGCGGCCTGGGCAGAGGTATTATTATCACTGCTTGAAATTGTACTCGTACCACAAGCAGATGAGACCAACGTTAGTATAAACAAAAGAAAAACAGCACTTGGACAACCTACAACTCTATTAACTCTATGAGCAGCCACCCAATGCTCTATGTAGCTTAATTTGTGCATACCAACCATACTTCCTTTCCTTTTCCTGCTTAGTTTTGGTGACCATTTCACGTTAGCTTGAAAAATTCTAGCAATAGCTAAAATTAGTCTATAATGCTATAACGCAATCTAACTCAATAAAATTACAAAAATTTGAGTGTCAGTCCGGCATTTTCGTATAACCTGGTCAAAGAACCAAGAGGGAAGACCGCCGCCAGGAGAAGTGAACTAAAAGTAAAGGAGAAGAAGATTTGGAAGACCCTATGCTATCTAACATCGTGAGGCCACCCCTTGCCGCGCAAATTATGGTGATTGCAGCCCACCCCGATGATATTGAAAGTTGGTGTGCCGGGACACTGGCTGCGGCTATTAGTAGCGGCGTAAGTGTGCGTTTGCTTTTGGTTACGTCTGGCGAACACGGTTCTAGTAACCGTCAAGACCAACCGCAACAGGTGGCTTTGAGGCGGGAGCAAGAAGCCCGTACCGCTGCGAAAGTGCTAGGCGTTGTAGAGGTGCAGTTTTTGAGATATTCTGATGGTGAGGTAGAGAATACGCGAACCTTACGGGGTGATTTAGTCAGATGGATACGACGCTGGAGGCCATCTATACTCTTCACTCACGACCCTGAACATCCATTACCTTCCTACCTCTGCCATCCTGACCATCGGGCAGTAGGCCGAGCAGCCCTCGATGCGACCTACCCTTTAGCCCGCGACCATTTAGCCTTTGCCGAACAAGTGCGTGACAAAGGCTTAGAGCCACACGCCGTTAAACAGGTTTGGCTATTTGCTAGTAGTAACACCGACCTTTCTTATGTTGACATTAGTCTCAGTTTTGAGCGTAAGCTTCAAGCACGACTAGCTCACGAGAGCCAGACAAGCGACCCCCAAGCTCTAGGTGAGGGTTGGCGCACTCGTGCTGCCACCATTGGTAAACCAGTTGGTTTGCCATTAGCCGAAGCTTTTACCATACTTCGCGTGGATTGACTACAGTAGAGTGAGGTTGATGGTACACTGTGCAAACATTCACACGCACGTTAGCATAATATAAAGGTAACTCTAGGTTGGACTATTTTGATAACCTCTGGAACTAATGGGTGTTCACTTGACCAAACTAAGGCGCAAAAAATCGGTCGGTCTCTCTCTATGCAGTTAAAGCTTGTCGATTCTCATCAAAAAGGTCTTGACAATCCTGGATAATTGTATTATTATAGTACGTAAATACCCCTACCCTGTATAGGTAAAAGTGAAAGATTGTAATTGTAGATGAAATAAAAAAAGGGGAAATTCAAGTAATGACATCTTATGATAAAGACAAAGAAGATATGCTGGCTCGCTTACGCCGCATCGAAGGGCAAACACGTGGTTTGCAACGTATGATTGAGGAAGATAAATATTGTATTGATATTATCACCCAGGTTTCCAGTGTTCAGGCCGCCTTAGAGAAGGTTACGTTAATGCTGATCGAAAACCACATGAAGGGGTGTATGGTTGAGGCAGTACAACAAGGTAAGGGCGACGAAAAAATCAGTGAGGTAATGAGCGTGCTACGCCGTTACGCCAAAGCTTGAGTGCAGTTTTGTAGCCAGGGTTAATAAATTACATAATAAAAACTTTAACCTAAAAAACTCTCCAAAGATAATCAGAAAGTGAAACCAAGAAATGTCTGAAACATTAGATCAACAGACTTTACAGCCAAATATTACAGGCAGTAGTATTAGCATTAGTGATATTAGTAATTCTAAAGGTGAGGAAAATCTACCTAGTAGCAGTGCCACCTTTGCTATTGAGGGGATGACGTGTGCCAGTTGCGTGATGCGGATTGAAAAAAAACTAAAAAAAGTACCGGGTGTGCAGGAAGCGAACGTCAATTTAGCCACCGAACGCAGCACTGTAACTTTCAACCCGGCCCAAACAGGTGTACCAACTTTAGTTAAAGCGGTGGAAGCGGCAGGTTATCGGGCCACCCCTTTAGAAGTAGTGGAGCAAACTCCCAAAACTACTGCGGTTAATCAAAAACCTGCCAATTGGGGTCAATTAGCTGTTATCACGCCTCAGCAAACACCTACTTTAGATATATTAACCGAAACAGCCCACAGTAGTACCGCAGAATTTGAAATCGGAGGGATGACTTGCGCCAGTTGTGTCATGCGGATTGAGAAGAAACTTAAAAAAGTGGAAGGCGTAAAGACCGCTAACGTCAATTTGGCTACTGAGCGCGGTACTGTTATTTATGACCCTCAAAAAGTGACCGTTCCTCAACTTGTGGGTGCGATTGAGGCGGCAGGTTATAAGGCCACTCCTTTTGGAAGAGTTGCTGAGATTGGTGCAGTTACGTCTGTAGAGCAAGTGACTACTCCTGTCTATGCTCCGCCTGCTGCCGACTCTGCTAACGAATTCGCTCCAGCAGTTACGACTGAAAATACAGGCGTGGGGCAGTCAGTAAGCAGCTACCCAAATGAAGAAACCGACCCCACCACGCTCCGTCGTCAGCGCGATATTGTCCGTCGCCGACGGCTGCTAACTCTGGCGTTCGGGCTGACTATACCAGTGCTAATTATTGCTATGCTGGGGATGAATTGGTTCGACCCGCAGCTGCGGGACTGGCTGCTTTTCGCCCTGACTACACCTATATGGGCAGTGGTGGGTTGGGAATTTCACCGTGTCGCCATCAAAACCGCCCGACACGGTTCGGCCAATATGGACACCCTCATATCGCTCGGTTCGACCACCGCTTACCTGTATAGCGTCTGGCTACTCCTGTGGGGCAATAATTATCACCCCTCGATGGGTATGGCGATGGGGCCAAACGGCGTAGAGGCGATGACTTACTTCGATACCGCCGCCCTGATTATTACCCTTATTTACCTGGGTAAATATTTGGAGGTAGTAGCGAAAGGCCGCACCTCGGACGCTATCCGCAAGCTGATTGGTTTGCAGGCAAAAACAGCCCGTGTGATACGGAACGGGCAGGAGCAGGATATACCACTGGCTCAAGTAGTGATGGGTGATTTATTGGTGGTGCGACCCGGCGAGAAGATACCTACTGATGGCATCGTGGAACGTGGTCGCAGCAGCGTTGATGAAAGTATGGTGACAGGCGAGAGCTTACCAGTCGAAAAAGAACCGGGCGCAACAGTCATCGGAGCGACCATTAATCAAAGCGGCCTTTTGAATGTGCGTGCTAACCGGGTTGGACGCGAGACTCTCCTTTCTCAAATCATTCGTATGGTAGAACAGGCCCAGGGTAGCAAGGCCCCGGTGCAACGACTGGCTGATCAGGTGAGCAGCATCTTTGTACCGATAATAATTGGGATTGCGTTCCTAACCCTGGTGGGTTGGCTGCTTACTGGACACAATTTTCAGGCAGCTTTGCTTCCGGCAGTAGCCGTACTGGTGGTGGCCTGTCCGTGTGCTTTAGGTCTGGCGACCCCTACCGCTATTATGGTGGGAACAGGGGTAGGAGCCGGACGTGGCATTTTGATAAAGGGTGGCGAGAGCCTGGAACGCGCCCGCAAAATAAATGCCGTTATTCTGGATAAAACTGGTACGCTTACACTTGGTAAACCTCAAGTAACCGCAGTAGTCAGCCTGATCAGTTTGGGTGAGAGTGAGGTGGTGCTAAAGCTGGCGGCTCTGGTGGAACGCGGCAGCGAACACCCGTTGGGCGAGGCTATTGTGCGCGAAGCAAAGGCTAAGGGATTGTATCTGGACGCGCCCGCTGAACAGCCGCAAAACTTTCAAAGTTTCGTTGGGGCGGGTGTAGGGGCAGACGTAGCGGGACGCAACGTAATAGTGGGTACGCGCCGCCTCCTGGTCACGCAAAGTATCGCTTTACCCGAAGCTATAGAGAACCAGATGAGCAAGTTGGAAGCCACAGGCCAGACCGTCATGCTGGTGGCCTTAGATAGTGAAGTGGTTGGGCTGATAGCAGTAGCCGACACTATCAAAGCAAGCAGCCGCGAAGCGGTGAGCAGGCTCAGGGAAATGCACATCGAGCCAGTAATGATGACTGGAGACAACCAACGTACTGCCGAAGCAATTGCGCGAGAAGCTGGCATCGAACGGGTATTTGCGGAAGTACGTCCCGAAGATAAGACCGCAATGGTGAGCAAGCTACAGGCTGAAGGCAAAACGGTAGCAATGGTGGGCGACGGTATCAACGATGCTCCGGCTTTGGCACAGGCCGATGTAGGTATGGCAATTGGCACAGGAACGGACATCGCAATGGAAGCCGCCGACATAACCTTGATGCGTGGCGATTTACGTTCGATAGCTACTGCCATTGCTTTGTCCAAAGCCACCCTTACCAAAATCAAGCAGAATCTGTTCTGGGCCTTCTTTTACAACCTGCTACTAATACCGCTTGCCATTTTTGGCATTATCAACCCGGCTTTGGCGGCGGGAGCAATGGCGATTAGCAGCGTTTCCGTTATATCCAACTCGCTGCTTTTAAATCGCTTTCGCAGCAATTAACATCACTACTGTTCCATTCCAGGCGAATTTATTTTAAGGGTTGAGCGGAGTGGAACAGTACCGAAACTACAAATAGAAATGGCACTGGAAAAGAATTGGGAAATGAAATATGGAAATAGCATCAATAAATACGCTTACTAAAACAGTCAAAGTAGAGGCACGCGGCGAACTTTTTCGGATTATACAGGTACAGGGAAATTTATTTGTATGTTCTAAAGCGCACGGTAACTGTTGCTGCGGCTGGACGGAAAAGGGACGTGCGCCCGTCAACCTGGATTTGTATTCACAGGAATGGGAAAAGCGGCGTATCCGTAACAAAATACACTTGAGCTTTACGGGTTGTCTCGGCCCGTGTGCTGTAGGTAACAACGCTCTGCTAATGCTGGCGGGACGTTCTATCTGGTTCAAAGATTTGAACGATGATAAATTCATCCTACTAATATTCGACTACGTTGAAGCGTTGCTTAAAAACCCTAACAGCCAGCCCATACCTGAATTAGCAGACCACATTTACGAACGCTATTTGCCTACAATCTCCCCAAGCATAGCGACGGGGAGGGTTACAGCAGTAGGTAATGAAGGTGTAGACACGGTAAAAGAAGCTGCCGAACTTGAGCGGCTCGACCCGGTTTGTCTGATGGAGGTTGATCCGGCTACAACTCGTTTCCAATCGCAGTATGCTGGCCGAAATTTTTACTTTTGCGCTCCCGCTTGCAAAAAGACGTTTGACCGAGAGCCGCAGGCTTATTTATAGGTTAGGTTACTTGACCATTTAGTATAAAGCAGAAAGGAAACCAGAAATGACACAAGCGACAGACCCGGTGTGTGGAATGATGGTGGACACCCAAACCGGCAAATTCAAATCAGAATACCAGGGCCAGACTTATTACTTTTGCGCTCCCGGCTGCAAAAAAGCGTTTGATACCGAACCAGCTAAGTATCTAGCTCAAGGTCAGACCAACGAAGCAGTTGGCGGTCAAGAACATCAACATTAAGTAAGAATGACTAAAACAAATATAAGGAGAGAATACCATGAAAGAAGTAACTTTTGATGTGCCGGACGTAAGTTGTGAGCATTGCGTCAACGCGATTACTAGTGCAACCAAACAACTTGGGGTGAACACGGTACAGGTAGATTTATCTAGCAAAAAGGTTTACCTGGCTTATGACCCTGCCAAAGTCAGTGAACAAGACTTGAAAGCCGCTATCGAAGAAGAAGGCTATAACATAGCTGGACAGGTAGCAGGCTGGGCCATCCCAACAACTCTTTCGTTAAAGTCAGTTTAAGGGCGGAACTTAAACTAGACGAAGTAGTTTCCAGGTCAAATTCATATTGATACAAAAGCAGCTGATGAAGGCAGGAAACCGCTCTAGCGCCCTCCTTTTCAGCAGTTGCCGCCCTTCAACATATCGCATCGCTCAAATTGCGACAGCTTAAATATTTTTCTATATACTACGCTTTAATTATTGGCGTTTAGACAAAATTAGCTTTGTTAACAAGATTTGCCCTTTTGCAATGGGATGAACCTTATTTGGAAAAATGGTTGGTAGTAATCAGCGCTCATACCATTACAAAGCCCTAACCGCTATCTAAAGCTGGATTTTATCTAAAACTCTAATTTAATTAACTATGGTCATCGTATTATCGGTGATAGTAACTCGTCATCTTTGTAGTTTCTACTTATACTTTTTTCTTACAGGACTTCGATTACAGCCTTTTGCTGGGTTGGTTGGTATTCAGAGTACACGAGGTTTTTAACAGTGCTGCTTGATTACTCTTACATTCTTATTTTAGGTATAGTAGGTTTGTGCTTTTCACTGCTTGGTCTGGCGATTAGCGGGCCACGTATATTCGGGCGGGTGGCAAAGCGAGTAGCAGGGCAGGAAACTGTGAGCGACTTAGTAATAACAGGTGCAAGCGAAGCGCAACCCCACGCTCACCTCCAAGCTGAAGACAGAGACACAGGCGAGGGAGATGCGGTGCAGCCTTTCGAGTCGGGTGCGCCCACCGACAATAAAACATGGGTGCAATTTCGACTGCGTTATGCCGTGTTGTCGCTAGTCTTTATCTCCTTTGATATGGAAATGGTCTATATGTTTCCCTGGGGCGTGGTATTCAAAAAACTTGGGTTTGTGGCCTTTGGCGATATGTTTGTGTTTGTAGCAATTCTAGCCGTAGCCATCGCTTTTGCCTGGAAAGAAGGCGCGTTCGATTGGGAGGATTGATTAGACAATGCCAGCTTTAGATTACAATGGGGCAGCCACTCCAACTTCAAATCCTTATAATAGCAACCAGGTTTGCAACTATCTGTTGGTAGGGCAGGGGGCAGCTTTGATAGAAGCGGAAATGCTGGTTGCGCCGCGTTACGCCCGCCTTCGTCGTTTGCTTTTGTCCCAGACTTCACCCCGACAGGCGGATGTGCTGTTAGTAGCCGGGCCGGTTAATTTACGCTTACGCAAAGCTCTCCTACGCCTAAGCCGTCAGCTTGCCGCTCCTTATCAGATTTTAGAAGTTGGCAACAAGGTAGGCTTACCAGATCCCAAACAAAGCCTTTACACGCAGACCGAAAGCCTTGCAAAGTTTCTGTCTGGTGTTCATGTTCATACAGCGTTACAAGACAAATTGATTACTCCACCTCAAATTGCCCATGCTTTACACGCTTTACCGCCACTACCTGCTGCTATTACGACTAACAAACAGGCTACCGAAGGGCCAGGCGATTTAATCCCGCAAAGGTCTTCCGAAGACCGCGAAATGGCTACCGAAGATTTGACCTTGAGTTTAGGGCCGTTACATCCGGCGATTTATGGCCCGCTACGTCTAATTTTAACCTTAGACGGGGAGCAGGTGGTAGCCGCTACTGCCGATTCAGGTTATGCCCATCGGGGACTGGAGAAAGCTGCCGAAGGACACCCACCAGCCGCAGTTATAGCTTACGGGGCAGCCCTTGATGGTCTGGCTCCCTTAGCTGGAGCGGTGGTCGTAGCTCAGGCACTTGAGGCTATTATGCTACCCGAAGCAGCAAAACTGTCGAAACGAGCCATTTATTTAAGAGTGATTGCGTTGGAACTCGAACGCATTGCCAGCCATTTGTTTACTACCGCCCGCCTTCTACGCACTTTGAACCTTGATGGAAAGGCGGCTCAGGTATTGGAAGAACGCGCCAAAGTAGTAAGTGCGCTGGAAATATTTATACAAGCTGTTGATAACGCCGCGGTCTCCGCTTACATTAAGGCTGGTGGCGTTAGAAACGATTTAACACCTGCAGCTTTTAGGATGTTAGAAGAAGTTACGGGCAGATTGCGTTATTGGACTGAGCAGGAGTTCACGCCGCCGGATTTGTTCGGGTGGGTTGGTCGTTACGCTTTTGAGAGCAGGCTTAAAGGTTTGGGGATAATCGATACCGACACGGCTCTTGAATACTGTCTTAGTGGCCCTAATCTGCGGGCCAGTGGCATCAAACTTGATGTGAGAACAGTAGCAGCGCAAACCAATAATTATAACGACATAAGCAGTGTCTATCAGGAACTTGGTTTCGAGCCAATCGTGGTTAAAGGAGGGGATGCTTTCAGCCGCTATCACCAACGTATAGCCGAAATTGCCGCCAGTACGAGCTTGATTAAAAAAGCTTTGAAGCGTCTGCCAGCTGGTTCTTATCAATACAAGCTTGAACTAGATGAGCTAAAACCGCAATTTGGAATGGTTCCGGCAGAAGCCAGCAGCTTAATCGAATCGCCGCGCGGCCTGCTGGTGGCGCACCTGGCTCTTACACTTGTACCAGGCAAGGGTCTGGTAGTGGAACGGTTACGGTTACGTACTCCCTCCTGGGCGCATTACAGTTTGTTACCGCAGCTTTTGGTAGGTGAACGCCTGGACGATGCGTTGGTAGTAATTAACAGTCTGGATATTGCCCCAGATGAGGCTGAACGATGATGAGTTGGACAGAAGTGTTAAACGCTCTGGCTGTTTTGGGAGCAGTGCTAGTGGTCGCATACTTTACGGCCTACCTGGATTTGTGTCTGGCAACACGAGCGGCAGGGGTCAGTCTTACCAGCTTACCGAAACCGCTCGGAATTTTACAGCCCCTGTGCATTACCTTTAATTTGCTAACCAAACGCGATAACCGACTGGCCCGCGCTGACCATCTGCTCTTTCGCACTGCTCCCATTGTAGCCTTCGTGACAATCCTAATGGTTTTCGGAATAATTCCGTGGGGACAGGCATTAATTGGGCGTGACCTGAACGTGGGTTTGTTTTTCTTTCTGGCAATTTTAGGGCCAGTCACAATTACTTTGATGAACGCGGCCTGGGGGCAAAATTCTAAAAACGGCGTGCTGGCAACTTTCCGGGCAGGAGCAATTCTTTTCAGTTACGAAATCACGATTGGCTTTGCCATTATCGGCCCGGTGATGGAAGCCCAGTCGCTGTCACTGGAAAAGATTGTAGCGGCCCAGCACAGTATCTGGTACATCGTGTTGCAGCCGCTTGGTTTCGCCATCTATCTAGTAGCCGCTCTCATGATGAGTTTTCGGCCTCCCTTCGATATTCCGTTGGCTGGTTCAGAACTAGCGGGCGGTGCGTTGGCTGAATACAGTGGAGGTCGCTTTGTATTATATAAACTGGCTTTGAACGCTCTGGCTTTCCTTCTGGCCGCAATTGGCGTGGCGTTATTTCTAGGGGGTTGGCAAGGTTTACCCCTGATTGGCCCATTTTTGCCAGACTGGTTGTGGTTTTTGCTGAAATCGTTCGGCCTTTTAGCTTTGATGTTGTGGTGCGGCTACCAGCTACCCCGTCTGCGGGTTGACCAGATGTTGGCTCTGGCCTGGAAAATCTTGCTGCCGCTCGCGCTACTAAATATCGTACTGGTAGGCATCGTGGCCCTTTTTGTTTAAGTGATAATGACTGATGAATTGGAACGACCTGCTACAATGGATAGTTTTTATCGTCTGCGCGGCTTTGGTGCTGGGTGGAGCTTTAGGTATGACTCTTACTATGAGTATGTACCGGGCTGGTCTCAGCCTGATGCTTTGCCTGGTAGCGATGGCGGGTCTGTTCGTTTTGCTTGAAGCGGATATGCTGGCGGTGATACAGGTGATGATGAACGTGGGCGGAATGCTGGTAATGACGCTTTTTATGGTAATGTTGATGCAAGACCCCGGCGGCGAAATGATGTGGGACATGAAACGCAAAATGCAGATGCCGGGTTTTGCCGCCCTTTCGATGTTTATGCCGCCCAAGCCCAAAGAAGTCGCCTCTAAAAATAGCTCGCCCGACTCCCTTAATCAGATGGTGGCGCAGAATGGGGCGAAAATGAAAATGACTCAGACAAATAAAAGTGAGGAGATGAAAATGGCGGCGCAAAATCAAGACGGTATGATAAAACCTAGTAGCAGTGATCCTCATCGGCGTTTGCGTGAAATACAGCAGGCGATGGCCGTGATGCAGCAGCAGCTAGTAGCATTGGAGGAGGAATTAGACCAGCCTCCTACTGCTACTGGTTCAGGCAATATGGATGGTATGCACCACAGCAACCAACCTAATATGAGTAGCCAGGGTCAATCAGGCTCTTCCGCTCAAACCCAGCCGACGTTTTATACCTGCCCGATGCACCCCGAAGTGCGTTCCGACAAACCGGGACGTTGTCCTAAGTGTGGGATGGATTTAGTTCCGGTGGAGGGCAGTGACAGTAGCAGCGGCAGCGGTAGCGATGAGCATTCGGGCCACCAAACTATGTCTGGGATGCGGCAGGCTTCGAGCAGTGACGGGAGCGGTAGTATGGCTGGGATGCCCGGAATGATATCCGGTGCGGGCGGTGACGGTAGTATGAATATGGATATGACCGTTGCTTCTATGCAAAAACGTGACCCCAAAGGCTATTACAAAATGATGGAGGGGATGGCGATGAGTACGGGTCAACTCAAGCTGGCGGGGATTTTTAGCGTTATAACTGGCCTGGTACTGGTTTTCCTGATTGCCCGGGTAGCGTGGTTGCCAAAATCGCCTGCCCTTGACCTGGACGGCCCGACTCGCGTAGGTGATTTGCTCTTGTCCGATTATATGATGGCCTTTGAAGGAGCAGCCTTGCTTATCCTGGCTGGCATAGTCGGAGCGGTAGTTTTGGCCCGCCGCGAGAGAAACAGGCCCCAAAAAAAGAAACAAAGCCGAATAGCCTCAACTAATCTGGTCGCACCAAAACACACCCAGGATAACACGCCTGCTTTGTCAAAACCCTACCTCCAAAATTTTAGAGTGGTTCAGAAAGCAGTGGCTTCGTATAAAGCTGCCAGTCCTTCTGGAACTACTACACAGGAGGTGGGTTAATGACTGGTGGGCCTGGACTCGTCGCTTATTTAATAGTCGGGGCGATTATGTTTGCCATTGGGATTTTTGCGGTACTTAGCCAGCGCGGAGCAGTGATGGTGTTGATGGGCATAGAAATTTTGCTTAACGCCGCTATTCTTAACTTAGTAGCTTTCTGGCGATTTGTGAACCCTAACGATTATGGTGGGCAGGTTTTTGTGATTGTGGCTATGACCATTGGCGCAGTGGAAATGGCGATTGGCCTGGCAATAATGTTGATGGTCTATCGGGCGCGTGGCACCCAAAACATTGATAAGTTCAGCGAAATGAAAGAGTGAAAACCTTCGGATGTCGGATTGGCTGACCATTAGCTTAATATTAATCTCGATTTTTGCGCCGCTATTGGTTTTTGTTAGCGTCGGACTGCTGGCTGGCTTATTTGGTTGGCAGGGTGTAGCCCTAAAACGTTTGGCCGCTCGCGCTGCCATTAGTGCAGCTGCCATCGCCGCCCTTTGCACCTCGCTTTTATTAATTGCCACCATCGCGGGTACGCGCATACTGGCTGGTTATACCTGGGCCGTTGTCGGCAACCAAACAATTGAATTTAGTGTGCGGCTCGACCCTTTGGGTGCAACGCTGGCGGCTTTGGTGGCTACGGTGACGCTGGCAGTAATGGTTTTTTCGCTGGGTTACATGGAAGAAGAAAAACGTCAGGCCCGTTACTTCGCTTATTTGGGTTTATTCAGCGGGGCGATGCTGCTTCTGGTGTGGAGCGGTAGTCTTTTGTTGTTGTATCTGGCTTGGGAAGGGGTGGGGTTGGCTTCGTTCCTACTGATAGGTTTTTATTGGGAACGTCCCGCAGCTGGCCCTGCCGCCACTAAAGCTTTCCTAATCACCCGCATTGGGGACGTGGGTTTACTCCTGGCAATCCTGGCTTTATTCTTCCAGACTGGTAGTTTCGACATCGCCACCAACTTGCAAGCGGTTACAGGCGGGCAAATCAGTGGAACGGGTTTAACCCTAATTGCGCTCTTGTTATTTATGGGGGCGGCAGGTAAATCCGCCCAAGTCCCGTTTCAAGTCTGGCTACCCGACGCGATGGCTGGCCCCACCCCTGTCTCGGCTCTGATCCACTCGGCCACAATGGTAGCCGCTGGAGTTTATCTGGTAGCCCGAATGCTGCCCTTAATCCTGGCTTCCGGCGTAGCGGCTGGGGTAGTGATCACGATTGGGCTGGTTAGTACGCTGATGGCTTCGGCAGCGGCGTTAGCCCAACCCGAACTTAAACAGGTGTTGGCTTATAGCACTATTAGCCAGCTAGGGGAGATGCTAGTAGGATTAGGAATGGGGGGACTGGCAGCCGGGACTTTTCATTTGGTGATGCAGGGCTTATTCAAAGCAAGCTTATTCCTAGCAGCAGGCGTACTCGCACACGCCCTCGGTACAGGCGGCCCTTTTGAATTTGCGCGTTATGGCGGGGTGGGAAAACATTTACCCCGCACCCGTTTTGGTTTCGCCGTAGCCGCTCTAGCCCTGGCTGGTGTGCCAGTCACGCTTGCACCAGGCAGCCGCGATTCTATTTTAGACTTGGCTCTGGCTGAACAGCCGCTCATAGCCGTACTTTTGTTGGTGGCCGACGTTGTGACCGCCGCTTATATCGCTCGCGCCTTCCTCTTAACTTTTACGAGCGTCGGTACACGCTTCGCCGCCAGTTTAAATCGTAACGGCCAGCCGCCAGTCTCCGCGCCTTTAGAAGAACGCCCACTGATGACTACGCCTCTGCTGGCCCTGGTAGTTTTACTGCCCATTGTGGGCTTGGTCGGTTCACCCTGGTTTGGTGCGCCCTTTAACAGCTTTATTGGGAGTGGCGCGAACTTACCACTTTCGCCTGCCGAAAATAATGCTTTCCTTAGCTTTATCTTTTCATTCTCGGCTGCTTTAATTGGTATAGCGACTATTTACCTTTATTACACCCGCTTTAATTTGGGCCAAAATGCTAAACAAACGCTGTTGCGGCAATGGGTAGTTTCTGGTTTCGGTTTCAATTGGTTTTATAACCGGGTGCTGGTGACAATGGTTGTGGGGCTGCTGCTGATGTTAAACTGGTTCGAGCGCAAGTTTTTGAACCGGGTGGCAGACCTGATGGTAAGAGCGGTTCTAAGTGGGGCGCATACCTTTCAGCTTTTCGAGAATAAGGGATTGGATGCAGGGGCGGATCAGTTAACCAATTTGACACTGCGTTTAGCCCGCAGGCAAAACCAGTTTGACGCGCAGGTGATTGACCGGGCAGTCTCGGGAGTCGGCTACGAAATCAAGCTTTCAAGTGGATTGCTGGCGCGTTTGCAGACCGGGCAGGTGGGGAATTATTTATTTGCTATTTTCGTGTGGGGTCTGGTCGCGCTGTTAGTGGGGCTAGTTTTGGGTTTTCTTGGTTAAAAATGCAGCAGGTGCAGAGGTTAATTAAAAATGCCTTTGATTAGTATTACCTTGTTTATACCGCTTCTGGCAGGCGTGCTTATCTTAGGCGTGCCAAAAGAGCGGCCCGACATAATGAAAGTTATCGCTTTGGTAGGCAGTCTGCTAAGTCTGGTCGGCTCAGTGTGGTTACTGCTTGGCCTCAACTGGCAGCGAGGCGGCGGCGGCGGGTTGCAATGGCAAGAGCAAACCGATTGGATACCGTCGCTAGGCGCAAGCTATCATCTGGCTATAGATGGTATTAGTGCGCCCCTAATCGCGCTTTCGGCTCTGCTAACGGTAGCGGTAGTAATTTACTCCTGGCAAGTCAAATACCGAGTCAAGGAATATTTCTTCCTGTTTTTGCTGTTGGAAACTGGGCTTTTAGGAGTATTCGCTGCTCAAGACTTACTGTTGTTTTACCTCTTTTTTGAGGTGTCACTCGTGCCGATGTATTTCATTATCGGGGTTTGGGGTGGCGAACGGCGCACCTATGCGGCCATCAAATTCTTTCTCTACACTCGCGTGGGCAGTCTGGCTATGCTGCTAAGTTTCCTGGCACTGTATTTGACTACAAACCCCCATACTTTTGATTTGCCCACTATCATCAAAGCCCAACCTTTTGCTGGCAATTATTGGGGTGGTACATTAGTGTTGTTGGGTCTCTTTTTAGGCTTTGCCATTAAGCTGCCCGCTTTTCCCTTACATTCGTGGCTGCCTGATGCTCATGTCGAAGCTCCGACTGGAGGCAGCGTAATTTTGGCCGGAGCTTTGCTCAAGCTAGGTGGCTATGGCTTTATCCGAATTGGACTACCTACAATACCCCAGGCTTTTAACGATTGGGCCATCGTCATAATTATCATTGCCCTTATCAGCATCATTTATGGTGCAGGCGTGGCCCTGGTGCAACCCGACTTTAAGAAGTTGGTGGCTTTTAGCAGCATCAACCACATGGGCTACGTGCTACTAGGAGTAGGTATTGGAGGCAGCCAGACCGCTTCCGCCGCCGCGCGTTTAGCCGCTCTAAACGGGGCAGTGTTGCAGATGGTCAGTCACGGCTTGATTACGGGCGCACTGTTTTTCCTGGTGGGCTTTTTGTATGACCGCACTCATAGCCATCTTATCGCCGATTACAAAGGGCTGTGGAATAGTATGCCCATTTATAGTGGCCTCACTGCACTGGCCTTTTTTGGTTCGCTTGGGCTACCAGCCTTATCCGGTTTCGTAGCTGAGTTTCAGGTTTTTCTGGGTACGCTGGCTGTCTATCCCTGGGCGGCGGCTTTGGCTCTAATTGGGGTCATCGTTACGACGGCGATGTTTCTGTGGACATTACAGCGAATGTTTTTGGGTGGCCCAACAACGCAAGTAGATATGCCGTCACAAGCTGGTTTTGAGGATAGCTGGGACGGTATGTTTGAACCTGGCTCTGCTCCCGCTCCCCGCATAATTCCTCAGCGGTCACCCAATCTAGCTGACATTGCCCCCCCTACCTTAACCCTAGAACGCCCCCAGGCCGATACCACTGCCCAAACAGATAAAAACTCTGGAAGTCTGCCGGAAATAAAGCGGCGGGAATTGATCGCAGTTGTACCTCTATTAATTTTAACAGTCTTAATCGGTATTATACCGGGCGCACTCATTGGTTTGATTAATGCTGCTTTGACTACTGCCCCCCTCGGCCCATTAGCTGGCCTGGTCTTCATAATCGTTAAAGCAGGAGGGTTACACTAAACCATGCAAATGGATATGGGTGCAGAACTGGGCAAAATTATCCCGGAATTGTGGTTGGCGATGCTGGTTCTGATACTAATTCCGATGAGTACCTTTTTGCCTACAGGCCGCAAACAAGCCGTTACCTGGTTTGCAATTGGGGGGTTAGCAACTTCACTCATCCCATCTGTAATCTATTTAGGACAACCAAAGCGGGCCGCTTTTGGCGAGACTTATCTGGTTGACCCCTTCGCCATCTTTTTCAAACTGTTATGCGTGGTCGCCTCGGTGGTGGTGCTACTAATAAGCTTGGAACATTTTAGAGGTTGGAGGGCCGAAGGTGAAATTGCTGCGATGGTGGTGCTGGCAACGCTGGGAATGGAACTACTGGCGGGCAGTACCAATTTAATCTTGATTGCCTTGTCCTTACAAATAATCACCATAGCCTCTTATATCCTGGTGGGAATGCTCAAAGAAGAGCCACGTTCAGGCGAGGCCGCTTTGAAATTCTTTTTGTTTGCCGCTACTGCTGGAGCCGTAATGCTCTATGGGATGAGTTTTATTTATGGTTTAACTGGCAGCCTCAATCTGATTGATATTGCCCAGAAACTACCGGGTGCAGATTTGGCCCTGGTGGTACTTGGCCTCACTTTGCTCCTGGCTGGCTATGGTTACGAGATAACCATCTTTCCTTTTCACGCCTGGGTGCCTGACACTTACCAGGGTGCGGCTACTCCAATCGCCGCCTTTCTTTCGGTAGGGCCAAAAGCGGCTGGCCTGGCAGTGTTGGCCCGCACTCTTTTGGTAGCCTTCCCTCGCGATTTGGCCGGTTGGCCGGAGGTGGTAGCAGTCAGTGCAGCGGTCACAATGACTTTTGGCAATATTGTAGCTCTGCGCCAGCATAATCTCAAACGGCTGCTGGCATATTCGAGTATTGCCCAGGCAGGGTATTTACTGATGGGCGTAGCTTCGGCTGGCCGCGACCCGTTGGGGATTTCCGGCCTGCTTTTTTATCTGGTAGCCTATCTTTTTATGAACCTGGGTGCTTTTGCAGTCATTACCGCTATTGAACAAGAAAAGCGCAGTGTCGACCTTACCGCTTACCAGGCCTTGGCACGAGAGAAGCCTTTCCTGGCTTTTAGCCTGACCTTATTCTTGCTTTCCCTGGCTGGTATTCCTCCTTTGGGGGGCTTTATCGGAAAAACTATCCTTTTTGGAGCCGCCCTCGCTGCTAATTTTTGGTGGTTGACCGTGATAGCCGCCATCAACACGGCCATCTCCCTTTACTATTATGCTAAGGTATTGGCTCCAATGTACCTGCAACCACCCGCAAAGTCTTCGCAAATAGACGCGCAGTTATCAGGAAGAACCAACAGATTGGAGCCTGGTCGTGAGCTTTTGGTCAGTGCCCCTCCCTCACCTATATTAATGGCTACAATTGGGTTGGTAGAAGGTGTCACTTTGCTAATCGGGGTTTTTCCAGAACTGGTTTTGAATATACTAAGGCTTGCAACTCAATTGTAGCCTCAGTTGACAAATGTATTGGCTTATCTGACGAAACCTCGATACAATTGATTTTACACATATTTGCACTACCTTTGGCAAAATAATTATTTAACTAAAGACCGAACAATTACTTGAATTCTAAAAAGCTTTTTTCTGGTTAGCTAATAATGAAACTATTTAACGGGTTTAGAACTGAAATATTTGTAAGGTTTTTAACACCTCTTTTATTTAATAAAGCTAACTATTTGTCCCTCATAATGTTATGCTGGTTGTCATTGGTTTTAGTGGCGTGTAGCCCTGACGCTAAGCAAAATATAACTAACGCTAGTGTTCAATCAACTCCAACCATATTAAATGCTGCAACTGTAACTAATACGGCTAACTCAATCAAACTAACTATCAATATCACCTCACCGCAAGCCCCTTCCTATCCACCTTCCGTTGTTACAACTTTAATTCCGTCTATAGCCACTTCCAATTTAACAGCCTCGGATTGGAAGTATCGGTGGTTAAAAGGGATACCTTGCCGCGCTCCTTGTTGGGAAGGCATTACACCTGGTAAAACTACTATGCAAGAGGCACTAGACTTGCTCAAGCAGAACTCATTGGTGATGGGTACTCCTCGTGTAGGACCAATCTCACACCCAGAGGAAGGTTCTACTGAATTTATTGATTGGGAGTGGACTAAACTCCCAGCTGGTTATACTGGTGGATACATTGTCGTTGGCTCTGAGCTTTCAGCTGGTAAAGTAGTAAGAATAGTACCTGGTTATAGAACTGCCTACAGATTAGGCGACGTGATAAAAATGTATGGAGAGCCAAGCTACATTGCGGCAGGTTACCAAAAATTAGAAAATCATTCCTTTTATGGGATTGCAGTAACCTTTTCGTCTCAAGGACTATTTCTGTATTTTAGTGCTACTGAAAAGCCTTTGATAAATGCTGATTTAAGCTTCGAGCCACCAACTGCATTATTAATATTCTTTGTACCCGGTGAGGAAGCCTATCCTAAAGTTCCCTATTATGATGAATACAATAAGTACCGAAAACCATGGAGCGGTTATAACACCTTTGACTTCTATTGTCGTACCGTCCCTGGTTCAGGTAACGACTGTAAAGACGCATAGGGGGTCGAGTAGTAACCGTGCAGAAACCTACGTGACGACGATTAAGCGGTAATAGTGTTTAGCTATACAGTTTTATTAGTTTTTGAGCAAATTCAGCTTATATTTGAAACTTTGTCATTTGGCACTGTTCTTGCCTCAGCGTTTTGAACGGTTTCTGACATAAAATTAGCCTTCTAATATTTCTGGTACGAGTTTGCGGCTCTTAAAAGCACAGTGCAATCCAACAGTTGAGCTTAAATAAAAGTACGAAGGAGCGATTATATGATAGGTTGATTACAGGGCATTTTCTTAGGTAGGTTATTTACTAAGATTTTTGATGACAAGCTTGGCATTCAGTAGATAAATGAGAGTTGGCAACCAAGTTTAGGATAGGTGGTAATGTTATAAAGGTGTCCCGTGAGGTGTCCGAAGGCCCACTATACCACAGGACACCTCACAGGACACCTTTAAGCCGTATTTTGAGACTAAATTAAGCGTTTGGCAGTGCGTGGTATCGTGCAACGCTCATACACTACACACGGATTATTTGGCCCTACGGGTTTGCTTCGCAAAGGGCAAAGCCCCCAAAAATCCGGCTTGTATATTCGCGCTGCAAACAGCCTTAGTACCAGAGAACCGAGAACCAAAACAGCTATAACATCGCACGCAATACAGCCTAAAAGCCCTTAACTCTCAAAGACGTAGCAATGTTTGCGTAACCCCATATTGAGGTTTGTGATGTTACATCTTCAAATTAAGGAAAAAGTTATCAGAAAAAGGGGTTTTCCCATTTTAATTGCTTGTCTATTACTTATGTTAGCAGCTTGTAAGGGTGAGGAAAAGGGAGCTGTGACAGCTTTAGTTAGCAACTCCCCTTATATTAATGCGCCCAACGTCATAGACACTCCAACTCTATCAGCTACTGTAACTAAAAAATCCTCCTCTCCTAATGCAAGTCAAACTTATACAGCCACTCTTGCTAACGAAGATATGCAGCTTAAATGGTTAAAAGGAAATCCCTGTCGTTTACCTTGTTGGGAACAAATAACACCGAAAAAAACCGGTATTATTGCTGCACTAAGTGTACTCAATCATAATCCAGATATTCAAGTCACTAATAGTGGTTCACCGGAAGAGCCTCATCGAATAGAATGGAATTGGACTTCTTCTTCAAAAAAGGGAGGAACAATTTATTATGATTTGCAAAGCTCCATAATTCAACAAATTAATATGGTTTTCTCTAAAAATTTCAGCTTAAAAGATGTAATACAAACTTATGGTGAACCTGATTTTGTCATAGCAACAGAAACTTGGGTTAATAGAGAAGGTACTATTATTGAGCATACCCTTTCATTTGTATATGAGACCTATGGTTTTACCCTTTATGACGCATCTACTGGTAAACCACCTACTTTGAACAATGATAACTCTTTTGCTAACGTTGTGATTTTTAACCCAAAGAGTACATTGACTGAACAAAATGTAATGGGTAACCCTACATATTTAGTGGCGTGGCAAGGCTTTAAGGATTTTGCTTTCTATTGTCGCACTACAAACGCTTTTGGCGTTATTCCTTGTCCCGCACATTAGACGAATTTACCATCAAAATCTGCTTGAATGACAGCCAGTTGCTCTACTGAATGGGAGCGGTTACGCAAAGTCAACACGACAGGCAACAGGCCAACCACTTACTATCTGGCGGGCGGGTTGTGGGAAGAAGGTGCCAATGGGCCGAGCCGTACCTACTATCAGTTTAGGGGCAGCGTTGTGGTAATGCGAACCACCCAAACCAACGGTAGCACGACTGCCGCCTACCTGAATGGAGACCATTTGGGCAGTGCCAGCGTAGCTAGTGACACCAATGGCAACATCTTAGGGTTACGCAAGCATTAAAACAGTTTCGGGTTCAGCCTCACTTTTAGTGATAATAATTCGGGTTGGTCTAATTCAGAATATATTTTATGCTTGCAACACCTTTTAGGAGTTATATTTCATGTGCTGAAACACGGCCTGACATAAAATTTATGATGGGTTGCACCTGTACCAGATGGTAAGCAGCGTTACTATATGGTACACTCTCTCTATGACTACCACCATAACCACAACCATACCTAAATTTATCGCCTATTATCGAGTTTCGACCACCCGCCAGGGCAAATCCGGCTTAGGTTTAGAGGCGCAGCGCGAGGCCGTCAGCCGTTATCTGGCCGGAGCAGAGCGTGGCGACTCTATAGCCGAATATACCGAAGTCGAAAGCGGCACACGCAATGATCGGCCCGAACTTGCCGCCGCCCTTGCTGCGTGCCGCAAACATAAAGCCCACCTAGTCATTGCCAAATTGGACAGGCTGGCCCGTAACGTCGCCTTCATTGCCAACCTGATGGACAGTAACGTTTCCTTTGTGGCAGTGGATATGCCCGAAGCAAACGAGCTGATGCTGCATATTATGGCCGCTTTCGCCCAGCACGAACGCAAGGCCATCAGCCAGAGCACTAAAGAAGCCCTAGCCGCCGCTAAAGAGCGCGGGACAGTGTTGGGTAATCCTAAGCCGGAAAGCTCTCTACGAAGGGGTAGGGCGACAGTACAAGCACACGTTACCCAACGCGATGAGCAAGTTTACCCACATATTGAAGCTGCCCATGACGCTGGACATTCATTAAGAGAAATTGCCCACGTCCTTAACCAGCGTGGCATACCTTCGGCACAGGGCAAGCAATGGGGGGCTACTAGCGTACTCAGAGCGTTAAAGAGACAGCAAAATTTCAAATTTACACTGAGTTAGTTATCAGGAGAAGCAGAAACATTAGTGTTGCGGCCCTTGCCTGCTATGTTAGCCAAAACCAAAGGCGGGAAACCCAAAACGGTGAAGGAAAAACAGGGTTTCCGCCTTTTGGTGTTAGTTATCCAATGGAACATTTTTGGCCTTCCACAAACATTGGAACAATTTCGGGTTCTCCCGCAATTTTAGTGATTGGATTTCGTGGTGGAATGAATTTCGAGCCGAGTTTCGTTTCAGCAGGCGATAAATGCCTGGTAAACGGATTTGCAACCATAAAATGTTTCGTAAATTAGACTAATCCAAATTGGTATCACTAAAATTGCGGGAGAACCCGAAATTGTTCCAATGTTGACAGTGTTGGCGAATTCATTTTCAAGCGTAACTCGGTCTGGACTTGTACTTTTGCCCACGCTCATTAACTGAATTCGCCAACACTGTCAATGTTTGCGTAACCCCAAAACCCCGCAAGCGAAAGTCCTAATAATAAGTCCCCCGATGTGTGTTACTACAACTTGCGATGTGTGTTACTACAATTTGTAAAAACATTTTGCAAATATGTTGACTTTTCGCATTTTCAAAGCTATCTTATACTAAAGACATTTTCGCAATCAGTTGTCCTGAATGCAGGCAAATGATTTGTGGGACTCAGTTGACCTCTCGACGTTGGCAATCCACCAACAACCCTTATAAGGAGGTTAATTTATGAAGCTTCGACTCCTGGTTTTAACTTTTGTGATGTTACTAACCCCGCTCCTCCAGCCCTTTCTCGAAGTCAGAGCCGACAACTCGCCTGAGCCTGTCACCCGCTACCTCTTCAAAACGGCTGGTCTAACACCGCCCTCTCCGTTCGAGATTTCCACTATTTGGACTTCGGCCCCCGTCGGCGGCTCTACGCCGGTCCATCATCATCCCGGTCTGCTGCTCGGCACTATCCTGGCTGGCGTAGTAACCTTTGTGGACAATACCGGCAAGGTCACTAACTACAAAGTGGGCGAGACCTTCATCGAGAACCCCGCAATACCAGGACTGGCCCGTAATGACCAGACTGAACCCAACTTTGTGATGGTTACGGTTATTTTGCCAAAAGGCGTGCCTTTCTCCGCCCCGGAAGCAGGCGAACCAACCCCCAAGGTCCCCATTCAAAATTTCTGGCAGAATCGAGTGGATGGGAAACCAATTAGCGGGGATTATGAGGTAGTGGTCTTCGTGATGGATTTCGTGCCGGGAGCCCAGACTCCAGTCCAGTCCTTTGGAGGTCAAACGGTCGTCACCGCCCTGGACGGTGACCTGAGCTATGTGGTAAAGGGCAAGGAAGATAGCATCAAGGCCACGAAAACGCTGGAGGTGACCGCCGGGGAATTTGGACAGGTCCGAAACGCCAGCTCTGGTAATGTACGGGCGTTTGTAGCAGTCCTGCTTCCTAAAGGCAAGACTTTGGTTACACCGGGTGTATCGGGTGTACCAGGAGTACCGGCATCTGGCGCGGGTGGTACTTCACCAAGCGAGGAAAGCTGGCGGCTTTATCTAACGTTTGGTTTGTTTGTTGTAACTATGGTTAGTAGCCTGCTACTATTTAACCGCATCAAGAGAAAGAAAGATATTTAATTATTTTTAGCAGTGGGGAGAGTAGGTAGAGCATTTTGGGGTTCCGCAAACATTGATTTTGGGTAAGATGGGCCGCCAGCGCGGTACTAATTTGCACTAGCCCGTTTCTGTCGGCGCCGGGTAGCCAGCTTGCATTACTGCAAGCCAGCCCCCTTAGAACGGAACGTGAGCATTTCTGTTCATTCCGCTCAAGCCGATCTCCCGCTCCCATTAGGAACGCGGCTTCCCAACTTTTAATTTCTGGGAATGCACTTGACTATGGCAATTGGGGTGCAATAACACTCGGTTTTCTGCTCCGTCTTGGCCGCCATTACTTCGCCAAACAATATGGTGACTGTGCCACCCGCTTAGTTTGGTGATTTTCTGATGGCAGACTGGACAGCTACCCTTTTGCTCTTGCCACAGGTGCAGCAACTGCCGTCTGCCGTAGAGGTTAGCTACCATCTTCACGCCTAAACGCGCTTCAAAGTAGATTTCCCACTCGCGGTCACTCAAGCGATTTCTGGCATCATAACCGTAAGTGGCACTGTAATTATTCGGTGAAAACGCATAATCAGTATGGTTTTCAGCAGTCAGATTACCATTAAAGTCATAGCTGTAGTTAGTTAGAATATTGTTGATGCTGTTGACATTGCTGTAATATAGCCTATCGGCTTCGCCATAGAAGTAATTAGTAGTCTGGAAGTTTATGCCTAATAACGATTGTATCCGACTACGATTGCCCATGTTGTCATATTGATAGCTGCTACTAATAGTGCTACCACTTAACTGGATGGTTTCGTTTGTCAAGCAGCTCAACTCGCCATAGCTGTAGCTTACGTTGCGGACTGTGCCTTGCAAGTTTTCGTTGAGGTTGACCCGATTCATAGACTCTTAGGTTGAAAATGCTTCTCGTATGTCCTCCTCAGATGGAATGCAACTTTTCCATTCAACTCCCATTTGTGAATCTCTAGTAGAGTCTATCAATTCATCAAGCAAAGTTAATTTTTTCCATCCCCGTTTACCTCTGCAGCATCAGCAAGCATACTAAAGGTATCGTACAAGACGTACAACTTCGCTTTATCAGGTTTGACTCTTAATTCTAATAACTGTCCCCTTAGAAAAAAGAGCAAATCAGAAAAGGTCATAATATCGTAGCCAGGCCAAGCTGCTTCATTAAGAATGCAAAGAAGATTATACCAGATGCTCACGAAACCAACGGGCGATATTGCCTACTGCCCGGTCTATCACCATCGGGTCTTCATAATATTGGAAATGCGCGGTTGACCCTTCCCAAATCAAACGTTTATCCGTCGTAGGTACAGCCTCAAAGTGACGGTGCGCCGCCGCCGGGCCATCGCTGTTATCGGCGTGTATCATCAGCAACGGACACTGCACTTGAGCAGCAGCAATTAGCGAGTCAAACGTCCAAACTTCGGCATCGCTCATGGTAGCATAACGGTTTTCCCAGATACCCCTGTCTGCCCAGCCGTGATACCAGTCCCATATTGCTTTGTGGGGTAGTCCAACATCAGTACGTACAGGGTCAACTACTGGTACATATTCAACTTCGCCTGTCTCCTCATATTTGGCTTTGGCCGCTTTGCCCCGTTTCAGACGCATCGCCAAACCCTCTTCACCCAAAAATTCGACTTTATTACCGTGGTCCAGATACTGCCCCGAAACGGTAGCTAAGGCTTTGACACGGGGGTCATCTACTACCACCTGCATCATTTCAGAACAACCCTGACATACCCCTACTGCCCCAATCTGCTCCGCATCCACTTCCGGGCGCGATTGTAAATAATCAATGGCCGCTTTCACGTCTGCCACTTTAGCCATAGGATTTTCGTAACGCCGGGGCGTACCCGCACTTTCGCCGTGAGTGCGACAATCGAAAGCCAGGGTCACAAAACCTTCGTCAGCCAGACGGGTAGCATATTGGACAGGAGCTTGCTCTTTGACATAGCTAAAAGGGCCAATGATAGGCAACGCTGCTACTTTAGTGTTCAGTTCATTTGGTATGTAAAGATTGCCCACAAGTTCGACCCCTGCAATCGGAAAACTAACTCGCTCTACCCGATAATTCCCGTGTACGCTCTCTTTTTTATTTGCCATTTTATTACCTCCGTCAGGTTTTCTAATGTTAAAAGCTTACTTACCAATAAGACACGTTGAAAAAGCTTAAACTACGCGGCAATGTTTTCTAGTTTAATGATGATGGTTTTCAATCTGGTCAAACATTCCGCCAAAAGCCAAGTTGCGGTTCATTTCCCCATTCAAAAAGTCGTGGGGGAAACCAAGCTCGATACTGCTCACCTTGTTCAAATCCGCTACTTGCCCAGCACTTAGCTCGAACTCCAAACATTTCAAATTGTCCTCGAACTGACTAAGCTTCCGCGCTCCGATGATGGGTATAATTTGCGAGTGCTGTTGGCGCACCCAACTTAGCGCGACCTGGGCCGAACTACGTCCTAACTCCACGGCAATACGTTGCACTTCCTGGGCTACAGCTAACTGCTTAGGTGTAAATTGGGGATTGTCGTTACGGCTAGACTCATTATTACCAGATTGGCCCAGATTGGTATATTTGCCGCTTAATAATCCCCCACCCAACGGACTCCAAACCGCTACCCCTAAATCCAGCGCACGCGCCATCGGCAACAATTCGCGTTCGGAGCTACGTTCCAGCAGGTTGTACAGTAATTGTGTAGCAATAAAGGGTGTCCAGCCGCGCAATTCGGCCAGCGTGTTTGCTTGCGAGACTATCCAGGCGGGGGTGTTAGATACACCGATATACAAAACTTTACCTGTGCGTACCAAGCTGTCTAGGCCGCGCATTATTTCTTCGATAGGCGTGGTGTAATCCCAGGCGTGCAGCCAGTACAAATCAATATAATCTGTACTAAGCCGTTTAAGACTGGCTTCGACGGCCTGTATCATATTCTTGCGATGATTGCCACCGGCATTGGGGTCTCCTGGTTTGGTACTAAGCGAATATTTAGTCGCTACTACATACCGTTCTCTGTCCGGTGCGATAAACTCTCCGACCAGCTTTTCACTGCTTCCATTAGTATATTTATTAGCCGTATCAATAAAGTTGCCACCTGCCGCCTCAAAAGCCTCAAAAATCTTGCGACTTTCCTCTTTGGAGGCACCCCAACCCCAATCCTCGCCAAAAGTCATCGTACCCAAAGCCAGTTCCGACACCCGTAGGCCGCTCCTACCCAACAATTTGTAACGCATTTTTATCTCCCAACTATCAACAATTTCTAATCTCAAAAAAGTTTGTATTCTTCTCCCGTGCGTGTATAGCAAAGACAAAGAATAGGATATAATACGGCGGTAGCAATGTCCAATATATATTTGATTGTCAGTAATAGGCAGGAAGTCTTAAACAAAAGATGGAACTACGCCACTTTCGGTATTTTGTAGCAGTAGCTGAAGAATTACATTTTGGTCGAGCCGCCCAACGGCTGGAGATGTCCCAACCTCCCCTTAGCCAACAAATTCAACAGATTGAAGCCGAGTTAGGTGTTTTGCTATTTAAGCGCAGTAAACGTCGAGTCGAGCTTACCCCAGCAGGGGAGATATTCTTAGAGCAGGCTCGCAGCGTAATCGTACATATCGAAGAAGCGATCGAAATTACTAAACGGATGGGTCGGGGCGAACTTGGACGATTAGAGCTTGGTTTTGTCTATTCGGCGGGTCTGACCGTCTTACCACCGATTTTAGGAAGATTCAGGAAACGTTTTAGTCAGGTAGAGCTTAGTTTACAAGAATTAACTACCGAGCAACAGCTACGGGCGTTGGTGAACAAACAGATACAGTTGGGTTTGGTGCGACCACCTATAATAAATAAAACCGCCAGCAAATATTTAAGCCAGGAAGTGATAGCCCGTGAGTCGCTGGTAGTAGCTCTACCTCAAAACCACCCATTGGCCCAACAAGAGCGGATAGCTTTAGCGGAACTGGCAGAGGAACCGTTTATCAATTTCCCGCGCCGTTCCGGGCCAGGCCATTATGATCAGGTGATGGATTTTTGTAGAGCGGCAGGTTTCAGCCCTAGAGTAGTACAAGAGGCAATCCAACTCCAAACTATCGTCAGTCTGGTAGCGGTAGGTCTAGGCATAGCTTTGGTGCCAGCTTCGACCCAAGTTTTAGGTAGGGAAGGAGTAGTTTATCGGGAGTTGGATTTGCCTACCCCACAATTAGAACTGGTGATGATATGGCGCAGTGATGACACCTCGCCAGTGTTACAAGCCTTTTTAGAAGTAGCGCGTCAGGTAGTTAGCACCTAAATTTGT
>JBBQZT010000075.1:0-28692 GCA_038207455.1 Chloroflexia bacterium
AAAATATAGGCTTGGGTCTCACGTAAAGGCTACATCTGATCTTATTTTTCAAACAAGTGGCGGTGGGGGCCATGTCTGAAAACCTAATTTACCCTGGCTATCGTGAGGGTGTTGCCGCTCTCAAAAATGTGTAAAGTCGAGATTAGGGATACCCAAATAACGGTATTAGAAGTGTTGGATGAACTGGCGGCGGGCAAGTCATACGAAGAAGTGCTGGTGGATTTTCCCCAACTTACTAAAGAGGACATCTTGAACTGTTTTGCTTATATTACGGACGAAAGATGCGAATTGACGCGGGTTCAGCCAGCCGACGTTAAAGCCAAATTAGCCTTTTAGGAGAATGCGATGAGTCAGGAACGTATTGCAGCAATAAAAAAATCTTTGGACGAAGCTTACAAGCTGCTGAACGAATATGACCGCAAAATAATGCTTGAGAGCGACCCGCGCCAGCGAGAACGTTATAAGGACTCTAAAAGAGAAATTCAAGAACAAGTGGAAGGACTTGAAGTTGAGCTTGACAAGTTGATACCTGCTCCCGTTCATGATACCCCGCTTCAAGCTTCGCGGCCTGCTGTGCCGCCTAACAAAATGACGATACAAGAACGGTCTGCACTACGTAAATTTATAACAGATAACTTTAGTGTGCAGGAACTAAAGAGTTTGGTAGAGGATTTAGGAATTGACTCTGAGTCTATATCAGGCGAGACAAAGGACGCTTATGCAAGGGAGCTTATTAGCTATTGCGAACGCAGGGGGCGAGAGTTTGATTTGGTTCAGGCGGTATCAAACGAACGTCCTGGCGACCAAATAAACCAGCTTTTGCAACGTCTTAAAGGTGGAGACGCACCTCAAGCCCAACCCCTATCAAATACTCCTACGCCACCTACTAACGCTGGTGTCCCAAATACTTATACTTTTAACGGCCCGGTAAGTGGGCAGAACCAGAATTTTGGGGGCAATCAAACCGTCAATCAAGCCCCGTCCGCTACTAATCCGGCTGCCTCTTCCCAAAATATCGCTCAGGCCAACCCGATTAAAACTACCCGCCCTTTGAGGGTCTTTTTGTGCCATTCGTCGGGCGATAAAGCGCAGGCGCGGGCTTTGTACCAACGCTTGCGGGCTGATGGAGTTGAACCCTGGCTGGACGCAGAAGATTTGATACCGGGCCAGAATTGGGACATGGAAATCCGTAAGGCCGTAAAAAAAGCCGATATTGTCCTAGTCTGTCTGTCCAAAGACTCGATTACCAAAGAAGGTTATGTGCAGAGAGAAATCAAGTTTGCACTAGACCGGGCCGAGGAAAAGCCCGAAGGTAACATCTATCTTATTCCGCTCAAGATAGAGGAGTGCGAATTGCCGTTTCGTTTGAGCAGCTATCACGCCGTTAAATATTACGAAGAACGCGGTTACGAACATTTGTTAAAGGCTTTGCATTTGCGAGCCAGCCAGTTGGAAATAGCATAGAAGGAGAAAGATTAATCTGATGATTGTGGTCAAGGTGGGAGGAAGTAAGGGCATCAATCTGGAGGCCGTCACCAGCGATTTAGCCGCGTTGCACCGGGCCGGGCAGCAGATTATTTTGGTACACGGCGGTTCGCACGAGACCAACGAAATTAGTACGCAGTTGGGCCACCCACCCCGTTTCGTTACCAGCGTGTCCGGCTACGAAAGCCGCTACACTGACCGGGCGACGCTGGAAATCTTCGAGATGGTTTATTGTGGCAAAATCAACAAAGCCATCGTCGAAATGTTGCAGCAAAAAGGGGTCAACGCCATCGGCTTGAGCGGGATTGACGGGCGGCTTTTGGAAGGCACACGCAAAGATGCCATCAAAATTATCGAACCAGACGGCAAACGTAAGGTGTTGCGTGATGATTTTACGGGCAAAGTCGAAAAAGTCAATCTGGAATTGATAAATTTGCTGACTGGCGCGGGCTATTTGCTGGCAATCACGCCCCCGGCTATCAGTTACGCGGGCGAGGCGATAAATGTAGATGGAGACCGGGCCGCCGCGATGATTGCTGCCGCCATCAAAGCCGACCAACTGATTATGCTTAGTAACGTGCCGGGTCTGCTCAAAAAATTTCCCGATGAAAGCAGCTTGATTGCGACGGTAGCCAAAAACGAGTTGGAAGCCGCGATGCAGTACGCCGCGGGCCGTTTCAAAAAGAAGGTGATGGGAGCCGCCGAAGCCCTGGATTATGGAGTGGGGCAGGTGGTTTTCGCCGATGCCCGTATCGAGCAACCCATTACGGCGGCTCTTAATGGCAAAGGCACGGTTATCAGTTAGCTAACAGCAGTCAGCCAACAGCAATCAGCTTTCAGCCAAAAAAATTGGTACTACCGCTTTGAGCAAAAATGGTGCTTGTAGCCAGGCCATATTACTGTTAGGATAAATTATTGGTAAATATTCAATTCAGGTGTTGTCATTCCGAGGAACGAGGAATCTGTTGCTAAAAACCCATAAGCCGCTGAATACCAAAACCGAAGCCACAGATTCCTCACTTCGCAGCAACCAGTTGATGTTTCCGTTCGGAATGACAGTTACGCCTGGCTGAATAGTTACGATTATTGTAATTACTCACCGCAGAGGGTGCAGAGAATAAGAAAATCTTTGTTAATGGATTATGCCGAACCGTCTATTGACGGAGCAATATCCAACAAACTCACTTTGCTGCTGGCTGCTAACTTCCACTTCCCTCTGCGCTCTCTGCGTCCTCTGCGGTGAATAGTTATGAAGGAGAACAGATGATGGACATTTTTGAAATGGCGGCTGTGCTGGAACAGCAGCAGGCCAGAGATAAATGCTATCTGGAATTTCTGCGCGTACCTGCCCTTAGTGCCGGTTTGTACGTACTGGAAGCGGGCGCGGAAGATACCCAAAAACCTCACACTGAGGACGAAGTGTATTACGTTATTAGTGGCAAAGGGTTGGTAACAGTTGGGGCAGAGGAACAGACGGTCAGAGCCGGAAGCGTGGTTTACGTGGGCGCAGAGGTCAAACATTTTTTCCACACCATCACCGAAAAGCTAGTGCTGCTGGTCTTTTTCGCCCCCGCCGAGTATGCCAACGCCGGGCCTAAATAGGTATTTTTGTGGGACATTGCTCCGCCAATGGATTGGGTTTTGAAATTTTGGCTGATGGCTGTTGGCTGACGGCTGTCAGCTTTTCAAGGAGAGAGAAATTGCAAGAACTTTTGACATATACGCATAATCAGGAAGTTTTAGCGGGTTTGCAGGATGCGAACGCCCAAAGCATAGAAGACCGCCTGGAAGTGGGAGTTTATCCCAAACGCGAAGTTACCATTGTGCGCGGCGAGGCGGCTCGCTTGTGGGACGAGAACGGGCGCGAATACGTGGATTGCGTGGGCGGGCAGGGTGTGGCGAACATCGGCCATTGCAACCCGTATGTGGTCAAGGCGTTGGAGGCACAGGTTCGCACCCTCATTACCTGTCCCGAAATTTTTTACAACGACAAACGCGCCGTGCTACTCAAAAAATTGGTAGAAGTCGCGCCGGAAGGTCTGAACCGGGTCTTTCTGTGTAATAGTGGCACGGAGGCTGTCGAAGGTGCGCTCAAATTCTCCCGCCTCTTGACTGGTAAGACCGATATTATTGCGACGGTGCGCGGCTTTCACGGGCGTTCGATGGGGGCTTTGAGCGCGACCTGGGAAAAAAAATACCGTGACCCGTTCTACCCACTCATTCCAGGCTTTAGCCACGTGCCGTATAACAATGTCGAAGCCGTGCGTAACGCCATCACGCCTCAAACCGCCGCCGTAATGGTAGAGCCGTTACAGGGCGAAGGTGGGGTCAATCTGCCTTCCGCTACGTATTTGGCGGAGCTAAGGCGGTTATGCGATGAGACGGGCGTGCTGCTAATTATGGACGAAGTGCAAAGCGGGTTCTGCCGCACCGGGAAATTTTGGGGTTCTGACCACGCGGGCGTTAAGGGAGACATTATGACCCTGGCGAAATCGCTGGCGGGGGGCGTACCGATGGGCGCGGTTTTGATTGACCAGAAGTTTGGCGAATTAGGCAAAAGCACGCACGGCTCGACTTTCGGAGGTAATCCTTTGGCTTGCGCCGCCGCTATCGCTGCTATCGAATATATGCAGGACTACCAGTTGGCAGACCGAGCCGCCGAGATGGGGGAATATTTTATGAGCAAGCTAAGACCGCTGACCGAACGTGAAAGAACTGTAGTGCGGGAGGTGCGCGGGCGTGGCTTAATCATTGGCCTCGAACTAAAGCAAAAGGTAGTGCCATATTTGCGGGCCTTGATGGAGCGGGGCGTATTGGCTCTACCTGCCGGGCCAAACGTTTTGCGCTTGTTGCCGCCACTGGTAATCGAACGCGACCAGATTGACTTCGCCGCCGCCCAAATCGAAGCGGTTCTGACTCAATAAGTAACCATTACGTTGTTGTCATTCTAAGTAGTCTATGCAATGAAATTTGTCACGGTCATTCTGAGCGGAGGCTCTTGCGAAGCGCGTAGCGAAGAATCTGTGGCTATGGTTTTGGCTGCTATAATTGCACGAGTTCTTAGCAGCAGATTCCTCATTTCGCAGAGCCTCCATTCCGCAACCCTACGGGCCGTGACAGGTGGGCAGTTACGAACCAAAGTTAAAGGGGCAGTTCCGGTGCCGCCCGACTTAGCCGTTGAGGTTATTTCTCCGACCGATAAATGGAGCGTAATAATCGAGAAAGTCGGCGAATATCAAGAGGCCGGGGTAAAATTGGTCTGGTTGGTTGACCCAAATAGCCAGGTGGTTTTGTTTATGGGGTTGGTAAAGATACCGCCCAGCCGCTTAAACCGACTGTTTTAGGTTTGAGCGATGCGTTGGACGGGGGCGAAGTCGTGCCGGGTTTTAAGTTGTCAGTCCAGGTACTTTTTGATGTCTAGCATTAAAAATAAGCTTTTTGTTTGAGATGCGTGGGGAGGAGATGTACAAAATGTGTATTGAAGTGGAAGAAACCTTGGCGGCTTATGAACCGGAAGAAGCGGCGCGGTTGCAACAGTCGTGGAACAGAGTCATTTTGAAGTGGCTGCCGACAGCTTCGCCGGAAATGTGGCAGCAAGCACTGGATAAATTCAAACCCGAAGAGCGGCTAGTAGGACTGAAACCGGAGGAGATGGGTCAGGCTTTGACTGGTCTCACGCCGGAACAACGGCTGGCTCTGCTTAAACAGCTGAACGTACTGCCAGAGGATAAAGCTAGTAACGGAAAGTAGCTGGTCAGACAGGCAGAAATATATTACATAGATTGCCTGGGCAGGGTGAAAAGCTTACTGAGAGGCAATTCAAAACCCTTAATCACTTCGTCGCCTTTGAGTACACCTTCTGCCGTGATAATCGAAGCTGTTCCATCAGCCCGATAGACCTCCACTATCTGGCCGACAGGTCGAACAATCCAAACGAGTTTTAGTGGTACTTGCCGATATTCGTTCAGCTTCTTGTCACTATTATCAATCTCGTCGCGGCTGGAAGTGATTTCTACCGCTAAATCTGGCGGTATTGGTATTACAGTACGGGGAAGCGTAGGCAGCGTCTCAAAAGAACAAAAAGCAATATCGGGGCGGCGTTTACCAATTTTGGGCAATTCAAAGTCGGTATCGGCATTAAAAACCCAGCCTAGATTATGAGCTTCGACGTATTCATCCAAAAAACGGCCTAAACGCAAACCAATCACGCCTGATAAACCATCGGCCATTTCTTCCTGCTCATCACCCAAAATTTCCAGGCTCATAAGCTGTACCTCATTATTCACTACAAATACTTAATAATATATCTTCGGAAAGGCAGTTTGAGGCTGGTTAGGCGGTCTTTGTCTTCCGGGTCGAAGCCACCCAGCCATTTGAAGACCCCCAGGAAGATTAATGCTCCCACGATGGTAATTGCAATCGTAATTAGCCAGTTTGAGGGTAGCAAATAGCTCAGGCCGCCCAATGGAATGGCAAAAGCCGCCCCTGCCTTGACTACCTTCCACATAAACTTGACTGGATAGGCCAGCCTCAATACTTTGCGTACTCCTATCAAGGTGACTACCCGCGACAAAACGGCCAGACCGCCCATTACAATCACCGCGCTGACGACACCCCAGTTAAAAACAGCGCATAGTATCAAAAGTGGAGCGGTCAAGAAGGGAATGCAGCGCGACAAAATCACCAGCCTGTATTTCTCATAAACCATCAGCACAATCATCGGCAGGCTAATAATTGCTTCCACGAAGGTGAAGGCGACGGTCAAAACGGTGGCCCAGGCCGCTTGCGAAAGTAAATCACCAGTCAAAACCGCGTCCGGGCTTTTACGGGCGAACAGTAAATCCATCAGGTTACGCGCCAGAATAATGATGCCTAAGCCGCTCGGCACTAGCATAAAAAGTTGGAGTTTGCTCAACGAAGCGTAGGCAGTTTGCAAAGCTTTGTCGCGCCCTTCGGCGTGGAGCGACGAAAACAAAGGAGTTTGCACACCGTTGAAGGGAGTCAGCAGCGTTTTGAGCAGCGTTTTGATAAAACCGTAAATCAGGCGTATCAGAGCCACTACCACCAGACCAGGATGCCCAACCGCGAAAAAGGTAAAGATAGTGATGGCAAATGGCACATCGTAGAACCAGGCCGACACGTTGAAAAAGTACATCAGGGCGGCATAACGCACAAAACGCGGCCACAAACCCTGATGAGTGGAGATAGTCACTGAAACTGGCTGGTTGCTACCTCCATCGGCTGCGTCCTGATTTATTTTAGGCGGTGTAAGGGAGCGGGTTTGAGGGACGGGATTGGTTTCGACCTTTTGCGCCTGAATTTTTTCTAATTGGATTTCACTGGCAGTTTCGAGCAGAGCCACACTGTCACCGGGCGCACCGGGGGGTTCGGGTTGCGCGGCCAATACGATTTGAGCTTTGACGGGGGCAGTTTGCATAGGTTCGTGGGTGCTGGCTGCTTCGCGGGCCGCCCGTATCGCTTGCCAGGCGGCAATCGCCACGCTGATAACGGTGGTCAGCAACAAAGCCAGCATCACGCCCAAGATGTTCCATTTGAGCCAGACAAACAAAATGGTTAGCAATGGGTTCAGCACCGTCACTACTACATCCAGCAGGTTAGTGACTTTTTGCTTGAAGAAGCTAAACAAAATCTGGGTGCAAATATCGTAAATCGCCCCTAGCACCAACATGATGCAAATCAGGGCCAGATACAGGCGGCCCAACTCCCCCAGCCGAAAAAGCTCGATTAGCGGGTCGGCAAAAATCACGAAGGCGACAATCAAAACCGTCAGCAGTCCTAACTTGACCGTCGTGAGCAACACAATAAAGCGGCGCAACCCGCGCTGCCCACCGTTTAGCTCGACTTCGGCCACGAAACGCGGCAAAGCCCGTTCGATACCCAAATCGCTATAGAGACCGAGAGTAGTCTGGATCGAAGTAACGGCAGCGAGGGAGGCGTAAGCGTTTAGCTGGAAGGTTTTGACCAGAAAAACCGATACTAACAAACCCAATCCGGCTTTGAGAGGCAGAAAGATGATGTTCCAAAACATCGCGCCCCCAGCCCGATTTGCCAGCGAACGCCGCCCCTTTGCTTTAGTTTTATCCAGGTTGGGCGGGGTGTCTGGCAGCGCGTTATTAAGTTTTGTACGTTCTTTGTCGGTCTTCATCAAAGCTTTATTGTATCATTTCAAAAGGTAGGGGCGCGATAAATCTCGCCCTTACTACGTCCGAATTTTTGAGATGATAACTTTATTTATAACGTTGGTTCAGCCAACCAAGCATATCGTTAAGCGGATTATTGGGCGGGTCAAGGTTGATGTCCAACGGCCCTGACACGTCCGCGCCGCTACGGTCCAGCTTGTACAAACTATGGCCCAACTTGGGATATTTTAGCAAAGCGTGGTCGGAATTGCCCTGTTGCGCCAGATAGGTGTCCAGAGCCGCCCCTTGAGCCAATGGCACTTGTTGGTCAAGTTCACCCTGCAAAATCAGAACTGGTTTTTTGAAAGCAGCCAGCGTGAGCGTGTTATCGCCTAACTTGAACAAACCCGCCAGATACGTCGCCCTCTCAGGATTGCCTTGCCCGGCTTCAAAAGTTTTTTCCAGATAAGGCTTGAGGTCGCGCTCAATATCGGCAGCCTGGGTGTTGCTCGTGTTAATCAAGCTGGTAAACTTACCCGCGTCCAATGCCACGTTCTGGAAAGAGGCTAGATATGTCCCGTGCGGCGCATTTCCCCATTCTTGAACGCTTAACGCCCCATCTTTGTCGCGGTCTAAGGTTTGGTGGGCGTAAGCAACGGGCGCATCTACACTTTGGTAGTGCCAGGCGGCACGTGGGTCGCTGATGGGAGCAATCAAAATTAGTCCCGCTACATCTGGTTGCTTTTGGGCCAATCGCATCGCCACCGTCGCCCCTTCATCTTCGCCCAACAAAATCAGTTTGCGCGGGTCAACTAGCGAATTAACCTTGATTTGTTCAAAAGCGGCGTTGGCATCGCTAATCAACTGGTCAAGCGGCGTAGCTTGGGCCGGGTTCTGGTTCTGCCCGGACGCATCATAACCGCGTTTGGTATAACGAATTACGGCGTAGCCCCGCAAAGCCAATTGGTCGGCCAGCACTTTGTAGTTGCGTGAACCGATGCCAAAGCGTGAGGTCGTCACCGTTGCGTCCAGGTCGTACAAACCGTAGGGCTGGAACATCAAAATCGTGGCATAGGGACCCGCCATCGCTTTAGGATATTCCAGCGAAGCCTCGGCCTTGAACCCGCCCAAATCCAACTCGAAACGCTGCTCCCCCACGCTGGCTGTGTTGTTGATGACGGCGGGAGAGACCGCGATAGGTTGAGTGGGGACAGGGGGTGGATTGGGTGAAATCCCGACAGGCGCAGTGGGCGGTGGCCCGTTTTGCGTTGGCACAACCGCAGTCGGGGTCGCCGTGTCACTGCCCACTACTGTATTTGGCGATGTGGGGGTAGGAGTGTTCGGGCCAGCACCATCGGGCGGGTTAGTAGTCAAGATCCCCACCGTACCAGTTTGAGGGATGATAGTAGTAACTTCCGCCGCAAAAGGAGACGGGGTAGGCGTGGCACTCAGATTTCCCGGTTGGGCTGGGGGCGCGGTGTCGCCAAAAATGGCTGCCGTAGCGGTATTGGCGGCCCCCGTTGGCGCACCCCCACCCAGTGTCATAGTCGGCTGGTTGTTGGAAGTGGGCGGAACAGGTAGGGTCAAAAGTTGAACGGTAGAGGTGGGCAAAGGCTGGCTGGTTGGCGTGGGTGTTTCACCACAAGCCACTAGCAACACTAGGCCAATCGTCAGACTGACCACTACCGCTATCATACTGTTAAAAACCAAAATACGCTTAGGTTTCACCAGATTTCACCCTATAAAAAATTATTTGCCGCCACTATTAGAAGAATTTTGGCCGGGCAGGGCTGTTGGTTGAGGTAGGTTGGCTTGGTTAGAGGTGGCTATCGTTTTTGGTGCAAATATTGTCACATCATATTGACCGCTCGGATTCCAAAGCAGCCAGCCACCAGGAGCGACTTCCGGCCCAGCAGCCATAATCTCGCCCTTAATTTCCGCCGCGCCATAGGTAAGGTTGTCGGGGCTATACGCTTCCAGCCAGGGTCGCATCAAGCCCGGTTTGTTAGCCATATATTGCAACGAGTCGTGTAGAGCCGTACTAACCACTTCAAATGGATGTTGGGCCGGTATGTCCAGATTGAACGCGCCTCTGCTCCACTCCGCCGGATAGATAGCGGGCGACACGAAGTCGGCCTGGCGAGCATAGTTGTCCAACTTCTGCCCCACCAACAAGTCATCCTGCGGCTCAACTATAGTCGAACCAAAAGCCGTTACGCTAACAAAAACGCCCAGTGGGGTCAGCCCGTCCTGGGCTGTGCGGATAATCTCGTTGGTGGCGGCTAATCGGCTGTTCTCATCGCTGCTCTGACCATAACTAATATCTTCTAGCTTGCCCGAAGCCGGGAAACGATCATAATCAAATTGAATTTCATCGAAGCCCAGCCCAGCTCCTTCTTTTGCTAAATCAATAAAAAACTTCCAACTTTCCTGATTATACGGGTTAATCCAGTTGTATCCAGCGGCATCGGCCCAACTACGACCCGTTGCCTTGCTTTTGAGTGTCCACTCGGTTTTTTTGTCGGTCAAAACTGGGTCCTGGAACAATACCAAACGCCCAATGATGTGGGCATGGTGCTGGTGCAGTTGGCTGATTAAGGCACTAATATTGGTATAACGTTTGGCAGCCGGGGCAGAAGTAGCAAAAGGGATTTGGCTATCATAAGCAGTCTGGCCGTTTTCGTCTTTGATGTCCAAAACTACAGCGTTGACTTCGGTAGTATCCAGCAGGTTTAGAATACTTTGCAGCCCGTAGTTATCGTTAGCAGTTTTGGCGGGCAAATAAACACCTTTGACCCGCAACGGGTTCATTGTGACCTCAAGTTTTACGGTGTGGTCAAAATGAGAGACGGTGTGTTCGTAGCCTAGAACTTTGACTGTTACATCGCCACTGGCAGGTACATCACCATACACAAATTCGCCTCCTGGCCCGCTTTGAATAGTATTGCCGTTGAGGGTGACGTTGGCCTTAGCTATCGGCTGGCCTTTCGCGTCACGGACGACACCTTGCAAAAAAGAGGGAGTGAGCTTGAGGGTGGGGCTAAAAGTGCCGGAGAAAGTTTCATCACCGGGCCGATAACGGGCTGTGCTGGCCGTTAGTTGGTAATGGTCGGTAACGTTTTTGAACTCGAACTGGCCGAACTCATCAGTGCTGGTTTCCTGACTGACCGCTATTCCTGCCGCGTGTGCTAACTTAGGGTCGTTATTCAAGACTACCTTAACGCTATCGGTGATAAAATGTCCGGTATAAGCGTCCAGCAGCTGGCCCTCCAGAGGTTTGACCATACCCTGTTTGGTGTAAAAAATCCCACCAAAAAAAAACGCCGCCAACGCAATATATATAATCGCCCATGTGCGGCGCGGCTTGGAAGGTAAATAACTCAAACCTTTACGACGACGACGAGCCATCGGTTAGCTTTCTCCAAACAGGTTTTTGTAACTGTCCGCAATGATAAAACCTCACGGACAGTCACAAAACCTGAAAGTAACAAATTATCTGGTGGCTACTTTCGCCAAAACAGACTCGGTATAAGTGCCTCTGGCGTTCCACAAAGTCCAACCCGTCTCCCCCACCGTGCTATCTGCTGTGTCTATCTGCGTCTGCACTTTGTCCGGGCCATACTTATAAGCATACTTGCCCCAGGGATAATCAAAATCTTCTAACCAGGGCCGATAACGAGCAACGGGCTGAAGTTTGGCTTCGATAAGGGCGGAATACTTACCACTTTGCTGGATAATCTCTTTAGGGTGATTACCAGGGTCAGGAAAGTTTAATGTCCCCGAATCGAAGTGAGACGGATAAATCATCGGGCAAATATAGTCCGAAATCATCACCAAATCGTTATATTGCTGACCGATATTGTTATCATCCGTGCGCCACAGGGTTACGCCAAACACATCCAGCGACAGGAAAGTATCGCTGTTTTTGATGGTATCGTAGGTGGCCGAAACAATCTTATTAATGGCTTTGGTTCGCAAGTCGTAAGCTTTAGGGTTTAAAGTCGGGTCGTCATAAATAAAATCGCCCTTCAAGCCGTTACCGAAGTCGGTATAACGCAGGGGCGCATCAGCCGGGAAGCGGATATAGTCCAGCTGCACTTCGTCATAGCCCATTTGGGAAAGCTCTTTGGTTAAAGCGGCGGTGTAATCCACTATATCCTGGCTAAAAGGGTTCACCCAGGTTAGATGCGAACTGGTATCACGCCAGGCTGCCCCACTACGAGTATCTTTGATAGCAATCTTGGCATCGGCGGTAGCCAGACTAGGGTCACGCATTACCACGAAACGGGCCACCACATACAAGCCGTGTTTGTGCGCCTCGGCCAGCAAATGCTGGGTATCTATCAATTGAGCCGGATTTTTGCCGCTGCCATAAATCATATCGTATTGTTTGACGAAAGGTATCTGGCTGTCATACATCAGCAGACCATCGCTATCGTTAGTACCACCAAATTCCGACTTGACACCCACTACAATCGAGTTAATTTCGCCTTTATCAGCCATTTGCAGATAAGGAGTAAACAACTCGTTATAATTGGCCCGAATTGCGTAGGCGGCAGGCACATACACACCCCTGAAATGGAAAGGTTCGAGTTTGATACCTTTGCGGGCATCGGCCAGGCTAAAAGTCTGAATTCTGTAACCGGGGGCGCGTACCTTGACTTTGGCATCAGCCGCACCAGCATCGGGAAAAGAAAAAGTGCCAGTGGCGGTAGGATGCGCGGTTGCGTCACCTATCATTAGCAGAGCATTTTGGATCGGCTTACCAGTTTGGGAGTCGGTCAGCGTCCCGTTGATTTGGGTAGATTGCGCGGTAAGCGTCAGGTCGGTGGCTTTCAGATCAATTTTCTGGCTGATGGGGGCGTACCCTAGCATCTTAATCTCCAGCGTGCCACCATCTTGCACCCGCGTGAGAGTAAACTTACCCTCTTTGTCGGTATTGGTGGAGACATCGCCACTTTTGACGGGCATACCAGCCAGGGGCTGTTTGGTATCAGCATCCACCAGTACGCCGCTGACAGTATTGGGCGTGAGCTTAACTGCCGTCATACTGGTTTTAGGGTCGAGCATCAGGGGTGCGTAGCCCAGCGCAGTCACAGTAAGCGAGCCGGAAGGTAATTTTTGGCTGATTTGGAAGTTACCAGTAGTATCGGCGGTAGCGATTTGAGTCTGCCCCGCGCTAAGAACCGCGTTTGCCACGCCCGTGCCATCGTTCGCATCTATTATTTGGCCGTTCACGATGGGAATAGCCATCGTGGGGACTGCCGCTATAGTCGAACTGGTACTACCGCTTTTGGTAGTGGCTCCAGTCGTGTTAGCGGTGCTAATGTTGGTAGTAGCCGCCGCCCCGCTGGTACTACCATCACTGCTAGTGGGGGTAGGGTTATTATTACTGGCATTGGTATCGGTTTTGCTGTCGGAGCGAGTTAGAAAAATCGGGTTGACCACAAATGTCCACAGCAGCACGATGGCGGCGATGCCAGCGATACCGCCCACTATTACTTTACCGCCGGGACCCAACATACCAGGTCTCTTGCTTCTCAATGCTTCACTTCCTCCTGAAAAGGTTACGAGGGTTGCTAGAAAACTGCTTTTAAGCTATCTTTCGGTCTTATTTTTCGCAGATTTACGCGATACTAACCATAATAACCTGCTCTGGCTTTTCTGTCAAGCTGCTTATACCTTCGGAGTGTGGTACATAATTTTGCATTAGTAACGGTTCGACTGCGATTTGGTCGCACCCCTGGATTTATCCAGCGGCAAGCAGATTCAAAACCCAATCAATTGGATTACAAATCCTTAGTTTCCCTAATGAAATTTTACTTCTTAATTAATGCTGACAGGAATACCGTTGAGGACGGCATTTCCAGAAAGCGGGTCGAAGGCGGTTTCGTCAGCTAATACGTTGCTATTGACACCCGGATGCGACGCGGCGACTTCCATTTGGGCGCGGGGTTGGCCGTGTCCCCAGCCGTGCGGCAGACTGACCACGCCTGGCATGATCTCGTCTGTGATTTCTAACGGTACGCTGACCGTGCCTACCCGCGAACTAACTGTAGCCGTTTCGCCGTTTGCAAAACCCAGGCGGGCAGCGTCTGTCGGGTGCATCAGCAAGGTGCAGCGGTCTTTACCTTTGACCAGCACATTCAGGTTGTGCATCCAGGAGTTGTTGGAACGTAAATCCCGCCGCCCTATTAAGAGCATTCCAAACCCATCTACAGGTTGACGTTGCAAAGTCTGACGCAGACGCTCCACGTCGGTTATAAATAGAGGATGGGCCAGTTCGATTTTGCCCGATGGAGTGCGTAAAACTTCGGGGATACGGGGTTGGAGTGGGCCGAGGTCTATTCCGTGCGGGCTGGCCTGAAGTTTTGCCAGCGTCAAACCGTCCGGCTTACTACCAAACCCGTCTCCGTAAGGGCCGGAGCGCAACATAAATTCCAGCAACCGTTCCGGGCCACGTAGCGGTTCGAGAGCCTGCATCAATTCGGTCACGTCCCGACTCGCCAGACTTGAGCCAGGGCTTGAAACTTCGCGTTTGACCCATTGAACCGCCACCGCCTCATCCAGAGCGGCTAGTGTCTCAACCAGAGTCGCGCCCTTATTTTGAGCTTTGCCGCTCACGATGTCAGCCAGCTTCAAAATAATTTCCCATTCTTCCAGGCCACCGGGCTGCCCCGGTTCAAAGACGGGCGGGGAATAATGCGCGACGTTTCGCATCGCCAACTGGTAGAAAACCATATCGTAGTGTGAATGTTCCAGGGGCGAACGGGCTGGCAATACTACGTTGGCGTGGCGCGTGGTTTCGTTGAGGTAAATATCTATACTGACCATAAAATCCAGCCCGACCAACCCTTTTTGCAGACGCTGGCTGTTGGGCGTGCTGAGAGCCGGGTTGCCCGCAATAGTTAGGAGAGCGCGTATCTGACCTTCGCCCGGCGTTTCGATTTCTTCGGCCAAACAATTGACTGGTAGTTCACCGAAAACTTCGGGCAAACCACGCATCCGACTACGCCAACGACCAAACTTTACACCCTTGCCCTGGCCCGGTGTACCAACGGTGTTACGCTGACCTGCCGCCGCTTTAGGAAACATCGCTCCGCCAGGCGCGTCCAGGTTGCCAGTCAAAAAGTTCAAAACATCCACCAGCCAGCTTGCCAATGTGCCGAATTCCTGGGTACAAGTGCCAATACGAGCATAAACTACGGCGCGAGGTGCGGCTGCTAGTTCACGGGCCAGCTTACGAATAACAGCAGGGGCAATTCCACAGAGGGGAGCCACAGTTTCGGGCGTGAAGTCCTGAGCCAACGCTTCAACGGTTTCGATACCCTGAGCGTGGGCGGCTAAACGGCCCGGCTTAACCAGCTTTTCGCCGAAAAGTGTCTGCACCAAGGCGAATAGCAAGAAAGCATCGCTGCCCGGCTTGATAAAATGGTGTGCGTCGGCTTCCTGGGCGGTACGGGTGCGAACCGGATCAATCACCACAATTTTGCCACCTCGCGCCTGCAAATCTCGCAAGCGTCCGCGCATATCAGGGGCGGTCATCAAGCTGCCGTTGGAGACAAGCGGGTTCGCCCCCAGAATTAGTATATAATCGGTGCGGTCAACATCGGGTATCGGTACACTCAAGCCCGTGCCAAATAGCAGCGCAACGGCCACTTGTTTGGGCATCTGGTCAACGGTACTGGCTGAGTAATTATTCTGGCTGCCCAAAGCCCGCAACAGTTCCGGCCCATAAACCAGACCCGGTAGATTATGGGAGTTAGGATTGCCCAAATAGGTGGCGACAGCGTTGCGGCCATATTTCTCGATGATAGGCAGCAGCCCGCGCTCGATGGTGTCAAAAGCTTCTTGCCAGCTAACAATCCGCCAGTTCTCTCCGTCGCGCACCATCGGTTGACGGATACGGTCAGGGTCGGCGTGCAATTCTTTAAGACTGTAGGCTTTGGGGCAAAGATAGCCCCGACTAAATACGTCGTGGGTATCGCCCCGAATAGAAATAACTTCGCGGGCCTGAGTGGTGATTTCCAGGCCACAAGTAGCTTCGCACAAGGGGCAGGTGGCGAAGGCGGTAGTAACGGCGGCAGAACTTTCAGTTGAGGGTGGCGTTGCAATCAGGGTCAAGTGTTACCTCCTTACTGGTCAGGTTTTGTTTTAGTATCAGTAATTTTAACACATACAGCAACGAGCCGCGAGCAATGAGGTGTGACACAAAATTTTGCAGAAACCGCTAACGGTTGAAAATATACAGCCCAAACCTGATAAATCAGGTTGTTAAGACGTTCGACAACACGTTCGGGTACTCCCTGGGTGGTGTTTGGTGTGGTTAGACGACGGTTTTAACCGTTGGCTACTATTGAAACTACTGAAACATACTCTGAGCAATGAGTCAAGACCAGAATTATACTTACGGGTGGCATAACTTTTGCCTTATCTGAACGGTGAAAACCCAAACTTGGGACAGGAACTTAAATATTAAACTAGAGAGAAGCAAAGAAGTGACAACGCAGGCGAGGAAGCCGGAAACCCAAAACAGTTGGCTTAGTATCAAGGCTAATAGCTACCGTTTTTTGAGAGCAGCTAAACGCGCCGAAGATTTTGCAGATGCTAATGACCAAAACGCGGCCACCCACGACGAGCCGTTGTTCAACAATCCGTTCAAGCTTGAAGATTTGAGCGTTTTTGACGATACTACTATGCGCGAGATGCTGCGAAACTCGATGTATGGCCTCAGCATCAAAGATTTGGCAACGGGCTTGCAGAGAGCTACTCCAAAACTGACCGAGAAGGTAACGCGCAATTTACCTTATCGTCAACGGGCGGAGTTTTTAGTGTTACAACAAGTGCGTCCGACTTCGGCGGAAGTTGAAGCGGCCCAAAAACGAATTTTGGACAGCCTTTTCTGGGAGCTTACCTACTGGAAAACGCCGGAACTCTACGAGGAGTTGACCGAGGGCGAAAACTTGCACCCCGGTATTTTTCGCAGCCTGAAAACTACCTTGTCAGGCAAAACAGTGTTGGACGCAGGAGCGGGCAGTGGTCGGGCTTCCTTTGAATGTTTGCGCGATGGAGCTAAACAAGTTTTTGCACTTGAACCGTCACCGGGTTTGTTGCACCTTTTGGAACAGAAACTAGCCACCCAACCCAAACCGCCGCGTATTATCCCGTTGCGAGGGCGGTTCGACAATATTCCCCTTGAGAATAGTAGTGTGGATGTAGCTCTGGCTTGTTCGGCTTTTACCGCCGAGGCCGCCCAGGGTGGTGAACAGGGTTTGGCCGAACTCCAGCGTGTGACTAAAGCAAGTGGCAAAGTGGTCATTATTTGGCCGCGCCCCGAAGATTACGATTGGCTGGCCGCGCAGGGTTTTAATTACGTGGCGATGCCCCTACGCCAGGAAATGCAGGTGCGGTTTCGTTCGTTAGAGGTAGCCCGGCGTTGTGCCCAACGTTTCTACGCCCATAATTCCCGGTTGTTGCGCTTTTTACACGAACAAAAACAACCTACAGTACCTTTCTCAGTGTTAGGTTTTAACCCGCCACACGACTATTGCTGGCTGGAAGTAAAAAAGTGAATCCGGTATTTACAATTACCCTAAAAAGTATTAAAATTAAACTACGGGACAAGGAGACACCTATAAACTACACTAAAATTTAATAGGACAGCCGGGGGAAACAAAAATATGACCTCAACATTACCGCTAAACAAATTGGTTATGATTGTGGACGACGAGTATGCTATCAGGGATGCTTTGACCTTGATACTGGAAGATGAAGGTTATACGGTCAGAAGTGCAATCAATGGGCAGGACGCGCTTCGCCAGTTGCAGCAAAACCCGGCTGAACCTCTACCTTGCGTAATCTTGCTAGATTTGACGATGCCTGTGATGGACGGCCTGGAGTTCAAAGCCGCTCAGGAGCAAGACCCTTTGCTCTCTCTTATTCCAGTCATAGTTATCTCCGCCGATAGCAACCTCAGACAAAAAGCGACTGCCATCCATGCTAATGAGTTTTTGCCCAAACCTGTTGAGTTGGAAAAACTGTTGGATACAATCAGACATTACTGTTCGTTGTAGCCCGTACTTTTCCTTTTGCTGTTAGTAAAGGGGCGGCTTTTAACCATCCGACCTCCCAGAATTAAGCCTCGCTTACGGGATTTTTCGGAAAGCCAGGGCGCGTCGGGAGCCATTGTCAGTTCGGCCAGGGCCAACAGTGGGGCATCATAATTGACACGCCAGCCTGCAAAATCGCGCCAGGCCTGGTCTCGGTCTGGTTTGAGCGGCACTCCTTCCGCTTGCAAACGGTCATAGGTCGCATCAAAGTCGGCTCGACTCAGGCTAATCGGGTCGTTTGGTTTGGGTTTGGGATTGTAGGAAATACGGAAATAGTCAGCGATGTGGCGTAAAGCGATATAGCCAGCCCGTAAAGTCAGGTCAGCCTGGGCATCGTGCGGTATATCTATGGTCGAACCCACCAGAGCCGCCGCGTCCAGCACCGTTCCGGCAGCCACCACCCAGGAACGTTCAGGCTGCGGCGAACGGAAGAAAACTAGCATAGCCAATGAGGTATGACTTTCATCTATATCCACAAACCAGGTTTCCCAGGTTTCCCATATATCGTGTAGTAAGTGAAGGCGTTGTAAACGGTGAAAACGTACCACCATTTCCTCGGCTGAGGGAGGCGAACCGGCCCGCACCTCTAACAAACTCACAGCTAACTCGCGACGTGAAAAGCTTGAATAAATAGTTGGTAGATAAGCAATCAAAAGAGCCAATAACGCCAGACCAATAGCAGCCTCGGAAAACGCCACCAATGCTCGCAGTAAGTCGTCCAAAGCGATAAAACCGAGCGTAAATAGGGAGGAACCACTGGTTTTTAGAGCTTGACTGATGCCATCCACCCCTAACCCCCAAAACATAGCGGTGTAGCCAGTCCAAACCAGTACCAGCCAAACTCCTGGCAGTATAAACAAGGTGATGGGGGCAAAAAAAACCATCACCTGGTCACGGGCAAAGTAATCGGGACGACGGCGTAAGAGGGTGCGAAAGAAAACCCAAGAGGTGCGAAAGACGGTATTAGTTAAACGATCACTGGCACTCCGTGGCACTACAAAGGTGCGGACGGCTGAAAATAAAACATACATAACGGTAGATAAACCTGCCACAAAAAGCAGAATATGCAAAATTATCCATACAATTTCCATTGGGGGGCGTACACCTTCCTAAAATTAGCTATCAGCCTAAAGAAGAAATCTATTTATTGATAAGCCTATCATACCACGAAGCTGGGTAGAGGACTAGAGATTGCCTATGTAGTCTGGGTACTACCCACACTGCTAGAGGCACAAAGTTTATGGAGAAGATTTAGATGGGCGCACTGAAAATAAACCAAACCACGCTGCGTCTGGTACGTGGCAACATAGTGGAGCAAAAGGTGGAAGCGATTGTCAACGCGGCCAATAGCCAGCTGGCGGGTGGCGGCGGTGTAGATGGGGCAATCCACCGTGCGGCAGGAACGCGCGAACTGCTGGCATTGACCAAACCTTTAGGTGGTTGTCCAACGGGGAGTGCGGTTGTTACAGGGGCGGCCAAGCTTCCACCGCCCATCAAATATATCATCCATGCGGTAGGGCCGGTATATTATGATGGCAAACGGGGCGAAGCTGAACTTTTGGCCGGAGCTTACACCCGCACCCTGGAACTGGCCGACGAAAACGATTTGCAGAGTATAGCGTTTCCGGCTATCAGTACAGGTGTTTATGGCTACCCGATGCAGGCCGCTGCCATCGTTGCCTTAAATGCTGTGGTCAAATATGTGTACGCGCACCCTACTACCAGTTTGAAAGAAATTCTTTTTGTGCTTTTCGATGTAGGCCCACTTCATATATACGAAAGAGAATTGCAAAATGGTAAATTTTAGTTTCAGCGAAAGGTTAGAATATAAATGAGCTTGTGCCAGCGCGTTTTTATCTGAACTAAAACTGCCCGCCCAATGGGTCGTACTATCCGTTTGTCCCATAAAAGACCAGGATAAGTTTTTACGGCACGGCCCACGTAGCCTAATATAATGTGGCGGCTATGGTTTTGCCACACTCTAGCTTTTGCCAGATAAACCAAGACTTTGCCCAACCGTTCCCACTGTTTGGTTTTTAGGACGGGTTGAATGGCCGTCGCCGCAAAATCAATGGCTACCAGGTCTGCCTGCCTCTTTTCATCTTTGGAAGTATGATAAACACCGGGCATCAGACTAGCAAAAGTCGCCAGCAAACCTAGCGGCACACTATTAGCTTCATATTTTTGGGTCAGCCCACCTAATTGTTGGGCTGCCACTTCTAGCTGTCCGCGTCGGTAGCTTAAAGCGGCAAACCACGTTTCTTTAGTAAAAGTACGTCGCTGCTCGACCCAACGGGCTGCTTTAGCAGGTAGAAAATCTAGCGGTACACTTAATATCTGCTCAATTATTTGCGGTGTACGCACATCAGTAGCTTTTTGAAAAGTGCTAGACTGCAAATTAACCCGATAGCTGGCTAAAACTTCTGGTTGATAGCCCACTTTGTATCCTTTTGAGATGAGGTGCGCCCACAAATCCCAATCTTCATAGGGTGGCTGTTGGTCGTCGAATGGAATAGTTGGCAGAATACGCTTCCACAGACAGACAGTGAGAATGCCAATTAAATTCCGCACTAGCTGATACTGAGCAAACTCATCTGACTTGAGCAGATTTAGCTTTATCAGCACGGCTGGGTTTGTTACCTTATCATTTTCATCTACGATCTGATAGGCAGAATGAACCAGGTCAATTTTGGGGTGTTTTTGTAGAAAGGCCACCTGTCGGGCCAGCTTGTGTGGTAGCCACCAGTCATCGCTATCCAGGAAAGCAACCAGTTCGCCATTTGCCTCTGCAATAGCACGGTTGCGGGCCGTCGCGACTCCCGCGTTAGCTTGCGTTATAAGCCGTATTTTGGAGTCATAACCTTTAAGTAATTCGAGTGAATTATCAGTAGAGCCATCATTTACCGCAATTATTTCAAAATTAGAATAGGTTTGCTCTAAAACGCTGTCTATAGCCTGGCTCAGGGTGCTGGCACTGTTGTAAACGGGGATAATTACACTGACTAGCGGTTTGTCGTTCATAAATTATGCGCCGCTTCCGCCATCAGTTTTAGCCACTAGCGGAAGGAGCGAAACTTTCTTGGTTAGCTGGTAATAACGCGCTTGGTGTTGCTGCGTCCGTCAAAACTGTGCAACAATCGCTTGTTCTCGTTCTGAGTTTCCAGGTGGACGGTGCGTCCCCATAGCTGGTGGAGGTATTGCAAGGTCTTTTCAGCGTAACCGGAGTCAAGCGGCACTCCCTCATAATAATGCTTGAGATAAAGTTCGCCGTTCTGCTTGTAATCACCGTCCTCCACCATAATATACGGGTCGCCAAAGTTGGTCATATTGCCGACGATGCGTTCCCGCACCTTTTCCCAATCCTTTTCGACAATCACCCACTCGTTATCTTGCTTTTCATAAACATACATATCGAGTTCTTCGATAAGCTCTTTGGTCAGATAATTACGCAAGAAGGATACGTCATTATCCAATTCGCGTACCTCAAAAATCTTCTGGAGACCCTGCCCACCCGGACGCTTCAACACCTCGCGTTCATATTCATTCGGCTCGTTCCACCTGCGTTCGATGTCCTGCCAGATTTTGATACCCAGATAGTAGGGATTAAGCTGTTTAGGGTGCGGCGAAACAACTCCAGCGTTGGTTTGGGCGTACTCCAGGTATTGCGCGTCGTCCAGTTCGAGTTCGTGGATGATACGCTGATGCCACAGGCTGGCCCAACCCTCGTTCATAATTTTGGTCTGCTTCATGGGCAGAGTGTAAAGAGCCTCGTTGCGGACGATTTCCAGCACATCGCGCTGCCAATCCTCCAGTTCGCGGCTATACATAATGATAAAGCGCAGCAAGTCTTTTTCGGGCTGAGGTGGAAATTTGCGTTTGCGTTCGCGCTCTTTTTCCCGCTCTTTCTCTTGGTCTTGAGCTTTTTTGCGTTCCTCTACCGTCCAAAGGTCGGAATATGGGGAATCGGACACCGTTTTCTTATCGGCCAGCGGCTGACTATAGTCGTTAGGCTTGATCCACACCGTCGTATCTATATGCTCCTCGATAGACAGAGCCGCGTCCAGGAACTTCTCCACCTCGTCCACGCTATGCTCGTTCTCATATTCGCTAATGCGCTCGGCGTGCAGCGTGGCTGTATTGACAAACTGACGGTTGGTGTGGCTGAAATAGTGGTTATTTTTGAAAAAGTCCACGTGGCCCAAAACATGAGCAATCACCAAGATATTATTGACCAGGGTATTGTTGTCCATCAAAAAAGCGTAGGCCGGGTTGCTATTAATCACCATCTCATAGATTTTTTGCAGCCCGTAATCATAGGTGGTTTTCTGACGGTAATAAGCTTTACCGTGTGTCCAATGCGAAAAACGGCCCGGCACCATGTAAGCCGCAAACTCGTACATAATACTGGCTGGCACGATTTCAAAATGCGTAGGGTACGGGTCAAGCCCGAAAGTTTTGGCGATGTCCCAACATTTTTCGACCACCTCACTCAACTGAGCGATCTGCTTATCGTCCGGGTGGCTGCTTTCCGGGTTAATCTCGCGTGCATCAGAAGACATAATTTTCGCGCTCCTTTTATCTAGCCGCTACAGGTTCTTTCTGGGAAAAGAATTTACGTAGGGCTGGATAGACCTCACTTTTATCAGAAATGGTTACGCCCACAAACTTTTTGTCGTTGATGCGTCCGTAAGCCGACATCAGTGTACTCATCAAACTATAGTGGCTTTCGCGTATTTCGCCGTAGCCAAAAATGTTGCAAATCCCGATGAACTTCTGGACTAAATCCACGCAGCGGTCATTGTCCCAGGGCAGGTTGCCACCGTCCGAAAAGTGGAAGGGGTAGATATTCCAGTCGTCGGGATTATAGCGTTCCTTGATAATGCTGAGAGCCAGTTCGTAGGCCGACGAAACCTGAGTTCCCCCGCTTTCGCCTTTGTGGAAAAACTCCTCCTCGGTCACTTCTTTGGCCTCGGTATGGTGCGAAATAAAGATAATTTTAACGTTGGTGTACTTGGTTCGTAGGAAGCGCACCATCCAGAAATAGAAGCTTCGGGCAATATATTTCTCGAAGTCGCCCATCGAACCGGACACGTCCATCATAGCGATGACCACAGCGTTGGATTGAAACTTGATGTCGTGTTCCCAGGTTTTGAAGCGTAAATCGTCGTTGGTGACGTTGCCGAAATGCGGGTTGCCCGCCATTGCGTTGCGCTTAATATTTTCCTTGATGGTGCGTTTTTTGTCCAAATTCGCCATAATTCCGGTCTTGCGGATGTCGGTGAAACGCACGCTGTCACTTTCAAGCTCTTGTTGCTTTTTTTCTTCCAGGTTGGGCAACCCCAAGTCCTCGAAAATCATCTGAGCCAGTTCGTCCAGGCTCACTTCGGCTTCGTAGTAATCCACGCCGGGTTCTTCGCCCGCTTCTTTGCCGTTGCCCTGCCCCTTCTGGCGGTCTCGCCCGATCACATCGCCCACCTTCGATTTACCGTCGCCCTGGCCCACGCCCTGGCCCTCGTTCGGGTCGAACCGGAAGCGATATTCGTCCAGCGAGCGAATTGGCACTTTGATAGTGGTTTTGCCGTCCGAAAGAATAATATTTTCTTCGCTCACGATGTCGGACAGGTTCTTTTTAATCGCGTCTTTAATCCGCTCTTTATGGCGTTGCTGGTCAATCGAACCTTTGCGATGTAGTGACCAGTCCTGCTTATTCACCGAAAACACACCGGGACGATCTATGATTCCACTCATAATTTATATCCTCAAGTTCTTGCCAGAAGAAAAAGTCCTATGAAAATCTTAGCCGGAAACTCCGACCAACACTTCTTTTTGCGAGTTAACATATTCCCGTAAAGCCTGACAAAAAGCTATCACTTCGCTTACTTCTACTCCACCTTCAAAACCTATATTTGCATAATTAGCGTCTTCATCTGAGCCAAATTTGACCATTATACGAATTACGAAGCGGCCCGCAAGCTCGTTGTATTCATAATAAAGCTCACCTGTCAAACAAGTAGCTTGTAACATTAAATCGGAAGTTACCCAGGTTTGACTCTCAAAATGACCTAACTCTAATAGTTTATTGATATGGCTCTCAATATAATCGCATAACTCTAGCCAATCCTCAAACGGGCAATAAAAAAGCTCATCTCTAGGGGCACAATTTTGTAAATAAGTGGAGTCAAGCGAAATTGTGCCAGTAAACCAGCCATTGAGGGGCTGCCCTGGCTTGATGCTTAATGTAAATGCGTCTGCTTTTAGTTTTATCTCTGTATAGTTCAAGTTAGTACCTCAAACCCAACCAATTATTTTTCTTTGCCATTCCCTCTAAATCATTATTTTCCAAATCACGTGCCGCTGTTACGATACAATCACCATTTTCTAAAATAACAATACTATAGAGTCTGCGTCTCATGGGTTGTCTGTACAAGTATATAACACGTCCGTCTGGTTGAATAGCTGACCTTAAAGGGTTATCTATAACTGTATCAATATAACTCCAGCTAAAATCATGACCTTTGCGATGCCGTGTTATACTATCTACAAGGTGTTGCGAAATATGCTTACCTTTAGGTGTAACTTCGCCGCTATCGTTGATGCAACCGCTCATACAGATACGTTTTCCTGCTTTTTGTAAATTTTTGAACGACGTACTGCTTAGGACAGATTATAACTAGGAGCGATGGGTCTGACTCTCGATAGGCAGAATCAGACCCATTTTGACCCAACCCTAGCGGTTCAGGATAGTGCCGACGTATTTGAGCAGGGCATTGGCCGAGTCGGGCGTGTAGCCTTGCATTTCTACCAGCCGATTGATGACTTCGTTGACCTTTTTGAGTTGGTCTTGGTCGGGAGTGCGGCTATTGGTTGTAATCTTTACGATGTCTTTCAGGTCGGTAAAGAGCTTCTTCTCGATGGCCTCCTTGAGACGCTCGTGGCTGGTGTACTCAAACTTTTGACCGCGCCGGGCCAGCGAAGAAATCCTGATTAGAATTTCCTCCCTGAAGCTTTTCTTGGCGTTTTCGGTCACACCGATTTGCTCCTCGATTGAACGCATCAGTGCTTCGTCCGGGTCAAGCTCCTCCTCGGTGATGGGGTCTTTGAGTTTGGTTTTGTTGCAGAAAGCTTCCACGTTGTCCAAATAGTTATTGAGCAAGGTACGAGCAGACTCCTCGAAGCTATAAACAAAGGCTTTCTGTACTTCCTTCTTGGCAAGCTCGTCGTATTCGCGGCGCACTTCGCTGATAAAGTTCATATAGCGTTCGCGTTCATCGCGGTTGATGCTAGTATGCTGCTCCAAACCATCACGCAAGGCCCGCAGCGCGTCAATCGGGGTGATAAAGGTCGCGCCTTCTTTCGCCAAAATGTTGGAAAGCTGATTGATAACGTAGCGCGGCGAGATACCGTCCATCCCCTCGCGTTGAGCTTCGTCCTGCAAGTCCTTCACGTCTTTTTGCTTCATATCCTCGGTATCTTCGCCATCGTATAGCTTGAGCTTTTTCATCAAGCTCAGACCCGCTTTCTTGGGTGGTTCAAGCCGGGTCAGAATGGCGAACATACTGGCAACCCGCAACGTGTGGGGAGCAATATGTACTTCCTTGAGATTGCTCTGGCTGATTAGCTTCTCGTAAATCTTGACCTCTTCGCCCACCCGCAAGTTATAAGGTACGCGCACCAAAATCATACGGTCTTGCAAGGCTTCGCTTTTCTTGTTGCCCGTGAAGGACGAATATTCGCTTTCGTTGGTGTGCGAAACCACCACCTCGTCAGCGTAAATCATACTGAAACGTCCGGTTTTGATGTTCTGCTCCTGGGAAAGTGTTAGCAGTACATACAAAAACTTCTCGTCCGATTTCAGCATTTCGATAAATTCCATCATACCTCGGTTGGCAATGTTGAGTTCGCCATCGAAGCGGTAGGCACGCGGGTCGCTTTCGCTACCAACTTCACCGATGGTGCTGAGGTCAATTCCGCCTACCAGTTCCGAAATATCCTGCGATTTAGGGTCGCTAGGAGTAAACGTACCGATGCCCATGCGGTTCTTTTCGCTCAACATCACGCGCTTGATCGGCACACGCTCGATTTTTCCTTCGTAAGTATGGTTGAGATTCCAACGGCAGCGGGGGCAGAGGTCGCCTTCGATGTAAACGCCGTAGTCGCGTTCGATGTCGGCCCGCAAATCTTCGGGAACAAGGTGGAGGGGGTCTTCGTGCATGGGGCAATCCCGAATAGCATAAACCGCCCCATCGGAGGTACGACTATACTTTTCCAGGCCGCGTTTGAGCAGCGTCACGATGGTACTCTTGCCACCGCCCACCGGCCCCATCAACAGCAAGATGCGTTTGCGAATTTCCAGGCGTTGAGCCGCTCCAGCAAAGTATTGTACCACCTGGCCGAGTGGTTTTTCCAGGCCGAAAATTTCATCATTAAAAAAGCGGTAGTGTGGCTCTCCATTTTTGCCAATATCCACTCCTGCCGACATCATCATATCGTAGATGCGCCCGTGACTCAGGCGGGCCACTTTAGGGTTCTTAGTGACTATTTCAAAGTAGTCGCCGAACGTACCCTCCCAGTTAAGTTCGCGTTCCTGACTACGATAATCTTCCAAACGTTTGAGCAAATCCATGTTCAAATTCTCCCTTTCAAGTGCTAATGTGGTTCGTTCCAGCGTGGCGGACTGAGTAGGTTTGCGAAAATAGGTGGCTGGAAACGGAAACCGTCTAATCGGCACGTTTAGCACTATATCTATCTTTACTTTACCTTGAGATGGGCCTGAAGTAGAAGAGGTTTGCTTTCGGACTCGAACTAGAACCTGGCAGGCTCCAGCATTTGTTTCTGGCTACGTTTTAGCTTGAACCAATGGCTGACAATTCCAGCCCGACTACGTTGCCCTTGTTATAAAAGCGAACTCGGCTACTTTGCTACCAGGAGCAGCTTTGTTCGGCTAAAGAAAAATACGTTGATAAAAACCAAGTAATTAGCTAGCGAATATATCACGGTTATGATACACGAAAGCCCGCCGAATTTCAAGCGTTGTGCGATGTCTCGCCAGGGCTGATACTGTTGGCTAACTAATCTTTCAAAAAAAAGGCTCAAGCCACTGCTTTAAGAGCGGCCAGGCGGCTGATACGCTTGCTCACGCGCGGTACTTCCTCCCACCAATTCCATAAGCGCACCAAATTTAAGGCTACTGCCGTCAAAATGTGCTGCAACTCTGTTTTTTCCAAACCCCGGTAGCGGCAATGTCGCAACCCCAATACCCGTACCGCCTGCGACAGCGTGCCTTCTATCCCCGCTCGCCTATTAAATAATTCCTTAAACTCTGGCTCGTTTGGCCGCTGTTTTTGAGCAGCTATCGCCTCGTGTTCTGCGTGGGGCCGTAACCTAAGTAGCCGTCCACGCTTGGCGTTACGAGTGCATTGCTCTCTGGCCTTACAACACCCGCAAACCTTACGCTCAAAACTCACTAAAATGTACTCTGGCCCTTCACGACTAGCCTGCTTGGTTTGCCATTTGCTGCTGGTCTCCCCTTGCGGACACTCGGCCTTTTGCCCCTCCCAATCTAACTTGAAATGTTTACCCTCATAACCATTGGCGGCCAAGCTTTGCCAACTTGCATCTACCCGCATTGGCCCGACTAACTCTAGTTGATGATGACCTTTACTCTCCAGCAGCACTTCGCTACTGACATAACCTGCATCTACCATATGTTTAGCAGGTAGTAAATCCCGTTCGGCCAAACTTTGTTCAATGGGGGCAGTGGCCTTGATGTCTGGCACGCTGGCTGCTGTAGTGTACACTTGGGTGATTAAATTAGGACTGTCCGGCTCACAAGTCTCGGTCAAATGCACCTTATAACCTAACCAATGGATTTCTCGTTTAGTAGCCTAGCGAGCTTGCGGGTCATAAGGCGTGTGCAGACGTTGACCGGACAAGGGCATACTAGCCGTTTCACGCAAGCCTAGCTGCCCATCTTCTAACCAAAAATGTTGTACCCACATTTGACGCAACCTTTCAATAACACTTAGCTCACGCAGCCACTCTAAGTCCTCATTCTGGTTGAAAGCTTGTAACAAACTAAAACCTGCTACTTCCACCTCTATCGCCCACTCCTGACCTTCACTATCCTTAATTGGCAAACGATATTCTTCAATGCGCCGCCCATACTGGTCAAACCATTCGCTGGGAATTTGCTCCACCAACCATTCGGGAGCAGCGTGGGATAGCGCATTGAGAGCCGCCCGTAGGGTTTCGCCCAACATTTCCAAGCGATTAAGCAAGCGCACTGCGGCTAATACAGAGGCGAATCCGTGCGCTGTTTACCCCCCGCTTTGAGTAATTTACGGGCGCGGAGTTGTTCCAGCAGTGCCTCCAAGAGCAACTTTTCGGCCTCACCACGCAGCAAGCGGGTGCGAAACTCAGACAAAACTGAATAGTCAAAACCAGTGTCAGTAAGCTCCAAACCTAAAAGGTATTTCCAGTCAATGCGAGCTTGGACCATCTGTGCCGCCTGGCGGTCAGTCAAACCCTCGACAAATTGCAAGATACTGACCAAAGCCAGTCGCCACGGAGCCAGCCCAGGTGGGCCTTCGCGTGAAAAAAGTTCGCTAGAGTCAGTATTTTGGTAAAGCGTACCTAACTCGTCTCTAAGTTTAAGACAGAAATTAGCTTTAGGAAAAGCGGCTGTGGCTACTTTGGCGGTTTGCGCTGGCACCTCTTCCAACTTGGTGGGTCGCACAGACATTTATTTGCTCCTCTCCTGGCATTGCACTTGACACTGGTTTTACTTTCGACAGACTGATTGTACCAAAAATTCCAACATTAGGTAGTGTGTGACAAATGGCCCCAAAAATGCTAAATAACTACGTGGAGGAATTGTAACATGACACGTAGAGATTTGAGCAACCAACAATGGGAGCAGCTGGCTCCACTCTTACCACCCGAACATAGCGGTAAGAAAG
>JBBQZT010000076.1:0-27851 GCA_038207455.1 Chloroflexia bacterium
TTTTTGAGAGCCGCTACACGCTCACGATAGCTAGGGTAAACCAGGTTTTCAGACATGGCCTCTACCGCCACTTGTTTGAAAAATAAGGTCAGATGTAGCTTTTACGTGAGATCCGAGCCCACATTTTGTGTAAAGTCGAGTGAAGAGCCTCCGCCAAAACTCGCTCTGCCCAATCCCCTTGTTGCCGATTTGTCAAAAACTCTGAAAAAGCCTGAGTCGGTGCTTTGGAGCGTTTGCGTGGTACAGACAAATCTAAAATATCTGTTGGTAAGTGACGTAACAGTGTTAAAACATTGTTGGCGTATTCAGACTTCAAACTTCACCTTCGTTTTCAAAATTGAACAGTTCTGCAACCTTGACTTTTAATGCGTCCGCTAAAAGTTTTAAAGTCTCAAACGAAGGCGACGAATCACCAAGTTCCAACAAGCTAACAAAATTATTTGATAAGTCAGTAGCTTCGTCTAGTTGTGCTTGTGATAATCCCTTTGCTTTGCGTAGCTGCCGCAGTTTTTGCTCAAAACGTATCCTGTAATCTTCCATTTAACCTCTATTATGTAGCTGGTTGGCAAAATTTTAACATCTTTTATAACTACATAACACCAAATCACAGTTAGAAATTTAGCATAACGCTACATACTTTGGGCTATAAAACTGTTTTCGGAAGAATTTTTGTTTGGATACTGAAAAAGTCACAACAAATTTAAGGAGGCAACGCAAACCAGGTGCAATCAGACAACCAAAAGAGTACAATATTAGGGTCAACCTAAGAAAACGACGGTAAAGTTAGCACGAAACAGGAGCTAGAAGATTTGAAAGCGATTGTCGTTCCCACTCCCGGTGGCCCGGAAGTCATGCAGTTGCAGGAAATACCGGATTTAACCCCTCAACCGGACGAGCTTTTGGTGCGGGTGCGGGCGGCTGGTATCAATCGGGCTGATTTGTTGCAACGACAGGGTTTGTATCCACCGCCCCCCGGAGCCAGCCCGATTATTGGGATGGAAATGGCTGGGGACGTATTACAAACAGGCGGGGACGTGCAGGGCTGGCAAGTCGGGCAGCGAGTTATGGCTTTGTTGCCGGGCGGGGGTTATGCCGAACAAGTCACCCTTCCGGCGGCGATGGCGATGCCAGTACCAGCCAATTTATCCATCGAACAAGCCGGGGCCATCCCCGAAGCATTTCTGACCGCATATCTAAACTTGTTTATGTTGGGAGAGTTGCAACCAAACCAGCTGGTTCTCGTACATAGTGGTGGCAGTGGCGTTGGGAGCGCGGCTATCCAGTTGGCAAAGGCAGCCGGAGCGCAAGTTTTTACCACTTGCAGTACGGATAAAGTAGCGGCCTGTCAAAATTTGGGGGCAGACCTGGTGATTGACTACAAACGCGAACAGTTTGAACCGCGCATCAAGGAATTTACTGATGGCGGCGGCGTAGATATAATTCTGGATTTTGTGGGTGGGCCTTATCTGAAGCCCAATCTAAATGTGCTAAACTTATATGGCAGGCTGATTTTGATTGGACAATTGGGCGGTGGTAAAACCGAAATTGATTTAGGTTTGGTAATGCGGAAACGATTGCGCGTAACTGGCACCACGCTTCGCGCTCGTCCCCTGGCAGATAAAATCGAGCTAACCCGGCGTTTTGTAGAGTTCGCCCACGATAAATTTGAAACGGGCCAACTCAAACCATTGGTAGATAAAACTTTCGCCCTGGCCGATGCCGCCGACGCACACCGTTACATGGCCGAAAACCGTAATTTTGGAAAAATAATTTTGAAAGTGTAACCCTAAGTTAGCAGTAGTCAATAAAGGTTTTAGTTTATGGATTTGAATTTGGGTATTACATCGGCCCGTTTGCAACAACTGGTGGAAATGGCTTTGGATGAGGATTTAGGGCGGGGCGACCTGACCAGCGACTACTTTATCCCGGCCCAAATACAGGCACGGGGCGATTTTGTGGCGCGACAAGCGGGTGTACTGGCTGGAATTGAGGTAGCGGCGGCAGTTTACGCGGCGGTCAGTCCCCAGGTAAGCTTTGAAAACTTGCTGGTGGACGGAGCACTATTGGAACGCGGCACAAAGCTCGCGCGGGTGAGTGGCCCGGCCCGAATGTTACTGCGAGGAGAACGGGTAGCCCTCAATTTTATGCAACGATTGAGCGGTGTCGCTAGTCTGACCGCCCGATACGTGGTCGCTACCTACGGTACAGCCGCTCGTATTGTGGATACCCGAAAAACTACACCGGGTTTGCGAGATTTAGAAAAATACGCGGTACGAGCGGGCGGCGGTTTTAACCATCGGCGCGACTTGAGCGATGGAGTGATGCTGAAAGATAACCACGTCGAAGCGTTGACTGCGGCTGGTTTCAATTTGACCGATGCCATAAAAGCTGCGCGTCAAACCTTACCCCATTTAATAAAAATCGAAGTCGAGGTTGACCGACTTGACCAGATTGCGGCGGCTCTGGACGGCGGCGCAGATGTAATTTTGCTGGATAATATGAACCCCGACCAGTTGCGCCAGGCGGTGGCTATGATTGGCAATCGCGCCCTGACCGAAGCTAGTGGCGGCGTAAACCTGGATACCGTGCGGGCTATCGCCCAAAGCGGCGTAAACTTGATTTCCGTTGGGGCGTTGACTCATAGTGCGCCCGCGTTGGACATTGGCCTGGATTTTGAGATAAAAACCGCCTCAAGATTGGGCTGAATTGGGTGAAAAGCTGTGCAGGAAACTTTTGATGATTTAATTTACTTAGACCACGCCGCCACTACCCCACTTGACCCGGCGGTGCTACGAGTGATGACACCCTATTTCACCGAACGCTTTTATAATGCCAGCAGTCGCTATGCCCCGGCTTCCGACAACAAACGCGACCTTGAAGCGATGCGGGCGCAGAACGCTGAAATTTTAGGAGCGAGTGCGGGCGAGATTATTTTTACCAGTGGCGGTAGCGAGGCCGATAACCTGGCTCTCAAAGGAGTGGCCTTCGCCCAACTTGCTAACGGACGTAACCAGATTATTACCACGCCGATTGAGCATCACGCTGTTTTGAACACGGTTAAATTTCTGGCAGAGCAGCACGGTTTTGAAATCGTCTGGCTATCTGTCGCGCCAGATGGCAAAGTTGACCCTGCCGACGTAGAGGCCGCGATTACGCCGCGCACCGCTTTGGTCAGCGTGATATATGCTAATAACGAAGTCGGCACGATTGAACCGATTGCCCAAATTGGACGTATCACTCACGCGGCGGGCATCCCTTTCCACACCGACGCGGTGCAGGCGGGCGGAACTCTGCCGCTTGATGTAAACAGCTTAAACGTAGATTTACTTTCGCTCTCGGCCCACAAATTTTACGGGCCGAAGGGGGTGGGTCTGTTGTATGTGCGGCGCGGTACACCTTTTGTGGCCCAAATGCAGGGTGGAGAACAAGAGCGGGGGCGACGGGCCGGAACGGAAAACTTGCCAGGCGTGGTAGGCTTGACGGCGGCTTTGCAATTAGCTTACCAAAACCTGGCGCGTAACAACCAGCGTTTAATTGGGTTGCGAGACCGCTTAATCGCCGGTGTGCGCGAACGAGTGCCAAACGCCCTTTTGACCGGGGCTGAACCGCCAAACCGCTTGCCGGGCCACGCCAGCTTTTGTTTTGAAGGAGTGGAAGGGGAAGCGGTTTTGGTTGGTTTGGAAGAACAAGGGATATTGTGCAGCAGTGGCTCGGCTTGTGCGGCGGGTAGTACCGAACCAAGTCACGTCTTAACCGCCCTCGGTTTAACCGATGAACTGGCACATACGGCGGTGCGTTTTACATTGGGCCGTAGCACTACACCCGCTCAAATTGAACGAGTGTTGGAGGTGCTGCCCCAGGTGGTGGCGCAATTTGTAAGTTAGTCAATAGGTATCAGTCGTCAGTATAAACAAGTCCTGTGTGCCTATATCTAGCTGGCAAACTACCGATGACTGATGACTGTCAACTACGTTGGTTTAACTGAAAACTAATGACTGAGAACTTGAATGAACACACCTATTTTTTATTTCTTGATGGGAATTGTATTTGTGTGGGTGCTGTCCTACTTTTACAACTACCAGGCCAGTCGCGGCAAGCTGACCCGTATTGCACGCTGGCTAAAAGATAGTCTGCCGATTTTGGGCGGCAGCGCGACCAGTCGTTGGCAAGGCTCAAATACCCTGCATATTTTGCTCAATGATGGACGCGGAGTGATTAGCGATGGAGCGATTGTAATTGGGACTCAGTCCAAAGAATTATTCGCGGCGATGGTTTCGGTGGTTCGCGGTGGACGCGATAGCCTAAATTTTATTTTTACTCTGCGGCCCGCACCTTTAGCTGCTAACGCTTTTGAGATTTTTGAGGCTGTAGGACAATTACCCCGCGTGGTGGTGTTAAGTAACCCAGATGAATGGCAGGTGGAACTTGTCCCCAGTAGCCTGTATCGCATCGCCTATCGTACCATCACTGGGCGCGATAATGCTTTGCGCCTGATAGCTTTGCTGAACGATTATGGTCTGGACATCCGACGTATTTCGTTGCGTACCGAAATACCACACCTGCTGTTAAGTTTTAACCTACGCACTCATATTAATGTGGATTCCCATGAACTTTTGGGGACTATTCGCAATCTGGCCGAGGAAAGCGTGGGGGGAACAACGCCAACCGTGAGCAGCAAAAATAATGGCAAAGGCCCAAACAACAAACCGGGGGGTTCGTCAGACCTTAATGCCAAAAAGCCAGCCAAAACAAGGCGTAACCAACCCCAACCTCCAGGCCCGATGCTCGTCAACGACCCGCTTACGCCTCGTTTCGGCCCACCGCTCAGCCCTTATTACGAGCCGGGCATCACCAAGAACTATGACCGCAACGCCGATAAAAACTAAATTTTATCAATAGCCTGGGTCACTGTTGGGATCCTCAAATACGCCCGCGCGAGTGTAAAAAGTTGCGGCTACCAGCCAGATTAGCAAAACGGCAAAGAAGCCTAGCACACACAACAGAGCGAAATCTGGTGAAACATCGGTAGGTGCGAGTACCGTCGGGTTTGAGCCGGACGGAGCGGGTGTAGGAGCAGGACCAGCCGTAGGGTTAGGAACCTGGGCCAACGCCTCACCTCCAAAACTTGCTAAGGCAAATAAAGCCGAAAACATCGCAACGGCCAGCAGCAGCCGAGCCTTGACTAAAAATTGGCGCATCAATCGCCACCTTTCTTGCAGAACTAATGGGTTTTCCTCTAACTAACACTTTAGCAGGATTAGGCCAGGCTGTCGGTATTCAAAGCTACAATCAGGTTTGGGTTAAATATACCTGCTCACGCCACCAGCCACTTCCAGGGATGTGCCAGTTATAAAGCTGGCCTGGCTTGAAGCCAAAAAAGCGATGGCTGCCGCCACTTCGGTGGGCTTACCATAGCGTCCCAGGGGTATCTGGCGGTGGCGGGCTTGTTCGGAAAGCCATTCTGTTTCATCAAGTTGAGTCAAACCGTTTTTAGCCGCCTCTTGATAACGTCTGCGCCACTGGTCGCTCTCGATAGTGCCAAGCGTGACGCTGTTTACCAAAATGTGGTCGGGGGCGAACTCGATAGCCAGCGAATGGGTCAGATTTAGCAAACCAGCGCGGGCCGCCGCCGTTGCCACTAGCTGCGGTTCGGGCTGGCGAGCCAATACCGCATTAATATTGATAATGCGCCCATCACCACTTTGTTTCAGATAGGGATAAGCAGCCCGTACTGGATTGATAACCCCGAAGAATTTTAACTCTAATTCATCGCGCCACGCTTTATCATCGGTTTGGGCGAAGTTGCTGACCCGACTGCGGCCGGCATTGTTCACCAAAATATCTATGCCGCCAAAATGTTCCACCGTTGCCGCCACCAACTCCTCAACCTGCGCCGCTTCCAGCACATCACAAGTGTAAGTCAGCACTTCGCCCAACGGTTGTAATTCCTGGGCGGCGGCTTGCAAACGAGCCTCGTTACGGGCGCAAATCGTCACCTTGCAACCCTCTTGCAAAAAAAGACGGGCCGTAGCCAGACCGATGCCCGCGCTACCACCCGTTATTATCGCCACTTTGTTTTTCAATCCTAAATCCATAAATTTAGATACCCAAGCCTAAGATCAACAATAAACTCACTCCCGCGAAAATAGTAAAGGCTAAAATGGACACTCCCAACGTTTTGAGGCCCGTTTTGCGAATTACCTCCAGGTCAACGTTCAAACCCATTGCGCCCATAGCCATCACCATCAAAAAGATGCTGATTTGTAAAACCACGTTGGTAAGGTCTTTGGCTAACCAACCCGTCGAATTGAGCGCACCTACCGCCAGGAAGCCGAAAACAAACCAGGGAACAGGTATTTTCTTCCAGTCGAAAGAGTTGCTCCTGGTCTGACCTTTGCCGCGTTGGGCCTTCCAAGCAAAACTTAAAGCCAGCAGCACGGCGACGGGGGCTAATAACATTACCCGCGTCAGTTTGACGACCATTGCCAAATCCGCCGCCCCGCTCCCACCTGCTGGGCCTGCCGCCACTACCTGGGCAATTTCGTGCAGCGTCGAACCGCTGATCAAACCGTAAAAACGGGCTGGGAGGCCAAAGATTTGCACCGAAAATACATAGATCAAAACACCCAACGTACCAACTAAACCACAAATTGCTACTGCTAGGGATACATCGTCTTCAGTAGCATCGGGGGTGAGCGAAGCTGCCGCCCCTACCGCCGACGCGCCACAAATAGACTGGCCCACGCCCAACAATAAAGCCAGGCCACTGGGTAAGCCAAACTTGCGGGCCAGCCAGGGAATAAACAAGATGCCAAAGGTGATTAACAGCGTGTCCAGCACCAAAACTTGCAAACCACTAGAGGCAACCAGACCAAAGTTCAAGCGCACGCCCGTCAGAATAATACCGTAACGCAGCAACTTTTTGGCTGAAAATTGTACCCCAGCCCGGTAAGTTTGGGGCAGACCCGCCACCGTCCGCCAGGTAATTCCAATCAAAAGCGCAATAGTGAGACTGCCCAATACGGCCAAACCGGGCAAAGGTGCGAGTAACATCGCTGTAAGCCCAATTACGGCGGTCATACCCACGCCCAACCAAAAATTCTTTTGTTTGTAAATATTCGGCTTGGGCGCAACCACTGTTGGCTCTGTTGGTTGGTTGGTTGCTACCATTTCCCTGGCCGTTTTGATTTCGGCCACTTCGCGCTCTTGTGTAGGTAAGGCCATCTTTGTTGACTCCCTTTGTAACCGCAATTTTGCAGCTTTTGATTGAGTATATTCGACTTTTCTAGTATAATACCGATTATCTCATAACTCCAATATATAGTTTTTATCAATCACATAACCAAAGGTTATTATTATGAACCTCCATCAACTGTATATTTTTCATAAGGTGGCTCAACTGGAACATTTTAGCCGCGCTGCCAATGAGCTTTTTATTAGTCAGCCCGCCGTTTCTAAAGGGGTACAAGAACTAGAAAAAGCTTTGGGTCAACCGCTTTTTGACCACGTAGGCCGCAATGTCCAGCTAAACGAGGCCGGGCGCATCCTCTACAAATATGCTGAACGCATTTTCACGCTGGCAAGCGAGGCTGAAACCGCGCTCCAACAACTAGATGGTCTGGAACGAGGGAGGTTAGCTATATGTGCCACTATGACTATCGGCACTTATTTACTGCCCGCACCTTTGGGCCGCTTTCGCACGCTTTACCCGGCTATCGAGCTTGCACTGGATATTGCCAATGCCGCCGAAGTTCAGGCTAAGGTACTGGCAAATCTGTTTGAAGTGGGGCTGGTGGAGGGGTTCGTAACCATGCCGGAACTGGTTAGCAGCGTGTGGCGACAAGACGAAATGGTGCTGATTGACGCAGCCCGTCAACCTCTAATCGCGGAGGACGTTTTGAGCCTGAGCGAGTTGTTGGGGCGGCACGTTCCTTTTATCTTGCGCGAACCCGGTTCTGGCACGCGGGCCGTTTTGGATAGAGCTATTGCCGCCCGCCAACTACCGCCTATCAAACCAGCCTTGCAACTCAATAGCCTGGAAGCTATCAAACGCACGGTCAGTGCCGGGTTGGGCGTTTCGTTCGTTTCCAATCACAGCGTCAAACTGGAAATCGAAATCGGCCTGATCCGGCGCGTACAACTCAGTGACTTTGAGCTAATCCGTTCGCTGCATTTAGTTTCCGCACCGGACAAAAAGTTATCGAAGGCTACCCAAGCCTTTCTCAAGCTGATATAATCAAAAGGTAATTATTCAGCCAGGTTTTTGTCATTCCAAACGGAGGCTCTGCCACCCAGGGGGTACCCGGAGGAATCTGTTGCTAAACGTCCGATAAGGACAGACTCTTGATTTCGCAGCAACCAGTTGACGCTTCATTCAGGGTGACAAATCACTTGCCTGAGTAGTTACAATAAGAAATTAGAGGAGCAAAGAATGAAACGAACTTTTAAGGCGGTTTGTGTCTATGAAGATGGCAGCCGGGACGAAGCTACCGTCGTCACCAATAACGAGGGCAAAGATATTTTTCAAGTAGCCTGGGAAATCAGTAACGGCGAGAAAGACCGCAGCGTAACCGAAGCGGTGTCTGCCGAGGCCGCTTTTGCTGAATGGTGCGAAGAAAATGGCTTTGAACCCGCCAACGAATAGACTTTATCAGGCGCGGCGGCAGACATAGATAAGCTTGTTGCTGCCCGGCCCGTACTCATCGAATTCGTGAGAGCCATAAAATTCTTCGATGGCAAATCCGGCAGCAGCCAGTAAAAGCTCCATTTCGAAGCGGTAAATATAACGCAAATCTAGCTCGGCCACACTACGTCGCAATACACCATCGGGGGCAGTTTCGTCATAAAAATAGGTGTAGTGGCGTAGTTGCAGGGCTGGTTCAGCAGTCGTACTCAAGAAAACCTGGACGCTGCCGCCACTGTTGGGGTTGGCGAAACTACCGTTGTACTCCAAACGCCCGTCCGCCGGGTAATTTTCTTTTTCTTCGGGATTATAAACATCTACAATAAACAAACCAGCCGGAGCGAGATGTCGTCGGATGTTTTGCAAACACGCCAACTGGTCGGGCTGGGTCAAAAGATGCTGAAAAGAGTTGAGGGCCACCAGAATCAGGTCAAACTGAGCATTTGGGGCCAAATCGAAGTCGCGCATATCGCCTTGATGCAATTGTACCCGTCCCTGGACAGCTGCGGACTCTTGAGACAGACGCTGGCGGGCCAGCTTTAACATTTCGGCGGAATAATCCAGACCTGTAACCCTGAACCCGGCGCGGGCGAGGGGCAGCACCAAACGCCCCGAACCACAGGCCAATTCCAGCAAACGTGGGTTCGCCCCCACTCGTCGCGCCATTTCTTGGTAGAACTCAATATCGAGGGTCACACTTTGATATTCCAGGTCGTAATAGCGGGCGATAGGCGCGTAACTATCTTTATTTTCGTTGAGAGCGATGGCCTGTTCGGACATATTTTTCCATTGGTTATTGACTGGTTGGTTAGTAATATTTTCATCTCGACCAACATTGTGCCTGAATAAGCCCCAAAGGTCAAGGTGAAACTGCTATTCGGGTGCGGGCGAGATTTTTGCACAGCTACCCAACACCGATGGTAATGAAGATTAACAAAATAATGCGGGTATCAGTAGCCAACGGTTAAAACCGTCGTCTAAGCGAACCAAACCTGATAAATCAGGTTCTAACAACACGTTTTAACGTGTTTGGTTTGTATAGACGACGGTTTTAACCGTTGGCGATCCCATTGGACGTACACTAATTATTTTATTAAGGTTCATCAACTATCGGGGGTTTTTGCCAACAAAACTTGCGTTATACCCCAAACCATTTTATGATATTGACGCTAGATGAAGCAGGAGGCTAAATACAATGATAAACGGGATTGAAGTGCCAACTACTGGCTTCGCACCAGTAAAAGACGGACAATTATATTATGAAGTGCAAGGTAACGGCTACCCACTGGTATTGATACACGCTAGTTGTGCCGACCATACTATGTGGCAAGAGCAATTCAAGGTACTTGCACCCACCTTTCAAGTAATCAGCTATGACAGGCGCGGTTTCGGCCAGACAACGGCCAACCCGCTTGATCAGACTGTATCTTTCTTTGATGGGCAAGACTTATACGACCTGTTGCAACACCTGAATATTAAAAAAGCCTACTTGTTAGGACTTTCCGGTGGAGGTTTAATCGCGCTGGACTTTGCGCTGGCGTTTCCCGACAAAGTAGCCGGGCTTATCCTGGCCTCGTCGGGTTTTAGCGGGTTCGAGTTTCAAGCCACACCTGATGAAAATGCTTTGTATGGCGACTATATGCAGCTACTGCAAAGCAAAGAGTGGGAACAGCTTGCTACCCTCGGAGCAAAGTTGTGGGTAGATGGGCCGCGTCGAGCCACTGAACCTACCAGACTGGCTATACGAAAACAGGTCTATCAGTGGCTTTTGGATGGCTACCACCGCACCGAAGACATGGTTGAGCCACGCGGAGCCACACCGCCTGCTGTAGGACGGTTGGGTGAAAGCGAAGTTCCAACTTTGGTTATGTGGGGCGATCAAGATGAGAGTATTATTCTGGCGGCAGGCGAAACCTTAATGAGCCAGATTAAGGCAGCGCAAAAGGTCGTTTTCCCAGATACCGCGCATATGCTTAACCTAGAACGCCCGGAGCAATTCAATCAAGAGGTTTTGGATTTTTTGCAAACAAACAGGTAATTTTTTATATGAGGAGCAAAAAGTATGGAGCAAACAAAGAGCAGTACAACGGTGGGTGGGTTTTCTAAGGCCCGACTGGGCCGACTTAGCGAGGCGATGCAAGCTTACGTGGCCCGCGATGATGTGCCAGGGGTGATTACTTGCATTTTTCGGCATGGCGAAATAGTTCATCAAGATAAATTTGGTTGGTTTGACCGCGAAAATAAACAAACTCCCATCCAGGAAGATACCCTCTTTCGCATCGCTTCTATGACCAAACCCATTCTGGCGGTGGCCGTGCTGAGTCTGGTAGAAGAAACCAAATTGCGGCTGGACGAACCGATAGATAAATGGCTGCCTGAACTTGCCAACCGTCAGGTACTGGTCAATCCAGATGGCCCGCTCGACGGCGAAGTTTATCCGTCTCCGCGCCCCATCACTTTACGCGATTTGTTGACTTACCGAACAGGGATTGGCTGGTTGGGTATTCCGGTATTATATGATAGGACAGCCCTGAGCTTAGTTTCTTATCCGCTTTCTAATATCCCCAAACAAGGCGGCAGGTTGGTTTATGCCAACCTTGAACCGAATGCCTGGCTCAAACGAGTGGGCGAATTGCCTTTGCGCTATGCCCCCGGCACACGCTGGCTGTACCATGTTCCGTCGGATATTATGGGGGTATTGGTAAGCCGCGTCTCCGGTATGGGGCTGGAAGAATTTTTCCGCCAGCGTATTTTTGAACCACTCGGTATGCACGAAACCAGCTTTTCGGTGTCGCAATCCCTTCGCCATCGTCTGCCCTCTGCCTACGGTGTTTCGTTGACGACGGGCGAAAATTTACTGATAGACCAGCCAGACGATACCGACTACGCCAATCCGCCGCTTTTTCCTTCCGGTGGGGGTGGGTTGGTTTCTACGACGGCGGACTATCTTAAATTCGCCCGGATGCTGCTCAACCGAGGCCAGCTAGACGGAGTGAAGGTTTTATCTCGCAAAACCATCGAAATAATGACCCAAGATTATCTGACACCCGAACAGCACACCCACGCTTTTCAAGTACCGGATTTCTGGCAAAACGTAGGCTTTGGCTTAGGTGTGTCGGTAGTCACCAAAGCAGCCAGGATAGGTCAAAGCGTAGGTGCGTATGGCTGGGGCGGGGCTTTCGGCACTGCCTGGATTAATGACCCTGCCGAAGATTTAATCGCTTTGTTGATGATCCAGCAGGGCGGCAATCCGAATATACGCGAAGATTTCAGCACTTTAGTTTATCAGGCGATTGAAGACTGATAAATTACAAATCACAACAGCCTGAAACTTTGGAACGGCTTTTGCGTATTTATTTATGATGTTAAATCAGGGTGTGGCGAATAAAGTTACACCCTACGTGCTAATCAAACCTGGGTAACAGGCTAAATATAAAGTTTGCTTGACCGTTGACCTAAATTGACCTTTAGCAATTGCATTTTCGGCCAGATATGATAAGATAAAGCATACCCAACAGTAGCAGCCAGTCTTATGAAGTAAAGCTAGTGGGCCGTGAGGCAGGTTAAGTAAGGAGATAAGAAAGAATCATGTTTAACAATAACAACAATAACCAGTGGGGCAACAACCGGGGCGGCTGGGGCAACCAGAATCAGGTTGGCAACGGTGGCTATCCGACCCAATATGGGCAGGCGAGCCTGGCCGAGCGCAGTAGTCTGGTGCAAAAGGTGATGACCTTCACCTTCTTCTCGATTATTGCGGCGGTAGCGGGCGTTTGGTTTGGGGCTACTACCCTGAATTTGCAATACAATTTTAGTGGCGGTACGTTCCTGCTGTTCTTTATTTTGGAAATCGGTTTGATGATTGGAGCGATGGCGGCCCGCGAAGTGCAAGGTCTCAACTTCGTGCTGCTTTACTCTTTTACCTTTGTAACTGGTCTCGTCATCAGTCCAACGATTGGGCTATTGTTCAACGCGGGCTATAGTGGCATCGTCTATCAAGCTTTGTTTATCACGGCGGGTCTAACTCTGGCCCTGGCTGCTTATGCTTACACCACCAAACGGGACTTTAGCGGTTTTGCACCCTACCTGTTTATTGCCGTGATTGCGCTGGTCATCGTCGGGATTTTGAACATCTTCCTGCATAGTGCCTTGCTCTACACTATATATCTGTACGCTGGCGTGGTGATTTTCAGCTTTTACCTGATTTTCGACGTGCAGCGCGTTCGCAAACAGCGTGACACCGTTGGTAACGCCATTGCCCTGACCATCAGTATCTATTTGGACATCTTGAACCTGTTCCTGTTCATCTTGCAAATCTTGATGGAACTGCAAGGCGGCAACCGTCGCTAACAGCCTAAAAGGGTAACTCTTACCCCAAACCAAATTGAGCCACCTACTGTCACAAATAGGTGGCTTTTACTTTATCAAATTGCTCAAAATAACAAAGGTCAAATTATGAGTACGACGGAAACGCTTGCTTATGAAACGGTGCTTGAGATTATCCATAAGCTGCCTACAGACCAGCAGCTTTCGTTGGTGCAAACTATTCTCCAGGAATTATCGTCCACCAAAGAAACAGGTTACAAAGGTGCAACTATTCAGGCTTACATCCGAACAGAGGTGCTTAATATTTTCCCTTAAAGTTCCTGGAAAATGAAGAGGCAGGCGATACGCCTGCCTCTTTAATCTACACCAGCTTGCACTAGCATCAACCCCGTTGTCACGGCTCGTAGGGTTGTGAACGGAGGCTTTGTGGAGTGAAGCATCTGTTGCTAAAAGCCCAATATAACAGACCCGTCACAAGCTCAGGATGACAAGACCGATGCTACCGCAATTTGGTATAGGGTAGCCAGACCCTATAATTCTGACACACCCCAGCTATTACGGGTAAACGCCCCGCACAGTGTTAGCATCGGCGACCCGTCCGATTGCCAGAATGTAGGCTGCCGTCCGCATATCCACGTTGCGGGTATCGGCGATTTCCTGGACTGCCTTGAAGCTGGTCTGCATCACTCGCTGCAAGCGTTGGTTAATTTCCTCTTCTTCCCAAAAGAAACTTTGGCGGTCTTGCACCCACTCGAAATAGCTGACCGTTACCCCGCCTGCGTTCGCCAGAATATCGGGGACAAGCACTATCCCCTTGTCCCGAAAAATCTGGTCGGCTTCGGGGGCAGTCGGGCCGTTCGCGGCTTCTACAATCAACTTCGCCTGGATTCTATCGGCGTTGAAGCGGGCTAACTGGTTTTCCAGCGCGGCGGGAATAAGAATGTCACAAGGTAGCGTCAGCAAGTCCACGTTACTAACCGAGTCCGCCTTCGGAAAGCCTACTACGGTGCGGTTGGGCGAAGTCAGGATATAGTCAAACAGGGCTGGCATATCCAGACCGTTGCGGTTGTAGATGCCGCCAAAAACGTCGCTGACCGCCACAATTTTGCAGCCCATTTCATATAATAGCCGGGCCGAAATCGAACCGACATTGCCAAAGCCTTGTATTACCACTCGCGCCCCAGACAAGGGCAAACCCATATGTTGGGCCGCGAAACCCGTCACATAGCTCACGCCGCGCCCGGTGGCTTCGACCCGACCCAACGAGCCACCCGCAATTATCGGCTTGCCCGTCACCACCGCCGTGATACTATGACCCCGGTGCATAGAATAGGTGTCCATAATCCAGGCCATTGTTTGCGGATTAGTAGCCACGTCCGGGGCGGGAATATCCGTATCAGGGCCGATAAAAACCGAAAGCTCCGTAGCAAAACGGCGCGTCAAACGTTCCAACTCCCGTTGCGAAAGCGTGGTCGCATCTACTTCCACCCCACCTTTAGCTCCACCGTAAGGAATATTGACTACGGCGCATTTCCACGTCATCCACATCGCTAATGCCCGCACCTCGTCCATCGAAACACCAGGGTGATAACGCAACCCGCCCTTGAGAGGGCCACGGGCATTGTTGTGATGGACACGGTAGCCCGTAAACACCTTGATCCTGCCACTATCCAGCCGGACTGGAAAATTAACTTTGAGTTCGCGTTGGGGGACGGACAGAATTTCGCGCATCCCTTCGTCCAAACCCAATATATCGGCGGCATAAAAAAACTGCTCCTGCGCTATCTCAAAAGGACTACGCTGGGCAGCTAAAATTTGCGAAGCCTGATTAGCCAAACTAGCTTGCTCTGTCGCTGGCAGCTTTGCCGTTGTCTCAGCATCGAGACGATTTAATGCGAGAGTCATCTGCTAAAAACCTCCATAATTCGCTAAGGTCTGATAAAATTTGTATTAAACCTACTTTCTATTATAGCAAAATTTGTGCTTTTGTACATACTGCCCAACAGAAAAGGCTAAATAATATGCTAAATGCACAAGAAATACGCCTTTTGGCCTATTTGCCTAATCCAAGTGTGTTATCAGTTGGGTGAACCGCTTTTTTGATAAGTGTTGTCGAAGCCTTTAGCTGCTCAATCAAAGGCTCAACATCACCATAAGCTTTTATCAAATCCGAACGTAAGTTATCCGCCTGGGGCATCAAACGAACGGCTTCTTGCAACAGCACGATGCCAGCTATATAATCGGCCTTGTGAATATTTTCCGGCTCAAGCTTGAAATCGCTTGTAACGTTGTGGTAATTGCCCAAAGGAAAAGCCAGACCCGTCGCGGTGTAGCCCGCCAGCAGCGCGGCCCCGGCCTCACAACCGCCTCCGCTCATCAACTGGCGTTGGCTTTTGAAAAGAGGAGGCCCACCAGCAGGCCCGCCTTTGTTCAGATTTTTGGCGGCGGTGCGTAAAACAATTTCAGCTTCTTCCTGGAAAGTAAAAATTTTATCGCCCACTCTTATCACTGGCCCTTCGCCCTGTACCGCACCAGGCAGAGTTTTACTGGCCTCAAGTGAAACAATATAAGCGGCTTTAGGCATTCGCCCACTCTGCAAAACGGCAGTCGCACCCACCAGACCCATCTCTTCAGCCCGCGTAAACACCCCATAAACATTGGTATCCGGCTGCTCCTGGCTGAGTTTCCACAAGGTTAGCAAGGCCGCCGCACAGCCCACTAAATCATCAATCACGCGGGCGTGGATAAAATTGTCTCGCAACTCAAAATCCGGCAAGTCCCAAACCCCGAAATCGCCCGGCTCAACCGCCGCCACCGCGTCAGCTTTGTCCAAACTCAGATAAAATTCCACCTCGCGGGGCTTTTCGCCCTGCTTGAATCCGACTATACGCGCAGCCAATCCCGCTTCGCTATCGGGCCGACTACTGGGGAAAAGTCTGACTGCCACCTCTTGTACAAAACATTGTGCGCTAACACCGCCTTGCAACTTACCCACAAAATCCGTGCCGTTTGGCCCACCTCGCGCCGTAATTACAAAGGCCGGGTGATCCATATGCGCCATCAACACCATCGGGCGACAATCTGTCCCGTGCTGGTAATGGGCGATAATATTCCCAAACTCGTCCAATTCAAAAGGCACGCCCCACTCACGCAAAAAAGTGGCGATGCGATGGGCCACCCGTTCTTCTCGAAAAGGGGCGGTGGGCTGCGAAACCAGTTTTTCCAGCACGTCCAGATAAAAACTTTCTAAACTATCAGAATTTTGTAACAAAGCCAAATCTCCTAATCTATCTCTCTATCTCTACGTAGGTGGCACAAGCTCAAAATACCGCTCCAGCAAAGCCACCTCACCAAACACTTGCAAGCGGTCTTGCACATCGGACGAATAATACAAACGTTGGCGCAACCATAGCAATAAATCTGAAGCCGAACCACGTATTGCTACGTCACCTTTAGCGTGGCTGCGTTCCACTACTACCGCGCCGGACGGTTCAAATCTCAGCAGCCATTCACCAGGGCCATCGGTACGGTGGAAATGGAAAGTTTCACCCTGCCCTGCCGGAGCTTTTGCATCTATGCGGTTCTTAGGCAGTAAAACATCGAAGGTAAAATTTATGGCATCCAAAGCCAGTTCCGGCTCGATTGGCTCGATACAGTGATAAGCGTCTTGCGCGTCCCAACGATGAACGGCGGCTTCGCTCGCCTGCACCCGTAACCAGTGAGCGGCGGTTTGGTTGGCGGTATCCCATGTCCAAAGCGGCTCACCCGGTTCAACCTGCACAAAGGCGGCTTCAAGTCTGGCCGCGCCTGCCTCAAACCAATCAATAAGCTCGGCGGGCAGCAGTTCAGCGTCAGGAGTGGGTTGGGTGTGCATGAGCCAACCCAAATATTGGGGAGATAAAGCCACATATTCAACGAATTCGCTGTCGAAAGTGGGTCGCTCCTGTAGATGCTGGGTCACGATTTTTGCTACCATCCGCTGCACGCTTCCCAAATGCAAAAGCAAATCCAACGTATTCCAGGCGGGACAGGCCGGAACAATCGGCAGAGGCGGTTGAGTGTTGGCCTGCATTACTTTGGCAAAAGCTCTCGCCTCTCGGTGCAACGCCGCAATATATTCCGTTTTTTCCATTATGTAAACCTCAGCTATCGGCTATCAGCCCAAACAAAGTTCCAAGCATTAGGAGCCTACCGGGTATTGTGACGGCCCGCAGGGTTGCAAGCTTGCGAGGAAGCTGTTGCTAGTGCAATCTGGTGACAATAGACGCTGGTTTCACCCGTGCCGAGCACAAGCAACCATTGGCTATCAAATTGCGTCTTGTCTTAGCTCGTGGCTCGTGGCTCGTGGCTCACTGCCTCAAAAGTTCCGCTTTTGCCTCCGCTTTTATGCACCAGCCGTATATTCGTAATTTCCATACCCCGGTCAACCGCCTTGACCATATCATAAATTGTCAGAGCGGCGGCACTCACGGCGGTTAAAGCTTCCATCTCCACGCCAGTCTGTCCGCTCGTTTTGACCTCGGCTTCGATTATTATAGCTGATTTTGCTTCATCGTACTCAAAATTCAGATTGATGCCCGTTAGCAAGAGCGGGTGGCACATGGGGATAATTTCGTGGGTTTTCTTGGCTGCCATAATCCCGGCCACCTGAGCGACGGCCAGTACATCCCCTTTTTTGGCGCGGCCTTCGCGTATCATCATCAGCGTGGCGGGCTGCATCACCACTTCGCCACGTGCTACACCCCGGCGGTCACTGAAAGCTTTGTCGCTCACATCCACCATTCTAGCCCGGCCCGCTTCATTAAAATGCGTCAGTTCCATCAGTTTTAAATAGTCCTCTTTATAAAACAAAAGCCCGCCCCCAAAAGGAGCGGGCCATTGTCAAAAAATTTACCAGCGAGTGGCGGTCAACGTTTCCTGGGGCTGCCCAATCAACGCTTCCAAATACCGTTCCGCGTCTATGGCTGCCTTACAACCGCTTCCAGCCGCCGTAATCGCCTGCCGATAGTGGTGGTCGTGGACATCACCCGCTACAAACACACCTGAAATGTTGCTGCGGGCCTCGTGATGGTTGTGAAGCAGGATATAGCCTTGCTCATCAGTATCCAGAAAATTCTTAAAAATATCGGTGTTGGGGCGGTGTCCGATAGCCACAAACAAGCCTTCGACGGGCAGTTCTCTAGTTGCGCCTGTCTTGATATTTTCCAGTCGCAAGCCAGCTACCTTATTCTCTCCCAAAACTTCCTGTACCTGGTTGTCCCAAATTACCTCAATCTTGGGGTTATCAAAGACCCGCTCCTGCATAATTTTGCTGCCCCGGAAAGTCGGGCGACGGTGAACCATCGTCACTTTGGAGGCAAAGCGGGTCAGAAACAATGCTTCTTCCAAGGCTGTGTCCCCTCCACCCACAACGGCAATTTCCTTGTTGCGGAAAAAGAAACCATCACAGGTAGCACAACTGGAAACACCCTTCGCCCGCAAACGCTCCTCGCTCGGCAAACCCAGCCAGATCGCGCTCGCGCCCGTCGCCACAATGACCGCATCGCCTTCATAAACTTCGTTTTCCACCAAAACTTTGTGAGGTCGCACCGTAAAATCCACACCTGTCGCGTCTTTATCCACAAACTTTGTGCCAAAGCGTTCGGCCTGGCGGCGCATATTGTCCATCAATTCCGGCCCCTGGATACCATCGGGGAAGCCAGGAAAGTTTTCGACTTCACTAGTCAACATCAACTGTCCGCCCGACTGATAGCCCGCCACACAAGTAGTGTCCAGGTTAGCCCGGCTGGTATAGATTGCGGCGGTCAAAGCGGCTGGCCCACTTCCAACAATCACCACTTTTTTGTTATTTTCACGCTCGGTCATTTTTAATAGCTCCTCTTAAATATTTTTCTTTACTATATTGGCATATCAGCCATCAGTTCTTTGGGCATTTGAGTATTTGTGGGACATTGCTCCGCCAATGGACTTTGTGAGACATTGCTCCGCCAATGGACAGAGCCATGTCTTACTGACAGCTATTTATTCAGATAAGTTTCTACCAAACCCTTGACCCAATCTTTCGCGGCGAAGCCAACCTGAATTTCGGTTGGCTTGGTGTTACCGGGCTTGAACAACAGCAGAGTGGGCGTACTCATTATCCCATATTTCTCGGCCACCTCCGGGTTCGCGCCAATATCCACCTTCACAAGCTTATAACGGGGATCGTTTTCAGCAGCCAACGCCTCCATCTGCGGGGTCATCCGCTTGCAAGCCTGACACCAGGTCGCCCAAAAGTATGTCAGCATGGGGGTGTCCGCCTCTAATACTTGTTGCTCAAACGTGTTGCTTTCAGTAGCAGTCATTCTCTACAACACCTTTCTATTATATCGCACTTTCTATATCGAACAGCCTTTTGTTCTTTGTTTGATTTCTATACTATCACAGTATAATCCGAAAACTGTTCTTTGTCAATAGCTATTGCTAGTTAATAATAGTTATTGATTAGAGAATGGTTAGGTTTCAGCTAGAAACTGACGGCTTTTAGCTATTCGTCGCTGAAATCTATTTCGCTGTTGTCACCCACATTCAGGCGGCGGAACACCCCTGTTACCGTTGCATTACTGCCAATTACCGAACTGCTCAAAGTCGAACGTTTGATGGTGGCCTTCTCGTTTATAATCGAGTTTTGAATAATACTATCGGTGATGGTCACACCGGAGGCTACAGTCACATTCGGCCCGATAATGCTGTGCGAAATTTTGGCATCGTGGGCGATAAACACGGGTGGCGTGATAATTGCGCCGGGAAATTTACCATCATTTTCGCTTTGGTCGCGTTGCGCCAACAAATAGCTGTTGGTCAAAAGCAGGGCATCTATCTTGCCGCAATCTTCCCACACTTCCACCGGGAACGCCTCAAACTTTGTCCCTCGGTCAATCATTAGCTGGATAGCATCGGCCAAAAAGAATTCGCCGCCTAAAGTTTCGCCCTTCTTGATAACTGCCTGCGTCGCGTCCATTAGAGCCGGGCCGTCCTTGAAAAAATAGACTCCAATTACGGCCTGGTTGGAAACAAAAGTTTTGGGCTTTTCCACCAACCGAGAGACAAACCCTTGCGCGTCCAACACTGTTACGCCGAAGCGGGCCGGGTCGGGGACTTCGCGCACATACAAAACACCACCGCTTTTGAGATTATGCAAACGGGTCAAATCGGTCTTGAAAATGGTATCGGCAAAAATAACCAATACCTCGCCATCTACATACTCGCGGGCTAAATTGATGGCGTGAGCTTGCCCCAACATCTCCGTTTGTTCGACATAACGGGCCGGGAAATCGAAGTTTTTAGCTACATACGCTTTAATCTGGTTGCCCAGATAGCCCGTAATAAAAATAATTTCTTCTATATTGAGACCGCGCAATTCGTCCAAAATATGGCCCAACACTGGCTGACCAGCTACATTGACCAGGGGCTTAGGGCGGCTAAAAGTGTGAGGACGCAAGCGTGTTCCCAATCCAGCCAGCGGAATAATAACTTTCACTTAAAATCTCTCTCCTTTATACAAACTATTTGTCGGGTTCTTCCCAATCCAACGCTCGACTAACGGCGCGTTTCCAGGTCGCATACTGTTTTTGGCGGGTCTGCTCGTCCAAACGCGAAGTAAAAACCCGGTCAGCTTGCCACAAAGTCGCAATTTCTTTCTGACTACTCCAATACCCTACCGCCAGCCCAGCCAGATATGCTGCCCCCAACGCCGTTGTTTCGGTCACTTTAGGGCGGATAACCGATGTTCCCATCATATCAGCTTGAAATTGCATCAAGAAATTGTTGGCAACCGCTCCCCCATCTACCTTGATTTCGTCAAATTCCAGACCGCTATCCTGTTTCATCGCTTCCAGCACGTCGCGTACCTGGTAGGCGATGCTTTCCAACGCCGCCCGTACCAGATGATTACGGTTGCTGCCGCGTGTTAAACCGAAAACCGCCCCGCGTGCCGTCGAGTCCCAATACGGCGCACCCAAACCCACGAAAGCGGGGACGATATACACGCCCCCGTTATCCGGCACTGCCAGAGCCATCTGCTCGGTCTCGGCAGCATTAGTTACAATTTTCATTTCGTCGCGCAACCACTGTACCGCCGCCCCTGCGATAAAGGTGCTACCTTCGATAGCATACTCAACTTTGTTGTTATAGCCCCAGGCTAAGGTCGTCAGCAAACCGTTTTGCGACTCAACCGGAGTGGTGCCGGTGTTGATAAGCAAAAACGCGCCTGTCCCATAAGTAACTTTGAGATTACCAGGTTGAAAACACGCCTGACCAAACAAAGCCGCTTGCTGGTCGCCCGCCACCCCTGTAATCGGGATAGCTGGCTGGTCAGGAGCAAAGGTTTGGGCCGCTACCTCGCCAAAACGGAACGATGATGGGTGTACATCTGGCAGCATATTGAGCGGAATATTCAGATAATTTAAGATTTCCTCGTCCCATTTTAGCTCGTGAATATTGTAAAACAGGGTACGGCAGGCGTTAGTCATATCAGTCTGGTGCGAACGCCCACCCGTCAAATTCCAGATGAGCCAGCTATCAATTGTACCAAACAAAATCTCGCCCTTGCTGGCTCGTTCCCGCAACCCTGCTACATTATCTAGCAACCACGCAACTTTAGTGCCACTAAAATAAGGGTCAAGCAGCAGCCCCGTCTTGGCGTGAATTTCGCCTTCGATGCCTTCTTGTTTCAATTTGTTGCACATTTGGGCGGTGCGCCGACATTGCCACACAATCGCGTTATAGACGGGCAACCCGGTATCCTTGTCCCACAATACCACTGTCTCACGCTGATTAGTGATCCCTACCGCTTTCAATGCCGTGTAAGGAATATTGTTCTGCTGCATCACCTCATGCACCGCTGCCAGCACGCCGTTCCAAATATCTATCGGGTCGTGTTCCACCCAACCGGGTTGTGGGTAAATCTGACGCACCGGGGCATAACTGCGCCCTATAACATTAGCCTTGCGATCAAAAATAATACAGGTGGTACCGGTAGTTCCCTGGTCAATCGCCAAAATATAGCCTTCGGAGTCTGCCTGAGCCATGTCGCACTTCTCTTTCGTCTCTCTATAAGTTTCGCATCTTTAACAATTCTTTTGGGCCAAAACTAGATACCGCATTATAGCATAGCTGTCAGGTGGTGTATTATTACCCTAAACAGAGGCGAGGCTGCGCGAAGCAGCTGTTTTGACTTCAAAGTAATAGGTCATTCACGCAGTAGTAGCCAACGGTTGAAACCGTCGTCTATGCACCCCAAACCTGATAAATTAGGTTGCCGAACGGTTTGCTAACACGTTTTAACGTGTTTGGGTTGAGTAGCCAACGGTTTCAACCGTTGACGGTTTAAAATCCTGCAAAATTTTGTGTCACACCCAATGACAACCCGCACTTGACAAAATTGCCCAAGACTGCTACAATCTTATTGTATTTGTTAAGGAATTCACAATCGAGCCTGAGCAAATACATTTGTAATAGCAAAAAGGAGGTTTTTATGCTAGAACAAACTCAACTTGACCCACAGCGCAGTCTTTTGATCGAGCAAGTGCGACGCTTGTTGTTCGACAAGATGAACGCGGCGTGGAAAGACCACAACTGGGCCGCTTTTGGCCGCTATGCCGATGCCTATCGCCGCATGATTGGCTAAGACTGGCTACTTCTGCACTATGCTTGTGCAACCCTCGATTAACGTGAATCTGATTGACCCCGGTACGATGATTGTGCCTTCTCCCAAGATTTTTATTTAATATTTGTTGGTGCTACTCGCCGACAAGAAGCTAACCTGGATAGCCAGGCGCACAACCTTTGTTTTGGTGTGCCTGGGTATGCGGGTTGATTAAGGAGATTTATGGACAATCTCGAATTTAACCGTCAGGCTGAAAGCCAGCTAACGTATGCCTTTCGCGCCGAACGCAGCCGCAGCAAACGGCAGTTCTACCGCCATCTGACCTTTTTTGTAGCCGCACAACTGGTAGTGATAGGTCTCTACCTGCTCCTGGTGTTGTCGGGTGCGACGACCTCGCTCACGGGACTAATTGTATTGGCTCTGGTGTGGGGTTTGGGACTGGTGTGGCACTTTCTGAACACCTTTGTGTTCTCGAATGGGCAGTCCGGGGCGGCGCAACGGCTGACTGACGGGAAATAATTCTTGGTTTTGCAGGTGTAAAAGTTGGAAAATATCTCGGCAAGTGCGTGGCAAGTAGCGGCGGGCTTGTCGAGATATTTTTTATTCTACTTCTACCAACGAACGATATAACTCCAGGGTTTGGGCGGCAATTGCGCTCCAGCTAAAGTGTTCCTCCACGCGCTTGCGTCCGTTACGACCAAACTTGGTGCGTAAATTTTCGTCCAGAGCCACCGTATTAATCGCGTCGGCCAGGTCATGGGCAAATTGGGCAGGGTCTTGCGGGTCGAAAGTGCCTTCTTGAAGGTTGGGGTTGACCAATAGCCCAGTTTCGCCCGGTATCACCACCTCTTTGATGCCTCCCACTGCCGAAGCCACTACCGCCGTCTCGCAAGCCATCGCTTCCAGGTTGATAATCCCGAACGGTTCATACACCGAAGGGCAGCAGAAAACCGTCGCATGAGAGTATAGCTGGATAGTATCGGGGCGAGACACCATTTCTTGCAGCCAAAATACATCTTTGCGCGTCTCCATCACCGTCTGAATAAGCTCCTTCATCTCCTGGTCTATTTCCGGCGTATCGGGCGCACCCGCACACAAGACTATCTGTAGCGAGGGGTTAATATCGGGGATAGCTTTGACTAGATGAATAATACCTTTTTGCCGGGTGATGCGACCTACAAATAGCATATAGGGGCGGTTTGGGTCAATGCCATACCGGGTCAGAGCATCGGTGGCCTCGGTTTTATGGTATTCTTCCAGGTCAATCCCGTTGTAGATAACGTGAACTTTGTCGGCTGGCACATCGAAAAGTCTCAGCACATCCTGGCGGGTTTCTTGGGATACCGCGATTATCGCGTCGGCTTGTTCGATAGCGGTCTTTTCCATCCAGGCACTCAGGTGATAGGCATTGCCCAACTGCTCGACTTTCCAGGGGCGCAAAGGTTCTAACGAGTGGATAGTCAGCACCGATGGCACGTCCCACAACTTACCAGCCAGCAAGCCCGCCATATCGGTGTACCAGGTGTGACAATGCACAATATCCGCGTGCAGATTGTCCTTTGCCATTGCCAGACTACGGGCAAAAGCATCTATCGCTCCCACAAAACGCGGGTCGGTGTTTTGCTTAACCTCGTCCCACACGGGGTAGCCTTTGACGGTAAGATTGCCCTCTTGAATAGTCTGGTCTCCAAAGCAGCGCACTTCGACGGGTATCAAACGGGCCAGTTCGCGGCAGAGATATTCGACGTGTACGCCCGCCCCACCATAGACATAGGGCGGGTACTCTTTGGTAAAAACGGCCACTTTGTTCAATTTAGCCATACAACACCCCTTTCCTATAGAGAGCTACGAGCCACGAGCAATCGGCTTAGAACCCTGCTGGCCGTAACAGATGCGCCTGGCTGAACAGTTACGACATTTTTCTAAATTTTTTGCGCTGGTGAATAGTTAGGGAATTGTGCTAGATAGGTTAGGACGGTTGTCACCCTGAACGAAGGCTTTGCGGAGTGAAGGGTCTGTTTGGTATTAAGGTTTTTGAACAGACCCTTCCTTCGTCAGGGTGACATCTAGCACCACGCCCTGGCTAACTACAGCCCGGCGTAATTTTTGAGCAAGCGTTCGTCGTTTGCCATTACACTTTTGCCACTAGCGATTTCTTTTGAATCTGTTGGGAAATCTTCGGCTTCCACTTCCCCAGCGATTAAACAATTGCGCCCAATAGTAAAGCCGGGCGGAACTGAGGCCCGCTTGCCGATGAGCGTCAACCCCGTGTTAAGCCGTTGTGGATACAATTCGTTAGGAATGTTTTCTTCACCGTAACCGATTTTACAGTTCGCGCCGATTTCCACTTCTTTATCCACAATCACCCGGTCTAGCACGCTGCCTGCCCGCACGATAGTATCAAACATCACAATCGAGTTACGTATCACCGCCCCGGCTTCGACCCGTACACCGGGCGAAAGAACGCTATGCGAAACTTCCCCATTTATCACACAACCGTGGGAAATCAAGCTACGTTGAACGTTCGCCCCGTTGCTAACCAAAGCGGGTGGGCGTTCCTCGCTTTTGGTGCTGATGATCCAGTTGCGCTCATATAGGTTCAGGGCTGGTTTTTCTTCCAACAATTCCATATTGGCTTCCCAATAAGACTCGACAGTTCCTACGTCGCGCCAGTAACCCTCAAAAGGAAAGGCAAAAATCGCCTCCTCGTTTTGTACCATCGAAGGAATAATGCTATGCCCGAAGTCGTGTTTGCTGGTTTGGCTGCCTGAGTCCAGCATCAACTTTTCCATCAGCACTTTTTTATCAAAGACATAAATACCCATCGAAGCCAGATCGCCTTTGGGCTTTTTGGGTTTCTCCTGAAATTCTAATACCTTCCCCATTTTATCCACGCTCATAATACCAAAGCGCGTCGCTTCTTCGAGGGACACGCGCAAAGTGCCGACGGTGCAGGTGGCCCGGCTCTTGATATGAAAATCTATCATCTGGCGGTAATCCATTTTGTAGATATGGTCTCCACCCAAAATAAGCACCAGGTCGCCCGGTGTATCGGCCAACTGGCGCAGGTTTTGGGCCACCGCGTCGGCAGTCCCGCGATACCAGTCTGCACCTTTGTTACGCAAGTAGGGCGAAATCAATCTAACCCCGCCTCGATTCCGGTCTAAATCCCATGGTCGGCCAGTTCCGATATGGTCGTGGAGGGATAGTGGGCGGTATTGGGTCAAAACTAAAACGTTATAGATACCGGAGTTGACACAGTTGCTAAGGGTAAAATCAATGATGCGGTACTTGCCCGCAAAAGGCACGGCAGGTTTGGCCCGTTGTTCGGACAAAATGCTAAGGCGTTCCCCCTGACCTCCGGCCAAGATGATTGCAATAACTTCTTTCATTAGAATTAACTCCCCAAGTAGATTATTAAAATCAAAGGGCCGCTGTCACAATCGCCTGAGCCTCGCTCAAAATGCTGTCCAGATGAGCCTGACTCTTGAAACTCTCTGCGTAAATTTTATAGACATCTTCCGTGCCGCTAGGTCGGGCCGCAAACCAACCGTTTTCCGTCACCACTTTGAGACCGCCAATCTCGGCTCCGTTACCTGGAGCTTTGGTAAGCTTGGAGACAATTGGTTCTCCGGCCAGCGAAGTAGCCTTGACGTTTTCGGGCGATAACTTTTTGAGGGCCGCTTTCTGTACCGGAGTAGCAGGCGCGTCTATTCGGCTATACAACGGACTGCCGAACTGTTGGGTCAAGTCCTGATAATGTTGACCGGGGTCTTTGCCAGTGCGGGCCAGAATTTCGGCGGCTAACAAGTCTAATATCAAACCGTCTTTATCGGTTGTCCAGACCGCCCCGTTTTTGCGTAAAAACGAGCCGCCCGCACTTTCCTCGCCCCCGAAGCCCAAACTACCATCCAACAGTCCCGCTACGAACCATTTAAACCCAACTGGCACTTCCACTACCTGACGGGCGATAGAGCGACCCACCCGGTCAATCATACTACTGCTGACCAGGGTTTTGCCAATCGCGCTATTTTGCGGCCAATCGGGGCGGTTCTGAAACAGATACCAGATGGCAACCGCCAGATAGTGATTGGGGTTCATCAGGCCCACGCTAGGGGTGACAATGCCGTGTCGGTCAGAGTCGGTATCGTTGCCAAAAGCAATGTCGTAGTTGTCTTTAAGGCGCACCAGATTTGCCATGGCGTAGGGCGAAGAACAATCCATCCGAATTTTGCCATCGTGGTCAACGGGCATAAAACGGAAGGTCGGGTCAACTGTTTTGTTTACCACTGTAACATTGAGGTTATAAAGTTGGGCAAGCGGTTCCCAATACTGGACACTTGCGCCGCCGAGCGGGTCAGCCCCGATACGCAGGTCGGCCTGTCGGATAGCTTCGATGTCAACTACGTTCGCCAAATCTTTGATGTAGGGGGTAATAAAATCGTATTGATGAGTGGTGGCTGCGCCCAACGCCTGATCGTAAGAAATGCGTTTCAGGCCGCGCAACTTGTCGGCTAAAAGGGCGTTGGCCCGGTCTTGAATCCAACTGGTTACATCTACGTCGGCGGGGCCACCGTTAGGTGGGTTATACTTAAAGCCTCCATCGGCGGGGGGATTATGCGAAGGAGTGACCACGATACCGTCGGCCAGCCCTGCTTCCTGGCTGCGGCCCTGGTTGTAAGTCAAGATAGCGTGAGAGATAACCGGAGTAGGGGTGTAGCCGCCCTCCTGCGCTATCATCACTTCGACTTCGTGGGCCGCCAGCACTTCCAAAGCGGTCTGTTGAGCCGGGCCAGATAAGGCGTGGGTATCCATACCTACAAAAAGCGGCCCCCGGATGCCCTGGCTCTGCCGATACTCGATGATAGCCTGGGTCATCGCCAGGATATGGTCTTCGTTAAAGGCAGTGTTGGCCGCCGAGCCGCGATGCCCGGAAGTCCCGAACTGCACCTTCTGGACGGGGTTCGCTGGGTCAGGGTGCAAATCATAATACTGGCTTTGGAGTTTGGCGACATCAATCAACAATTCCGGTGGGGCTGCCTTGCCCGCAAGAGGACTAATTGCCATTGTTTTACCCGACTTCCGTTTTATATGTTTTTTAGCCTGATATTATACAAATTAGGACTTTTTTGTAGGCGGCGCGTCCCCGCGCCCGCTCTGCTACTAGATGTACAAACGTGCGGGCGCGGGGACGCG
>JBBQZT010000077.1:0-27678 GCA_038207455.1 Chloroflexia bacterium
GATGGTCAGGCTATCACCAGCGACGATTATTTGTGGACTTACCAGCAAGCCATCAAGAAAGAAAACAAATGGCCGCGCTACTCGCAAAACATCGCTGACCCCACCAAACCCGACTCCAACGGCGCATTGGATTTGACCGCCCCCGACCCTAAAACCGTCGTTGTAAAAATGAACACTTTGACTTTTGACATTGTGGAGCGGGCCGACTTCATCAATCCTTTGCCTCGCCACATTTGGGAAGGTAAGGACTGGTTAGACCCAACCAAAAACCCTGAAATTGATGCCCCTACTATAGGTAGCGGCCCCTGGTTGCTCAAAAAATGGGACAAGGGTAAGAGCATTACCTTTGTGCCAAATACTGCTTCCACCATCTGGCCTGTACCTTATCTTGATGCGGTGACAGTAGCCATTGTAGAAAATGCTTCAATTGGTTTCCAGAAACTCAAGAGCGGCGAACTTGACGTTTTTACGCCTTCTAATCAAGACGAAGCCGAAGCTGAAACTTTGCCCAATTCGACAATGGTGAAATGGAACCCGGCTAACGCCAGTTGGGGTCACATTTCCTTCAACTTCCGCAAGCCTTATTTCAAGGACGTAAAATTCCGCACCGCTTTGAATTACGTAGTTGACCGCAAAGCCGTTATTGACAAAGTTTATTATGGGTTGGCTGTACCGATGTGGGCTGATGTGGCCCCGGCCAGCGATAAGTACGACGACAGCGCGGTAATGAAATATAGCTACGACCCAGACAAAGCCAGGCAGATTTTGAAAGATGCTGGCTACACCGTGAAGGACGGTAAGCTGTATTTGCCTGACGGTACTGCCCTGCCCAAGCTTAAATACGCTTTTTCCACCGATACTCCTGAAGGTACCAAACTGGCCGCTATCGCTCAACAAGGCTTTAAGGAATTAGGTATTGATATTGATTTGGTGGGTACTGATTTCCAAACGTTGCTCAAAACAATTCAAACTGAGCCTTTCGATTACGATTTTGGGGCTTTGGGTTGGAGTGCTGGTATCAATCCCGAAGGTTTTGGCGATGTCTGGCGCAGTATCCCAAGCTTGAACTTCGGAGCGTGGGTTAATGATGATGTCAATAAACTCTACTCTTCGACTTTGCAAGAGTTCGATGGTGCCAAGCGCAAACAGATTATGAGCCAGATTCAATCTATTGAGTCCCGTGATGGCCCATACATCTATGTCAACTCTAACCTGGCGTTTGCTGCCGTCAGCAAAAAGCTCGGTGGAGTTACGGCGACCCCGCTAGGCATTGGTACAGATAGCCGGGGTGGTGACGACTTCTTGACCACCTGGTACATCAAGTAGTTTTTATTCTTGTCATATTTGGGGGAGGCAACCGCCTCCCGCAAACCGAGGTGTAGATGCAGCGATTTATTTTTAGGCGCGTAATCCAGTCTTTGGGTTTGCTACTAGCGATTAGCTTTATCGCTTTTATGATTATTCATTTAGCACCGGGTGGGCCAGAAGCCAAATTTTTTGGCGACCCCCGTCTTAAACCGGAAGACATTAAAGCTATCCGCGCCCAATATGGTTTAGATGACCCTTTGCCCATCCAGTATCTCAAATGGCTGTCTAACGCGGTGCATTTCGATTTTGGGCGTTCCTACGAGTCTTTCTATCCTGTCACTGATGAGGTTCTCAAAGCTTTGCCCAATACTTTGCTTTTGGTCACGGCTGGCACAATTTTGGGCTTCCTAGGTATTCCATTGGGAATTTTTATTGCACGGCGGCGGGGTAGTTTTGCCGATAAAGCTGTGCGTGTGATTACCGTAGCTGGTAGTGCTATCCCGAACTGGTGGCTGGCTCTGCTCATTTTACTTGGTACTAGCAACCTGGCAATCGCCACTGGTATCAAAATTTTGCCGCTGCCGGGTTACAGTGCTGCCAATGATGGCAATGTGTGGTACTTTATTTGGCAGCTAGTCTTACCTACCTTATTAATAGCCTTTTTGGGTTGGCTGAGTTACAGCCGTATCACTCGTTCACAAGTTTTGGACGTAATTAGCCAGGATTATGTGCGGACTGCCAAAGCCAAAGGCGTACCCGAAAAGGACATCAACCGCCACCACATTTTACGCAACGCTTTGATACCGCTGGTCACGGTATTTGGTCAATTGCTTCCTACCTTGATTGGCGGTGCAATTATCTTCGAGCGCATTTTTGGTTTGCCCGGTATTGGCAAACTCACCATTGACTCTTTAACTCGTAGTGACTACCCGGTGGCGATTGGGGTACTGATGTTCGTTTCGATTTTCTCTGTTTTTGGTTTGCTAATTTCCGATATCCTGTATGGATTAGTTGACCCACGTGTACGGTACTAAGCATTATTTATCAATCACTCACCTGTCATTCTGAGCGGAGGCTCTGGCGAAGCGCGTAGCGAAGAATCTGTTGTTAAATGTCCGAGAAAACAGACCCTTCATTCCGCAGAGCCTTCATTCAGGGTGACAAATCATCGGCCTGCATAGTTATCAATTATAGGTAGTTTTGGAGTTTAACTAAAGGTTAATAATGACAGAAAAAACTATAGAGCCTGGGGTAAAAGTATTGAGTGGGGTGGCTCAAAACCCTGTCAGGTTGCAGCGCAAATCTTACAGCTATCTGGAAGCTTCCTTGCGTCGCTTCATGAGCAGCCGCTTGAATGTGGCATCGTTAGCTTTGTTTGTGATTATAGTAATAATTACCGCGATGGCCCCGCTTATTTCAGGTAGCCTACTTAATACCTCGCCGGAATATTTTAGTGCCGCCAATTCCACACCGTATGCCCCGCCCGGCACAGCCGAAACCTTTCGCAGTGGCATCACTGTTATCCACTGGTTGGGTACAGACGATTTGGGGCGCGATACACTGGCGCGGCTGGTTCACGCTGGGGGCGCGTCTATTTCTATCGGTCTGCTGGTGACGTTAATCATCATTTTGATTGGAGTACCAGTGGGTTTGTTAAGCGGCTTTTTGGGTGGCTGGGTGGACGATTTAGCCAACGCGGTTATTCAAATTATCAACAATATCCCAAGTTTATACCTGTTTCTGGTGCTGGCGGGGATTTTTAGGCCAAACCTGATTTTCCTTTCGCTGATTTTTGGTTTGTTGAGTTGGACACCCACCGCCCGTCAGGTACGAGGCTTGACCCTTTCGTTGCGTTCCCGTGACTTTACCCTGGCAGCAATTGTAATGGGGGCTAGTTATATACGCTTGATGCTGGTACATCTCTTACCCAACATTGTTTCGATTTTGCTGGTGCTAATCGGTACGGATATTGCCGGAGCAATGTTGGGCGAGGCCGCTTTGAGTTACCTCGGTTTCGGTATCCGAGACCCTGACATAAGTTGGGGTAAAATGCTGTCTAGTTCGTCGCAATACTTGACCTACCGGGGCAACCACAATCCCTTTTTAATTATCGGGCCTGGCATCATGATTTTCCTGACCGTGCTTTCGGTTTATCTAATCGCCGACGGTTTGCGCGACGCTTTCGACCCGACCCTCAAACAATAACTGGCAAATAGTTAGGGAAGCGATTGCCAACTGTCTGGCGCGTATTTGAAAGACCCAATTGACATATCATTGATATTTTTGCAACGGTGTGGGGCGTTAGCAACCGAAAGTTGCGCCTGGGTTGCAGGTAATATGGTAACAAGCTTACCGCCAGCCGGCGCGTAACCCTCATCGCAATGATATGACCAGAAACCAGCAGCGGCAGCTTTTCCAGGCTGGATTATAACTACGCCCTGACTTGTTTCGCCTGCTGTATCAAAACTGCCCTCAAGTTTATTGTAATGAAAAGTTGTGTCCGGTTGCCCTTTCTCGTCCAAAAGTTGTAGTTCGGAGTAGCCTTTTAGGGTGCAGAGGTTGGGACTTTTATTAGTAAAGAAAATATCGCCGATAGACCAGCCCGTAGCTCCGTTGAAAAACTTTATCTCGGCTGTCAAATCAGCCGCCTGACACGGTTTGGCATTGGCTGGCAAAGACGGCACGAAAGTAGGCGCAGGTGATGGAAGCGAGGCGGTAAACTTGTTAGCCTGAGTAGCAATCGCTGTCGTTAGAATTGGTAATTTTGTAGGTGCTACGGTTAGAGTTGGGCTAAAGTTGTAGGCTGGGCCAGCCCCACTTGTTTCTGCCGATTTTATGACGACAACATTAGCTGTAGGAGTGTCGCACGCGACCAGCATCAGACTTAGCGCACCCAAAGTTAAAACTACCATCAGACCCCAATGCTTTTTTCTCATCCCCTTTTCCCCTCACAAAATTATTGCTTTTACTAGAACGTTACCTGCCGGACATAATAATGCGAAAAGTAAGGTTGGGTTACGCCAAATACATTTTTATATTAGCGCGTCCGCTTTTGTACTGTGCTTCGGAGTATGATAAAATAAAATCAGTAAATTAGTTCTTTTAAGGTGAAAGTATTGTAACTATTCAGCCAGCTTGTTTTTTGTAGGAGGCTGCTCTGCCAGCCGATGGTTGTCGGTCTTAGAATGACAGCTGTATCGGCTGGCGGAGCAGCCTCCTACAAACAACCTGAGTAGTTACAAAGTATTTATGTTTGATATACACGGAGTTTGTACCCAGCGATACTGTTTATTTTTGGACGAGTCTGGCGACTACTCGATGAAAAATTTCGATCCTCAAAATAAAATAATTCCACAGTATAAAAGCAAAAAAGACCTTACAGGTCCTTTTCTGCCGACCGGGAGACCCCAATCCATCTATTACACTGTAGCACGTCTGTAATAATGTGTAAACACCTTCATCGTTAAAGGGTGTGGTTCACATTTTTGCACCGCTAATGACTTGGCTGTGCTTTGGCGATACCGATGGATGAATCCATCGTCAAAGCGTAACCCTGCAAAATCATGAACCACACTCATCGTTAAATTCAGGGCCATTGCCAGGTCAGCCCAAAATGTCACTCTGAGCGTAGTCGAAAGGTTTGCGATTCAAAAACAGATTCTTTGCACAGCGATGAATTACAACTCTCGCTGACCTGGCAATGGCCCTGTCGTTAAATTTGCATAAAAGTAGAACTACTGCTACAGAGGCAGTTGTAAAAGCAATTTTTTGCTGGGGGCTGGTATTAAAAGTTATAATCATTAGAACAAAATGCCGAAAATCTCGCGTAATGTGATATAATAGAAACATCAAAATCAAAACAAATAGTAAAAGTAGCAAAAGCGAGATTGTGAGCAGGAAAACATGGCTAAAGGGCAGCCTAAAATTGTTTATACGTGTGAAAAGTGCGGCTTCGAGAGCCTGAAATGGCTAGGGCGTTGTACCGAATGTCAGGCTTTCAATAGTTTTGTGCAAGAAATCAAAGCTCCGGCCCGCGTCGGTGGGATGGGTATGCAGGGCGACGGGTCAGGCAATAGCAAAGTTAGCAACCCTCGTCTGGCGAACAACCGTCCGCAAAGTATCGCCAAAATGGAGACCGAAAATTTCAAACGCTTGCACGTCCCGATTGGTGAGTTCGAGCGGGTGATGGGTGGTGGTATCGTGCCTGGTTCGCTAACCCTCATTAGCGGCGACCCTGGTATCGGTAAATCTACCCTTTTGCTACAGGTAACGGCGGCGTTGGCCGAAAGTTTGGGGACGATTTTGTATGTCTCCGCCGAGGAATCCGCCAACCAGATTAAATTGCGGGCAGAACGGTTGGGCCTCGCTCCCGAACGGCTTTTCCTGCTATCTGAAACCAACCTTAATCTGATTTTAGACCATATTCAGGAGTTACGCCCCTCGCTAGTGGTGGTTGACTCGATCCAGACTGTCTATCTGTCCCACAAGGAGCGCAATATTGGTGATGAAGACCAAAACTATGGCTTTGGTTTGAGCGGTTTTGAGGAATTCGGGGGCGAAATGACTTCGGCGGCAGGCAGCGTAACCCAAATCCGTGAGTGTACCGCAACCCTTATGAAGCTGGCAAAGAAGCAAAACGTGCCAGTCTTTTTAGTGGGCCACGTCACCAAAGAAGGCAACATCGCCGGGCCGCGTGTGCTGGAACACATGGTAGATACGGTTTTGTACCTGGAAGGAGACCGCTTTCACCAATATCGCTTGCTGCGTGGTATCAAAAATCGTTTTGGTTCAACCAACGAGGTTGGCGTGTTCGAGATGAAGGGCGAGGGTATGACCGAGGTGAGCAACCCTTCCCAGGCATTTCTGGCCGAGCGTATGAAAGGTGCGCCTGGCTCGGCTGTAGCCGTCACAATGGAAGGCACACGCCCGATATTGGTGGAAGTGCAGGCGTTGTGCAGCCAGTGTTACACCCAAATGCCGCGTCGCACACCCAACGGTATTGATATGAACCGATTGCTGTTGTTGAGCGCGGTTTTGAGCAAGCGAGTGGGCGTACCGTTGGGCAACCAGGATGTATATGTAAATGTGGTGGGTGGCCTGAAAATCAACGAACCCGCCGTAGATTTGAGTGTAGCGGCAGCCATCTTTTCGTCGTTCCAGGAATGTGAAATTGACCCGAACACCGTCCTGATTGGCGAAATTGGTTTATCAGGCGAAGTGCGTATGGTCAGTCAGTTGGAACGGCGGCTGGCCGAAGCCGCCAAACTTGGTTTTACCCGCGCCATCTATCCCAAAAGCGCAACCGCCAATGACCGACCCCTGGCCGTACCTCCTGGTTTCGTGGCTATCGGCGCGGCTACTCTGACCGAGGCGTTAGAAAAAGCTCTAGTGCCGCGTGAAGGCGAAAGCGATATTGGCGTTAGCAACAACAATCGGCGGCGCAACGGGCGAAGTAATAATAAGCCGCAAAGTCAGCCTGATTACGGGCGGCGCGTAGCAGTCCAAAATGGGGCAGTGGTAGATGAGTTCGGTAACGATATGCTGACGGATTACTATGGAGAAAATGCTCAAGAAAACTCCGAAGAAGCTTATTTAGAAACGGGCGACCTGGGCGAGTTTTAGGCAACTGGTCCTTGTTATCCACACAATCCACAAGGTTTGTGGATAAGTGGGAAAACTATCACAGCTATGAGCCACGAGCTACGAGCTAAAATCAGTTGCTGGATAGCCTTCGTAGCAACTATTTAAGGGAAGAACGAGGAGGAAGTTATGCACCGAAGCCAATTGTGTTCTATTTTGATGGATTGCAGCCCCGATACTTTTGAAGCCGGAGTCACTTTTTGGAGTGGCGCGTTGGGCCTAAAAGCTCAACCAGAACATCAAGATAATCCTGATGACCCTTATGTGGTACTTGAGGGTGGGGTTAATGGTCTGACTTTCATGCTACAAAAAGTAAATGACACCAGTCGAATACACCTGGACATTGAGACTGATGACAAGGAAGCCGAAGTTCGCCGACTCGAAGCTTTAGGCGCAACCCGCGTTGCCAATATTGAAGGCTGGGTGGTAATGCGCGACCCTGCCGACCATCTTTTTTGCGTAGTATCGGCCTTTTCACCCGACTTCGCCCGAAAAGCCCAAGTCTGGAACGACTAAAAGCAATACCATTCAAATAATCTGTAGGCGGCGCGTCCCCGCGCCAGCATCATCAGTGATCTGGCAGCATAGTGGGCGTGGGGACGCGCCGCCTACAATAAAAACCCTTGTTTGTGCCAATACTACTTTTAACCAGCAAATTCCGGCAGGGCTGGGTTGTAGTAATCATCTACAAGCGGGTAGTTATTTTTGTCCAACCTCTTTTGCAAACGTAGGCGGTCATTGCCGAGCAAACCAAAAGTCACAAAAGCAGGCTGGCCGTTTGCCGCTGGGTGCAATTCTATTCGCGCCCGCTCAAAATACTGCACCGGGTAAGTCTGGCCGTCGTCGGGGTTAAGCTCGTTAAAAACCGCCGTTTTGGGCAGACCGACTATTTTCAAGCCCCCCTGCGCCCGCCATGCTGCCAAAAACTCCCCGCTTATACTATGGCTGGTCTCTTGGAAATAAACCGCCTTTATGTCAAACGTTCTGGTTTCGGGTAACGTAGGCCCACTTTGGCTCAACCCATTGTCATCAAGCCAGCCGCGTTCAGTTAGCAACTGGCTACCCAATAAGCCAAATTGCACATCTTGACTTTCGGGATGATACTCCATTCGCACCCGCTCGAAGTATTGCACCAGATAATAATGTCCATCCGCCTGATTTTTCTCATAAAACTGGCTTGTTTTGGGCAAACCAAACAAAGTCAGCCCGCCACTTTGCCACGCCGTCAAAAACGGCTGCTGAACTGAGTGTAGAGTATCAGGGAAAACCTTTGTATCTGTTGCCGCGTCTGCCAGGTTTGGTAATTTGCGTTTAGGGTAGTATTTATAAGCATCGTAAAAAGGTTGTTTTGGCACCAGCGTCGTGTTAGCGGTAAAATCCAGGTTCGTATGATAAAGGTTTGGTACGGTAGTCATCAAGCCGTAAGTTTCTTCATTCCAATCATTGAGCAGATGCACAGCTACTACAGTCACATAGGGGCGTTGGTCTAGCCAGTCGAAGGCACTTTTTAAGTAGGCAGCCTGGATTTTCGGTTGGTAATCCCAACCGATTTCGGTAATCCAGATAGGTTTGTTTCCATCGCCATGATCAATCATGAGTTGGCGTAAAGCTTCCAGACGAGTTTTGTAAAGCGGGCTGGGGCTGCCATCCGGTTCAAACTGTTTTTGGTCAGTATAAGGATGATAAGCAACCGCGTCCCACGCCTTACTATTAAGGCCATAGGTAATATCCAGATATTCGTAGAGCCACTCAATATAGGGTGGCCCCGCCAGAGTAGAAGCCGCTACCATGACCAATGGATCGGCTTGCTTAGTTGCCGTATAAAAAGTGTGCAAAAGAGGGCCATAAACCGCTATGTCGCGTATATTCGGCCATTGCTCCGGCTCGTTCCAAAACTCCCACATCCTTATGAAGGGGTAGCGTTTAGCTAAAGCCGCTGCCATCGCACCCAAATGGTCTTTCACATCCTGGCTAGTTTTGAAACGGCACTGGAGGTCGGCTTTGACACACTCATCGTAGTTGGAGGCGGCCCAGGGTGGCACAGTTACAAATTCGGCGATAATCTGGAAACCTTCGTCATTAAGGCGGTTCAGTAGGCGGTCATTCAACTCGAAATCATAGTTGCCGGGCGACGGTTCAAGCGTCTTCCACTCGACAGGCAAGCGCACGATGCCCACGTGCAAATCTTTGTAATATTTGATGAAGTTATCCAATTGGAGTTTGAGCCACCAGGGATGGGCCGCGATACCGTAATGATGCGAACGCGCTCCAGTAGGGAATAAATTTTGAAGGTTCAAGCTGGGGGCTGACGGTACAGGCATAGGTGGTGCATCGGCCAATGCAGCAAGTGGTGATAGTGCTACGCTGAGAGTAAATAAAATGCAAGCCAGCAAGAAAATTGGACGTTTTTTCATTTTTTGTAGGTATGATGTGGTTAAAGGGTTAGGTACAACAATTTTGAGGGCAGTCAGGCAATCTTTTTAGCCAGGCGATTATAAAGCTATGATTACTGCGCTGTCTTCATTACGAAGTATTGTACACGTATTAATATTTTTTGACAAGTTGTAAAATCGGAGGTGGTGCATAATTTTACACGTCAAGACCGATGGATTTATCCATCGGCCAATAGATTCTAAACCCACTTTAGTGGGTTGAACCACCGTTCCAGTAGTGGCAGCCCCAAAACAATTCTCCTCATCAAGTTCTAACAACCGATGAATCGGGTTTGGAATCTGGTTGCCGATGGATTTATCCTTCGGTGTCGCCCAAAATTATGAACGACACTCAACAAAAATCGGCACGGAGGGTTACGCCTGTCTGTGCCGATTGGACTTAATATTTACTGAGCAGGGGGTGGGTTGCCGCCCATTCCCATGCGGGCTTTGAGCAACTTGAGGTCGTCATCTACGCCATCGTGAGCTTCAAGTTGGCGGAACTGGTCTTCAACTGAGGTTGATTGTAATTCCTCGTTGGCAGAGGCCAGAGCTTCTTCCTGACGAATACGCTGATCCATGCGGGCCAGTTCGCTGCCATGATCCATACCACTAATGGCGGCGATTTGTTTGTTGATTTTCTGGGAAGCCAACGCCTGCCGATGCCGTGCAATCATCACGTCACGGTTGCGGACAGCATCATCGTATTTGCTCATCAGCAAGTCCATCTGGCTACGCAGTTTGGAACTCATCTGATGCTGGGCCTCGTATTGGGTGCTGTAAGTAGTTACAATGTTGTCGAAGTCTCGTTTACGGCGCAAAGCTTCGGAAGCCAGGTCGTCACGGCCCGCCCGCACCGCTTTTTCGGCCCGTTCTCCCCATTGTTGGGACGACTTTTGGGCGTTAATTTTCTCGGCTTCGATTTGTTTCTCTTGGGCAATTACCATCGCCACCTGACCTTTGGCTTCCTCGATGGCATTACCCATGTCGCGAATAATCTGGTCAAGCATTTTTTCGGGGTCTTCCGCCCTGTCCAACGAGGCGTTGATGTTGGAGCGGAGAATGGTTGACATTCTATCCAGAATACCCATTTTGCAAAGTCCTCCCTAATAACATAGCTGAAAAATAAATAGCGGTTAGCCAGCCCTAAACTAGCTCTTTAAACCGTGTGGCTGGCGCATACAGGTTCACATTTCAGGTTTATTTTAACACAATTCTTACAAATCAAGCTATTATTCTACGCTTTGACCCGAATTTAGTTTCATTCTGTTTTGGAGCATCTGGTTGGCGGCGGCTATTACTTGCTCTGCCGAAATTTGGGTCAGGCAGGGGCGCGGTGCACAGCCATAACGCTTGCCTAATTCTTTGCCCCGGTACAAACAAGGGCGGCATGGCAAATCTGCTTCGGCTTGTACTATTATACTCTGTCCGCTTGCCATACCAAACGGCTGCCACGCCTGGGCATTGGTTGGGCCAAAAATGGCAACGGTGGGTGTGCCCATTGTGGCGGCCAGATTCATCAAGCCGCCATCATTACCTATAAATAAGTCGCTTCTGGCTAATAATGCTCCCGCTTCGTACAAGGTCGTGCGTCCGACCAAAATTGTAGCCGGGTGGTGCATCAAACTTTGTATCTGCCCGGCCAACTCAGCCTCGGCCTGGCTGCCCAAAATCACGATTTGCGCTGTCCACTTTTCAACCAGCGCGTCCCCCACCTGGGCAAAGCGTAGCGGTAGCCAGCGTCGAGAGAGCGAATAAGCACCGCTGCCGGGATACAACATTACAATTGGCGCGTCAGTTTGGGTGACTCTTAACCCTTCAAGCTGGTTTTGGGCATATTGGCGTTCGGTTTCGTTTATCACAAACCTGGGCCGCCCTACCTCGTCCACCTCTTGAGACTCACCTGCTGCGCTCAATGTGCTTGCCAGTTGCAACCAATATTCGCGTTCGCTGATACCTGTGTTGCCAAACCCCCCGTCCGGTAGGGTATGATTGAGAAACCAGGCCCGGCCCGTGTGATTATCCAGCCCGGCTCGTAGCGGTGCGAGGGTGGCTAGAGCCAGACCCGCAAATTTCAACGCTCCCCAGCGAGTGGTCAAATGATGAAAAAAGATAACCGCATCGTAACGGGCGCGGAGCAACTGCCAGCCAAAACCCAAGACTAGCTTTAAGTTTGCCGGGCTTAGGGCAGCACGCGGGTTATCGAAGCGGTATTTGTCAAGCAGCAGGACACGATGCAGATAGGGCAGCCGTTCCAGAGCGGGCAGTCCACTCTTGGTTGTCAAAACATCAATTTGGGCCACCGGATAAGAATTATGTAAAGCACGCAAAGCTGGCTCGACCAGGAGCGCATCTCCAAAGTCGGCCAGCTTTACTACTAATATGCGTTTGAATTTGAAATTAGAATTAGCCGCCAATTTTGAAGAAAATTTTGCTGGTGCGGTTTTCCAATTCTTCGTCGCTGAGTTGCTCTTTGAATTGGCTGGACTTGACCGCTTCCATTTCTTCCTGGCTGAGTTCAAACCCGGCATCTTTGACCGCCTGCTCCGGGTTGGTCAAGAGTTGGCGCAAAAAGTCTTTGTCATTATTGGCGCGGGCGATCAACGCACGCAAATCTTCGCTAGGCATCGGAATGACCTCCTTAAAAGTCGTTTAGTAGCTATTTTCATATTTTTGTCAGAACTGTTTACCAATCTATTATAACGGATAAATCAAGCGGTTGTTATGAAGTGTGTCACTTTTAGTGGGTGATTTTTGCAATGGGCTGTCACAAAAAATGGGTCTGCCTCGTCTAATATTTGTGATAATAAAGATTTTTATTGTAGGCGGCGCGTTCATGCGCCCGCGCAGTCGGCGAGTTCGGAACAATAGCGGGCGCATGGACGCGCCGCCTACAGTTTATTTGAACAGTATTGAATTAGACAGGATTGAAAAGTGAGGTAAAAGATGCCAACAAAAACAACGGACGTGGCGGTGGTGGGCGGCGGGCTGACCGGGCTGACAGTAGCTACTTTGCTGGCGCGGGCCGGGCGCAGCGTTACACTTTTTGAAAAAGCTCCTAATGTAGGCGGACGCGCTATTACTCATCATTACGGGAATTTTCTGTTTAATCAAGGCCCGCACGCGCTTTACCGGGGCGGGGCCGCCATCAAGATTTTGCGCGAGTTGGGAATAGCGTTTAGCGGCGGGGTTGCCAGTACCGAAGGGGTAGCTATTTCAGGAGGCCAGCTTTATCAATTGCCGTCGGGCGTAATTTCGATTTTGAGTAGCGGATTATTAAAAGCGAGTAGCAAGTTGAAGCTGGACACCTGGCTGGCAAGTGTAGTGGTAACAAAACCGACCATTCCGACCCACCTGACTTTACGCGAATGGCTCGAAACTACCTTCCACCAACCAGATTTACGCGCTTATATAGAAGCCCTGGCGCGGTTGCTAACTTACGCCAATGCTCCGTTTGATATGAGTGCGGCGGCTTTTATGGCACAGTTTAGCGCGGGTTTACGGGGAGTATCTTATTTAGACGGCGGCTGGCAAACCTTGATTGACGGGTTAAAACAAAAAGCTCAAAAAGCGGGCGTGCTTATCAAGCCTGACAGCCGGATTGAGGGGATTGAACCGATTGCCAAAATCTTGCGGCTGGCCGACGGTAGCACTATTGCAGCTACCACTATAATAGTAGCAGGTCTGAGTCCGGCCCACGTCAGTGCTTTAGTTGATGAAGGCAAGCATCGGGTGTTACAAGACTGGGCTGCCCACGCTTTGCCAGTCCAGGCCGCCTGTTTGGATTTAGGTTTGAATCGGCTACCAGTGCCAGACCGCCGTTTCGCGCTCGGTGTTGACCAACCCTTATACTTTTCGGTACACTCGGCCAAGGCGAAACTAGGGCCAGCTGATGGAGTGATGCTACACGCTGCCAAATATCTTGACCCGCACACGCCTACCAACGCCAAAGCGGACGAGCGCGAATTGGAAGCAATGCTTGACTTGTTGCAACCGGGCTGGCGCGACGCGGTTATTGAGCGGCGTTTTTTGCCCAAAATGACGGTTTCCAACGCCGTTGTGACTGCCAGGCAAGGCGGATTGACGGGCAGACCAGGGCCAGGAGTGCCGGGCTTGCCTGATTTGTATGTAGCAGGCGATTGGGTCGGGCCGGAGGGGATGTTGCTGGATGCGGCCCTTGCCAGTGCCAAAAACGCTGCCCAGCTAATTTTGAGCCAAAATACTGCTGGCGTTCCAGAGCGGCAAACGGAACTGGTAAGTTAAAATGATTTGTAACTATTCAGGCTGCGCGTCCTACAAAAAGGACAGCTGATAGTTACTTTCTTTTAATATTCTGGCGGAAAAGCTATGACACAGGTGGAAACTTTTAATCAGTATCGCCCTTTGATGCTTTCGGTGGCGTATCGAATGCTCGGTAGCGTGATGGACGCGGAAGATATTGTGCAAGAGGCTTTTTTGCGCTGGTCACGCACACAAGCGGACGAAGTGCAATCGGCCAAAGCTTATCTTTCGACGATTGTGACCCGGCTTTGCATAGACCAGCTGCGTTCGGCCCAGGCCCAGCGCGAAGTTTATGTCGGGCCGTGGCTGCCCGAACCGCTTTTGACCGAGCAGTTTCCCGATGTGGCGGACACCATCGAAAAAGCCGACTCGCTTTCGCTGGCTTTTCTGGTGGTGCTGGAAAGTTTGTCGCCCGTCGAACGGGCAGTCTTTTTGCTGCGGGAAATTTTCGATTACGATTATCCAGAGGTGGCGCAGATAGTGGGTAAAAGCGAAGCCAACTGCCGCCAAATGGTACACCGCGCTCGCCAACACCTGGTCGCCCATCGTCCCCGCTTTGATGTTTCGCCCACCCAGCGCGAGAAGCTTACTCGTCAGTTTTTTGCCGCCTGCACCCAGGGCGACCTGCCGGGCTTGATTGGTCTGCTGACCGAAGATATTGTGCTGACGGCGGACGGCGGGGGCAAAGCCAGTGCCGCCACCAGACCAGTATATGGCCCAAACAACGTAGCGCGTTTCGTGATAGGGTTAGCAAAAAAAGCTCCTGCCGCTACCGTTTATCGGTTCGCCCAAATCAACGGGCAACCGGGCTTGTTATATTATGTCAACCAGAAAATTGATGGAGTAATGGTTTTGGACATCGTAGGCGAACAAATCAGGGGTATCCAGAACGTCCGCAACCCGGACAAATTGCGAGCTATGCCCGCTTTTGAGACTCACTAAACCGAGCTTGACAGTTATACCTCTATATATTAAGATGTTGTTAAAACGCAACTGCTAAGTTTATCTCGTGGAAAGTAACGATACTGCAATGCAAATTGATAAAGACACTCTGACTACTGCCGAAGACAACGTTCCGGCAGCCAAACTCCGTAGCCGTTTTTCGCTACCCAAAATTCCCCTTTGGTCCTGGTTGGCTTTGGTAGTTTTGTTGTTAGCAGGTGGAGGTTTTTTGTTTTTTAATCTGTTCTTCAATAGCAAAGCCCCTGACCCAATTTATATAGCTATGGCAGCCCCCTTAACCGGTTCTAATAGTCTGCAAGGCCATGAAATAGTTAATACAGTGCAATTGGTCTTTGATGGGGTTAATCAGAGCGGTGGGGTGGACGGCCATCCGCTTAAAATTCTAACATTTGATGATGCGGGCGACCCTAAAGTAGCCAAGCAACGGGCGCAAGAGATTGTCACTAGCCCGGCAGTTGTAGTTTTCGGCCACGCCACCAGTACCACCTCCCTCGCGGCTGCTCCTATCTACCGTGATGCCCACTTGCCAGCCTTGACCGCTAACAATACTTTGGTTGACATTACACGAGACAATCCCTACTATTTTCGGGCTACTTATGATTTAGAGAATCAATCTGATGCCCTATCGCTATATATACGCAAGGTTTTGGGTTATAATAATGTCAGCCTTATTATTCCACCTCCCGCGCCTAATGCTACGGCTGCCCCTGTCGGTTTAGAGGTTTCTTTTAAGCGGGATGGTGGCAACCTCAAGCATATCTGGTATTATGATGCGAACGCTACTGCTGATAAGCGCAAAGCCACTCTTGACCAGATTGCTAAGGATTTGCAAGCCGATTCAGACCCAGGCATTGTCTATTTAGGTATTTCGCCATCTACCGCTTCGCGTGATATTGTGGTGGATTTACGCAGGCGCGGTCTCACTCCCCGTTTTTTTGGCTCCTCCGGTCTAGGTAACGACGCATTTGCCAAACTTTTTTCAAATTTAGATGAAGAACGCTTCCAACCTGGTTATTTCACCGATGGTATGTATGCAGCCGCTCCAGTGGTTTTGGATAGTACAGGGAAGCAGGCTCAAGGCTTTTTGGGCGATTATCAAAATACTTATAAAGAGCAGCCCGATGCGGTGGCTCTACAATATTACGCGGCGGCTCAGGTATTTGTAGACTCCTTGCGACGGGGCAATCTTTCAACTGATGCGGCCAACCTCAACCAAAATCGTCAGCAAGTGCGTGACCAACTAGCTAGTTATAATCGCGCCGAAGTAGCTTTCCCTAGCGCACTAGGCCCACTGTTCTTTAATAAACAAAACACCTGGACAGAACCGATCAAAGTAGGCCAGTTCAAAACCAGTCACTTTATTTCTGCCTCCGACCAGCTAACTACATTGGTAAATCCGGCTTTGGTAAATTTGGAACGAGAGCAAGCGGCTGGTAATGTTTTTAAGTTGGGTGAAGAATACCTCTGGCGGCAGCGCGTGGTCTATGCTGGTATTGATTTTAACAAAGTTAGCCGCATAGACCAAACCAAAGGGACTTTTACGGCTGATTTCTATCTATGGTTTCGCTATAGCGGTGCTGACGATGTTACCCAGGTAGCCTTTCCTGACCTGGTAGATACCAAAAGCTTTGACCCTAAAAACACTATAGAAGCTAAAAAAGTAGATAACGTCAACTATCGGGCTTATCGCATTCAGGGCGATTTCAAAACCTCGTTTGATTACCACGAATATCCGTTTGATATGCAACAACTTACCTTGCGCTTTCAACATCCACTACTAACCCGTGAACGAGCCGTTTATGTAATAGATACGCTTGGTCTAGGCCAACAATCCCTAGCTACCAGTGGGGCTTTTGAAGGTTTATCCTCTTGGACTTTGCGGAATGCGCGCTTTTCTCAAGATACCACTCGTAGCAGTTCTACTAGGGGCGATCCAGAAGCATTTAGCACTTCAAATGTGACTGAATATCCTAGTTTTCAAGTGATAGTCACCATTCAGCGCAAAACTCTGGTCTATCTGGTCAAAGCTTTGCTACCACTTGGTCTTTTGGTACTGGTGGTTTATATTACCCTCCATTTTCCAATTACCCTTACGAAAGAACGCCTGACAATTGCTACCAGTTCATTACTGGCAAGCGCAGTTTTATTGACAGGTATTAACAGTCAGTTAAGCGAGGCTACTTACACTACAGCTGCCGAATATGGTTTCTACGTCTTTTTTGGCCTCTGTTTGCTGTGCGTGCTTGTAACTTTAATAGGAGAACGCTTCCACAACGCTAAACGTACCAAAGAAGCCAGACGGTTTGATATTTTGGCCCGTTTTGGGTATATCTTGATTGTAGTTGTGACTATTACAATATATGTGCTTTTATTTGGGCAACGTTTCGGTTAATGCCTGTGAATACCAAACACATATTTATCAGGCAGCTTGGGAAGGGGCATATTTTTCGAGTAGGGCGGAGGCTTTGGGCAGCATCAGGTTGGCTTCGCAGGCGCGGAAAGTTTCGACGGCTTGCTGTAACAAAACCTGGCCGCGCTCGTAATCGTCAGTCGGTGGGCTGCCAATGGTTTCGACGGTGCAGATTAAGGGTTGGCCTTCCGATGTGACCGTGCTACATTCGACTGCTGACTCGCTTTGTTCGACCCGTTCCAGCAGGGCGTGAGCCAGATAGAATTTGGTGTAGGACATTTCCAGGTAGGCTTTGAAGTTCTCCAGGATGTCCAGACTGCTTTGAAAGTACGCGATGGCCTGTTCAAAGTTTTGCTGCTGGAATGCCAGACGGCCCTGCAACCGCGCCAAACGGCCACGCAACACTGGGTCGCCGATTTGCTGGATTAACGGGGTGGCCTCGTCCAGATAAACCGCAATAGTTTCGTCCGGCTCGTATTCCAATAAAAATTCGGCCAGATAGAGGCAGCTGATAGCTAAAGCCTCGGAATTACCGCTTACCTGGGCTTGTTGGTAGCCTTTTTCCAGCCAGTTACGCGCCTCCAGCAGATGTTCGGAAGCGGTGTAGGTCAAACCTAAATAGGTGTAGCCATAAGCCACGAGCCAGCCCGCGTTCAAATGGGTGGCAATATGGATAGCACTCTCGAACAAAGCCAACGCCTGGGCCGTTTTGCCTTGCTGCACCAAAATATACCCGCTATTGAGTTGGGCTACGGTTTGTTGCAACTGGTTGGAAGACAGGCCAAAGCTGCGGTTAGCCTCGGCATAACTGCGGTTGGCCGCGTTGAGCCGCCCTTCCCGCTCGTAAATCTGGCCCAGGTTGCCTACGCTGGTCGCCACCGCTTCTACATCGCCCACCCGCTCGGCGTTGCTACGGGCCAGCTTAAAATACTGCTCGGCTTTGCGCCACTCCCCTTGAATCACATAGATAAAGGAGATATTGATGTAGGCGCGGGCAACTTTCGCCAGATTGCTGGCTTTCTCCTGGATTACAATGGCTTTTTGGAAACAGTCGGTGGCTTGCTCGATACGGCCCACGTCCAGATAAACCGAACCTAGATTCCCATAAACCGTCCCTGCGTCCACCTGCACCTCGCGGGTCTGGTCGGGCAGATTTTCCAGCAAAGCCAGAGCCGTAATAAAAACATCTATCGCTTCGTCATATTTGCTTTGCTGGTAAGCTGCCCAGCCGCTACGGGCCAACAAACGCGCGTGCATCTGGACAAAGTGAGGCTCACGCCGGATAACTTCGGGATAGTTGACATATTCGGCTTGAGCTTGTTGCTTAACTGCCTCCGCTCCCTCAAAATCACCCAGCCGCGTCTGCACTTCGATTATGCGACTCCACAAATCTACCCGGTCTGCTGGTTCATCACAGGTTTGCAGGGCGGCGCGATATGTTTCCAGGGCCGGGTTGTATTCCGCCCGCAAGGTCAAAATTTCGCCGATGCTGCGATTTATTTCCACCGTGTAAGCGCGTTTGAGGTCTTGAGCCGAGACGGGTAACAAATTCAGCCGAGCGCGGGCCTCATAATAATTGCGTAGGGCCACCTCATTTTGATAAATATTTTTTAGACTGTGACCGGCCCGCGTCAGATACAAGATGGCCTTTTGGTGGTTGTCGGTGTTTTGGTAATGGCGGGCCAGCGCGTTCAGAATATCATAATCTTCCAGATGACTACTGTAGATACGCTCAATGGCGGCGGCAATTTGTTCATGGTAAATTTTGCGTTCGGCGGCCAATAAATTTTGATAAGCCACCTCCTGGGTCAACGCCTGGCGGAAAGCGTAGGTAGGGTCGGGCGGTGGCTGTTCAGTATAAACAAAGCCTTCCTGGTGCAGTTCGTCCAACGCTGTATCTACTTGGGCTGTGCGTTCGCGCAAATCTTCGACGGATAACAACAAACGGTGTTCAAAATGTTGCCCGATGACTGAACCCACCTGCAAGACGTGTTTGGACGCGCCAGGCAGACTATCAATGCGGGTGAGCAAAATTTCCTGCAAAGTTTCGGGCAACTGGAACTTCCTGGCATCGCCCGCCGCTTTCCAGCCGCCGCTTTTGTCGAGTTCGGGGTCGGCCTGAACAAAATATAGCTGGTGGCTGTCCCACAACGCCTTCAAAATTTCCTCGGCAAAAAAAGGGTTGCCGTCGGCCCGCGCCAATTCTGATACCAGAGCAGACGGCAGGGGTGACAAAATTTCGCCCGGCGCGTATTCAATGGCCGCCAGCTTACCCAATAACTGCCGTGCCAGCGTACCTAGCTGTTCGTCGGTCAGGCGGCCCGGCTCAATGGTGCGATAACACTGGTCGTGCAAAAAATAATCCAGCGGCCAATGATGGTTAAAATCGGGGCGATGTACTAATAGTAGCAAAACCGACAAAATTCGCCGCTCTTTATTGCCCGCCATTACCTTCTGCACAATCCGGTCAAGCACATCCAGGCTGCTGCTATCAATCCAGTGCAAATCGTCCAACACTAAAACCAACGGTTCGGCCTCGGCTTTGTTGAGCAAAAAATCGCTGATGGCATCGGTAGCCAATCTGCTTCGCAGGGCTGGTTCGAGATTGTCAATCAAACGGTTGGGCAGGTTGAGACCTAACGCGAGGCCGATTAAAGCCGCCAGTTCGCTATAATTGCCATCGGGCTGGAGCGGGTTTTCGTCCATCAACCTTGCAACCGTGTTAATAAATTTCTGTCGCAGCGTCGCATCATCGTCATCATCGTTTATGTCGCAAAGCTGCCGGATGGTGTTGCTCATGAGGCTATAGGGCTGGGTGGAGGAGTAGGAAAAACACGAGCCGTAAAGATAAAGCACATTGGGGTGGGCCGCATTGAGCCGTCGCCGGAATTCGCGCAGTAGCGAAGTTTTGCCTGAACCTGCTTCCCCCACGATGCTGACAATCTGACCGTTGCCGGGTAAAATAGCCTGGAGCGCGTGCCACAAAGTTGCCAGTTCGTCTTCGCGGCCAATCAATTGCAAGTCGTAACCAGCCAGACCGCGCCGGGTTTCGCGTTGGGCTTTGGGGCTGAGTGCCTCCCAGGTACTAACCAGACCCGTCACTCCCTTGACCTGGCGCGGCGGTTGTTGCACAAACTCGAAGGCGTGGCGGGTGGCCTCGTAAGTGCTATCTGTCACCAAAATGTAACCGACACGGGCGGCGTGTTCCATGCGTGAAGCCAGATTGACCGTCGGCCCCATCACCGTGTACGCACGGTAGTCGCGGTAAAGCTTGCGTGGGCGGCCCAACTCGTCCGTCACCGCCACCTCAACCTCGCCCCCCACATCGCCCGCCGTAACCAGTCCGGTATTGAGGCCAATCCGCATTTCCAGTCCCAAATTGAGACCGCGCTGGGTCAACATCAAGCTGTTGAAAACCACAAGCTCTTTTTGCATCGCCAACGCCGCCCGCACCGCCCGTTCGGGGTCGTCTTCGTGGGCATCGGGTGCGCCAAAGACCGCCATTATCTGGTCGCCCACATACTTATCAATGCTGCCGCCCAACTCGACAATTTTGGTGGTCAACATCCCAAAGCACTGGTTCATTATTTCGGTCACTAATTCGGGGTCTTCCAGCTTTTCGGACATAGCGGTAAAACCATGGACATCGGCAAACAAAACCGTCACCAGGCGGCGGTCACTGCGAAAACGGTTGAGGGGGCGACCACATTCGACGCAAAAACGCCCGCCGTCGCTTCCGGCCTGATGGACGTGAAAACCCGCCCCGCAATGCAAACAATAGTTGGCGCGGTCAGGGTTTTCGGTTTTACAACTCGGATTAGGACAAACTTTCAAGACCCAGACCTCTTTTGATTTTTACGCTTTATTCTTCTTATTCTTCCATCAAACGGCGGCGTTTGGTAATCAGGTTGCGACGGCGTTCATCGCGCATACGGGGGTTGAGTACCATCAAGGTTATCTTGATACGGTTGACCAGTTCCTGCGGATAGAAAGGTTTGGTGATGTACTCTATCGCCCCTTCTTCCAGACCGTGAATGTAATCCTCGTCCGAAGCTTTGGCCGTCAACATTATGACCGGAATACCGGCCGTGTTTGGGTCGGCCTCCATGTGGCGTAGCACTTCCCAGCCGTCCATGTGAGGCATCATTACGTCTAGAATCACCAATTCGGGTTTTTCGCTCTGGACTTTAGCCAGCCCTTCCCTGCCATCTTTGGCCGAAACTACCTCAAAACCATCGCCCAACAGATTTGTCTCGACAATATCTACAATGCCTGGCTCGTCGTCAATCACCAACACCTTGCGGGCCGCTACTGTTGTCTCGGTATTCTCGTTCATTTTATTTCTCCTTATTAAATCTATATTTACTCTGCACTCTCCGCGTTCTCGGCGGTGGTGTTTGTTTTTGGTTCATTGCGCCAGACCGGAAGCGTCACCACGAAAGTCGTCCCTTCGCCCGCCGCACTCTCCGCCCAAATCTCGCCATTATACGAGCTGACGATGCTTTTGCAAATATACAACCCCAGGCCCGTGCCTTGTGTTTTACGGGTTAAACCTGTTTCGGCCCGGTAAAACTTGTCGAAAACGCGCTTGATATGCTCCTCGGAAATGCCAATGCCCTGGTCGCTCACCCTAATCTCTACCAAAGCCGCCGCCCCTTCACCCAACTTGCGAGTGGCTATCTTTATCTGCCCTTCCAACGAATATTTGATAGCGTTGGAAATCAGGTTGCTAATCACCTGCTCAAACTGGTCACGGTTGCATCGCGCCCGCGTCTCATCATCGGACAATTCTAATAGTAAAGTGTGTTGCCCAAGCTGGCCCTGGAAACCCGCCACCGCATGGTTTATCACTTCTTTGACATTGACTGGCTGGGGATTGATACGGAAGCGGCCCGACTCGATCCGGCTCACGCTCAAGAGGTTGTCAATCAGATTAATCAAGCGATTACAAGCCTCATCAATGCCCACGATAAATTTCTGGCGTTTTTCTGGCGGCAAATTCAAGTCTGGGCGCAGCAGCGTAGCGGAATAACCCTTGACCAGCGTTAGCGGCGTGCGAATTTCGTGGCTGGCAATAGATACAAATTCGTCTTTGACCTTATCCAGTTCTTGTAGTTCTTCGTAAGCACTTTGCAACTGAGTGTAAAAACGCGCGTTTTCAGCAGCCAACGCCGCTTGATTGGCAAAAGTCAGTATCAGGTTGACTTCGTGCGGGCTGAACTCGCGGGCGATATAGTCAATACCATAAAACACCCCGATGACCTTATCGGCGGTACGCATGGGTATGCACACCATCGTAGTGATACCGAAGGCGGGGGCGTTGGCAAAACGTTCGTCATCGCTGACATTAATCACGGTCATGGGGCGGCCTTCGTCGAAAATTGTCTCGCCAAGTTCCTTGAATAAGTGCGAATTGAGCCACTGGACAATCGCCGGGGAGCAACCGCTATGCCCATAATCCGGCTGCACTTTCAATTCTCCGGTTTTGGGGTCTTTGATGGCAATGGCACTGGCAGCAATTTCGGCTAAATCCCGCATCGCTTCGGCAGCCGAATTAAGCACGGTAATCATGTTCAAACTTTCGCCCATCTGGGTCGAAAGGTCGTTCAGCTTGACCAACTGATAGTTGTGGAAACGTAGCATTTCCTCACGATGGCGGATAACCGCGTCGCGGGCATTCACATAAGCTTCGGCTACGGCAGCCACCTGAATGTCCATCGCTTCGTTGATGCGCTTTTCCATCTGCAAAACGTTGACCGAGAAGGCTGTCCCTGGGCGGTTTGCCAGCATCCGACCCACCGCATCCAGAACCGCGCTGCGAAAGACCGCCAGCGACAACAAAATATCCTTGAGGATAAAACCCTGGCGCAGGCGTTCGCCCGCCATCTCCCGCGCCATGCGTGTGACCTGCTCCAGCAAGGTATCCTGTTCGCTGCGGGTGCTGGCTTCCAAAGCTTTGATAATCAAGTCCAGGCTTTGTTCGTGGTACAAAATGGGGTTACGCATTTTTTCCAGTTCGGCAAATGAAGGCGAGGCCAGTTTGATTGCCACCCACCATTCTTCCAAAATGCGTTTTGAGTCTTTGCGTAAATAACGGGCCACCCCGCTAAAAGCCGTCGCACCCACAACGCCATTGCTGGCACTAATATTGTTGGCAAATTCAAGGCCAGAGCTATCGGCAGGTAAATCCATCATGCAGAACTCCTGAGTTCGCATACTATTTGACAAAAGAGCTAAAGTAAGTTAAGTTTGTTAGGGTGAAGTAGTGGCGAAACCCTAAATGTGTCTGGCGGGCAAAAGCCCGTTTCTGATTATAGCATAGGGGGCAACAGTTAGTCCTTGTCCGTCGCCTAACCAAACCCTAACTTTGTAAAGTTGCTATTTGAACAAAAATTTGTGATAATGAGCATCATACTTTTATAATCTACGCGCCTACCCTCTACGTCTTCTACTTTGTCTCTCCAACTTTATTCCACTTGTAAATTTTTCTGTTATTTCTAGCAGTTTCCGGTCTTTTTAACTGACTAGATGGCCTATTAACCGTCACAAAGCGCAGCTCGTGAGTTATTAGTGTGACTTGTTACAGATATTTGAAAACAAAAGAACTGTTTTGGTCAGGTTAAATATTTATGGGAGTGTTCGGTCAAGCCTGGGACTATTATCTAAAACATTCGGACGATTTTTGGACGGCGGTGGGGCAACACCTTCAGCTTAGTGCGGCGGCCCTGGCTATTGCCATCATTATTTGTGTGCCGCTTGGTATCTTGACCAGTCGCTTCGGCACGGTCGCCCGCTTAATTATCAATATTGTGGGGATAGGCCGGGTCATACCTAGCATCGCTATCTTGTTCGTGATGTTGCCGATTTTTGGCATAGGCTTTTTGCCTGCCCTGGTAGCTTTAACCCTGCTGGCTTTTCCGCCTATTCTGATCAATACCGATGCTGGATTGCGCGGAATTGACCCGGCTATGCGCGAGTCGGCCAAAGGTATGGGTATGGCCTGGTACGAACAACTCTGGAAAGTAGAATTACCCCTGGCTCTACCCGTGATTATAGGTGGTGTCCGCACTGCTACTGTCGAGGTGATTGCCAGTGCGACGCTGGCGACCCTGATTGGGGCGGGCGGTTTGGGCGACTTTATCAACATCGGTCTGAGCGGAAACGACAACTATATTTTGATAGTAGGAGCTATTCCGGTGGCAATTTTGGCACTGCTGGCAGAGATATTGCTGGGTACGCTGCAACGTGCGGTCAGCCCAAAATTGTCGGCCAATTTGCGAACCGCTTGATTTATTAGCTAGGGGTTGTGCTAGTTACACGTTTTGTCACGGCCCGCAAGGTTGTGAACGGAGGCTCGGCTGCGTGAAGCATCTGTTTTGCACGTGGAATTTTGAACAAACCCTTCCTTCGTCAGGGTGACAATGCCTAACTAGCACAAGCCCTAGCTATCACGGCTTTTAGGGTTGGTGAACCAAAAGCAGTGCTAAAGCGGTTCTGTGTTTCAAAAGTTAAGTTGGCTGGAGGTTTGTTGCCAGTCAACTCAAAATTAGGAGAGATTATTTTATGAAGCTTAAACCTCACGTAGCCCTGGTGCTGGCCTTTATGCTGGTGTTGGGCCTGCTGATGACAGCTTGTGGTGAGACTGCTACTCCCAACGCCACTTCCGCCCCAGCTGCTACCTCGGCTGCGGCTACTACCTCGGCGGCAGCTACTACTTCGGTGGCAGCGGCCACCACTGCGGCCTCGACTACGGCGGCTACCACGACACTGGCGGCTACTACCGCCAATGCTACCACCGCTGCCTCAACTACGGCAGCTACGACAGCCCCCGCCACCACTAGCGTTGCAGCCACTACCTCGGCAGCCGCAACTACGCCAGTTGTCACGACTGCGGCCACCACTGCGGTTAGTGGCACTACGGCAGCTACGACCAGTAGTGCAGCTACCACTGCGGCGGCTGGTAATGGCACCAAACCGAAGGTGATAGTCGGCTCCAAAAACTTCACCGAAGATATTTTGATTGCCGAGATGTACGCCCAGGCTTTGGAAGCGGCGGGTATCCAGGTTGACCGCAAGCTGGACATCGGTACGGTGGAACTTACCCAGCAAGCGATTACCAAAGGCGACATCAGCCTTTATCCTGAATATACGGGTACGGCTTTGGGTGCAGTCTTGAAGGAGCAGAGTACCAGCAATGACCCACAGGCGGTTTTCGACCAGGTGGCTAAAGATTATCAGTCAAAATTTAATCTGACTGCTCTGCCTCAAGCTCCTGAAAACAATTCCAACGGTATTGTGGTTAGTAAGGCGGTTGCCACCAAGTACAACCTCAAAACTTTGAGCGATTTATCGAAGGTGGCCGACCAGTTGCGGTTCGTGACCTTTAGCGATTTTATCGGCCCCCGCAGCGACATTGATGGTTTGGGCAGTCTGCAAAAAACCTATGGCGGTTTCAAATTCAAAGACCAGAAACTGGTGGACATCAAGCTGAAATACGAAGCCCTGCGTAACAACCAGGCGGACGTAGCCGTAGCCTTCACCACGGACGGTGAGATTTCAGGCTACGGTTTCGTATTGATGCAAGATGACAAAAACAACTTTCCGCCCTACCATATGTTCCCCGTTGTGCGCCCGGACGTGTTGGCGGCTTACCCCAATATGAAGGACGTTATCAACAACGTGTCGGCCAAAATTACTACTGACCAGATTACGGCCCTTAACTGGAAAGTAGATGGCCCGACCAAAGCCGACCCGGTGGACGTGGCTAAACAGTTCCTCAAAGACCAGGGATTGGTTAAGTAACAAAGAGCCATTAGCTAACAGCCGTCAGCTAACAGCTAATAGTTAGGGGCTTGTGCTAGTTACAGGAGATTGTCATGCTGAACGAAGGCTCTGCGAAGTGAAGCATCGGTTGGTGAGCGTACAGCCAATAACAGACCCTTCACTTAGTTCAGGGTGACAACCGTCCTAACCTATCTAGCACAATTCCCTAGTTATGAATATTCAAGTGGCAACTGATTGCCTTCTTGTTCTAGCTGATAGCTGACGGCTGATAGCTGATGGATATTGAAGGATTTACTATGAATAATGCGATTGTGTTCCAGGATGTGAATAAATCCTACGGCGACTCAAGCCGGGCTGCCGTGCATAACGTGTCGCTGGAGGTGCTAGAAGGCCATCTGGTGGTGCTGTTAGGGCCGAGCGGCTGCGGCAAAACTACCTTGCTAAAAATGGTCAACCGCTTGATTGAGCCTACCAGTGGCAAAATTTTTATCAACGACACGGAAATCCACGATTTAAAAACTACCGAATTGCGGCGGCGGATTGGCTACGTTATCCAGCAAGTCGGTTTGTTCCCCCATATGCGGATTGATGAAAACGTCAAAGTTGTACCCAAAATGCTTGGTTGGGACAAAGCAAAACTGACCACCCGCGCCGACGAACTGCTCGATTTGGTGGGCTTACCGCCTGCCGAGTTCAAAAAACGCTACCCTGCTCAACTTAGTGGGGGGCAACAGCAACGGGTAGGTCTGGCCCGCGCCCTGGCTGCCGACCCGCCTCTAATGCTAATGGACGAACCTTTTGCCGCCATTGACAATATCACCCGTACCCGTTTGCAGGACGAGCTTCTGCGTATCCAACATACCGTGCGTAAAACTATTTTGTTTGTAACCCACGACGTAGAGGAGGCGATTAAGCTGGCCGACGAGATTGTGATAATGCGCGAGGGTAATGTTTTACAATACGATACGCCCCTGAACATTCTAACTAATCCGGCAGACGAATTTGTGGCCCGTTTGACAGGCTCGGAAGATGTGTTGCGCCGTCTGAGTTTGCAACCAGTCGCCAGCGTAATGTTGCCCTTGACAAGTGAAATCGCTGTGTCAGATAGCACCAAAAAAATTGCGCCTACCAGCAATTTACGTGATGCCTTGAATTTGCTGCTGAGTGACCCGGCAGAGCAGCTAATCGTGGTTAATGATGAAAATTATCCGATTGGTCGCCTGACTCTGGAGTCTATTCATAGCTTTACCCAGGCCAGTCGCACCTCAACAGGGGCGGTTGGGCAGCCGCGTAGCAGGTAACAAAAATGGGAGATGTCAGTTTAATAGATTATTTTGGGCGTGGCTTCGACTATATTTTCAGGCATTGGGACAGAGTTTCGCCGCGTTTTTGGGAACATTTGCAGATTACCGTAATTAGCCTTTTGATTGGGGCGGCTATCGCGCTGCCTGTCGGTGTATGGATTAGCCGGGTGCGCTGGTTGGCAACTCCGGTCTTAGGCTTCCTAAATATTTTATATAGTATTCCGAGCCTGGCGTTTCTGGCCCTTTTAGTACCCTTCACGGGGCTGGGTTCGACTACTACCATTGTAGTGTTAGTGGTTTATGCTCAAGCTCTGCTAGTACGAAACACGGCGTTGGGATTTAATAGCATAGACGGGTCAATCCTGGAAGCGGCTCGTGGCATGGGTATGAGCAAAACGCAAATCTTCTGGAGGGTGGAACTACCTTTGGCCGTGCCAGTAATATTGGCTGGGATGCGAATTGCCACGCTTGCTATCGTCAGTATTGCCACGGTGGGTGCTTTGGTCGGGGCGGGCGGTTTGGGCAAGCTGATTTTACGTGACCCCCAAAATTTCCC
>JBBQZT010000078.1:0-27445 GCA_038207455.1 Chloroflexia bacterium
TGTGGGCTCGGATCTCACGTAAAAGCTACATCTGACCTTATTTTTCAAACAAGTGGCGGTAGAGGCCATGTCTGAAAACCTGGTTTACCCTAGCTATCGTGAGCGTGTAGCGGCTCTCAAAAATGGGTAAAGTCGAGCTTATACGATGGCTGATTTCAAAAGCGAGAACGATGACTTTGATGAGCGTGAGTTCACCAAAAACGAAATACGCGTAGATGCGCTATACTTACAAAAAACCGATGTGGATAAGCGCGACATCTTGAACCTGTTTATTTGCTCCTACAAACCTGCAAAGTTTTTCAAACAGATGCGGGAGCAAGGCTGCCCGTTCAAGCAGGTCAAGGGCCGTAAGTGGTTGTGGCAAGCTAAAGTCGGTTTGCAAAATGTGGCAGTGGTAGTTTGCCGCGATTTGCCTTTTGAGGAAAAATATTTCGACTGGATAGCTTTTGCATCAACCAACACCCTAATCTGGCAAAAGTTAGTGACGCTGATGATCGAAAAAGATATAGAGTCGCGGCTATTACAATATTTATTGGATTTACGTAGAGTGGAGGTAGTAAAAATTATGTCAAAATTCATAGATGACCTGATAGCCCAGGGCCGCCTTACCCCTGAATACGTGGCCCAACTGAAGGAACAACACATCTATGCTAACCGTTTGCTGCTAAAACTGGTGCGGGAAAAAGTTTCGCCAGAGGAATTTGCCGAAATATTCAACTGGAATGAGTTGCTGCCCAATATGTCAATCGAGGAGCGTCTCGCCGGTATCCCTGCCGAAGAACGTCTCGCCGGTATCCCTGCCGAAGAACGTCTCGCTGGCATCAAGCCGGAAGAATTGGTTTCAGCATTGAGTCCCGACGAAGAAGAAAGGATTTTCAAGCTGCTGATCGAGAAACGGGCGCAAAAGAACGGCAACGGCAAAGAGTAAAGGCTCGCCCTAGGTGGGTTAAAATTCGATGGAGAAGTTATGAGCGTCAGATTCAATCACTGCGCTGTAGATTTAGATTTTTTCTACCAGACACTAGGTTCTAAAAACGAAAGTTTAGTCCAGAAAGCTTTTCTTTACCTAGATACAAACATACTACCTTTTGGGGATGACCTCAGTGCAGATACCGACTTTTGCCGTGATTTTTTACACGGCATCGTTTTTGATGGCGTGGTTGGGGATTATACTATTGACCAAAGTTTCTTTGCGGAAGGTTCATTAAAAGCTATATTTTCACAAGGTAAAGGCTTTCACGAATATGGTGGTGGGCGTTCAAGATATTACTGGGATATTTTCCTGGAACTAGAAGCAAATTCCGTATTAGATGAGCAGGAACAAAAAATCTGGAAGTATATTTTAGAAGGGCGTAATTTTGGCGAAACCCTAGAGAGGGATGAAAACGACTTCTTACCTCGTTATTATGCCTACCTGACCAAGTGGGAAGTAGCCACAATTTTGAAAACACTGAGTTTTCTCAAAATTAAAAGTACCCAAGATTTTCTCGAAGAAATCCAAATACAAGCAAAAAAACATCGTCCTGTGGCTGTGCCAAAATTAGCAGACGTTGCTTTATTTCAAAAGATTTTAGAAGATATTGTAGATAAACACCTGGATTACTTTGTTGATGTGGGCTAGTTAGCAAATAAGGAGAAATGTGGAAACGTTTTATAGAAATCCAACGCCGAATTCGTATTGGGTGATACCTGACCATTTGCTGGCAGGGGAGCATCCCGGTATCAAAGCTCAAAAAGCGCGGGAAACGGTGCAGCAGCTTTTGGCGGCCCGCGTCACGGTCTTTATTGATTTGACGCGGCCCGGCGAGGCTTATGATTACGAAAACCTGCTCGGTCAGGAAGCGGCCAAGTTGCGCTATTTGGTAGCTTATTACCAGATGCCGGTAAAGGACGAGGGTATTCCCAAGCATCAGGAAATGACCGAAATTCTGAATATGATAGATACGGCGGTTTCGGTCGAACGCAAAGTCTATGTGCATTCGTTGCAAGGGCGCGGACGTACTGGCACAGTAATTGGTTGCTATCTGGTGCGGCATGGCATGAGTGGTCAGGCAGCCTTGCAAGAAATTACGCGCCTGCGGCGTAGCCTGGGGGTAGGTAGCCCAGAATCGTCACCGCACACAGTGCCTCAGCAGCAGTTGGTATTGGGCTGGCGCGAAGGAAAATAGTTAGAAGGAGAAACTATGCGTTCACTTGGTTTATTGATTTTACGGGTAGTGTTGGGCGGTGGTATGGCAGCCCACGGCGCACAAAAAGTGTTTGGAGCGTTTGAAGGGCCAGGTATGGAAGGCTTCAAGGGGATGACCAAACAGCTAGGGCTTGAGCCTGTCGAAATTATGGCTCCGGTGGGAGCGTACAACGAGCTTTTGGGCGGTTTGTCGCTGCTGCTCGGTCTTTTCACACCTTTGGGTGCGCTGGCAGTTATCGGCAATATGGGAGTAGCCATCTGGAAGGTACACGGCAAGAACGGCTTTTTTACCCAGAAACAAGGTTGGGAGTTACCTGGCATCATCATCGCCGCCTCCGCAGCTTTGGCATTGGGTGGGCCTGGCAACCTTTCGCTGGACAAAGCCTTTTTCGGGGGCGATAAGAAAGACAAATAAATTAGTTGTTCGGAGCGTTTGATTGTGGGACATTGCTCTGTCAATGGATTGTAACTGGTTTAGGACTGTCCATTGGCGGAGCAATGTCCCACAAAACACCGCTTGAATTTCAGCTATTCCCGCGCTAGTTTTAATCTGAACAGGGTTGAAAGAAGTTGTCTAATACTCCAATCAGTTGGGCAGGCTGCTCCAACATGGGAAAGTGGCCGCAATTCTTGAATACGTGGGTACTGGCATCTGGAGTGAGTGGCACAAAAGCGGTAACATAGGTCAAAGGGGCGGCTACGTCCTGGTCACTGCCAATATAAAGGGTTGGACACTCAATCTCTGGGCAAACCTCTTTGAACCTTACCTCGTAACCCGTCAGCAGCGTCTGAACGATGGCTCGGTTGTCGGCTTGCAGCGCGTCGTTTACCATCAGTTCGCTATCTTCGATAGTCGGTGGGAGGTAGCAATAGCGGCGCACTGCCACCCGACGCAAGCGGGCTGAACGACGTAATAACGGTTTGCTCAATACCATCAACTGACCAATTAAATAGCTTACCCATCTCAAAACTTGATGTAGCAGCTTGTGCGGGTCAAAATAAGCCGAGCCTATCACTGCCAGCTTTTCGACCTGGGCTGGATAACGCGCCGCAAAACACATGGCTACCACGCCGCCCCAGCTATGTCCGACCAGCCGCACCCGTTTTATCCCTTCGGCCAACAGCAAAGCCCGCAAATCTTCCACATAGCTTTCGAGAGTGTAATCCGCGTTCCGGGCCGCCGCTTTACTCTCAAATTGAGACTGACCGAATCCGGAAGCGTCATAAACCAGCACACTTTCGCCCCGCCGAACATAATCCGGTATTATTTTTTGCCAATCATTCGCACTACCAGCCCAACCGTGTATAAAAACCATTGGTGGTATATCAGACTGGTTGCCAGGAATATAATAATAAACCAGGGCTAACCCAGGTCTTTCGAGTTTTTTGGTCTGCATTTGTTCCGAAATAAAGGTCACGCGGACAACTTTCTAGGGCTTGATTATCAAATAGGCTGTGGCATATAATAAGGGTGAGGCGGTAAAAACGCAAATTTCTTCCTTATACAGCCAGGGAAGTGGCTGCTATTTTACCTTTGAGCAAAGTTATGGTACAGTTAGCCACTACAGTCTTTACATTATAAAGTTTCAAGCGCATATTTTACTCAGATTGTAGAAACAATACCTTTCAAATAAGCTGTAGGTGAGGCGGGGACACTCCGCTTACAATGAAAATAGTAGAGTATTGACTGTAGGACGCTTGCAAACCGCAGCTTAAACGCCGGATAAAGAAGGGGTGTTATCCAAATGGCAGACCCACTAGAGCAAATATTTGGTGACTTCCAGGAAAACGTGCCTGATGACCGCGAATACCTGACGTTGGTGTTTTCACCTGCCAACTATTCTTTAAAACAGCGTTGGCGCAACAACAGCCTTTCTGCCGGTTTTATGGGTGAATATTTTGCAAATTTTTTTCCCGGCCCAGATAATTCCACTCTGACCGTCACTAAAGCCGAGGTCAAAAGCGTAATTAAGTATATCGCCAACGAATTGCTCGAAAATACCGTGAAATTTCATCATGACCCACTTTGTAAAATTAGCCTGACCTTACACCTGGAGCAAGATCAACTGCTTTTTAACGCTACCAATAGTGTTGACCCAGCTACTGTAGGCCACTTTCAACAGTGGATCGGTAGGCTGCTCCAGGAAAATGTGGCCGATTTATATTTACAGCAGCTAGAAGAAAACGCCGCCGATGTGGATAACACCAGTTCAGGGTTGGGGTTGATTACTCTGGTCAACGATTATCAGGCGCGGCTAGGCTGGAAGTTCGAGCATGACGAAAAGGGCGTTTTGATAGTTACAACCCAGGTACAGGTACCTTTGATGCAAAACACAAACGAGCTTTAGAAAGGATTTGGAACAGGTTGGAAACACACATAAAAACCGAGGATTACGAGATAACCTATGAGCCGGATAACCAAACAATTTCTTGCAAAGGCTCTTTGTGGATGTCGAACACTGAGGAATACGCCCCTTTAGCCCAAATCCTGAATGGAGTGACGGCCCAGCAACCGCCGCTGCTGACTTTAGACCTGCGCCATTTAGATTTCTTGAACAGTTCTGGCATCAATGTCATTTCCAAGTTTGTAATCGGAGTGCGACAAAAAGGTAATATCGAGTTAGTAGTGCTAGGTTCTAAGGAAATACCCTGGCAAAATAAATCGTTGTTTAACCTCACGCGGCTGCTACCCACCCTCAAGCTGGAAATAAGCTAGATAAGAGCCAAGAGCAATGGGCTTCGAGCATTGAGCCAGCAGCCGGAAGGTTTTTAAGCTCGTGGCTATGTATCCATTGACGGAGCAATGTTACACAAGACCCGCCCGACTACTGGCCGACTGCTTTTGTGTTATAATCAAGCCAGTAAGAATTTGCATTTGCATTTTACTGACTCGTCAGCGTCATAAGACATTTTTCGGAAGGCAGTTCTTGTAAGGCAAGCAATACCTGTAGTAAATAGGAGAACCTCTGATGTGGAATTTGCCGAACTTATTGTTCGGAGTGTTCAGTCGTGACCTGGGGATTGATTTAGGAACGGCCAACACTCTCGTACACGTGCGCGGCAAGGGCATTGTTATCAGCGAACCCAGCTACGTAGCCATTGACAAGCGAACGAAGGACGTGAAAGCTGTCGGGGCAGACGCAAAAGCAATGGCCGGTAAAACCCCCGCCAATATCATCGCCATTAGACCGCTGCGGGATGGAGTGATTGCCGACTTTGATATAGTCGAGAAGATGTTACACGAATTTATCCGCAAAGTTCACACCCAAACTATCGTCGGCCCGCACCCGCGTGTGGTAGTGGGTATTCCCAGCGGTGTGACCGAGGTGGAAAAACGGGCCACGCGGGAAGCCGCTCTCACCGCAGGCGCACGCGAAGCTTATACCGTTGAAGAACCAATGGCAGCCGCGATTGGGGCAGGTTTGCCTGTAAACGAGCCAATCGGCAGTATGGTGGTGGACATAGGCGGCGGTACAACGGAAGTGGCTATTATTTCGCTGGGCGGTATCGTGATAAACCACTCGTTACGCACGGCTGGCGACGAGATTGACGAAGCGATTATGCAATATTGCCGCCGGGAGCATAATCTTCTAATCGGTGAACGCATGGCGGAGCAAGCTAAGATTGCCGCAGCCTCGGCCTTCCCCTTGGAACAGGAACTGCGCTTTACCTTGCGCGGGCGTGACATCTTGACGGGTTTGCCCAAAGCAGTTGAATTGAGCAGCGTCGAACTACGCGAAGCCATTGTGGGGCCAGTTAATATGATTGTGGAGACAGTCAAGCTGGCAATTGAAGAAACTCCGCCTGAACTGGTGGCCGATATTATGGAACGGGGGATTACGCTGGCAGGTGGGGGTGCGTTGCTGCTGGGCCTGGACAAGCGGTTGCAGATGGAAACCCGAATGCCCGTTCACGTGGCCGATGACCCGCTTACCTGCGTAGTACGCGGCACTGGCATAATGGTGGAAAGCCTGGAAGACGAAAAATACCGCCAGATTATCGCGGCCAGCCAGGAAGGTCGCCGTCTCAAGCTAATGCGCTGATGTTTAAGCCAATTAATACTGCTGCCAATAATCAAGGACGTTTCTTGCTGTTTGGGTTTCTGGTCGCGCTGGCTCTGCTAATCATGATTAGTGACCAGTTGAGCCTGTTGCGTCCGGCAGAGCAGATTTCCGCGACGGTTCTTAGCCCGCTGGAAAGTGCTACCTACCGCCTGGGTCAAAATTTGAGCGATGCCAGTGCCTTCTTTAGTGATTTGAAAAAATTACAGCAAGAAAACGCTGACCTGCGCCATCAATTGGACGAAGCCAAAGCCAACGAAGCAAAGGTGGCTGACCTGGCTAACCAGTTGGAACTGATCAAACGGCAGCAGCAGTTCCTGAGCAATCCAGACTATAAAAACTTTACCAAAGTGGCTTCCGACGTAATCAACCACGATACAACAGGTCAAAACCAGACGATTGTGATAAATCACGGCGAAAGCGACGGTATCAAGCGCGGTCAACCCGTGGTAGATGCGGCAGGCTATCTGGTGGGCCGGGTCGAAAAAGTCGTTGAGGCCCATCAGTCCATCGTCATGTTGATGACCGATAGTTCGCTGGCGGTGCGTGTTTCAACCCAGCGTTACGATAAGAATAATCTAAAAGTTGACACCATACCCGCTGATGGCAGCGCGGTAGGCCAATGGCAGACTGGCGGGCGCGTCAAAGTTATGCACTTTTCATCGGATGCGGACGTGCAAGCAGGTGATTGGGTTTTCACTAGCAGTGTCAGCACCACCTTCCCGGCCAATATTTTGGTGGGTAAGCTTGATAAAGTTTTCAAAGACCCTGGTCAATCGGAACAGCAAGCCGACCTCATCCCCATCGCCGACCTTAACCACCTGCCCCAAGTGTGGGTGATTACAGGCTGGTAGAGAAATAAGCTTTGCAAGAAAAAAGTATCAACATCTATGTCGCTGGTATCGTGCTGCTCTTGATTGTGCTGCTGCAAACTCACTTTCTGCCTGCCTTTTTGCCCAATGTTAGCCAGTTCGTCCCCGACTTAACCCTGCTATTGGTAATTATTTGGTCTTTGCTGCTACCCTGGTCAAGGTCGTTGTGGCTGGCTTTTGTGAGCGGGTTGACCCTGGATTTGTTCCGGGTAGGTATCTATCCTTTCGGCCTCACCGCTCTTTTGTTTAGTTTCGTTGCCTTTGGTCTGAGCTTTGTCGGCCAGAGCCGTTATCAAAACGCCCTGATTCAAGCTGTACCTATCACCGTCGTTAGTGCCTTAGCCTATCGTCTGCTGTTCTTGCTGGCCTTACAGGTTTTGGGTTATAATGTGTTACAGTTGAATACTATTCTGAATGTAGTTCTGCCCGTCACGGTCATAGACGGAGCGTTAATGATTTTATTCTTGAAGCCGGTTCGCGCTCTGACGCAGCTAGGCATATAGTAGCCATCAGTCGTCAGTTGTCAGTCAAAACAGAACCAGCCCCAAAAGTTTGAATGACGAGTGCTAACTATTTGAGATTTTGACTGTTTACCTGTTTTTGTCATTCCGAGCGAGGCACGAGTGAGGCATCTGTTGCTAAAGGTTTTGTTTTCAGTAGGCGCGAACTTTCAGCAACAGATTCTTCACTTCGCAGCAACCAGTTGATGCCTCCGTTCAGAATGACAATAACCTTGCTGAATAATTACTGAGGTTTTAACTGATAACTGACGACTGATGACTGATAACTTGAAAAATGGTATTAAATTTAGACGAACAAAAACTAGCCCAACAACAGGTCAACGACGAAGCCTTAACCAATAAGGCTGACGAACGGCGTGGGCGCACCATCACCATGAGCCGCCTTAATTTTTTGAAATGGGGCGTGGCTGGCACTTTCGGCTTATTGGGAATACGGCTGTGGAATATGCAGATGAACCAGAGCCAGAAAACCGCTACTGCCGACAAAGGTTATTATCGGCTTATCCAAACCAAAGCCCAGCGCGGTGTGGTTTTCGACGGCAAAAACAATATTATTGCCAGCAACGAAGCTACTTATCAAGTAGTGATTACCCCCGCCAACTTACCTCAAATCACAGAGAAATTAACGACTAAAGAAGGTAAACAGCAAGCGGCGGTTCGCCAACAGGTTTATGATGACCTGGCCCGCTTCTTAGGTATGACTTATACAGTGGGTGTAATACCAGAACAAGTCAACGGCGACAAAGGCTCTAAAGTAGCCCTTCAACGCAATGCCACCGTCAATGCGCTCTCCACAAAGCTCAACATTTCGGCTCTGGATATTGACAAAATGTTGAATAACGCAGTGGCAAACCGGAGCGACAAAAATTTCTTGACCCTCAACCCAACTCCGATCCCCCTAGAAGATTTTACCAAATACGTCAGTTTGCGCGACCTGGACGGAGTTTTCTTTATAAGTGAGGGGCAGAAAGCGGTTTTGCTAAGTGCAGCAATCAGGCCCGAATATGAGCCAGTGGTAGTATGGGACAATAAGGATTTTAAGCGGGAAGATGCTTTGAAGCTGGAAGAACGCCGCTTTGATATGCCCGGTATGAGCATCCAGACTGGCTTCAAACGCAAGTATGCCGACCCTCGGCTATATTCTCACATCTTGGGCTACACAGGCCGTTTCGTGGATATTGACGAATACCAAAAGGCCAATGCCGCTGCTCTTAAAGAAGAAGGGCTGGTTAGTGCTACCCAAACCGATAGTACCGCCGAGATCGCTACAAAACTTACAGTTTATGCTCCAGATGACAGAATTGGCCGGGCCGGAATCGAATACACAATGGAACGGCATTTGCGTGGTAGCAAAGGCGGGCGGGAAGTGCAAGTAGATGTGGGCAATCGCATCGTTAACACCGTGCCGAATAGCGAACGTATCCCTCAAAACGGAGCTAATGTCTATCTAACCATTGACCCGGACATCCAGAATGCCACCATCACGGCCCTGGAACAGGCGATTAGCGCGGCTAATAAAACCAAAAAAGATACCAAACAAAAAGCGGTCAAGAGTGCCTCGGCGGTAGTGCTGGACGCGAAAACTGGCGAGGTTAGAGCTTTGGTTTCGATTCCAACCTTTGACAATAATTTATTTAATAGCAATTTATCTCAAAAAGACTTTGAGTATTTATTCGATGCAAATGACCCGAAAACTACTAATTACGCCATTAGCGGTGGTTTCGCGCCTGGTTCGACTTTTAAGCTGATTACTGCTTGTGCCGGGCTGCAAGAACGCAATATTGACCTCAACACGAAATACAATTGCAGCCATTATATTTATGTGCCAATTACTCGGCAACCAGTGCCGACCAACACCTTCAAATGCTGGTGGACGCACGGGCCGCAGAACGTGGTAGGGGCAATCGAAAATAGCTGCGACATCTTTTTCTATAATGTGGCTGGGCCAGTAGGTCAAGATGAACAAACGGGGGCGGAGTTGCGGTATTTTGAAGGTACAGCCCTTAATTCTCCGGCTATAAAGTTTAAGGGGATTGGCATCAAACCTTTGAATAAATATATGGAAATGTTTGGGCTAGGGGCGAAAACCGAGATTGAGTTACCCCTTGAGTTCAAGGGAGTGCTACCTGGCCCCGATTGGGCCACGACGGTGCGAAAAACCTATTGGTCTTTGGGCGATACGATGGTGACAAGCATTGGGCAGGGCGAAACTCTGATGTCGCCCTTGCAGGTGGCTAATATGACGCTGGCTATCGCTACTGGCAAACTGATGAAGCCGCGTATCATTCGCAACGTGACCACCAAAAATGAACACGGAAACGAAGTCAGTGTTGACGCTTTCAAGGATTATGGCCCGACCAAAATCCGCGATATTGCGGTAGATGAAGTTCACCTGAAGGCGGTGCGTCAAGGAATGGCTTTGGTGACGGATTTACACGGCACGGCTAACCACGTGGGCGAAGGGATGGGCCGTCTCAAAATAGCGGGTAAAACCGGAACGGCGGAATATGGAGTGGCTTATGGGGAAGACCCCACTACCCACGACAAAATATATCCGACGCACGCCTGGTTTACCTCGTATGCCCCATACGAAAATCCTGAATATGTAATTACTGTAGTGCTACAAGCACAACCCGACTCGCTGCAAATCGAAGGTACAACTTACGCCGCCCCCGCCGCTAAAGCCATCTATCAAGCTATATACGGCAAAGATACTCGCTTCTTCGACCCGCCCACACCTACACCCAACCCTTCGGCCTCAGTTACGGGCAGTCCCAACACACCCAAACCAGCCACGCCTACACCCAAGCGGTAGCCACCCGTGTGATACGAAGCCCTAATATTTTTAGGGTTTGGGTGTGGCAGTTGGGGCTGTGCCGCTGCCACTGAATACTGACCCGCTTACATTACCAAAGATTGCACCAGGGTTACTGGCTGTGCCACCGCTAGTGGCAGTCGAAGGGGCTGGGCCTGCCGCCGTATTGACAGCTATGCCCGCCGCCGTGATAGGCTTAATGTCCAGGTTTTCTACGCCTGGCAGCTTGGTTGCGCTGTAATCGACCAGATCAACCTTCTCAACCAGATTTCCATACTGACCGAGGATAATATTTTGCACGTCCTTAGCTGGCTGGTTGGCAATGGCTCGTTTGATTGCATCTACGTTTGGCATAGTGTAGGTAGAGTATGAGACTGGCAAAGTGTAGAAGTCGCGGCCATCTTTGGTTTCGAGTTTGCCCTGGCTGTAGTCTGGCACCAGCGAATTAGCATCAATCTGTTGACCAGGCGTACCAACTTCTTGCTGCACAGCTTGAACCAGGTCGCTTTTGTTATAGACGTAGCCTTTGTACGAAACTTTGCAATCGGTCACAAAACCGTTCGGCGCATCCTGGCCTACATCGTGGTCAGCTGTGCAGGTGGGCGCGGCGGTAGGCAACAACACCATAGCCTGAGTGTTTTGGTCATACTGGCTTTGCAATTTGGCAGTGGCCGCATCTTGGGCCTGCTTCACAGCTTGCTTTTGCGCTTCTGGCTTGTCTTCTGCCGATACTACCCCTGGGACTACCTGATTGACCCCGCCTGTAATCGCCCCGGCCTGAAACGCGACGGCATTACTAAGCAAACCTGAATAGCCAGACAGGTTGCCTTTATCGCCGCTTTTATCGTCGGCTACTACATCAACGGTAGCTGTTCCTGCCGCTCCCGAAAGAGGCGCACCTGGTGGGACTGATACTGCACTTACGGTGCGATAGTTGATACCATTGGCTTTGAAAAGCACCGTGCCAGCCGAATAACCAGTGCCAACTGCACTTCGGTTGATGATGGTAACTTTGCCTTTGGCCGGAGTGCTGACTACGCGAGAGCCAAAGGCCGGATGCACGCTTTTGGCTTCAACGGTGCCGGTATCTATGGGTTTGACCGTCAGCGTTCCCACATTGCCGTTTGCCTGGGCGTTAGCCGGAATAGAGGGGCCAGCGTTGCCACTAAGCGGCGCAAACAACAGTTGCACTGACTTATTTTGCACTGCCTGGCTTTTCATAGTCAGTATCAAACTGGCTTTACCTGCACCGCCTGTTCCCGCCGTGTTGGAGCCAACCGTCCCGTTTCCACCAACCGTCCCACTACTAGGAGTATCGTTGACGCTAACAATGGTTGAGTTAGTATTGTTACCATTGTTGGTGACGTTCAAAAAAATCAGGGCGAAGGCAATCAAAAAGATTAGCAAAAGTATCAACAAAGCTAACAAACCATAGTTGCGAGAAGCGGTTCGGCGGCGACGGCGAGTGACTGGGTCCATATCGGCGGCCATACGGGGAGTGTTAGCAGCTACTGGCTGTACCGGGTTGATAATGCGCCTGACCCGATTGCCCAGGCCCGCCAACGCCACCGGAACTGCAATACCACCGCCACTACGTCGGTTGTTGCGTCTGCCACCGTTGTTGTTAAGGTTGTTGCCCCGGTTACGCACACCACTATTGTTCCGGTTTCGGAAGGCAGCCACGCCATCTCCATCATCATACGGTATATTCAAACCTTCTTCTTCGTCGGGCGGTTGGCTAGCCTCGTTGGGGAAGAAACTGCCGTTGTCTGCTGGAACATTCGCGTTGCCCCCCAATAAACCCAGGCGTTGCGCTTCCTCCATAGACATAGGGCCAGCCGCTGGGCCATTATCGCGGGCCTCGTCCGCCGAGAAACTAAAGCCAGGTTCGGGGCGATTGCGTGAGAAAGATTGAGTGGGGTTGTCACCTAAAAAGTTGCCCATATTATCGCGCGTCAGGGGCGTATCTCCGGGCCTGTTCAAGCCGCCCTGCGCTGGGGGTGGCTGGACTTGGTTACGGGCCAGGCCGGGGTTGATATTCTGCACGCCCTCTACCAAATCCTGATAACTAGGCATATTGGGCGGGGGCATTTGAGCCGCCTGATTGCCATTGTTACTATTTCCATTGGGGCTAACTACGTAGCCGCCTTCGGGCATACCATAGGGCATACCAGACCCGCCGCTACCGTTACCGTTGCGCCCCGGCAGCCCGCCGGTGCCATTGGGAGCGGGAGGGAAAGGAATAGTGGGTTCGGAGCCATAAATGGCCGGGTTGCCAGCCTCGTTGCCCAAGAAGCCATTGCTACCGTTGCCCGTCGTGTTACCTTCGCGGGTGGGGAAACCCAAAATCTTAGCCAGACCGCGTGTGGTTTTGTTACCACCCATAAAAACCACGCTCAGACCTGCGTCTTTAACTTCCCGGCGCAACACGTTAAATTGGTCAAGCGTCTGAAGGGAACGTGCGTCTTCCGGCACTGCCAAAACCACATCTTTGGAGCCGGAGCGTTTCAGACGCTGGATAAGGTTATCTAAATCTTCGGTTGAGTCAACTCGCACCGTCTCTTCGGCCATCTGGAATTCCTCCTGCCGTACTTGATACTTCTTGCGAACACTGCCTGATTTACCTATTACCTGTGTCCCAAAGCTGCTGCCACCAATTCGGGGGCGGTTGACAACGCTGAGGCTAGTTTGGAAGCATCCTGACCTCCTGCCTCGGCTTTGTTGGGTCTGCCCCCGCCTCGCCCGCCGACTGTTTCGGCCATAGAACGAATGATGTCTCCAGCTTTTACGCCTCGTGCTACCACGTCGTCCGTCACCATCACCAGCAAGCTCGGTTTGTCGTTGATAACCGCGCCCACTGCTACTACCCCGCTCCGCAATTTATCCCGCAGATTGTCGCCAATGCTGCGTAAAATATCAATGCTCGGCGCGTTGACCTGACCGCTTACTACCCTGACCCCATTGACCTCGTGAGCCTGGTTCAGCAAATCGCCCGCGTCAGATTGAGCTTGCTTCTGGCGCAAATTTGCCAGTTCGCGTTCGGTCTCGCGCAACTTTTGTTTTAGTTGGGCGGCTTCTTGCGCCAATTCTTCGGGCCGCGTTTGTAAAGCCGCCGCCGTCTGGTTGACCAGTCGCATTCGGTCTTGCACCAACTTTTCGGCATAGCGGCCCGTGACCGCTTCAACTCGCCGCAAGCCACTGCCGATACTGCTTTCCGCCGTCAAAATCATCATTCCGATTTGACCGCTACGGTTCAGGTGTGTGCCACCGCAAAACTCTTTACTATAATCGCCCACGCTCACTACGCGCACGCTGTCGCCATATTTCTCGCCAAACATCATCGTCGCGCCGCTATGTCGAGCCTCAGCCAACGGCATTATTTCGACCTGGACAGGCATATCGTCGCGCACCTTTTGGTTGACCACCTGCTCTATTTCCAGCAGTTGTTCAGAAGTAACTGGATTGGTATAAGTAAAGTCGAAGCGCAAACGTTCGGGAGACACCAAAGACCCGGCCTGGCCCACGCTTTCGCCCAAAATGTCTTTGAGGGCGCGGTGCAAGATATGCGTTCCGGTATGATTGCGGGCCACGTCCAAACGGCGGCTTTCTTCCACTACGGCTTTGGCAGCTGTGCCAGACCGCAAGAAACCCTCGGTCACGCGCCCTTGATGGACAGTCACTTCCCCAATGGGACGCGAGGTATTTTCTACCACGAATTTGCCAGTTTCGGTTTCGATATAGCCCTCGTCGCTGACCTGCCCGCCCCCCTCGACATAAAAGGGTGTCTCGGCCAACACGATTTCAGCCATCTGGCCCGCGTCGGCACTTTCCTGGCGTTTGCCATCTACAAATACGCCCAAAATTTGGGTGGCGGCTTCCACGCTGTTGTAACCCAGGAACGGAGTGCGTTCCAGGCCCAATGCCTTGTAATCGGCCAAATCACGCTCGGTGGCTTTGAACTGGTCGCTACGACTCACTACAGTATGGCGGTTCTTGGCATCTTCAAAGCCAGGCCAGTCAATTTTGTAACCGCGTTCGGCGGCTAGTTCCGCCGTCAGGTCGGGTGGAAAGCCGTCCTGAGAAAACAACCGGAAGACATCCTCGCCATTAATAATCGGGTCGCCCAGAGCGGCCAAAGGATTATGACTAATCATCACCTCGAAGCGATTTAGCCCGGCGGTCAAGGTGCGGCTAAAGCTGGCTTCTTCGTGTTCCAAAACGTTAAAAATATGGTCGTGGCGTTGCAGCAGTTCAGGATACACGTCGCCCATTTCGTCCATCACCACCTGACTGGTCTGGCGCAGGAATGGTTCGTCGTGGCCCAAAAGCCGTCCGTGCCGAATAGCGCGGCGCAAAATCCGCCGCAATATGTAAGAACGGCCCTCGTTACCCGGTAGCACTCCGTCCGCAATCAAGAAGGTGGCGGCGCGGCTGTGGTCGCCAATCACCCGCAACGAAAAATCCTTTTTAGGGTCAGCCCCGTACTCAATCTTGGTAATTTCGGCGGCGCGTTCGATGATGGGCATAAACAAATCGGTGTGATGAACACTATCCTTGCCCTGCAAAACCATACTCAAACGTTCGAGGCCCATCCCCGTGTCAATATGGGGGCGAGGTAGCGGGTGCAGCGTGCCGTCGGCAGTTTTGTTAAACTGCATAAACACATTGTTCCATATTTCCAAATAGCGGCGCGACTCGCCCACTTTTGCGTCCGGGTCGGGGTCAAATTCTGGGCCTAAATCGTAGTAAATTTCGCTATCCGGCCCGCACGTGCCTGTTTCGCCCTTAATCCACCAGTTATCAGCCAGGGGCGTGATGTGGTCTTCTGGTACGCCTAATTCCAGCCAGAACTTTTTGGCATCCGCGTCGTCAGGATAGATTGAAGGGAAAAGTTTAGCCGCCGGGATTTTGAAACGCTCCGTCAGTAGTTCCCAGGCAAAATTAATAGCCTCGCGTTTGAAATAGTCGCCCACCGAAAAGTTGCCCAACATTTCCAAAAAGGTGACGTGGCTCAAGTCGCCCACTTCGTCAATATCTCCGGTGCGAAAGCATTTCTGGACAGTCACAAGGCGATTGCGTGGCGGCTTCTGCACCCCCAAAAAGAAAGGCTCAATCTGCTGCATTCCGGCGATAGTAAAAAGCACGCTCTTTTCGGTTGGCGGCGGCACTAACGAACTGCTCGGCAGTTGCAGACTGCCCTTTTCCACAAAAAAGTCTATAAATGTTTGTCTTATATCCCGACTACGCATCATGAGAGTCCATTCTAGCTGTCCCAGGTCTCTATCTTATCTTTGGAGAGTTCTTTCCACTACCATTGGCTAATTTTGCTTATAATTCCAGCCATTATCTTTATTGATTGTAGGCTAAGATTCGTTTATTGTCAAGTTACTTTTGAGGTTTTGTGCGAATTTAGCCTCAAACCAAAAGTCCGTAGGAGTGGGCATCTAGTCTAGCTCTCGTATCGCCAGGCGTGATAGTGCTGTCCGACGTTGCCCATCTCGACTTGCCAGACTAGGGAGTTAGACGGGGTGTAGGTGACGGCACGGCGTTCAAAGATTTGTATCAATACATCTTTGTCTGCGCCACCCACTTTGACCCGTGACCAATAGGGTTCGCTCAGGGGCAGACCCAGCACGAAAACCCAGGGATTGGGTAGGCTGGTCGCCCATTTCATTATCACGTCGGGGATGTTGTGGCCGAGAGTGTTATCGTAGTTGCTGTAAATAACCGCAGCGGGCGCGACTGTCAGGGTTTGCACCTGTCCAGCCTTGTTAATCGCTTCCAACACGGGCTGCCCGCTGCGGTTGACGGCTCGTTTGTCATTGTTAAGGGAGGCTAACCCTGCGAAACTGGCATAAGTCGGTGCGTTAGGATTACCAACCAGTGCGTCACCCGCTATCGGTACGTTCGCCGCCCCCCTATTTTGGAAAGCCGTGTCTCCCGTCTGCATCTGACCGCTTACCAGTTCGGCTACCAACCGCCCGGTACTGACAAACCACTGACTGCTACGGTCTCCTGCCGGATTAGTGATTTCCATACGCCCTTTGTCAAGATAATAGACCTGTCGCCGACCATCCGGCGACTCGGCATACGGTTCGTTGCGAATGTCGAAGGCACGTGGGCCGTAAATCCAGGAGCGGGCCATACTGCCACTGGCAACCGGACTGTCTGCGCCCAGCCACAATTTGCGTACAGCAGTGTCCGCGTTGGTTAGGTTGGCTTTGTCCAGTAAAACGTTGCCGCCCGCCAGGGTTGGCCCGGTGCTAAAGTGCCAGGTTCGCATTTGGGTAGAATGACCGGGGATGTTATAACCGATAGTGACAGAGTAGGTAGTATTGGGCTGGAGCGGCTGACGACTGGCGAGGGCCGCGCTTTTGCGAGTGGCAAACATCGTCAACTTGGGTAGCGGGAAAATTGGGATGACATTGCCATTCAGGTCGGTCAGGGCAAACAGATTGCCATCATAGCTGACCTCACCCGAACCGCGAAATTGAATGGTGATAGGGTTGCCGATAGGGTAATGCGCCGCGCCCTGAAACGGGTCGGGCAGTTCGGGCCAGCGCATTTGAGCCGGATAGCTCGTCTGATTATCAGAAGGCCACAAAATCCAGGCTGGCTCAAAAACTTCTTTCCAGACTGGCATTCCAAAATCAACCACGCAGGTGGCGTTTTTGCCGTCGGGCGTGGTAGCGAACCCAAAGCCGATGTCGGGGTAGGAAGGGTCGAGCAGGACGGCCCGATGGTTGATTGTCGTCATAAAATAGTCTATCGCCAATGCCGGATCATCAGTATTTGTCACATTTTCATTTGTGCTATCCGGGTTGACATAACCAAAAGCGTTACTACGGGCGAAAAAATCCACACCCACGAAGCCAGGCTTGCCAGGGTCTTCGGCGTGCGGGTTGGCAAGCGGGAAATTCTGCCTGAAATAATCGGCGTGGGCCTGCGCCGACTGTACCAGGGCCGAATTAAGATTGCACGCGGCCACTCCTGCCTGTTTGCGGTATAGGTTGACCCGGCTCAGGGCCGTTTGCAAACGCAGGTCACTGAGGTTTGCGGGCATAATTGTAACTCCTTAAAGTCGTTAGTTATCAGTCGTCAGTCATCAGTAAGATTCCCCTAACTTTCTGGTAGAAATCGCCAGGCTGCTCATTTTATCAGGAATGTCAGCTTCCGTCCAGATTTCAAATCAATTTCAACTTTGTTTTGTCAGTTAAAAGACAGAAATTTGTTCTATCAAGTTTGGTAAATCTCCCTTAGAATGTAATCAAGTACACCTGGATAGGAAAATCGCTGAATTAGTAATGACTATCTTGAAAGTCTGGGTCGGTTTATCTACGAAAGGGAGGTGCTAGAATGGGCGGAAAGTTGGTTAAGTCGGTTTTGTATCTGACCGCGTTCTACTTTTTGTTCGGACTGGTCAGAATGATGACAGGTGAGGGAGGGTGGATTGCCAGGTCTAACCCCGGCTCGACTGATATACTCGGTCTGCTGGTGGCTTTGGTAGAAACGATCGGGCAGGCTCTGGCTTCTGTCTATCATTTCACCAAAGAAGGTCTAGTCTCGCTGTCGCAGTTAGTCACGCCGGAGTTAGAGCCAGTTGCAGGCGGGCTATTGCTAGTGATGGTGTTGGTGGGTTGGATGGGTCTGCGCTATCTGGCTCTGGAGAAAAATCCGATGAAATTTCTCAAGCTCAAATAATTACAACGCATTTAGGGCTGGTAGCTCTAAACTATGTGGGGAAGCTCTAACTCCAGTCGGAGCTTCCTACCTCCGTTCTACACCGCTGAGGGCTGTGAGTGAGCGAAGGTTTTATCGGCTGAAATGTCAGCTTTTTGTCAGAAAAAGGTTGACAAAACCCTCAATATATTTGTTAATATATACAAGGGACAAATCACCGGGACGTAATTAGTAGCAATAGGATTGAAACAGCTTTTATTGGAGGTTTTATGTCTGCTAACCCTAACCCAAAGCCTGGCCCGGTGTTTTCCAAATTCCTTACGAATATCGGTAGTTTTCTGCAAGATTTTCAAGCCAAAGTTTCACAAGAGTACGGCTTGCTAAACGTGTTTCTAATAGTACGTTTTTTAGTTCTGGGCTATGTGTTTCTATGTTTTGAATGGTTAGATAATCCTGAAACTGGCAATGGTAGTCTGCCTTACTTTGTTCCGCTTTTACTTTTATATTTGTTTGGATTGCTGGCTTTTGTAGCCCTGCGTAAATTCAAACTGAACCTTTTCTACGACCCTTTCTATTTGTTTTACCAGGTGGTATTAGATATTATCTTCTTTAGCGTACTTTATTGGTGGGGCAATGCAACCCATCCAGATTTGTACCTTTTTTATCTTATTCCGTTACTGATAGCAGCCCGTTATTTTCGGATGACCACCAACCTGGGGTTGGTGACAGTAGTTCTGGCGATTATGATTGGCAAGAGTTTAACTCTGGCTAATCACGGTGTTTCAGTCCTGCCACTACTACCTTTTCCAATCCAGCTGCGGTATGGTTTGATAGCAGGCATCTTGCTCCTGCGTTTCGTCTTTTCGGATTACTTGAAGCTGTTAGATGGTACAAAACGACTGACCAGAGGCCAGGTCGGGTGGGACAATCAGACTGATTTACATCCGGCTCTAAGTGATTTGGTTTACAACACCAGCCCTGACCGGGCCGTGCAACTATTGGAGGAGACTAATCGCCGCCTTAATAAAAGCGTTAGCCATAATGAGCTTTTGGAAGAAGCCACCAAACTAGCTTATACTAAATTAAATTGCGAGTCCGCGGCCATCTTCATCTTAGAAGGTGGCCGGGCTGTTCGCAAACGGGTACTGGGTATTGAACCGGACAAACTGACTCCTGAAAGCTACGGGCCAGGCGAAGGTTTAACTGGACGGGCTTTAGAATGGAACTCCGATGGACAAGCTCTGATAGGCAAACCCTATTGCAACAACAAAGCTGATAAAACCTCGGCTATTATTCATCAGAATTTGTTGCGCTACCTTCTGCTGCTAACTTCTGGTCAGGTGCGCCATTTGTTAGTCGTGCCAATTGTCAGTTCGGGTGTGGTGGTGGGACTTTTACGGGTTTTGAATAAAAAAATGCCTTATGAGGGCGATAGCACTCAATTGGACAAGAGTGGTTTCACCGCCACTGATGTTTCGACTTTATCTATTATCGCTTCTTTGGTGGCCGCCGCCTTGCAACAGAAGGTTAACCTGGGCCGTTTGGAACATCTTAACCGCATCAGTTCTAAGCTGGAGTCGCGTTTTGAGCAGGAACAGGCTATTTATGATTACGCTATTGAGCAAATCATAACTTTGTTCAGCTGTGAAGATTGTTCATTCTTTATTAACGATGAATTTGAGGAGCGGCTCAGGTTACAGGCTTCTTATAGAGTGCCAACCACTGATACACGAATATGGTCGGAGTCCCGGCCTATCGTGGCTACCCCAAAAGCAGGTTTGACGGCCTGGGTAGCCTGTACCAAAGAGCCTTTGATGTTTAGCGGCGAGGACTACCGCAACCACAAAGCATATCGGGGTTTTGACTATCATTATACCCACTTGCCAGCCCAAACTTGTTATGGGATGATGATTATTCCTATGGTGGACTCAACAGGCCGTTGTACTGGGGTTTTCCGTATTATCAACAAGCACGGGCCAGCCGGAAAGAGTAGTTTCACCACGGAAGATTTTGAGTTGGCCCAAATTCTGGCCTCGCAATTGGCGAACGTGGTACGGCGCGAACGACTCTACCAGCGCAAGGAGCAGCAGACCCGCACCTCGACTACGATGGTGCAATTGGGTCAAGAGCTTATCTGGCGACAACTGGAAATTCCAGAGGCCTTCCAGAAAGTAGCTGATACCGCCCGCAGTTTATTTGGGGCTGACCTGGTGGGTATTTTTCAATATAATGACACCGCTACCGGAGTTTCACCGACTTTTCAACGCACGGGCCTGACCTTTAGTGGGCAGCGTTTGAGCCACGAAATTTTACAACCTCCTCGTCCTGGCGGCCTGACCCAACGCACCGCTGCCCATACCGATGGCTATATTGTGGTAGAAATAGCTAAAGAACAAAAGAAAACTGCCTTTTTGGTAAAGGAAGAAATTAACTGCCTGTTAAGTGTCAGTCTTAAAGCCGAGAACGAGAGTTTCGGAGTTTTGTCTATCTATCACCGCCAGCCTCACACCTTCACACCGGAAGAAATCAGTCAAGTTCTTTTGATTGCTAACCTCATTTCAGCCTCTATCAAAGTCTCTAAAGCTGGTGAGGTTAGAGACTTTAAGGTAAAAATCTCGTCCCAGGTTGAGAGAATACGCAGACAAACCCTTAGCGGCGAAATTTCCCATATCGTAGCAAAAATCAGGGAGGTGGTACAAACCATTCATTCATTTGAGCAGGTGTTCATTTTTATCGAAAAAGAATATTTACCTCTAGCCAGCCAGACTTCTAGCGATTTAGAAGCGGCGCAGGAAAGAAACTTTGAGTGGACGCGGGTAGCAATTCGAGGTCTGAATAAACACGGCATCGGCTATATACGGGCTGGTTGCATACCTGCTAAATGTGGTTCGCTAAGTAACGCGCAGGAAACCGCGTTGTCTCACCTGGGAGACCGGGTAGGCTTATTATTGGAGGAACTCAAACTTATGCAAGATTTGTTGGAACAACGGCAGACTTTGGACAATATGACCGACTATTTGAGCCATTTTTCCCACGAACTGCGTGCGCCCACGACAAGGGCGATGAACAACCTGAACAACTTGATTAACGGGCGGATCAAAGAGGCCGAGCAGATTAAGCGGATGCAAACCACCTACGACGACCTGGCCCGCCAGTTGAAGTTAATCGAGCGGATGTTCAAGATGAAGAAGCTGGAAAACACCCGACTCAGTTTCTTGCCTACAGATTTAGTGGCACTGGTGGATGAGGTGGTAGATGAGAATAGCGATTGGACCAGGAACAAGGGCGTGACCTTAGTCAACCCTTCAAGTGGGGTATTACCGTTGATACAAGCCGACCCTGATTTTATCAAGGATGTTTTGAACAATCTGGTGGTCAACGCTATTAGTTTCACCCCAGCTGAAGGCAGTGTAGTAATCAGCTTTGGCCGTCGCGCGAATAAAGTTTTTGTGAGGGTGCGTGATACCGGGCCGGGTATGACCGAGGAAGTGCGTAATCGTGTTTTCGAGAAGTTTTACCAGGGCCACGACTGGCAGCAGCGTCAGGACAAAGGTTTAGGTTTGGGCTTATTTTACGCCAAAAAGTTTGCTCAGATGCACGAGGGCGATATTTTTGTGGAAAGTACGCCCGGCCTGGGCAGTTGTTTCACAATGGAGTTGCCGCTGGATGCTATGGTGATTGCTGATGCGGATTAAGGTGGCTAGGGCTAGGAATAAAAGGACGACGAAAAGGAAACGGAAAGGAGTAATTCAGATGGCGGCGGTGAAAATATTGATAATTGACGACGAGCGCGGGTCTCGGCAACCTTTGAAAGATTTATTTGACTTTCGTGGTTATGACGTGCTAGTAGCTGCTGGTGGTCAGGAAGGGGTGGCGATAGCGCAGGCCAAAAAGCCGGACGTAATTGTGCTGGATTGGCTGATGCCAGTGGGGTGGGGCGGACTACGGGTTTTGCACGAATTACGTGGTAAAGCCGAAACCGAAGCTATTCCGGTGATTGTTTTTTCAAACGTTGGTAACGATTTGGATTTGCGGCTGTTAGCCAAACGTGATGGGGCAGACGATTTTTTGCCAAAAAATTTAGATGGCGTAGTAAACGTACCGCAGGAGCAGGGGCTAGATATGTTGGAAGCGGCAGTTGACCAGGCGTTGAAGCGCGACGCGGCTATCAAGCGCAAAACTCGCCAGGGAACGGGCTTTTTCTTTGCCGATGTCAACAGTCGGGCGGCGGTAATTGACGGCGCACGTATCTCTGACCTGACCCGCAAGGAATTTGCCTTGTTTGAGTTATTGGCGCGAAACCCAGGTGAGGTATTGAGCCGGGACGACATTTTGGAGGAGCTTTACCCGCTCGAAACTTACCCAAATGGAGTTGAGCAGGATCGGTTAGAGGCGTTGGTAACAAGATTGCGCCGCAAAATTCAGCCAGACCCACGTGGGCCGCGCTATCTTACCACCCGTAACGGCCTGGGCTACCAGCTTAACGAACCCTAAAAGTTATTTTATTGGTGTTAGTGAAGACTGTTAAACCTCAACCCTTGAAGAGTATTTGTAGGATATTGCTCCGTTAATGAATTTTCTAAACTGTCTATTGACGGAGCAATATCCTACAAAATCAATTATTTATGCACCCTTTAGCTCAGGCCCGCGTTTTGTAACAGCGCGTCGGCGGCAGCGTAATGGTGGCGGTCAATTTCCAGGCGGGCCGCGTCTATAGCTTTGTAGGTGGCTGCGTCCAACTGGTTGGCGTTTTTGGCCGCTTTTGCGTATAAGTTGACATAAGCTTGCGATATTTTGTTCAGGTATTTGAAATATAGGGCCGAGTCGAAAGCTAAAGGTTTGGTTTTGGAGCGTTGCGCCAGGAAATTCGTCCACTCCTGGGTCAGGTCTTTGAGAGTCTTGCTATAAACGTTGGTGTAGCCCGCCGTAGTATAGACTTTTTCAAACTTTTCCATGCCGTAGGTTTCAATCAACCAGCTAACAAACGAACCCGCCTGGTCGTAGTCAACCCGATCTATCAGCCGTCCGTTAAAATTGGCGTTGGGTAGTGACAAAGACCCCAGGCTTACCAGACGGTCTTGTTGGTAAGCAGCCACTGCGAAGTCGTGCAGCGTCACCAACCCATCGCGGCGCAAAAACTCCTCGCTGGCATACATCGCGTAGCCTTCTATCAGCATCAGATTTACGCCCCAACCGACCTTTTTGAAGATTACCATGTGGCCTAGTTCGTGGGCGGTAATATATTCACGGTCAATTTTATCCCCCGTACCATCGTAAAGCTGATAAATAGTGGCTTTGGGAACATCACTAAAACCGCGCACCCCCAAGCCGAGCGGTTCGCCCGAACCATCAGTCCGCAACACGAAAGTCATATTGATAGGAGTCTGAAAATGCAAACGCTGGCTCACATAAGTATATGCTTCCTGCCAGCTACTCACAAATTCGTTCAGGTTGGTAGCCGCCCACGAACTGGCTTCGTACTCGACAGTCAGATGCAAATCGGATAGCGTCGCTTTAAGCCGACCATCGGGTAAATTGCTTATAGCCAACCCACTTTTGAGCGCGGCGGGGCTGCTGGCAGTGGCAACAACCGGACTGGTAATAACGAGACTGGCAGGAGTGGTTGGGAGTAGAGATGGCAAGACAGTGGCGGTTATGACCGGACGGGCAGTCGTGACCGGATAGACGGTGGGGCTGGACATAGAGGCAAACGGCGTAGTAGTTGTAGCAGTGGTAGCTGACGTAACCACAGCTGTAGTGGGGATAGAAGTAAGCACACTATTAACAGTGGTAGCTGGGGCGGTAGTAGCTACTGTCACAACTGGAGATGGAAAGTTTACCAGCTTAACAGTGGTAGCTGGTTGGGTTGGGGGCAGGGTTGGGTTGGCCGCCTGTAAAGTAGCTAAAGGTACAGCTTGTAAAGTGGTCTGACCTGATGCCGACGGTTGTAACAATAACACCACCAGCACCACCGTTAAGATTAGTAGGCAGACGGCCAGTGAGCCAGCAAAAATCAGCAAGTAACGTCGTTCCTGATTATATTTGGGATATTCGGATTGGTTCTTCATAGGCATTTATTTGTTAATTGAATTTCCATAATTTTATAGTTTTGTCATCGCTGCTACTGATTAGGGTTTTGCCGTCGAGACTAAAAGCCAGCGAGTTCACCGGGCCAGTATGACCGGGCAAACTTTTGAAAGTAGTTCCGGTAGCCACGTCCCATAATCTGATAGTGTTGTCAGCCCCGCCCGAAGCTAATACTTTACCATCGGGGCTAAAAGCTACCGCGTCAACTTCCGCAGTATGGCCTTGCAAAGTGGCAAGGAGATTATAATCTGGAAAGCTCCAAAGTTTGACGGTTTTATCGCCGCTACCAGTGGCTAGAATTCGACTATCGGGACTGAAAGCCAACGCGAAGATGGTGTCGGTGTGACCTAGAAGCGTAGTGACCTGGGTGCCATTAAAGACATCCCAAACTATAATGCTGTGGTCCTCGCTGCCACTTACCAAATATTTAGCGTCCGAAGTAAAAGCTACGGCAAAGACCGAAGCACTATGGCCGTTAAAAGTGGAGATTAACCTGCCGAAAGCCGCGTCCCAAATTTTAACGCTGTGGTCCTGGCTGCCAGTGGCGATTGTTTTACCGCTCTGACTAATGGCGACCCCGTTGATGGCGGCAGTATGGCCCGACAAAGTGTGTAGCAGCTTTCCAGATGGCAAGCTCCAAATTTTAGCAGTCTTATCGCCACCTGCGCTGACAAAAGATTGGCCGTCTGGACTAAAGGCTAACCCATTGACGTTGGCATCGTGGGCCTGAAAAGTTTTCAAAAGATTGCCGTTAGTGCTATCCCAGATTTTGATAGACTTGTCCGAACTGCCGGAAACAATACTATTTCCACCCGGTTGCATAATGGCGGCCCAAACCTGATCGGTATGGCCGCTTAAAGTCGTAACATTGTAGCTGGCATAGCGACTTTGCAGCCCGTTATTGGTGGTTATGGGCGTTATAGTGGGCGGCGGAGGCGGCAGGGTAGAGGTGGGCGGCGGAGGCGGTAGCGGGGTAGGGACGGGCGGTTGGGTGGTTGCGTTAAGGATGACCTGGAGGGCGGTTTGGGTGGCTTGCAAGACACTGGCGGTCTCGGCATTATGGGCCGCGATAACCTGTTGGGTGGCGGCAAACTGTTGAGCGGCCTGGGTTTGCTGTCGGGCTACCTGGGCCGCGTTTTGTTGTTGAGTAAGAGCCACGCCAGTACCAGCTTGTGGTTGGGCCGTGCTGGTATTGGTTCGGTCTAAAATGATAACGGAAGGGCTAATCGGGCTACTGGTAATAGTAGGGTGAACGGTTGTAACGATAAAAAAATTGGCGGCGGGCGTAGCCGTAGGCGTACCTGAACTGGCGGCTATGAATAACAGCCCCACCCCGCCGATGCCAGCCAAAGCTAATACCACTAAAAGCCCGATAATCCAGCCTCGGTTTGATTGGGGATGCGGTTTAGCTGTCACTACTCCTGATGCTTGCGTAGGAATATAAGCCTGTTGCTGCATATATTGCGGCGGTGGTGGGTACGATACTGGGATTGCGTTTGGGCCGGACGTTTGAGCTAGATTCAACTGACAATTAATACAAAAAGCGTTATCGGCTGGCTGAACCGTATGACAATTTGGACAACTGATTGTTGGAGACATAAGCTTCCCTTGTAGCTAAAAGATTATAAATTATTAGGCAAGTTTTTTTCGTTCAGCCATTGGTCAACCAGCGTTTGCACTGCGGTTTCCTGCCCCGGTGCGGCCTGTTTCAGAGCCGTTACCAGTTTATCGTAATGGGCCACTTTATAAAAATTTTGCTGGAAATAAAGTTTGAGAAATTCGTAAAAGGCTGCATCGCCAAATTTGGTACGGTAAGCGGCATAAAATAGAGGAGCTTTGCGATAATAGACAAAACCAGCCTCGGCCAGATTAACTCCCCAGGCTGGAGTAGTGACCACTTTATCTCCGTAGGTAGGCAAATCTTGTTGTCTGATTTTGGTACGCAACTTATCGAGCCAGCTTTGGGCGAAAAGGTGGGCCTCCCCTACCGATTGCTGCTGGCTGGCGGCTCGTAGTTCCGGCAGTAGATAAGCGCAGTATTCGGTCAGCCCCTCGTCCAAAAACGGCTCTTTTTGTTGGTCGTTACCCACTATATTGTACCACCATTGATGGATGACCTCGTGAATAACCACCAGCGTGCCGGGTTTGGAATAAGCGATGCCCCCAAAAGTTTGCTCCTGGTCGCCAGTATAGGCACTGGTGAAAATTGATTGGCTAAACTGCGAAAACATCGGCCACTCAATCCCGTTGAAGCCCAGCAAAGGAAATTCAACCAGTGTGTATTGAGTATAAGGATAAGGCGCGATAAGCTTGCCAAATTCATTCAAAACGGAAACAGTGGTAACTAAGGCTTTGCTGGCAAAATCGGTTTGTTGCGACTGATTGGGATTATTAGTATTGGTCACTACCCTTACACTTACATTGCCCTGGGCAGTATCCTGGTTTTGGGTGGTAAAGAAAAGGCTGCCGACGACGGCAAATTCCCTGAACGGCCCGCCTAACAGATGCCAGTTTTTGGTTTTGGCAGCAGTGTCGGCGACGGGTTCTTGCGGTTGCACGCCGCTACCCACCAGTTTATAGCTGTCTGGTGCGGTGATATGCACATCAAAAAAAGCCGCCTCGGAAGCCGTCAGGTCAGAACTGGCTCGCATCGGCGTAATTGTCCAATTCCAAACCTTTTGGTTGGCTGGTTTTTCCCATAAAGCCAGTTGGGGATAAAAACCACCGAGCGCAAAATAGCCCGCCCCGCTATAAAAAGTTCCCACCGCGTATAAATCCTCGCGCAGCATATTAGCTATCTTGCCGCTAAATTTTATGCTCACGTGGGCCTGACTACAGGCTTGAACCGGGCTGGGCGGAGTTAGCTGTACAAAAGTGGGTTGGAAGTCTTGCAGTTGGGCGGAGAGTCCATTGACTTTAGCCTCGCTCAAGCTTAGTTGCCCACCCGCCATTTTGAAAAAGTCCGGGTAAGCCCGTAGCATAATCGTGGGCATAATTTGAGGTGTGGTGTTCCAAAAGGAAATTTCCGCCTGGCCCTCATAAGTGCCACTGATGGGGTTGACACTTAAATCTAGTTTATAGATAGGCATGGTGTTGAACGCGGAATTTTGGCGGTATTGAGGCTGGAGAGCTTGTAGATAGGGCGTGACCGCATTCGCATCCAGGTTGTTGAAATTACACTCGCCTTTGTTGCTTACGGCGATGGAAGTGGCTAATCCGGT
>JBBQZT010000079.1:0-27335 GCA_038207455.1 Chloroflexia bacterium
GAAGAAAAGAGTCGTGGCAAGAGCGAAGTGGACCCACCCAGACCCATCCCGAACCTGGCAGTGAAACGCTTCAGCGCAGACAATAGTGTGACCGCAGGGTTATGTGAAGATAGGCCGCTGCGGCTTTTTTCTTTTATACCCTATCATTCTTCCTCAAAATTTGATTTTTTGCTCTGTATATGTTATATTCTTACCAGCAAGCTTAAAAAGATAGCAAGTGTGAAGACGACACGATAAAAGAAAAAAGAAAATAGTTAGGCTCTTATCAAGAGAGGTGGAGGGACTGGCCCTGTGAAGCCCGGCAACCTGGATGTTATAAATATCTTGGTGCCAATTCCGACAGATTACTGAAAGATGTAATCTGGAAGATGAGAGAAAATCACAAGAAGCTGTGGTTCTCAAATTGATATGGGCGTACTAAAAAGTAACCCTATCGTTTGAGATTTTTTTTGTCCGTATTATGCAGTATTTATTGGCCTATCCCCTTAGCTGTAGGTAACTTGCGAAATTCTATTTAGGAATGACTAAAATCGTCGAAACATTAGAATGGCGTGACCGCGATGCCTGTCTGCTTTTGATAGACCAGACTTTGCTGCCCCACCAATTTGAAATTATCGAATGTATCACTTATCAAGCGGTGGGTGAGGCTATCCGGCAGATGCGGGTGCGAGGTGCGCCTGCTATTGGGGTAACGGCAGCTTACGGTATGGCTCTAGCCGCGCTATGTTCCCAGGCCGATGCTGTATCGGGCTTTATGGCTGACTTGAAGGTGGCTGCCGATTTTTTGCGTCAGACGCGCCCTACTGCCGTAAACTTAGGTTGGGCCGTTGAGAGAATGCTGGGACTGGCACGCAACCTTTCCGAACAGCAAACAGACTTGATCGCGCTTAAAAAAGCTTTACTAATAGAAGCTAAAGCTATGCACGCCCAGGATGTGGCGGCGAATCGGGCGATGGGGGCATTTGGAGCAGAGCTTATTCCGGATGGCGTAAACGTTTTAACTCATTGCAATGCCGGAGCGTTGGCAACAGCAGGCTACGGCACGGCGGTAGGGGTAATCCGCGCGGCCCACGAAGCGGGTAAACGCTTGCACGTATGGGTGGATGAAACCCGTCCCTACCTACAAGGCGCACGCCTGACCGCCTGGGAGTTGCAACAAATGGGCATACCGCTCACTTTAATAACTGATAATATGGCTGGTCATTTTATGCAGCGCGGTCAAGTAGATTGCGTTATCGTAGGGGCTGACCGGATTGCGGCCAATGGTGACACTGCCAATAAAATCGGTACATATTCGCTGGCGGTGTTGGCTAAAGAGAATGACATCCCGTTTTACGTGGCCGCCCCTACTTCAACGGTGGATTTGAGTTTGCAAAACGGCTACGGTATCCCGATTGAGGAGCGCAGTCCCGACGAGGTAACGATGCTGGCAGGTCAGCAAATTGCGCCACACGGGGTTAAAGCGGCGCACCCGGCTTTCGACATGACTCCGGCCCGCTATATCCGGGCCATCATTACCGAAAACGGCATTGCCAAACCGCCGTTTGTAGAAGATTTGAAAAAGCTAGTAGCTATCAGCCATCAGGTGTCAGCTATCAGCTATTAGCTTCATTTTTGACTATTGTAAAAATTTGACCGCTTTTAGATTTTGACTATTAGCGTGTAAAGCTAAAAGTTTTGGCTGATAGCTGACAGCCAATAGCTAACAGCGAATTCGGAGGAAAAATGTCAATACTGGTAACTGGTTCGTTGGCTTACGATAACATTATGAATTTTCCAGGGTACTACAAAGACCATATTTTGCCGGAAAAGGTGCATATTTTGAACGTAAGCTTCTTGGTGCAGTCGCTTCGCAAACAGCGTGGCGGTTGTGCTACTAATGTAGCTTACAATTTGAGTTTGCTTGGAGAACGCCCGGCTATCCTGGGTACAGTTGGCACCGACTTTGCCGAATATCGGGCCTGGCTGGACAAAAATGGCGTGGATACGCGAGCTATAAAGGTTATCCCCGATGAATATACGGCTACCTGCTTTATTATGACCGATATGGCAAGCAACCAGATTACCAGCTTTTACCCCGGTGCAATGTCTTATGCTCACGAACTTACTTTGGCAGATTATGACTTCTCCGACCTGGAAATAGCAATTATTTCACCTAACGATCCAAAAGCAATGGAGGAGTACGTCAAGGAGTGCCACAAATATAACCTGCCCTACGTCTATGACCCAGGCCAACAAATTATTGCCCTCTCCGCTGAACAACTGCTGGCGGGTGCAAAGGGCGCGAAGGCCATTGTTGGCAACGACTACGAATTGGAAATGATTCGTAATAAAACTGGTTACAGCGCAGAACAATTATTAGAGCTTGCCGAAATGGTGATTATTACTTTTGGCGAAAAGGGCAGTCGCATTATTACCCGTGAGCGGAGTGTGGATATTCCTATTGCCACACCTAGTCAGGTATCTGACCCAACCGGTGCGGGTGATGCGTACCGGGCTGGTATCATCAAAGGTTTAGTACGCGGCTATTCACTAGAAGAAATGGGTCGGTTGGCAGCATTGGCTGGAGTTTATTGTGTAGAGCAGCACGGCACTATGGAGCATCGCTACACCCCAGCCGAATTCGCCCAACGTTATCAAGAGAATTTTGGTCGGTTGCCAGCCGAATTAGCTGAAAGCCGTGAGCCAACCACTGTGAAATGAGACAGTGATAAGCAATGCTTGTTTATCAAATTTGATGTTGCAGTATGACGTTGATTATTTATGTTGAATCTAATTTTGTGGCTGATTTGCAACGAAGACCTTTGCAAGAGACTAAATTTTTTGAGCCGTGACCAAAAGACTTTTGCTGACCCTGCTATTAAAAGCGAGTTAGCTTCTCTCAATTGCCGTTATATAGACGGTTTTGGGAACGGCCTGAACTTTATCAATAATAATTTGGGGAATGTTAGCCCACCGGGGCAACCCTGACCAAGCGAATAATAAAGGAGTTAATCGAGTCGCAATGACACAAACACAAGTTGAGTACAAATACGACGTTAAGGATATGAACCTGGCCGGACGCGGGCGAGACCGGATTGCCTGGGCCGCCATTGAAATGCCAGTGCTACGCCAGATACGTGACCGCTTCGCCGCCGAAAAGCCGTTAGAAGGGCAGCGCATTAGTGCCTGTTTGCACATCACGACAGAAACCGCTAATCTGCTGCTGACTCTGCAAGCGGGTGGGGCGGACGTAGTAGCCTGTGCTTCCAACCCGCTTTCGACCCAAGACGATGTGGCGGCGGCTTTGGTGGAGTTTGGTATCCCTACTTTTGCCATCAAGGGTGAAGATAACCTGACCTACTACAAGCACCTGGATGCGGTTTTGAACCATCACCCGAACCAGACGATGGACGATGGCTGCGATTTGGTCAGTCGTTTGCATTTGGAACGCCCTGAGCAAATTTCGGAAGTTTTGGGCGGGACGGAAGAAACGACCACGGGCGTAGTGCGTCTCAAAGCGATGGAAAAAGATGGCGCACTCAAGTTTCCGATTGTGGCGGTGAACGAAGCCGATACCAAGCATATGTTCGATAACCGCTATGGCACGGGCCAAAGCACGCTTGATGGCTTACTACGGGCCACCAACGTTTTGCTGGCTGGTAAGACTTTCGTGGTTTGCGGCTATGGCTGGTGCGGGCGAGGTCTGGCAAGTCGGGCGCGAGGGATGGGTTCGCACGTGATTGTAACCGAAGTTGATCCAATACGCGCTTTGGAAGCGGTGATGGACGGCTTCCAGGTGATGACGCTGGAAGAAGCCGCCCCTCGTGCCGACATCGTGATTACGGTTACAGGTAACCTGAACGTGCTTAACCGTCAGATTCGCCGCTTGAAGGACGGGGCGATTGTAGGTAATAGCGGCCACTTCAATGACGAAATCAATATCGAGTTTATGGACGAACTGGCTAAGAGCCGCCGTAAAGTGCGCGACTTTGTAGAGGAGTTTGAGCTTTTCGATGGCCGCAAACTTTATCTGCTGGCTGACGGGCGTTTGTTGAATTTATCCGCCGCCGAGGGCCATCCAGCCAGCGTGATGGACATGAGCTTTGCAAACCAGGCGATGGCTGCCGAGTGGGTCGCCAAAAATCATACCCAGTTGGAAAACAAGGTGTATGTAGTGCCGCGCGAGATTGACGAGCAGATTGCCCTGCTCAAGCTCCAGGCGATGGGCGTAACTATTGACACATTAACATCGGAGCAAGAAAAATATCTGTCTAGCTGGCAGAGCGGAACGTAAGCAAGCTATCAGCAGTCAGCCATCAGCTATCAGCCAAAACCATTCAACCAAAATGGTTTTGTAACTAAAAACAGGCTTCTGCTACCAAATCTTAGCAAATTATATAAGGATTATCGCCATCAGCCAAAAGCTGACTGCTGATGGCTGATAGCTAATAAAGGAGTTATACACAATGTCCAACACCTTCATCAACTCGCCCAAGTTTTTTCTGACGAGCGAAAGTGTGACCGAAGGCCACCCTGATAAGATGTGCGACCAGATTAGCGATGCGGTTCTGGACGCGATTTTCGAGCAAGACCCAATGGCACGGGTGGCCTGCGAAACATCCACCACGACGGGTTTGATTTTGGTGGCCGGGGAAATTACTACTTCGGCCTACGTCAACATTGACCAGATTGCCCGCGAGACTGTCAAGCAAATCGGTTATACCAGTGCCGATTACGGTTTTGATTACCAGACCTGCGGGGTGATTGTTTCTATCAAAGAACAATCTAGCGATATTGCAATGGGTGTGAATAAAGCTCTGGAGGACAAACAGGGCGAGATGAGCGACGAGCAAATCGAGTCTATTGGTGCGGGCGACCAGGGAATGATGATTGGCTTTGCCTGTAACGAAACCCCTGAACTGATGCCGCTTTCGATTTCGCTGGCTCATCGTATCACCCGCCGTCTGGCCGAAGCCCGCAAAACTGGCGAACTGCCTTATCTGCGACCAGATGGCAAAAGCCAGGTCACGGTAGAGTATGCTTATGGCAAGCCAGTGCGAGTTGATGCGATTGTGGTTTCGACCCAGCACGCGCCCGAAGTCACTCACGCCCAACTTGAACACGATATTATTGCACGGGTAGTGCGGGGTGTCGTGCCTGCCGAACTCATGGACGACAACACCAAGTTCTATATCAACCCAACGGGCCGCTTCGTAATCGGTGGGCCAATGGGCGATGCTGGTTTGACAGGTCGTAAGATTATTGTGGATACCTACGGCGGTATCGCCCGGCACGGTGGCGGCGCGTTTTCAGGCAAAGACCCGACAAAGGTTGACCGTTCGGCGGCTTACGCGGTGCGTTATGTAGCCAAAAATATTGTGGCGGCGGGCCTGGCTGACCGGGTAGAATTGCAAGTTAGCTATGCTATTGGAGTTGCCAAACCAATTAGCTTGATGGTGGAAACCTACGGCACGGCCAAAGTCTCTGACGAGAAGATTTTGGAACTGGTACGCAAGCATTTCGATTTGCGTCCGGCTGGTATTATTAAAGCTTTGGATTTGCGCCGCCCCATTTACAAACAAACGGCAGCTTATGGTCACTTTGGTCGCACCGATATAGATTTGCCCTGGGAACGCACCGACAAGGCCGACATTTTGCGGCGCGAAGCTGGTTTAACTATCGAAGTACCTGCACCTGCACCCCGCCTTGAGCCTGTGGGCGTGCGCTAATTTCTGCTAACCTCATTCAATAACTGTAGCAGAGCCGTTCTAGTCTGGCAAACAAGCGGCCAGAGCGACTCTGCTACAGTTATTGCCCCACTTTTTCTACTATCTTCCTACCTGGTAAAATCAGGTTTTTCCCTACAAAAAATCCACCTTTTCCTTCTATCGCACCAGGACTGCACCTGCTAAACTTATTTTGGATCAAAAGATGTTTTGATTTCAAGCATATATAGCAGGGAGTAATAGGATGTTTGGAAAAATTATAAATAGCAGACCGAGAAATTTGTTAGTGGGATTAGCTTTTGGGCTAACAACTGTGGTGGTCTGGCCGCAGTCCGCCTCGGCGCACGAAAGATGGTTTGTGGATAACCCCAATAATTATTCGTTAGATTTCGGTTTGCTGTTTAGCTGGCAGGTGCTGTCGGCGGTACTAATCGGTGCAACTGTGACAATGTTGGCGGCTCTGCTTGACCGTCGCTATCGCACCTGGAAACGCGCCCGTAACCCCAAACTTGAAAACGTGCTGGTAGGTATTAGCGAGGTCAGGTTACGTCGGGTTTATTCGTATCTACCTTTGTTATTAGCTATCCATACGGCAGTACCACTGTTGGTAAGTGGTTTTCAGCTGCAACTCTTCGCGCCCAATCTCAAAATGGAGCCTAATCTGTTGAGTGGTATGGTGGCTTTGGCCGAGGTGATGATAGCTTTGGCTTTGGTTTATGGCGTGTTTACCGAATATGCTGCTTTTGGCTTAATCGTTTTATATTTCTCCGGGTTCGTGTTAAGCCCCCTTATTCATATTCCGGCTTTGCTGCTGCCCGAACATTGTCAGTTTGTAGGCATCGCTTTGTTCCTGATTATAATGCGACGAGGCCCGTTTTCCGCCGATGCCTTGCTGGGCCGTCGCGCTCACCCTGACCCGCGTTTGGTTGCTTATGCAGTGCCTATATTACGTTGGTCGGTTGGTCTTAGCATTATTATTTTAGCTTTCAGCGAAAAGCTGCTCAATCCAACTCTGGCCCAGGCTTTCTTGACCCAAAAAATCAACTTCAATTTAGGCAGCGGGCTGGGTATCAGCAACGATTTGTTTATCTTCTTTGCAGGGGTGGGCGAGTTTGTCTTTGGTTGTCTGCTCATTTCTGGGGCGTTGCCACGACTGGTTATTATTGGTCTGTGGATACCCTTTAACCTGACTTTACCCTATTTGGGTTGGACAGAACTGGCTGGTCATCTACCAATTTATGCCGTAATGCTTATCTTGCTCTTGATCGGCCCTAGTAGCCGACGGGTTGCCAGACGAAATGCTTTAATTTTAGCTCAAGAAGCGGGGGTATTAGAGCGAGAAGCCGTTACAACACATTTAAGCCCTGATTTTGCCCTGGCCCAATCTGCCAGCGTCGAAACAGTCACAAGATAATAAATATCGGTAACTACTCAGGGGGTCACGGGGAACGCCCCGTGCGGGGTACAGGGGTGTCCCCCGAAAAATCCCCTTTTTTCTTACTTTTCTCCCTGACTGAGTAGTTACAAATATCGTAACTATGCAGCCAAGTAAGAAAAATAGTAACTACTCAGCTATCCTGTTTTTGTAGGAGGCTGCATCAACTGGTTGCCGACAGCCGATGGTTTTGGTTTTGAGATGCTTGCATACATCGGCTGGCGGAGCAGCCTCCCACGAGTGGCCTGAATAGTTACGAAAAATAGTAACTACTCAGCCCGGCGCAATTGTCATTCCGAACGTAGTGAGGAATCTCTAACCCGGTTTTGAATTAGAGATTCCTCACTACGTTCGGAATGACAAGACCTGAATAGTTAGGGGATTGTGCTAGTTAGGTTTGTCACCCTGAACGGAGGCGATGCTGCGTGAAGGGTCTGTTAGGTCTTAGCGAATTTGAACAGACCCTTCCTTCGTCAGGGTGACAACTAGCACAACCCCCTAGTTACGAAAAATCTAGGATTTAAGCCAAAACCTTTTCGTCGCTTGTCTGCACAGGTGTGGTAAACTCATTTTTGCGTTGCTCAAGCCTCATCTGGATACCGTTTTTGGGCTTCAGTGTCACTAACGCTTTCATCTCGACTTTTTGACCGGGTAGCAAGCGGAAACGCCACTTTTGGGCCAGAGTCGCAATCAACAATTCACCTTCGGCCCAGGCAAACGCCTCGCCGATGCACAAACGTGGCCCACCACCAAACGGAAAATAGGCAAACTTGGGTAAGGTCGCTCGAAATTCGGGTGTCCAGCGTTCGGGTTTGAAGGTTTCAGGGTCGGCAAAGTAAAGCGGGTTGTGGTGCATGACGTATTGGCTGGTTAGCACGAAGGAATTGGCGGGGATGATGTGACCATCAACCTGATAATCTTTGAGAACGCGACGGCCAACCGTCCAGGCGGGCGGGTACATTCGCATAGACTCGGTCAAAACCGCCTCGGTATATTTCAATTTAGGTAAATCTTCAAAAGTGGGCAGACGGCCCTGCAAAACCGTGTCCAGTTCGGCGTGTAATTTGGTCTCGACCTGGGGATATTGAGCCAGCAAATACCATGTCCAGGATAGGGCGTTTGAAGTAGTATCGTGACCAGCCAAAAACAAGGTCATCGCTTCGTCCCGCACCTGCTCGTTGGTCATACCTTTGCCATCGCCCTCGGTATCCTGAGTCGCCAACAGCATCGAAAGCAAATCGCCCCGGTCTTCCTGGCTGGCCCGGCGTTCGTCAATAATCCGATAGATAATCGCGTCCAGGCGAGCTTTGGCTGCGTCAAAACGCTGGTCGTTGCGGTTGAAGGGCAGCTTTGCCAACAAAGATTGCAAAGGGGTAGGGTTACTCTGAAAGACCCGACCCATCGTGTCCAGCGCGTCCCGGATTTCTATCGCCTCGCCTTCCATTTCCGCATCAAACAAAGTTTTGCCCACGACAGCGAGTGTCAGGCGCATCATTTCCTGCGCCAGTTCCATTGTCTGGCCGTCGTGCCAGCGTTCCCTCGCGCGGGCGGCGTATTCCACCATCATCGCAGCGTATCCTGCAATGCGTTGGCGGTGGAAGGCAGGTTGCACCAGTCGGCGTTGCCGCAGATGAAAATCACCTTCGCTGGTCAAGATGCCGTTGCCCATCAAACGGCGCAGCAAAATAATGCCCCGCCCTCTACCGAAATTCTGGTTACGTGTCACCAGCACATCTTTAATATAATCGGGGTCGTTGAGCAAAAACATCTGCTGGGGGCCGATCTTGAACTGGCTAAATTTGCCGTTGCGTCTGGCCTGAGCCTGCACAAAAGCCACGGGGTCACGCTGAAAAGCCAGCAAATTGCGCCAGCTTTGGATGTCCACTTTTTTACTTGACATAATAGTTTAATTCCTTTGTGATTAATTAGGGGGTTGTGCTAGATAGTCTTGTCATTCCGAACGGAGGCTCTGCGTAGTGAGGAATCCCTAACACGGCCCTTGTCATTCCATAGCTGAAAACTTGGTTAGAGATTCCTCGTTCCTCGGAATGACAATCCGCCAGATAGCGATGTAACATTAGCAAGCCTTACTCAAACGTTAGAGATTCCTCGTTCCTCGGAATGACAATCCGCCCGTAACCAGCACCACTCCCTAACTAGGGGGTGGTGCTAGTTAGGCATTGTCACCCTGACGAAGGAAGGGTCTGTTCAAAATTCCGCGAACCGAACAGATGCTTCACTCCGCAGAGCCTCCGTTCCGGGTACCCCCTGGGTGCCTGCGGGCCGTGACAAAACCTGTAACCAGCACCACTCCCTAACTACCTAAACTGGCACGACTCCGTGTTTTTTGGCGTGGCGCACCACCGTTTTGTCCCGCGTCAGTTCGAGAGCCTGGGCAATGACGTGGCGCGTGTCTGCCGGGTCAATAATATCGTCAATATAAGCGTAAGACGCTGCCAGATACGGGTCAATCAGGGCGCGGAACTGACCCAACATTTTCTCGCGCAATAACGCGGCGGCTTCCGGCCCACCCTGTGCTTCAGCCTGAGCTAAAACTTTGCGCCCCACGATATTGACCGCCCCTTCCGGCCCCATCACGCTGATTTCGGCTGTCGGCCAGGCCACAATCAAATCGGGGTCGTAACCTTTGCCGCACATCGCATAGTAGCCCGCCCCGTAAGCTTTGCGTAGCACGACGGTCAGCTTGGGAACGCTGGCTTCCGACACGGCGTACAGCATCTTTGCGCCGTGTCGGATAATGCCTTGCCGCTCCACCTGCGAACCAATCACGAAACCCGGTGTGTCGCACAGGAAAAGCAAGGGAAGGTTGAAGGCATCACACAAATTGATAAAGCGTGCGCCTTTATCCGATGTGTTTACGTCCAGTGTACCACCCAGCACGATGGGATTGTTTGCCACGATACCGAGCGGGTAGCCATCAATTCGGGCTAACCCTATCACCAGATTTTTAGCCCAGCCCGGTTTTATTTCCAAAAAGTCGCCATCGTCCACGATACGGGTAATAACTTTCCGCACATCATAGGCGCGGCGTTGGCTGACCGGAATAATTTTGTAAAGGGTTTCGTCGCGGCGGGTAGCCGGGTCTGTAGTAAGACTGCGCGGCGGTTTCGTCCCATTGTGTGAAGGGAAGAAGCTCAGATAATGTTTGATAGCGGCGATACAGGCGGCATCGTCGGCCACTTCCAAATCCCCCACACCGCTAATTTCGCAATGTACCCGGCTACCGCCCAATTCCTCTACATCTACATCTTCGCCCGTAGCTGCCTTGACCAGATGCGGCCCGCCCAACGCCATACTGCCTGTACCTTTGACCATCAGCACGAAGTCTGCCAGCCCTGGAATATAAGCTGTACCCGCTGCACACGGCCCCATCACGGCGGCTACCTGCGGAATAACACCACTCATCAAGACTTGTTCTTTGAAAACGTGGCCCGATCCGGCGAACTGCGAACCCGTTGTCTCCTGGATACGTGCGCCGGACGAGTCCAACAGCCACACAATCGGGATGCGCTGCCGCACCGCCATCTCGCGCAGTTGGGTCACTTTATACTCGCCTGTCGTTCCCATCGAACCAGCCAACACCGTGAAATCGTAGGCGGCCACGCAAACCAGACGGCCTTCAACTTTGCCGTAGCCTGTAATTACCCCGTCGGCAGGAGTCACCCGGTCTTTGAGGTCGGGGTGGGTAGAGTGGTGATTCGCCAACGGCCCGGTTTCCATGAAAGTGCCAGGGTCAAACAGTAAAGCCAGCCGTTCGCGGGCCGTTAGTTTCCCCGCCAATCGTTGACGTTCGCGCTCTTTCGGTTCACCGCCGAGAGCAAACTCCTCTTTGCGTGACCGTAAACGGGCTACCAACTCTGGCAAGGCTTCCTCACTGGACATCCTTATTTTTCCTTATCCAATTTATTAGGTTTCATCACGGTGAACTTTACCGCAGAGTACGCGGGGGGCGCGGAGAGCAAGTATAAATAGGGTTTGGCATTAGCTTTCTTAAATCTTCGTGTTCTCCGTGTTCCCCGTGCCTCCGTGGTGAAATGGTTTTAGGCGGTTTTGATACGGGCCGCTTCTTCCAGCCCTAGCTCCTCGATAAGCTGCTTCCGTAGCTCGAACTTCTTGACTTTGCCACTGACCGTCATCGGGTAGTTGCTCACAAATTTGAAATATTTGGGGACTTTGTAGCGGCTGATATTGGCCCGGCAATATTCGCGTATCTCGTCCGCATCGGCACTTTCACCCGCTTTTAGCTTAATCAAAGCCACGCCTTCTTCACCCATAAAAGTGTCCGGCACGCCCACCACCTGGGCTTCGGAGACTTTGGGGTGACGCATCAAAAAGGCTTCGATTTCCGCTGGATAGACGTTCTCGCCGCCACGAATAATCATCTCTTTGGCCCGACCTACAATATTAAAATAGCCTTGGCCGTTCATTGTCGCCAGATCACCCGTGTGCAACCAACCGTCGGCATCTATCGTTTCGGCGGTTTTTTCGGGCATATTATAGTAGCCCTTCATCACCGCGTATCCGCGTATCCACAGTTCGCCAGGTTCGCCCAACCCAACAGGCTCATGGGTAGCTGCATTGACGATTTTGGCATCAAAGTGAGGGTAAGGTTTGCCCACCGTTGACGACTTTAGCGCGAAACTATCGTCATCCAGCGTGGTAGTGCCTGCGCCACTTGATTCGGTCATACCAAATACGATATGGCAATCCGCCCCCATCTTGGCCTTGACCTGTTCCATTACCACTACTGGCACCGACGCGCCTCCCGTAAAAACTTTTCGCAAGCTGGATAAATCGAACTCGCCCGCCAGAAAGCGCGGATTGTTGAGCATCGCAATCAGCATGGTTGGAATACAAAACGAAAGCGTGCCTCGCTCCTTTTGGATCAGTTCAAACTCCTTGTTAGGGTCGAAGGCAATGAGCGGTATCATCGGGATGCCATAGATCAGACTAAAGAGAACGAAATTCGCTCCGGCCACGTGAAAAAGTGGCATCGGACTTACATAGCGGTCACGCGAATAATCCAAACCGCGCCCCACTACATGAATTGTATTGATAATATTAGAGTGAGTTAACATCGCGCCTTTAGGGAAGCCCGTGGTGCCACTGGTGTACATAATCATAGCGACATCGTGGGGCGTGACGTTGGCCTGTCGCACCTGTAGTGCCTGGTCAGAAATGTTTGCGCCCATCGCTACTACTTCCGAATATAGCATCAGACCCGCTTTGGGTTTGTCGCCCAGCAAAACCACTCGTTTTAAGCGGGGCAAGTTCGGGTTGTGTAGGGTTTCGGTCTGTGGGTCGGCGATTTGCTTTAGCTCTGGCACGATACTATAGACCGACTCCAGGTAGGAATTGCCGCGTACTTCCTCCTGCATAAACAGGGTGCTAATGTCGCCTTGTTTGAGGATATATTCAATTTCGCTGGCCCGGTAAGCGGTATTAACCGTGACCATCACCGCCCCGATTTTAGTCAAGGCCATTTGTAGCAAAATCCACTCTGGCACATTGGTAGCCCACACCGCCACGTGTTCGCCCTTTGCGATGCCTAAAGCCAGCAAACCTTTTGCCAGCCGATTAACCTCCTCCCGATATTGGCGGTAAGTCAGGCGCAAATCAAGGCCAATTTCGGGATAGTTATAAATCAAAGCCTCGTTGTCGGGCAGGTTTGTAGCTTGTTGGTCAAGCAATGCTCCAATGGTGGTATCGCGTAGGGTGATGCCTTCGCTCTCGGCTTCCCAGATAGCACGGTCTCCTTTGACTGCCATTATTTTCATAGCCTCCTGGTTTTAAGCAAATATTTAGTTGCGGATTAGAATGTTTGGCTAAAAATAACATACTATCCGCAAAAATACAAGTGCAAAACGAGTTTAGAATTTATGTGAAATGGCACTATCAAGCTATCCGCAAATGGCACTTGCTTTCGGGCCATTTTGCTGTCAAACTGCTAATAGCTTTATTGTTGTGGCTGTAATCAAAAAAAGGAGCAAAAAAATGTATTTACCAAAATCGTTTGAGCAAAAAGACCTCACCAATTTGCACGAATTAATGCGCCAGTATAGTTTCGCTACATTGGTGACAACTTCTGCTACCGACGGCCTGGTTGCCACTCATTTACCGCTTTTGCTAGACCCAACGCGCGGAACTTACGGTACATTAGTGGGTCATCTGGCGCGGGCCAACAAACAATGGCGCAATTTTGAAAACGGCGGTGAAACCCTGGTGATTTTTCAAGGGCCGCATACTTATATTTCGCCGTCGTGGTACGAGACTGTGCCGAGCGTTCCCACCTGGAACTATGCGGTTATCCACGCCTACGGCCAGCCGCGCCTTCTGGAAGGCTATGATGCGATGCACGGTTTGTTACAAAGTCTGGTGCAGACCCACGAAGCCCAATTTGCCCAACCCTGGTCGATGGATTTGCCACCCGACTATATGCACACGATGATGGCTGCGATTGTAGGTTTTGAAATCGAAATTACTCGGCTGGAAGGCAAGTTCAAGTTGAGCCAGAACCGCACGTCAACTGACCAACAGCTAGTAACTACCGCTCTGGAACAACTTGATGAGCCGTTAGCCGCTCATGTCGCCGCTATGATGCAAGCTGCTCAAGACAAATCCTAGACCCTTTTTACACCGTAGGGAACGCAGAGAATTTCACCTCGGCAACCAGTTGACGACACGGAGTTCACGGAGAAATACAAAGGGTGAATAACTTGCCCGCTTGCGCGTTTGCTTAGTTGTGTGTATAATAGGGTCGGAACAAAAGACACGCAATTTGCGTATATAAAGCGAAAGCAAATCAAGGGAAAAGAGGTAAAGATTATGGAAGAAAGTTATGGCAGTGCCGGACGGGGTGTCCGCAAAAGCCTGACCCGCGAACACAAAAAACACAAGCAGCGCACCGCCCAAACTGGTGTCCGTTATAATACATTGCGGGCTGGAGCAGGTCTAATTGTGCGAATGGCCGAGGCGCAAGTACCCAAGCCAGGTAAGCACTCTAAGAAAGGCGGCAAATAAAATGCACAAACCTGGAAAATCATATATTATTGGCAAAAAACGCGGTTCTGGCACATTCCCGAACGGCGTTTTTTGTTACAAGTAAAATCTTTCGCCCTCTATTAAATGTTGCCACCGCCACCACACACCGGGCGGGTAGCCGCACATTTTAGCTATATCCCCTATTCCGCGTGCCAATGGTATCCACAGAATCGCTGCTATTCTGCCTGTCAGCCCTAACTTTTGGAAAGTGGGAGTGTGGACGAACAAACGGCGATAGGGCGTGCGAACGTAAAATAAACCTGCCCCAAGCAGACCAGACCATATCCACCAGCGTTTGCGGCCCAGCCACACCATTAGCGGCCCAACCACACCGTAAGTGACATAGCGCAAAAGGTGGCGTTTAAGGAAAAGATTAGCTTTGCCATCGCCTCGCGCATAACGATAATATTGTTTGAAGAAAGCGGTGGGGCTAGAACGCGGTCTGAAATGAGCCAGAGCCGCCGGACACCACTCGAAACTGTAACCAGACTTTTTCAGGTTCAGGTCAAAAATCAAATCTTCGCAGTAATCCAGCCATTCGGGATAACCCTCTACCGCTTGCCACGCGCTTTGCAAAAAGGCTACCGAGCGGCTGGAAGGCAAGAATTTGTCAGGCTGGATTTCGCTGACGGTGGGCAGCGTAGTAGCACCGAGGGCGATTTCCCAGGGCGAGGATGGTTTGGGGTCAGCCTTAAAAAACCCTGCCACTACCGCCACCTCTTCCCGTTCAAAAGGTGCTGCCAAAATTTGTAGCCAGTTCGGTTCAAGCCGCACTCCGGCATCGGTCACGGCGATGATAGGGTGGCTGGCGTGGGCAATGGCAAGGTTGCGGCCCTGCGAGATATTTGCCCCGTGCTGCACTAATAGTTTGACCTTTAGCCCGGCGGGGTTTTGCTCCAACCATTGTCGGACATTGGCAACCGTTGCATCCTCGGAACCGCCATCCACAATCACCACCTCGTCCGGTTTGCGTGACTGAACGGCCAGGGTTTGTAGGACTGTTTGGATAGTGGCGGCTTCGTTAAAGACAGTCATAATAAGTGAGATTTGCATTAATAACCAAAAAGTTTGGGCAAAAAGTTTCCCAACAAAAAGCCGCCCAAGCCTGAAACTGTGCCGACTACTACGATACCAACCACACTATTAAACATATTCATCTTAGTTAATCTGCCTTTGACGATGCCCAGGCCAACTAGAAACAAGAAGCTCAAGCCTAGCGATACGTAGAAAGCCGTGTCAGTTGGCAAAAAGAAATAGGCGATAAGCGGCACAATCGAGGCGACTATATACGAAAGAGCTATCGTGATACTTTCGGCAATTTTAGCCTTTTGAGGCTCCATATCCAGGCCCAACTCAGAAGCTATCATCGCCTTTTGATAAAATTTAGGGTTGCGTTGCAAGTAGTGGGCAATGATAGGTGCGTCTTCGTCTGTCACTTCATCGTTTTTCAAAAGCTCCACCATCTCGCGTAGTTCGTACTCTGGGTTCAGGCGCATTTCTTCCAATTCGTCAGCAATTTCGGCTTGATGCACCTGGGCTTCGGACTGGCCCGCGATAAATTCACCTGCGCCCATTGATAACGCTCCAGCAAAGGCTTCGGCAATTCCGGCTACAATCACAGCTTTGGTGCTGCCCGTGCCTCCGGCTACCCCGCTTATTACTCCCAACGGTACAAGCAAACCGTCCAGCGAACCAAACACAATCTGCCGAATGCGGCTCAGACGTTCGATGCGGTCTCGCTGGCTAAAGATTTTGTGACCCTCCTGGTTGCTTGTCGTTTTTAGAGGCGCACTAGGTTTCGGGTCAGCCGATGTTTCCATCTATTATTTTTGTTCCTTTCGTTATATTTTTCATAATATATCTGGATTATAACAACTTAGGCAAGAGGGAAAGCTGAATGTTAGGTGTGGCTACTATTCTAGTGATGGAATAGCTAAGTGGGGAAGGGAAAATTCTTAACGAGGAACGCTCCTAACTCTCACCTACATCTGCCAATTTATCATCCCAAAGCGAGGGTTGGGCGGTAGCAACATTATTAGAACCACTTCCGGCGGCTTCTTGTAGCAACAAGCCCAAACGTTCGCGGGCGCGGGCTGTCGGCTTCTGGCCCAGGTGTTCGTAGGCGCGTTGGGTGGCGATGCGGCCACGCGGCGAACGTACCAAAAAGCCGAGTTGCAACAGATATGGCTCGTACACATCCATAATCGCGTCTGCTTCTTCGCTAGTCGCTGCTGCAATTGTTTCTATACCTACCGGCCCACCATCGAACCGATTGATAATCGCATCTAACACCCGGCGGTCTCCATCGTCGAGGCCAAGCGGGTCAATGTCCAGCCGGGTTAGAGCTTCGCGGGCCACTTCCAGATTAATCTTCCCATCGGCCCGCACCTGGGCATAATCGCGTACCCGTTTGAGCAAACGATTAGCCACACGCGGCGTGCCACGCGAACGCCGGGCAATTTCGGCAGCCCCTTCGGTGTCAATTTCTACTTTCAAAATAACTGCGCTACGAGTCACAATTTGCTCCATCGCCGCTTGATCATAAAAATCTAGCCGATAAATCGCCCCAAAACGGTCACGCAGGGGCGAGGACAACAAAGCCAGCCGGGTCGTCGCCCCTACAATCGTAAATTTGGGTAAGCGTAGATGTATACTTTGTGCGCTCGGCCCTTTACCAGTTATCAAATCTACGGCGAAATCTTCCATCGCTGGATACATCACTTCTTCGATGGTACGGTTGAGGCGATGAATCTCGTCAATAAACAAAATATCGTCTTTTTTGAGGTTGGTCAGAATCGCCACCAAATCGCCCGCCCGTTCGATAGCTGGGCCACTGGTAATACGAATGTTGACCCCCATCTCGCCCGCCATAATCGAAGACAGGGTAGTTTTGCCTAATCCTGGCGGCCCATAAAAAAGAATGTGGTCGAGCGGCTCTTTACGTACTTTGGCCGCGTCAATCAAAATCTGCAAATTGTCTTTAATTTTAGTCTGCCCAATATAGTCGGCCAGACGGCGAGGCCGCAACGTGGCTTCAAAAGCGCGTTCTTCGTCGCGGCCCTTGCCGGAAAGAGTTCGTTCAGTCATATTTTAGTTCTCAGTCATCAGTCGTCAGTTATCAGTAAATACAAAGACCACAATTATTTTAACCACAACTGCTAACTGACAAGTATTAGCTTTTAATATTTTTCAGGGTTTTCGACTACAAAACCAGCGGCCCGCGCCGCGTCTATAAATTTGGTATCCGACGTGACAAAGACAAAGCTGGCAGGCGGTGTTTCATTAAACGCATCAGCATGGGCAACTTCGGCGGCGGCTAATTGGATAGCATCTAAAGCGCGTATCCTAATATTTATAGGCGATATATTGAACGCCAGATAAACGATGCGTTCCAACCGTTGGTCGTGACCATAAGAAACAATTTGAAAATTGGCTCGGTCTTGGTAAATTTGGTCATACAGATTTTCCGCCTGCTGTTGAGTATAAAGACCGTTGCGAAAATGCCTGGCAAAGGTGGTAGCACTCTCGGTAAACGCTAACTCACTTATAACCATTTGTTTGCCCAAAATATAGTTTTTTAACCAGATCGCACCCTTTTCTGTGCGATATAATTTGATCAGAGCATTCGAGTCAAGAAAAACATAATCCATTAGAACCTGTCCTCACGGTCTTCATTCAGGGATTGAGACAACGGGATAACTGGTTCAGGCAAGTCACTGACATCAATCCTCCTAATTGCTTCAATTTCTTCCGGTGTGTGCCTTGAACCGAGCAAAGCATTGGCCTGTGTTTTAGCCTCACCTATCGTAAGCTGGTAAGCACTGGGTAATGCCTTGTAATCAGGATGGCCGGGTAATATATTTCCCCACTTGCCATACATAGGTAAACCATTCTTACCAAGTAGCTTCTGCTTTTCAGATAGCGATATTTCGTCATGTTCCGACCTGCTATGTCTATTTTGCAAGCGGGCATCAATCCGGCTACGCAAAGCCAGCAGTTCATCCGGTAACATTGCTTCGATTTTCGATAATGTAGTGTCTAATTCAGCACTCATAATGATAACTCCTACAGCTATCAGTTATCAGTCGTCAGTTAAAATATCAATAGACTTTGTTTTTACTGCCAACTACTCTACTACAAATTCGACTTTTTGAAGTGAATGGCACTTGCGCCGGGCAGAGCGTTGAGAGCGGCTTCCTGGATAGCTTCGGGCAGAGTCGGGTGGGCATGGATAGTGTGGGCCAATTCCGCAACGGGCAGCTTTTGCTGGACAGCCAGCACCAGTTCGGCAATCAAATCCGTCGCGTCTGGCCCCATAATATGCGCTGCCAAAAGTTCGCCCTTCGCGTTATCCGTCACCAAAAGTTTGACCAACCCTTGCGTGTCGTCAATCGTGACGGCCCGACCCAACGCCGAAAAAGGAAATTTGCTTACTCGATAGGGAATATTTTTAGCAATCAACTCCTGCTCGGTTGGTCCCACCATCGCAATTTCCGGGTTGCTGAAAATACAGTTGGGAATGGCCCGATAATCCAGCAAACGGCTGTGACCCAAAATGTTCTCAACCGCCACTTCGCCTTCGGCACTGGCGACGTGGGCTAACATTACACGCTGCGTTACGTCGCCGATAGCATAGACGTGAGGTACGTTTGTCTCCATCCGCTCGTTGCTTATTACCCTGCGCCGTTCCATCAATACGCCAATATCTTCCAGACCCAAACCCTCCGTATATGGCACCCGCCCCACTGCTACCATTACCATCTCCGCATTGACGGTTTGTGGCCCTTTAGCGGTTGAATAGCGCACCGTCAATTGTTCGCCCTCGTCCTGGGCCTGAGCGTTTTTTTCGATGGCCTCGACCTTAGCTGATGTATAAACATCCACTTTCTGCTTTTTGAGAAAAGTCAGATAGCGTTTGGTGATTTCTTCATCTACTGCCGCCAAAATCGTTGGCAGGGCTTCCACGATGGTAACTTTGCTGCCAAGCGGCGACATAATTCCGGCCCACTCCACCCCGATAATGCCCCCCCCGATTATCACCAAACTTTTGGGAATATGTTTGAGCGAAAGGATTCTATCGCTGTCAATCACACCGGGTAAATCCACACCGGGAAGCGGGACACGGGCGATACTACTGCCTGTGGCAATAACTATATTAGACGCTTCTAACATTTGGGCTTCGGGCTGTTCGTTTTTGACAGCCAGCAAATCGGGGCGCAGGAATGTACCGTGTCCCTGGAAGACCTGAATTTTGTATTGCTTCATCAAACCTTCGACACCGCCTACCAGTTGGTTTACGACGGCATCTTTGCGGGCCATAATTTTTTCCATATTGGGCCGAATACTGGCTACGTCAAGCTCAATTCCGAATTTTTCGGCTTTGCGGGCTTCCTCCAACACCTGCACACTTTTAACCAGGGTTTTGGAAGGAATACAGCCCCATACCAGACAGGTGCCGCCCAGTCGGGCCTTTTCTACTATCGCCACTTTCGCGCCCAGTTGGGCCGCCCGAATAGCCGCCACGTAACCCCCTGGCCCGCCGCCTATTACCGCAATATCAAACCTGTCACTCATTAAATCTTCCTTTCTTCCACGTTTCTTTTCGCTTTATTACAAGGTCATTCTAACAGAAATCAGGCTCAAAAAAAAGACACGGACTATCCATTGGCGGAGCAATGTCCCATAAAAGCGACTCTTTAGCTGACAAAGCGGCCCTTTTGCCAGTATAATACGGGAGTTAGCTGATTGATATAAAGTTTATCTGGCAAGGTGCGAATTGGCTGGAATTATGATACACACAACAAAATTGAGTTGGGGGTGGCTGGTCTGGCTAGGACTGGCCCTGATGTTGGCGGCTTGCGATAGTGGAGCTACGGCTACACCATCCATCAATACCAAAAATTTGCCCAAAGACCGGGCCTTGTTTTTGAGCAACCGCGATGGCTGGCCCGATTTATATACGTTAGATATGACAGGTAAGCAGGTGGGCCGTCTGACTAATAGTGCCGAAGCCGAATATGGAGCCAGTTGGTCGCCTGATGGTCGGCGCATTGCTTTTACTGCGGTCAATGGAGATCAGGCAACGGGGGCATACCAGCAGCACAATATTTATGTAATGGACGGGGACGGTAATAACCGCCGCCTGGTTGCCAAAGACGGTTTTGCCCCGGTTTGGTCGCCCGACGGCAAACGCATTTTGTTTACCCGCACCACACCTCCTACCAACCAACCTACCACCGCTACTGCCCGCTCTACGCCTACTCAAGACGCGGCTACCTCTGTGTCTCCTAATCCCTCAGCCACCCGCTCTATTAGTCAGCTAAGATTCGGCCTTTACACGGTTGGAGTTGATGATAACAATCCAGGTGGGCAGCTTTTGGCGGACGAAGCCGTAGCCGGAAGTTGGTCGCCCGATGGTCAGCGGGTGGCATATCTAGCAGGGGATAATGTAATTAACCAGAAACGCAGCCTAAACTTGATAAACAGCGATGGTTCAGGCCGGTTTGCGCTGGGCGAACAAATCAAAATTGCTAATCTTGATGTACTGTACGTGGCGTGGTCGCCCGACGGAAGCCAGCTTGCTTTTTGCGCGGTTGACCCGGACAAAGATAAAATGTCCTTGTATCGGGTCAGTCCGGCTGGCGGTGCGCCGCGTCGTCTAGGCGATTACGCTGGTTCGGGTCACGAAGCAATTGGCCTGGTCTGGGCTTATGCCGATTTTGCCAACCCTGCTCCGCGCTTGCACCTCGGCCCGGTTTGGTCGCCCAACAGCCAGCAATTGGCTTACACGGCGGGTGGCAATCAGTTGGTGATGGTCAGTGCCGATACGGGCAACCAACGGTTTTTCCCAATTGGCAGCGCGGCTTTGGGTCAGGATAGCGACTCGGTTTTGAATGTGGTGTGGCAGCCCGACAATCGCCACCTGCTGTATGACCGGGCCGGAGTAGGTCGCAATACCCTTTTGCAAAAAGCCGAAAATTATTTGTACGACTTTTTTGATGAAAGTTTGGAGTCGCTGGATACCGTTAATAGAAACGTCCAAACCCTGTCCAACCAGGGCGGTAGCTTTTTGTCTCCGGTTTGCTGCGGAATGGATTTGTTAAGTGCGGGCCAGAGCGACAGTACCGCTAAAACTACTGTCATACCCGCGCCAGGAGTGAACAGTAGGCTGGTTTATACCAGTGGTATCGGGCAACGCCAGCTAATCGTGCAGGATTTACCCGGTGGGCAACGCACCGTCATCGCGGGGGGAGCTTTCCGCACCCTGGATTTTAGCCTTGCCCCGACGGGCAATCATCTGGCCTGGCTGGAAGGCAACGACAATTTCCAGTCCACCATTTATATTGCCAATCTGGACGGCAAGCAACGTCGTCAGCTTTCCAGTGGTAGCGGCATACCAGATGATTTGGCAACAACGGCAATTTGGTCCCCAGACGGCCACTCGATAGCTTTCCAGGCGTTAAATGGTGATAAAAATCTGGTGGCTGGTTTGTATGTATTTAATGTTGATGGCGGAGATACTGCGCCCCGTCTGGTAACAAAGGAAAATGTTTCGGCTTTTACCTGGTCGCCGGACAGTCGCAATCTAGCTTACAAAATAGACCGCGAAACCTACACGCTTTATATCGTGCCAGCCGACAACCCGCCCCCCTATCCTGCCCCCGCCGCCCGAATTGGGATTGCCAGTTCGCGCTATGCTTCGCTGGAACGCGGTTTAGTCTGGTCTCCTGACGGTCAATATCTGGCTTTTGGCGGGGGTGATGACTTTGGCCGCTTTGCCACCTGGCTTTACACTTCGCAAGGCCAGACGCTGTCCGTAACCGGGCCGATTTTGGGGAGGTTAGTAGGTTGGACAAACGATAGTACGCGCCTGTTGGCAATCGGGGCGACTTCCACCCAATCCACCCAGGTGCAGGTTTTGGATTTGCGGACGAGCCGGAGAAGCTGGCGTTCGTATGACGAAGGGGTAGGGGCAACCTTTTCGAGCGATAGTGCCAACTTACTATTCTATACTCAACATAATCTGCCTGCCGATTATTATTTCTCGAATGGTGGGAGTCCTTCGGCCAGCAGTCAGTTGCTGGCCGAGCCATATCTAAGTCTGGTCAATCTGAGTAACGGTTTGCACCTGAACAACTTGAAGCTCAAGTACCCGCCCTATTTTGGATTTAAGGGCCGCTTTTATAGTTGGTCGCCCGATAGCAAAGCTCTGGCTTATTATGAAAACAACTCGATTTATATGGTGGGTGCTGACGGTAAAAATACGCAAGTGCTGGCCCGCGCCTTCGTGCTTGATCGTCTGGCCTGGCTAAAATAAGCAGCTAGTAGGCAAAAGTCCTACCGATAAAACCCCTTTATCCCTTTTAGAAGGGCTGAACGGATTAGCTGGATTAGAATTAGCTATTTGACAATTTTTCCAGGGCTTGGCGGGCTTGTTCGCGCTCGTCCCAGGGTGTCGCGTTCGTCCCTATAATAATAGATTGTTCGTGGCCCTTACCTGCCAGCAAAACGGTATCTCCCGCTTCGGCACGGGCAAAGGCCGCTTCGATTGCCGTTCGACGGTCAACAATCTTCAAAAAGTTTGCTCCTTCGTGCCAGTCCAGCCGCTCTGCTCCCGCTGCAATTTCGTCCAAAATCTGGGCCGCATTTTCCTGGCGCGGGTCTTCGTTGGTAAAAATAGCAAAATCGCTGAACATCGCTGCCGCCTCGCCCATCAAAGGCCGCTTGGTGGTGTCGCGCTCCCCGGCAGCCCCAAAAACCGTGATGAGTTTACCCTTCGTGAGCGGACGTAGCACCCGCAATACTTTGGTCAAAGCGTCGGGAGTGTGAGCAAAATCTACAATCACCGCGAAGTCCTGGCCTGCCTGGATTGTTTCCATCCGGCCCGGCACGCCCGCCACACTCTCCAGCCCCTGCCGGATAAGCTCCAGGTCAAGCCCTAAAGTCAACCCCACACAAATCGCTGCCAAACTGTTATAGACATTAAAATCGCCCGGCAGCTTGAGGTCAAGCTCGAAATCGCCGCGTGGGGTGCGGGCGGTATAATGTAGCCCCGTCGCGGTGCTATGGATGGCGTGGGCCGTCACGTCGGCGGTACTGTTGACAGCGTAAGTCATTACCCGTATCGCCTGGTTATTAACAACTGCCGCTTCTAACGTGCGCGACACAAAAAAGGGCGCGTTGGGGTCGTCCTGGTTGACAATGGCGGTTTTGGGGAAAGTTATAAAAGGTTTAGGGCTTTCCTGACTCAACGCCTCAAACAACAAACCTTTGGCCTGCCGATAGCCAGCCAGCGTGCCGTGAAATTCCAGATGGTCGCGGGTCAGATTGGTAAAAACAGCGATGTCGTAAGCGCAATTGTCCACCCGATGCAGGGCGAGACCGTGCGAAGTGGACTCCAAAACGGCATACTGCACCCTGGCTTTGACCATCTGGCGCAGCAAATCCTGGATTTCGGGGGCTTCGGGGGTGGTTTGATGTTCGCCGTGCGGCCAGCGTTTAGGCCCAATCTTGTAATCTACCGTACCGATGAGGCCGTTTGGTAGATTAGCTACGTCCAGCATCCCACAAATCAAGAAGCTAGTGGTAGTTTTGCCGTCCGTTCCGGTTATGCCAATCACTCCCAACTCGCGAGCCGGATAGTCGTAAAGGGCTGCCGCCAGTTGAGCTAGAGCTATCCGCTCGTTTTCAACGCGCACGACGGTCTGGTTCTCATAGTGGGACGAGGCCACAAACTCGTCCAATTTCTCGGAGTTGCTACCGACCACTGCCACCGCCCCGTGTTTGACCGCCCCTTCTATATGTTTATGCCCGTCGGTATGCTGCCCCGGTATCGCCACAAACAGCGAGTTTTTGCGGGCGTGGCGCGAGTCGTATACGACAGCCTTCACTTCGGCTTCCAAGTCGCCCGCCGCCACGATTTCTTTGACGGACAAGGCTTTTAACAGTTCGGTTAGTTTCATATAGTTTATCAGTCGTCAGTTATCAGTCATCAGTAATACACCGATGGATACACCGTGCCGGGTGCAGGCAACCATCGGCAAGCAGATTCTAAGCCCACTTTAGTGGGTTAAAATGCGTCTTATAGTTTTGCTAACCCCATAAATGCGGTTTGGAATCCCTTTGCCGATGGATTTATCCATAGGGGCCAATTGCCAACGGTTGAAACCGTCGTCTAAGCGAACCAAACCTGATAAATCAGGTTGCTTTAACCCACTTCAGTGGGTTTGGTGTGTATAGACGACGGTTTCAACCGTTGGCGTTCCATATTGGCTTTATACGGACTACTATTCGCCAACCATCAGTGAGCATCAGTGCGTCAATCATCAGGTTTTAACTGACGACTGACGGCTGCTTGCTTACCCCGTGTAACTATAAAACAAGTCCGGCGACTGCACATTAGTGGTCGTGAGCAGGCTGTTGGCTGCGCCACTGGTTTGGACGACTACAGCCTGACCTACAAAACCGTTAGGCAGACCCGCGCCCCCTTGATAGACAGGCAGGCTGGCGTGGGCCGCGATGGTGAAGCTCTGGCTACCCGCCGTTAGCTGCGTCCCGTCGGCCCGGTAGTAGCTGATAGTACCGCTTACCGCCGTGTCGCCCGTGTTCAAGATGGTTGCGCCCGAAACGAAACCGCCGTTGCCACCGTTCGCCACGACGGGCAGCCCCACGTTGCTGCTACCAGTAGTCGCCGCCGCAAAGGTGCCGCTTTGGGCCGCCCCGTTAGCGGTAGTGTTGCCCGCCTCATTGACCACCATTACGACGCTGTTGGCGGGTACCCCCTGGGTGCCTCCGTCAATGGATACTGTCGCTGACCCATAGAAACCGTTCGGCAAGCCCCCGTTGGGCAAACCGTTACCCCCGTTCGCGCCTTGATAGACCGGAGCTACCGCGTGGGCCGCCAACGTGAACGGTTGGGCGCGATAAGCCTGACCCTGGCTATCGTAGTAGGTGATAGTAACCTGGGTAGCATTATCGTTAGGGTTGACGATGTTCGCCCCCGTTACGAAGCCGCCAAACGCCCCCCGGAAGATGGCCGGAGCGTACAATTTGGTTACTGCTGATAGCGGTTGGCTGTTTGCCAGAGCTACGAACTTGATGTCCGCTCGTGTCTCCAGCACCTGCGCGACCAAAGTTGAACCAGTTGCCCCCTCAATTTTGGCCCAACCGTAGTAACCGACTGCCAAACCACTATCGGCGGCGGTTTGGTCAAGGGTTTGGCTGGCGTGCGCTCCCAAAGCGATATTTTTGGTGGCGTTCGAGATTAAATTGCCGCTTTGGTCATAAAACCGCACCGTCGCCGTCGTCGCATTCGGCCCGACATTGGCAAGGGTAAGCTGGGTTACAAAGCCGCCGTTAGCCCCATTGATTGCCAGAGGCGCGACTAGCTGGCTAGAGCCACCGACCCCCACCGTATAGGCACTGCTGCCAAACGGGGTGCTTTCCTGCACTATCACCGACAACGGTTGGTTGGACACGATTACGCCCGTACCGCGTGCGCCACTTGCCAACGGGTTGGTCGCCACACACGCCGCGTTCGCTGCCAGCGTGCCACAGGTTGCGCCTTGCGTGCCCTGGCTGCTGCCCGCCGCGTCATAATATTGGGCCGCGACAGTAGCGGGGGCGTTCCCGACGTTTTGGACGGTGACGTGCGAACTAAAGCCGCCCGCGCCGTTCGCCACAAAGGGCAGGTAATAGCTAAAAGCTCCGCCCAGGCCGACGTTCAAAGTAGTGTTGACCGTGACGCTGTTGCCCGTATTGGCCGCGTCCTGGAAAGTAACGCTGGCGGTGTAGGTTCCGGCGTTCAACCCGCCCGCATTGGCGGTCAGGACGATGGTAGTGGAGTTACTAGCCAGCAACGCCCCGCTGTTCGCGCTCAAGGTCAGCCACCCGCTTGCCCCTGGCCCATAATTGATGCTACCCAACCAGTTGGTAGCGACTGGCCCGGCTATCAGGGTCAGGTTTTGCTGGCTGGTGGTCGCATCAAAGTTCATACTATGGTGGTTGACCGAAAGCTGATCCAGGCCGTTCGGGTAGTTGGTACTGGTATTATACAAAATAAAATTTGTGGTAGGGAAACCAGGTGCCGTTGCCACTACGTTGTAATAAACATTGTTGCTGGGTACACCGTTAGCCATAAAATGGGGCGGAGTGGCAAACTGGCCGGACGCATTGGTAGTATCGGTATAGGTCAGACCCCCGTTGGAGACAATGCCGGAGCAAGGGAACATAGCGTTGCAAACAAAAGTGCCGCTCGACCCGGAAGCGGGCGCGTTCAAGGTGACGGTCACGCCCGCCGGAAATTTGGCAAAAGTATCGGTCAGAGTTAGCTGGAGCGCGGTTTGGAATTGCGTATTGATGGTGGCGTATTGGTAGGTGGAAAAAGCATTCACCACGTCCAGAGGGGCAGTTACTTTGCTCAGAAAAGCATCAGTAGTCCCGGCGGCATTACCCAGGCTGCCTTGATAGGGTGACGAAGTTATGAAGTTAGTTCCGTCAGTCTGGCCCGCTACATAGGCAAAGCCCGTCGTAGTGGTGTCCAGCGCGATACCGTTGGCCTGGTCAATGGTGCTACTCCCCAAATACTCGGCGAAAACCAGAGCCGTCCCAGGTGTGTTCAATTCGCCCACCAGCGCATCGGTACTGCCACCTTTGTAAGCGGCCCCAGAGGTAGTCGGGAAGCTCCCCCCGCTACTTCCAGCAAAATAAAGCTGGCCGTTGCCATCTACCGCTATACCAAAGAGATTATCCTGTGTGCTGCCGCCCACCACGTCCAGATAAATACGTCCGGCAGTGCCAGCCACCAGGGGATTTAGTTTAGCCAGGAAAATGTCGCCGGTGCCGCCGCCTGCACCAATAGTAGTGGTAGTGTTTGGAATGGTGGAGTTGGTGTTGCCGCCTACATATATCTTGGGGTTGGCCCCACTATCCAGGGCAATACCAAACGTACTATCATCCCCCGCTCCACCCAGGTAAGTACCGTAAAGCTCGCTGTTGCCTGTCGCGTTTAGCTCGAATACAAAAGCATCATTTGGCCCGGTTGTCCCGCCACCATTACCTGCTTGATACGGACTGCCGGTGGGGAAATTGGTGCTGGTAGTATTTCCACTAATATAGGCATTGCCCGCGCT
>JBBQZT010000080.1:0-27209 GCA_038207455.1 Chloroflexia bacterium
AGAGAGTTTATTTTGTGGGAGGCACCTGCGCGTGCCGACTTCATGTGTGCCGACTTTAGTTTAGGAGGAAAGTTGATGTTGCCGCCTATTGGGTATCAAGCTTTGAGGAAGGGGCGGGTATCGGAAGCAGGGCGGCTGTACTTTGTGACCAAAAAGGCCAGGGAGCGCGTGCAGAAAGAGTGGACAGCCGCCCAAAAAGTTGATGGTGGGGTGCTTATCCAGCCCGGCATCAGTGACATCATTATGGATGCGCTGGATTGGTTGCAGCAAAACAATTACATCACGTTGTTAGCTTATTGCTTGATGCCCGACCATCTTCATCTGTTGTTCCAACTGGGTGAGGTGGCAACCCTGGAAAAAGTAATGCACCGCTTTGGCTCTTTTACAGGCCACGAGATTTTTAAGCAGACGGGCCAGACCAAAATTTGGTTTGATGGCTACCACGACCACGCTTTGAGAGCCGAAGATGAACTTGAAAACATTGTCAATTATATAGAATATAATCCAGTCAGGGCGGGGCTGGTAGCGGAAACCCAGCACTGGCCTCTGTCTTCGGCGCGGCAGGCAAAATAAAGCCTTTTTTGTGGGAGGGGGTTTTCGACCCTGTCTGTGCCGACTGTGCTAAATCTTCTGGACAATTCAAGTCGGCACAGACGTGCCTCCCACAAAACACCCTTTCTTCGGATACACGGATTTAATAGTTAGGGAGTTGTGCTAGTTGTCCAAGCTTCGGGTCGTAAATCAAGTGCGCCAATGGTTAAAACCATCGTCTATTCACCCCAAACCCACTCAAGTGGGTTGCAGACGGCCTAAAATTAGTCTGACAAGCTGGCTCTGGCAAGGTGGCTATTATAACCTGCTTTAGCAGGTTTGGGTTGCTTAGGCGATGGTTTTAACCATTGGCTAATTTCTAACTAGCACAACTCCCTAGTTAATGGTAACTACCCAGGTATTGTCACGGCCCGCAGGGTTGTGAACGAAGCGAGGAATCTCTAATTCAAAACGGGTTAGAGACTCCTCCGGGTACCCCTGGGTGGCAGAGCCTCCGTTCACAACCCTGCGGGCCGTGACATTATTAGACACGCTCTCAGTTTTTTCTGTCAGTTGCTTTTTGCCGGGCGGTCTGGGATAATCAAAATCCAAATTAAAATTTCGTGAAGATAAGGAGCAAATTTTGAGCCAGCCCGCTTTTGGCTTTCCTCGCCCTATGGCTACACCTGGATTACACGGATTATTGGAAGAATATAATAGTGAGTCACATTCAGATTCCACACCCACCTCTTTTTATGGTATTTTGCCCGTTGGGGTACGCTTAGGTGCCAGCGACCAGTTCACGGGGCAGGGTGTGACTATGGCTTTCCTGGACTCCGGTTTTGCGGCGCACCCCGACCTGGCCGGACGCATCAAATTATATGTAGATGCCTCCACTTCCGACATCCGGGAACTGGAAAAGGTAGAGCAGAGCGGGATTTTAAGCTGGCACGGTATGATGACCTCGGTGATGGCGTGTGGCGACGGCAGTCTGGCGGACGGTTATTATAAGGGGATGGCCTCTGCCGCCCAGGTGGTTTTGATACGAGTGAGCGATACCAAAGGGCGCATTCGGGAGCAGGGCATCGAGCGCGGTTTGCGCTGGCTGCGGCTCAATGCCCAAAGGTATGGCATCAAAATAGTCAACATTTCGCTCGGCGGGGACAAACGACGAGACACTCCCAAGAATCCGGTGGATGGTCTGGTGGACAGTTTAACCGCCCAGGGCATTTTGGTAGTGTGCGCGTCCGGCAATAGCGGGCAGCCCTGGCTTGTCCCCCCGGCCAGCGCGGAGTCGGCCCTCACCGTCGGCGGTCTGGACGACAAAAACACCATAGACCGCACTATGTCGGAGTTGTGGCACTCCAACTACGGACAGACTCAGTTGGGCGTGTGGAAGCCGGAAGTAGTTGCGCCGAGCATCTGGCTGGCCGCACCAGTGCTGCCCGAAAGCGGAGTGGCCCAGGAAGCTGCTATTTTGCAAAAGCTTTTGAATGCGTCGCCCGAAGAATTGCCCGCTTTGCTAGAGACGATGGAGCCATTGCCCTACACCAAACTGCCGCCCGACATTGCCACACTGCCAATCGCCGCAGCCTTTGAACTGCTACGGCAGGCGTGGTTGAGCCAAAAACTGATTACCCCGCATTACCAACACGTGGATGGTACTTCGTTTGCCGCCCCGATTGTTAGCTCGGTAGCCGCCCAAATGTTGGAAGCTAACCCTGGTTTGCACCCCGCCGGTCTCAAAGACTTGATAATGCGGACTGCCCACTACCTGCCCAATGTTTCGCCCGACCAGCAAGGTCACGGCGTAATCAACCCCCAAAGCGCAGTCGCAGCGGCCCTGGCTACCACCACCCAAACCTATACCCAACCCGTATCTGTTTAGTAGATAGTACATTTAGGCCAGCTATTTAGCGACCTGCGAAATTGACAGCCTCATATAAAGGGTTATAATAAAAGGATAAGAAGCAAAAGCTTAACCTCCTTTTGCCCATCGCGGCTTTCGGCAAAGCTTGTTATTATCTGCCCATCTTTCCAAATATGGCCCAGACCCACTACCCGAAAAGTGGTAGCCCAAGTGTTACAAATTGAGACATAGTTTTAGTATCATAGCAGCAAGCAGCAGTTTTAGAAAGGTAGCAAAAAACAATGGCAACCTCTGGCGTAGCAGTGGACACGCCCCTAAACGATATAGAAATTAATATACCGAGCGACATGGTTTTCGAGCGAGTGGTGCGCGAAAGTGCTTTAGTAGTAGCGAAACACCTGGGTTTCTCAGAAGACCGGGTGGCCGATTTGCAACTGGCCGTTAGCGAAGCCGTGACCAACGCGATTGAACACGGCAACCGTTCAGAGTTGCGCGTCAAGGTCGGGGTAAAGTTCTTGATGACACCCGACAAGCTGGCTGTGCAGGTGACGGATAAAGGTCAATGGCCCGCAGCCCAAGAAGTATTGCAATCTACACCCGCCGAATGGAACTTAGAAGACCGCCTCGACCACGACCTGACACGCGGTATGGGAATTTTCCTGATCCAAAAGTTGGTAGATAATGTAGAATTACGTAGCGACGAGCGAGGCACGCAATTTACTATGTGGTTCAACCTGGACAAAGGGCTGAACAACGTTGGTAATGTGAACATCGAGTTACAAGGCCCAGAAAAACTAGATATATTTTCGTGAGGTTAGGAGACCGAAATGGCCCTTAAAATTGACCAGGGTAATGACTACACTCTAATTCATATCCAGAACGATAGCGTGGATGCGGTATCGGCGCGAGAAATTGCGGCAGCCAGCGAGCAGATGCAAGCCAAAACGGTGCTAGACTTCGGCTCGGTCATGTTTATCAACTCAGCAGGTATCTCGGCTTTGCTCAAATTGGTAATTGAAGCCCGCAAACGTGGCAAAAAGCTGTTCGCGGTCAACGTGACGGCCCATCATCGCAAAGTGTTCGAGATGGTAGATATGTTGCGCTATATGCCTATCGCCCGAATGGACGAAGTGCTACCCATAATCCAACCCTGATGCGTTTCTACAAGGATATTTCATGTTCGAGAATGGGCCAGACCTAAAAAACTTTCCAGCGTCCCAGGCTGACCTTAAAAAAGATTCTGCGGAACGTCGTCTTTATTTCGTGGCAGTGGGTTTGGCAACCCTGGCAACTGGCCTGGCAACTATTTTTATTCTGCTTGCCCCTGGAGCTAATTCCAACTCTACCGTTGCTCTGCATTTATGGCTACAAGTAGCGACGGCTTTGCTGGTGCTGGCTTTCGTGGTGGTGGCAGACCAGTTGGCCGTTAAAAATGGTCTGACCTCGCGTAGTTGGCTAATTGGGGCGGGCATAGTAACCCTGATAGTTTTTGGAGCTTCCGCTATCGCGGGCGAATACCTGACCGTTTTGCTTGCGCCCCTAGTCGTGGGCATGGCGCAACGCCGCCGCGAACAGCAAACCTTACTACTGGTGGCTCTGGCTGCCATCACCCTAATTTTGCTGGAACATCTACTGCTGACCGTGCTGGGCTGGAACAACGCTATCAATAGTTCGGAACAAGGGCCAGTTGCCGCCATTATTGTCATAAGCACCATCTCGTTGGCCCTGGCCGCTCTGATGCGTAACTACAGATTGGAAATCAACAGTTACCAGAAGGAGCAACAAAGCAACGCCAGCGAAATGGAAGTGGCCCACGAAATCCAGACTGCTTTGATGCCGCCAAGTGAAATCCGAACCGGAGCGTGGAGTATGTTCGCCAAATCTATTCCGGCGAAGGACGTGGGGGGCGATTTTTACGAGTATATCCCGCATCTTGACCAGGGAATTGGAGGCGTAGCTATTGGCGATGTGGCTGGAAAAGGTATTCCTGCCGCTTTGCAAATGGCTGTCGTGCGAACGTTATTTCGGGTCGAGGCGCGTCGCCGTATTTTCCCCGCCGAAACCTTGATGTCGGTCAACGTGGCTTTACAGGCCGAACGCAGCTTTGGCATGGTGACGTTGCTATATGGTTTTGTTGACCAGACCTCTTCGACGTTGCACCTGTCCAACGCCGGGCATAACTACCCAATTATCCTGAATGGCAGCTTTAACGAAGTGCGGATGCCAGGGCTGCCTTTGGGCATAGACGATGGGATTGAATACGAAGAAAAGCGCGTACATATTGAACCGGGTACAAGCATCATTTTTTATACGGACGGCGTAATCGAAGCGATGGATACGGGGGGAGACTTATTTGGGTTTCCACGTTTGCGCGAAGCCGTTTTGAAATACCAGCATTACGAACCACGCGAGATGGTAGATCGGATTTTGGCGGAAGTGGCGGTCTTCACCGAGGGTGCGCCTCAAAGCGATGATATTACCGTCGTGGTTATCCAGCACCACAAACAAACTGACGGACAGCCCCTTTCAAGCCTTGCCACCCCCCTTAAAGCTAGCGCAGGTGATTACGGAGAGGGCAACTGGATTTAGGCCCAATACCATTCAATTGTAACTATTCAGTCCTGGGTTGGGTTTTGTAGGAGGCTGCTCCGTCAGCCGATGGTTTCCCATTGAAATGCCAACGAAATCGGCTGACGGAGCAGCCTCCTACAAGTGGCCTGAATAGTTACTAAAAATCTTTATTTGAACGGTATTGGATTTAGCCAAAAGGTCAAGGACAAAAGAAGTGCAGGGACACGTATGGAACAGGGACAGCTTAGAACAACGACACAAGCGACGCAGTTACCGTTGAGCCACGCTCCCAATTCCGTCTATAGCAACGGTAGCGAGGCGGGCGGTTTGGCTGGGAACAAAGCCGTGTCCCAAAAGATGGACGATAAACTGCTAATTCTTGACCTGGACACCTTCCTGGGCAGCGAACGTTTTATGAGCGGCACCAGTCTGGGTGCGGCTTTTTCTACCGCGATGCGGGCTTATCTGGACGGACGCTACGCGACGGCTGTAAGCGAGTTCAAAACTGCTTTGATTGCGGCCTATGTCGAGGGTGACGAATATACCCAGATTTGGGACAGGGAACGGGCCATTATTCATCTCTACCTGGGCAACTCTTACGCTTATGGGGACTCCTGGCACGATGCCTTGAACGAATATATGAACGCTGTCCAAATTGATGGGCAGCTGGCCGAAGGACACTACAACCTGGGCGTGGCTTTTCGAGCGTTGAACAAGCTGTACGAGGCGGTGGCAGGTTTTAAGGTGGCTTTGCAGTATAACCCTGAGCTATACGAGGCCCGTTTCGCCCTGGGTCGCTGCTTTCACGAATTGGGTGACTATGCCCACGCTTATATCTCTTACACTCTGGCCCGGCAGTTGCGCCCCAATGCTGCCGAGCCAATTTATTATCAGGGTTTGTTACACCAGGCACACGGCGAGATGAAGCAGGCGGCGAAGTGTTTTGCCGAAGCCTTGCAAGTCGAACCCGACTATATGCACAATAATAACCTGCTGTCACCGCCCTCACCGGATTTAGCGCAAGCTGAACATGAACCCGTCTGGTATTATCGGTTGGCCGAGGAGTTGAAGACCCAGGGCAATGTGGTGGGGGCGTTGCGAGCATATCAGGCGTTGTTACAGGTGCGGCCCAACGAGAATCGCGCCCGCTATTACACCGCCAACATTTTGGCCCGCCAACGTGAGTGGGAGCGAGCCATCGCCGAGTATAAACTGGTGTTGCTGGCCGATCCACAGTTTGGACAGGCGCGTTATAAGTTGGGCCTCGCCTATCGCGCTTTGCAACGCCTTAAAGAGAGCTATAATACGCTGGTGCAGTGTGCGCGGCTGCAACCCACCGATGGAATTGTTTTTTTGAGCCTGGGTATCGTGTTGACCGACCTGGGCCAGCTAACCCTGGCGATTAAGGCTTTTGAACGGGCAGCCAAATTGTTGCCCAATGAGCCGCAGGTACATTATCGGTTGGGCCGCAGCCTACTTAGTGGTGGTTACGAGGCCCGCGCTTTGGTGGCATGGCAACGGGCTATCGTGCTGAACGACCATTGGCAGGCCGCCCGCTACGATTTAGGTTTGCTTTACCTCAAACGAGGTCGCTACTACGAGGCGGCGGAGGCGTTTGAGGCGGTTTATCGCAACCAGCCTGACGATACCGAAGCAATTTACTTTCTGGCGTTGGCATACAAAGAAACGGGCCGTTTAGAAGATACCATTCAGCTTTTAGAAAAAGTAGTCAAGGTTTTCCCCGACCACTTTATGGCACATTTTTATCTGGGCGCGACTTATTTGCGGTTGGGAAACGCTGCCGATGGCTTGAACCATATCCGCCAATACGAACGGCTCAAAGGTGTGGAAACCAAACGCAAAACCAAAACCGCTAACCCTGTTCCCAACCAACCTCCAAATAGCTTGCAACCAGCCCCTAATTTTAGCTATGCTGTAAAAGTTAAAAATTGACAATATTTAGACTAGATGTTATTATAAGCCCAACCCTAACCGGGCAGTATATCTCGTCTGTGAGCAATCTCAAATTATCAATTATAGAGTTGAAGAAGAAGCAGTTATGGCTTTTCCGCCTTCCGTACCTCAAATTTTCGCTTTGCTATTTCTGGCAACCATCGCGGCTTTTGTAGCGGAGTTGCTGGTCAGAAACGCCCCCCCTCTGGGTTTCGTGGGGGGGATAATTTTTGGTTTGGTGGGAGTTTGGGTTTTTGCTAACTTGCCTTGGCTAGACGTGGCTATCGAACCGCGCCTGGAAGACATTCCGGCGGTGCGGGCAGTGCTGGGCGGCGTAATCATAGTGGGGATTTTTTGCTATGTTCGCAAAAGGCAAAGTGTTTGATCTGGCAAGGCATTTTTGGGCCTTCTTTTATTTTATAAACCCTGGGTTGTTCCGCTCGTGTTTCTCGGTTCTACTCGTCGTGTAGGGGCTTTCGAACTGCGCCATAGCATAATCTCCGGCCAAAACTAACGGCTACTTTTGGAAATTTGCTGAAAACGAGGTTGAGCGATGCACAAGAATGAGTTTATCAAGCAGGTTGCTAAAGAAACTGCTCTTTCCCGTCGCGAGGTTAGCCAGGTATTGCAATGTTCCATAAACTTAATCGCCCAAAGTCTGCACAACGGTGATAAGGTGGTGCTGACCGGGTTTGGCACTTTCGAGATGCGTACTAGACGGGAACGGCGCGGAGTTAATCCCAAAACTAAAGAGCATATTACCATACCCTTCACCCGCACTCCTGGTTTTACTGCCAGTACCGGCTTGAAACTGGCTGTACTAGGCAGACTTGAAACGGAAAAAGTTGGTAGCCTCCTGGATAGCGACCAATCAAAGGGCAAAACCCTACCACCCAAACCTGAATAGAACCATTTCTGTCTGTATCTTCTAACAGTTGACTGTATAAGGTTTGAATACTATAATATTCGACAGCTAGAGTGAAAATCAATACGACCTATTAGAAATAGAGGATTGACAGCGGTGTTGAAGGTTATTGATATATTTTGTGGCTGTGGTGGATTGTCGTGCGGTTTTCTTCAAGAAGGCTTTAAGGTTGTAGCGGGTTTTGACATTAGTAAGGCGGCCTTAAAGACTTTTAAGTACAATTTCCCTGAAGCTTACGCTGTATCTACCGACTTGAGTATAACCTCGCCGTTTGAAATAAGGGTTGAATTAGGGCTGGAAAAAGGCGAATTAGATTGTTTAATCGGCGGGCCACCTTGCCAGGGTTTTTCTAAAAATGTTCCAGCAGCGCAACGCTTTTTAGATGACCCACGCAATCGCCTGATGCAAGCATATTTGGCATTTGTAGAAGAATTTCAACCACGCACGCTTTTGATCGAGAATGTGGCAGAAATTGTTAAAGCTTATGATCAAGCCGTTACGCGCCAGATAACCCAAGAATTAAGGCGATTAGATTTTAACGTCACCGTACATTTAGTAAACGCCGCAGATTACGGTGTGCCTCAATTGCGGCGGCGGGCCTTTTTTCTAGCCAGTCGTGAAAAAGCTATTAAGTTCCCTCAACCAAGCTATACTAAAAAATCAGCTACGGACTCTGAAAATCAGACTTTAGGTCTGATTGAAGAAAAAAAAGCCTATGTTACATCTTGGGAAGCCATAAACGATTTACCAACTATTCAATCTGGTGGAGGTCAGAACCCCATGCCCTATCAGTTCCTCCCACAAAATGATTACCAAAAAACTATTAGAGATGGGAACAGAGTTGTCTATGATCACGTAGCCCGGAATTTGACCGCAATTCAATTGGAGCGGGTCGAATATTTAAGGGAGGGTCAAAACATCAAAAATTTACCTGACAATTTAAGACCAAGCAAAGGTTATAGTGGGGCTTATGGTAGATTATACCCTAACGAACCTGCTAGAACTATTACTCGCTGGGTATTTCATCCTGGTTCTGGTAGATTTTATCACTCCTATGACAACCGAATTATTACAATTCGAGAGGCCGCGAGATTACAGTCGTTTCCAGATTGGTTTGTATTTACTGGCACATACATCGAAAAAAGCCATCAGGTTGGTGAGGCAGTCCCCCCATTGCTAGTACGTCAACTAGCCAAAGCTATAAGGAAAACTTTAATCGAGTGATTCAAGCATTGATGCTACAAATTTATCTACCTCAGCCCGTTTAGGTATAATAGATACGCGAGTAGCTGAGTCCGGTATTGTAACTGATTGGAATAATTGCTTTTGGTTAGCATACCAACGTAATATAACTTTACCGTCACTTTTCCTTTTAGCTTGTAAACCTATTTTGTCATTATTAGTCCACATCCAATCAAAATCATTTGCTTGAAATTTTATTATAGGTTGCTCTACATAGACGTATTCCTGACGATTTGAGTTCTTGACCAGTATTGCTAAACGACCATCTATTACACCTTGAGCCTCACCGTCTTGCTCAACCTTATCATTCCAATGCTTTACAATAACTATACCCAAATCGTCGGTACTACTGTCCTTCGATAACTCAGTAGAAAATCCCAAATTCTTGTACTTCTTGAAAATATCAGCTCTCTGAATAACAAAAGGGACTTCTATCCCAGCAATCAAATTCAATCTAGCAAGCTGGACAGCTTTTAATGACCAACCCATATCTGATTTCAAATCTAGTGCATCGTAAAGTCGTTTCGACGTTCTATTGATTTCTAGAGTTGGCAAATCTAGCTGTTGGGCAATCTCTGCTGATGAGTCTTGAATCACAGAAGTTTTTGTTTTGGTAGGTTCCCTTACTATTAAGCGGTTGGGTATGTTTAGCTCCTTAACATAATGAAATACAGCCTCCCAAATGAAACCGACAATATCATCTACCCACGGAACAGCCCAAGCCGCTCTTAGAGCAGACATTAGACGATTTTTTTCATCAGGGGAGAAATTTATATTAGTCGGTAACATTCAACTCTTTTTCCACTTCTAATATTAAAGAATGTAATTCTGTATTCAGGGCGGAGGCAAGAGAAAACAAAGCCTTTAGAGATGGAGATTTCAACCCACGTTCCAACTGGCTAATATATGTTCTATGTAAATCGGCCAACTCCGCCAGTTTTTCTTGTGAAATGGCGATACGCTGGCGTTGCCGTTTTATAACATTGGCAAAAGCTTGTTCTATCGTCAATTTTCATCCTGAAACTTTGCTAACTGAGTTTAGGCGAGATTAAAGATGTTTTCTACATACTATAGTATTCAAAATTATTTGAGGAGCTACACTTTAGGCTCGTTACGTCCTGGGCAGTGCAACTCCTTTCCAAACTTTGACAGTCCGACCAAAATTGCATATTATATACCCACACCATAAGCCGCATAAGTAATAAGTACATTGGAGTGCTGTAAATAACTATTAAGCCAAAGGAGGCCGAATATGTTGAGTCCCCAGAGCCAGCAAGTCAGAGATTTTGTTGTCGGTCAATACGCCGCATTTAATGGCGACATTACTATTCAACAAATGCGGGATGGAATGGAAACCGCTATCGCGGGTATGCCAGCAGTAGAAGGTATTCAGACCCAAGAAGTGTCCGTAGGCGGAGTACCTGCCGAGTGGGTGAGGATGCCCAATGTCGCCACAGATAGGGTTTTACTTTACCTGCACGGTGGGGCATACACAATGGGTTCGCACCGTACCCATCGGGACCTCGCCGCCCGTTTGTCCCAAGCTTCCGGCGTACAAGCTTTGGTACTAAATTACCGCCTGGCTCCCGAAAACCCTTACCCCGCTGCCATTGAGGATGCACTGACCGCCTACCACTGGCTGCTTACACAAGGCTTCAGACCTGAACACATCGCCATTGGTGGGGACTCGGCTGGGGGCGGCCTGACCCTGGCAACTCTGCTTTCGCTGCGAGACGCGGGCGAAAAGATGCCCGCCGCCGCTATCCTGCTTTCCCCCTGGACAGACCTGACCGCCAGTGGCGAGTCCCTGGCTACCCGTGTGGAAGCTGACCCGGTGATTAAGCCTGGCGACCTCGAACCGCATATTGCCCATTATCTTGGTCAGGGAAACCGTGACCATTCTTTAGCTTCGCCAGCTTTGGCTGACCTGACCGGGCTGCCGCCTATGCTAATTCACGTGGGGCACGACGAAGTGCTATTGGACGACTCCACTCGCATCGCCCAAAACGCCCAAAACGTCGGAGTTGAAGTAAAATTAAAAGTTTGGGAAGATATGTGGCACGTTTTCCAGGCGTATGCCTTTATGTTGCCCGAAGCCCAACAAAGCATCGGGGAATTGGGTGCGTTCGTGAAGCAACATCTGTCCTGACCTGACACATTCATCGAAGGTTTTGTGAGAGGTTGCTCTGTCAGCAGATTGTCTGTACTCTTTGAGTGACATCTATATCGGCTGGCGGAGCAGCCTCTCACAAATAAATTCCTTATTAAAATTGCTCCATGTTCTCTGTGTCTCCGTGGTGCAATCAACTGTTGGGCGTAGTTACTTTCTCGATGAACTGGATCAAACGCGGATTGACCAAATCGGGCCGCTCGTCCTGGGGACAATGCCCTGCGTCCTGAACCACAAACGTTTCTGCCTCTGGAATTATCTTTTGCCAGCGCGGTAGCATCGTCGCGGGCGGCATCGAAGCATCGTACTGCCCCCACAAAATCAGCGTCGGCACGCTAACATCGCCCGGTTTGAGCGGCAACTGGTAATCTGCAAAATGACGGGTAATCGCTAGATATGAGTCGCGTGCGCCCTGCGTGCGTAACGGCCCGGCAAACTGCTCCACCAACTGGGGCGTAATCTTTTGTTTGTTCCAATAAGCGTTTTCCAGGCTGCGGCGCACTGGCAACGGGTTCACCAGCAGCAAAGCCAGGGTCTCACCCACGAAGGGTGTTTTTATGGCATTGTACACAAAATTTCCGAAATCAATATTGGCCCGCCCCTGCTTACGAGCGGCTTCTTGCTCGGCCCGGCCCTGGTCTGGCAAACCCGCGCTATCAATCAGGGCCAACGCCACCGTCTTTTCGGGGAACAACTGGCTGAAACGCAACGCTACCATCCCCCCAATCGAATGGCCCACTATAATCGCCCGCTCCTCACCCTTAAACGTCAGCAAAGCGTTGACCTGACGCGCCCACAACTCAGGGCTATAATCTACCTCGTTGCCGCTTTTCTTTTCGCTCAAGCCAAACCCCACCAAATCCAGCCCATACAAACGATACCGCCCCTTCAAACCCTGGAAGGTGCGCCGGAAATGCTCCACACTCGCCCCGTAGCCGTGTATCATCACAATGGCAGGTTTATGAGCCGCCGCCTCAGCCATCGCCTCGCTATTGGTATTGCCAAACTCCGGCGTGGGCAACGCCTCCCAATAGCGGAAGTTAGCTGGTTTCCACTTCGCGTAATGCTCGGTAATAAACATCTTTTCGTTATTCGTCAGCACTCTGTACCACCTCTATCTAGTTTCCCCAAAATTACTCGGCTGTTTATGCTAATTCACACCCTACTGAATACTCTTGCTGTCTTCACAACTACTATTATAACATCAGCTTCTACTTAACCTCAAACAAAAGAAACCAAATAGATGTGCATCAGTTTTTGTAAGGTTACAAACCACCGATGGATAAATCCATCGGTGCGTCCATACCGATTTTAATAATTATTCTCCGTGTCCTCCGTGACTCCGTGGTGCAAACATTGTTTTGGTGCGCCGCTCATAGCTCGTAACCCATTTTTGAGGGCGGCACATTGTACAGCAACCCAGCCTCGACACTGCCCAACACCTGCTCAAAGCTCTGACCCAGCCGTTCGCCCAACTCCGCCCCCGCTCCCAACGCCACGTATTCCACCGACGCGGGCGTACCCGTTCCGGCTTTTAGCACATTCGGACGCACACTTGCAGCCCGAGTCGCGCCCCACACCAACAAACCCAAACTGACCACTACCAAACCACCGCCCAGCACATGAAAGACGGTAAAAACTTCGCCCAACAGTACCGCGCCCACTAACGCTCCAGCTAACGGCTGCACAAACAGCGTAACCGAAGCCAGACTCGCCTCGGCGTGGCGCAGCGTTTTGAACCAAACCGCATAACCTATTACGCTACAAACCAGCACCAGATAAGTCAGCGAAGCCAACCCTTGCCAATCCAGGACGGGCATCGCCCAATGCTGCTCGCGCATACTTACAACGGCAGCCGGCCCCCAAAACAACAACCCCGCCAGATTAGTCGCAGTCAGCAAAGCCAACGGTGGGTAACGGCGTGCGCTGCTTGCACCCAACAAGGTGTAAAGTGACTCGAACCCAAAACCTACCAGTAGCAGTAAATCGCCCAACGCCTGACCGTTCCCGCTCAATTGTGGTAGATACAAACCCTGTGCCACCAACACATAGACCCCAAAAGCTCCCAAACCCAAGCCTAGTAGCTTGAGCAATCCGAACCGCTCGTGCAGAAAAAGCCAGGCCAGCATAGCGGTGAACAAGGTCTCGCTGATAGCCAAAAGCGAGGCATCGGTAGCAGGAGCGAGATTGGCACCGTTATACAAAAACACATTATTCAGAACCACGCCCACCAATGTCAAAATCAGCAAACGCGGCATTTGTTTCAGGCCAAACCGTCGTCCTCCGGCCCGCACCTGCGCCCGCATATCGCGGATAGCAAACGGGGCCAGCAGCAGCACCGCCAAAATCAGACGCACACACGCAAACACTGGCACGGGCATCTCGCTCAAAATCACTTTATACGGCACCCAGGACGCGCCCCACAGCAAGTTCATTACTACCAACAACAGCAAAATTTTGTGGGTCTCATTAAACCGCACTCCTACACGCTGCCCTATTTTTATCGCTTTCATATTATTTGCCAACATTTTCTTTTCCTCCTAAAAAAGGGCGCAAAATGCTCCCGCTTTGACTCTGATGCTCACAAGAGCATCTACCGAATATTATTGCTTACATCTTCTTTGATACAATAGATTATACAGTATTTGTTGCTATTTGTCAAATATTATATGCTAAAAGAAGCTTTCGACCCCATAAAGGTTCTTTTTGACATAGTGTAGTATGTCACACCTACACTGCTATAAAAATCATAGCTCAATTTGCGTATTTCTATTAGCATAAAGGGCAGAGTACAAATTTGTGCAACCGTCCAAAATTTAGTTCGTTAATAAGATGGGAAACCCAAAAGAAACCGCTGGCGGTGGTGGCAAAATTGGCTGGGCGAAGGTGGCAACCGGAACCATCTTTTCCTACCCTTCAACAATGTGGGCTGGTAAGCCCGCAACGGAGATTAACTCATGTTTAACCTTTTCAGTTTGAGAAGCCGGGTAACCAGACGCACGGGGAGAATGACCGCACTGGTAGCTGCCGCTTTGTTCGTGATGGTACCTTTTCTGTCGCTGGCAAATGGCGCACCCTCGGCCCTGGCCGACGCTTTGAGCCTGGATGCTAATATGACCAGTGCCTGGCAACGCACCGATTTGCCCGTTATCCAGGGAGCCGTCAGTCGCAGCTGGATGTGGGGGCCGTCGGCTAATCACATTGCAATGGAAGATTACGCCGACGCGCCCGGTGGCAAACGATTGGTGGCTTATTACGACAAAAGCCGCATGGAGATTAACAACCCGAACGGGGATCGCAGCCAGAAATGGTTTGTTACCAATGGCTTGCTGGTCAAAGAGTTGATTAGTGGACTGCGTCAGGACGGAGACAACAAGTTCACCGGCCTGCTACCAGCAGACGTGCCAGTGGCTGGCGACCCAGATGGCAACCCTGGCCCCACCTATAACACTTTCCAGAGCGTTTCCACGATTGACCCGACCCAAAACCGCGCCGCCGACCACACCAACCAGGGCGTGACCGCAACTCTAGCAAATGACGGTGGCGTGGGCGATAGTTTGGAATACGCCAAGTATGGAGTGACTAACGCCTACTACAATACCGATTTGGGTCATAATGTACCAAAGCCGTTCTGGAATTTTATGAACAGCCAGGGCAAGGTTTATGTCAACGGGGCTTACACGACAGGCGACGTAGTGGACTGGACTTTCAGCACAGGTTTCCCCCTGAGCGAAGCTTACTGGTCGCAGGTGCGGGTGGCGGGTAAAACTGTACCAGTCTTGATCCAGGCTTTCCAACGCCGCGTGCTAACTTACACTCCTTCTAACTCGGCTGGTTTTCAAGTCGAGATGGGTAATGTCGGAGCGCATTATTACAAATGGCGGTTCAACAGCCAGCTACCAATCTGCCAGTTCGCTCCGGTTAGTGGCTTTGGTAAAGTTTGGGCCGACAACTATGCGGTGCAAGCTCAAATCGGTTGCCCCTACTACACCGAAGAAGGTTTGAACGTGACCTATGAGACCTTTCAGCACGGTACTATGTACCAACTGGACTTGAGTAGTTTGTCGCATTACTACTACCCACTTTACAACTACTTTAACTATAGCAAAAAGATTATCCTGGTGGTGTTCGACGACGGTACTAAGCTTTGGGCTTCGATCAGCGACGATTGGACACCCGCCTTGCCCGCCAATGGTGGACTGACCCCGCCTGCTGGTTTATTCGAGCCGCAAAACGGGATTGGCAAAGCCTGGCGTGATGGCACAGGTCTCCGCCTACGTGATCGTCTGGGCTGGGCGACTGCGCCGGAAAAAACCACGAACGCTGCGGTGGAAAATTTCTATCACGGCAATATGCTTTTCGTAGGTGGCGACCTCAAGCTTATCTACGCCCTTTACGGTGGCTATGCTCGCCAATTTACCTGGGACGTATTCGCCGATACTAACAGCGGCACCGGCCTATAATTTTCAATTCGGTTCGTGCTAAACACGGGTGCATTTGCAAGCACCCGTGTTTATATTGTGAAACCTGTTAAATGCAAGCCATTAGTAGTCAGTCAAACGACGCTTGTCACACGGGCGGCGACAGTGTTTGCGCGGTAGTTGGTTTAGCCAGCGCCAACGGTTCACCCGTGCCGGGTACAGGTAATTCTCCGTCTAAAAGTTTCAAAATCTACTAAAATGGGTTCTAACAATCTGTTTATCAAGTTTGGAATTGATTAGCCGATGGTTTCACCCATTGGGTTTTACCACAGCCCGCAGATTTGGTCAGGACTTAGCTAACTGGCTAATCTGGTCATAAACCTTTTTAGACACTCCGTGTGTCAACTCCAGCCCGAATTGTATGTATTAAGAAAATATAATATAATACCCCCATGCTGTAGGGTTCTGTTCTTGATATATTGATCACAAAATTTGGTCGCAGGTACAATTGTATGGGGTCTTTCTTTGCGTTCGCGCTTTTTTTGGCTAAACGACTTGGTTATGTCAAACAACTAGCTTTGGTTTTCCTGCTTTTTATCGCACTCCTACTTCTCACTCTTTCATTACTGATTACTAAAGACACAGCTAATAATGGTGATTTTAAGTGGCTTCAAATTGCTGCCCTGGTAACGCTGCTAGTTTTGGCTTATTTAGTGGGTGGGTTTTGCCTGGCTACGATTCAACATTTTGAGAGACTGGCACGCTTATTTGAACACACTGACCACGACTTACCCAATAACCAGGCTATTTTACCCCAGAAAAAAATGAACCTGAGTCAGATATTGGCTGCTTTTGAGCAGCTGGCTACATCTAGGATCGCTAAAGACAGAGATTTTAAGCAGTCCCAGATTGTCACCCAAGCCACAAGTAATAATATCTTAGAACTGGTTACTGCCCTAAAAATTGATACCAATGAGCAAGCCAGTAGCAATACGGAGCAAAAACTGATCATAACCGGGGTGAACGCTGCCGTTACTCAATTAGCTTCCACCGCAACAAATATTTCTACCCTGTCCCAAAAGGTAAACGAAACTGCCAACCTCACAGCCCAAGATAGCATTCGGATTGCCAACATCACGGCTACAGCCAACACCCAAAGTATGCAAGGTTTACAGGCAGTGGAACGCACTATCAGCGTGAGCCAGGAAGTAGCGGCCTTTTTCCAGCAACTGGTTGATACATTAGCGCAATTAAAACTAAAAAGTTCGAGTATGCAACGCATTCTGGAATTGCTTGAGAATATAGCGTCGGAATTGCACTTGTTATCCTTAAATGCCGCTATTGAGGCAGCGGGCGCAGAGATATATGGCGAAAGATTTGGAGTGATAGCTCAAGAGGTCCGAAACCTGGCTAACCGTTCGCTTAAAGCCAATAAAGAAGTAATACAAATAGTTCAGGAAGTCAAAGACGTTATCATCGTGACTGCCTCAGCTACCAATACTGGATACCAAAAAATCCATCAAATGGAAGAGGTATCTGAACAAGCTGGTGACGTAATCCGAAATCTGTTACAAGTTTCTGAACAATCTTCTCAACAAGCCACTTCGATCAATCTAATGGCGCAGCGGGTTAAGGAATTGACCCAAATAATAAACGAAGCTACCCAACAGCAACGCAGTTCCAGCCAACAAGTACAGGAACGTCTGAACGGCCTACTCGATATAGCCAGGGTTACTGCCATTGGCAGTAGTACAATCTTTGAGAAGACTACCATTGTTCAAGAACTGTCCTACAGGTTGCACTCCTCCTTATTAGGAAAAGAAGTAGCAGCAAATAGTTTTCCGGGTTTAAAAGCTGAAACCGCTACGTTTATTAGCACCACCAGCCCGACCAAACAAATTGTGCCGAATAAAGCTTTTCGGTTTACGATGCCAATTGAGCCAGCCTCGCTAGACCCGATAATTGGCTCTAACAAAGAGTCAGCTGAGATAATAGACCAACTCTTCGATGGGCTAACTGAGTTTGATGTGGAACTGAATGTGCAACCAGCTATAGCCAGTAGCTGGCAAGTCAGTCCAGATGGCTTGATTATCACCTATAATCTTCGTCACAATGCTCGTTTTAGTAATGGTGAGCAAATCCTGGCAGCTGACTTTATTTATTCCTGGGGTAGGATAATCCAAAATTCCAACGCATCTCAAAGTTATCTCTTTGACGATATTGCCGGTGTGTTGGAAGCCAGGCAGCAAGGTAGTTCGATGTGTCAAGGTAACACCATACCGGGGGTAAAAGCTCTGGACGATTATACCCTGGAAGTTTCCTTAATTCGGCCTACCACAAATTTTCTAGCTAAAGCTACTTTGCCTCCTTTCAAAGTGGTGAGCAAAGCTAACGTGGAACAAGATAAAACTGCCTGGACAGATGCAGGCAAATTGGTGAGTAGCGGAGCTTTCGTTTTGAAGGATTGGCAGCACGGAAGACAGTTGTTACTTGAAAAAAACCCCTATTATTGGGAAGATAAACCTGGTATTGACACAGTAACAGTTGAAATAGTTAAGGATATGAACGTTGCCAGAGACAAATATAACAACCAGGAATTGGATATGATTGAAGTATCAGCCAGAGATTTGATAAATGTGTATAACATTCCCACCCTCAAAGCCCAGCTAAAAATAATCCCACGAAGTCGGGCCAATTTCATTTGTTTTAATCATCAAAGCGGGCCTTTTGCAGGTAATTTGGAGCTTCGGAAGGCTTTTTACCAGGCTATAGACCGCCAGGCTCTGGTTAATAATGCACTCCAAAGAGCAGGTGTACCCCTTTATACTCTTTTGGTGCCAGGATTGCCTACCTACAAATTATACGATGCCTATCCGTTTGACCCAGTTTTGGCTAGAGCCAGCCTTAAAGCCGCAGGTTATGATACACCTGCCAAAATAAAGCAGCTAGAAGACTTAATCAATAATTACGGGGAAGATGGCAAAAGCGGAGGTTTCGCTTACACAACAGAACGCCCTGGTTGGCAGGAAGCCAGCGAAAACTATGTTCAGCAGATATATGAGCATCTTGGCCTCAAGCTAAAGACCAATCCTATTTCTACCTTCCAGGAATTTGAACAGCGACGTAGCTATTCGCGTGATTTTTTGTTGTATTTTGGTAGTTGGGGAACAGACTATCCTGACCCAGCTAACTTTTATCAGCCCCTTTTTGGAGGCCAGAACAAAGCGCAGCTAGGAGGGGGCTATAGCAACTCAAAATTTGACGAACTATGTTTAGCGGGAGCAACTGAGGTAGATTTAGCCCAACGCGCTCTGTTATATCAACAGGCCGAAAAGCTATTACAAGATGACGCGGCCTTTGTGCCTACTTACTGTAGTGTGTATTTGCTTTTAATAAAACCTCATCTATCAAAACAGTTGTATGGCCCAATGGGTCTAACACTCCTCAAGCGCGTGCAAATAACAAGGTAAGATGTAGCTACTCAGACCTTACCGTACCCCGCAAAGCCTGCGGGCCATAACAAATGCGCTGGACTGGGTAGTTACAATCTTAAAGCAGGAGTTTTAGCTTATTGCTCGTGGCTCACTGCTCTTAACTACTTGAACAGCTTATCGTATTTCTCAAAAGCAGACTGAGCTTTGCCGTTAGCACTGTTGTCGCGTTTGCCGCCGCCGAAGCCACCAAACAGGGATTTGCGAGGCGCACGTTCCTGACCATAACCCACCCGAATAGCGATACGCACGAATCGCCACAGCATATAGACACTCAGCGCACTCCAGATTAACGCCCACACAATCGCCGGAATACCAGTCCGCGCCGCCAGGAAGCTGGCATCGTTGCCGCCTTTGCCATTGAGGTCAAAAATCTCGAAGGGGCTGACCGAAGTGAAAACCAGGCCGAGCAAATCGAACAGCGCGTAAGCCACGTTCAAAATCGCCGTCACGAAAACGTAGAAAGTCACTACCAAATCTGGTGCTTTGTAGGCCACCAAGCCAGTCAAAGCCGCCACCAAACCTACCATTATGATGCTTTGTACGTCCCTGATAAAGAAGACGGTTAGCAAAATCAAGCCCGCCGTGATGTAGTACAAAACCTGACGGCGCGTGCTGGCCCGTTTTGCCATCAGTAACAAGAAACCGCCGAACAAAGTGCTGCCCACGTAGCCTGCCGCATAGGTCAAAATATCGAAACCAACGTTGTAAAAGTAAGTTACACCTGAGCCGTTCCAGCGCAGTTCGATTGCACCGTCGGGTTTGAGCTTACCGCCCGTGACCATCCCAACGACGGCGTGGCTGGCTTCGTGAACTGTGGTGGTGAAGATACGAAACGGGAACAGCAAGGGTGTCCACCACAACGTAATCACTACCAGTAGCGCAAGTCCCGCTGTCAACAGAAAACCATAATCAATATCGTTTGGGTTGCGCCGTCCGGTGATACGCCCGAACATATAGCGGCTTAACCCTCTGGAGGGCTTGAAACTGTTCATACTACACCTCTATTTTTGTAGAAAGTACAGTGCATATTTTTGCATCTGACTACCAATGGAAACGCACTGATGCGCACCGATGGTTGAAACCATCGGTGCGTCTCAAACACCTTCAACGCTTACTGTTTAAAGTGAGTTTAAAACCTATCTGTAACCTGTTTTACCAAATCTTTGAATTGGACAGGAGCAAAAGCTAACGCGATATTGCCCAGTGGTTTAGCCATCGCTTTGCCAACAACTGATTGTTGCAATTGGACGGGCGAAATCAAGGCCCACCCCACTATCACCACCCCGCATAGCAAAAAACCTTGCAGCAGACCCAGCGCGCCACCCAATACATGATTTATCAAGCCAAAAAACGGTATGATACCCAATACCAAAGTGACAACGTGGGCCACAATCCCAAACAAAAGCACTATCGCCACGAAAGCGATGCCCTTAGCAATGGTTTTGTCGCTGGTAAAGGTAATCAAGTTGGAAAGTGGGTCACTCAACACTCCCGCGAACAAGATACCCAAAATCAATCCACCGAAAGTGATAGCCACGTTGATAAAACCTAAAAAAGTGTCCACGAGGGTGAAAATTAAGAGTATTGCCAGCAAAATCAGATCCAATGTGTTCATCTAAAGTCCTAATTCTCCTGCAAAAAGCGACGGTCTCCTTCGTCATCAAGCTCAAACACGTCCTCGGTCTCCGGGTCATAGCCGCCAATCAAAGTCGTCGCATCTTTTTGGTCGCGGGTCATTTCCTTATAGTGCGTTTCCAAGAACTGACCGCTGTCCATCGCTACGTTGACTGTGCCCTTGAGAATATTGCGTCCCATTACGAAGCCGCTTTCGCTGGTGGCATTCGTCACCCGCTCACCGACTTTGGGCATATCCACTTTCATCTCGTTGTACAAATCTTGCTCAAAACGCAAACAACACAGGATGCGGCCACATTCGCCCGTGATACGCGATGGGTTGAGCGGCAAATCCTGATCTTTAGCCGTCTTAATCGAAACGGGCGGAAACTCAGTCTGCCAGGTCGAACAACACAACGTCTCGCCACACCGTCCTACTCCGCCCACCAGTTTGGCTTTGTCACGCACTCCAATCTGGCGAAGCTCGATCCGAGTACGGAAGATACTAGCCAGGTCGCGCACCAACAGGCGAAAATCCACCCGATTATCCGCCGTAAAATAAAAGGTCAGGCGCGTGCCATCGTGGTTGTATTCGGCATCTACCAGTTTCATGGGCAACTGATAAATTTTGACCCGCCCAGCACATTTCAAAAGCGCGTCTTTATTGCGGCCTCGCAGAGAATACATCAAACTGATGTCTTCCTGGGTTGCCAGACGTAGCACCGGATATAACGGTTCGGCCAGTTGATGCGCCTCTACCAGACGCGGCGGCAAAATCACGCGACCCACTTCCGTGCCTTTAGCGGTATCCACCACTATCCAATCGTCCGGGACAAGCTCGAAGCCAGACGCATCAAAATAAAATAGCTTCCCTGCCGTCTTAAAACGGACCGCCACAGTCGGAATAGGGTTTGCGGCTGCGGTCATAGGCATCCTCCTACTATAAGTCGCATATATTTTGAGGTCGTAGAAATCTACGTTTCAAAAGTTGAAAAGTTTGGTAACTTCACAGGTCTTGTCATTCCGAATGGAGGCTTTGCGGAATGAGGAATCTGTTGCTAAAATGCTAATATTCTACGGTTCGTTGGCTTTGAACAACAGATTCTTCGCTACGCAGAGCCTCCTCTCAGAATGACAGGATTCAGTTGAAAAGTTCGTAATCAGGCAATTTTGGGTAATTTGTTTAGCAATAAATCGCCCAAAACCAGACGAGGAGTAACATTAGCTTCTAGCTCGGCCTGGGCGCGGGTCAAAGCCTGCAACATCGCTTTGATTTGGAGTGGTGAGAGGCTGGCGGCCTGGCATTGGAGTTCCGCGTATTTATCACGGTTGGTAATAAAGCCGATGTGAGTCACTCCCGCTCGTGTGAGAGCCAAATCCCGCCACCACCCTAGCCACTGGTTTAGCTCGGCATAAACCGCCAGCCGCTTTTCCGGGCCACCCTGCCAGCGTGAATTGATTTCATCAGCAAAAGCCAGCCGCCGCACCCGGTCTGCGCTAAAGAGTTCGGTCAGATGCATCAAAGCTTCGTCGCGGTCATCCAAAAGCTCCTGACGTTGCGGCTCGGCCCAGGCGCGTACCGCCCAACCGGGTCGCCCTGCCGCCAATGATGCCAATGTTTGAGCCGTGCTTGCGTCCGCCCCCCGTTCGCGTAACGCCTGTTCGATTATAACATACGGAACGGCTCTTAATTCAAAAAGTTGGCAGCGCGAAACGATGGTAGGCAGTAAGGTACGATCACTATCGTTGAGCAAAATGAGGATGGCACGGGGCGGTGGTTCTTCCAGGGTTTTCAAAAAAGCGTTGGCGGCGGCCACCTGCATTGTAGCCGCGTCCTGCACGATATAAATCCGCCAATTGACTTCTTTGGGCGAGCGACTGATACCAGCCTGAATCGCCCGAATAGTATCAATCTTCAAAACCATGCCGCCCGTAGTAAGCTCTTTAACGTCTTCCTGACGGGCCTGCCATTCCAGGTTTACCAGGGTCACGTCGGAATGTTTGTCATCAGCAATCAAACGACAGGCCCGACATTCACCACAATAACGCAAACCCTCCCCCTGCGCTGGAGGTTGCAGACAATTTATCGCCATTGCAAAGTCGAAAGCCAGCCGGGTTTTACCCACACCACGCGGCCCGTTAAAAACATAGGCGTGCGAAAGCTTGCCCCGGTCAATCGAGCGTTGCAACAGTTTAGCGGCCCAGGCGTGGCCGATTAAGCCATCCATAACGCTCATATTTTCGGGCGTATTTTCAGCATCGCGGGAATCAAAATTCTGCACGGCGTTTTAAGTGTGAGAGTTTTTGAGCTTGTTCAGCCAGATGGTTTCTTGCCAAACAAAAGCTCAACTGATTTTCAAAAAGAAAGGTAACTACTCAGGTCTTGTCACGGCCCGTAGGGTTGCGGAGGCACGAGGAATCTCTAACCCAGTTTTCTAATTAGAAATTCCTCACTATGCAGAGCCTCCGTTCGGAATGACAGGTGAGTAGTTATAAAGAAAGAGGGAAGTCGAGGCGAGAGGATTTGAACCTCCGACATCTTGCTCCCAAAGCAAGCGTGCTACCGGGCTGCCGCCACTTTACCCCTTGCAAAGCTATTATATCACACCTTTAGAATTAAGGGCGTGGTTTTATGCTTGCTGAAAATACTTGTCTGGTTGAATTAGCTAAAGAATATTTCGACGTGTGCCGGGCTAGTGGCTACAGTCAGCATACTATAGATGTTAAGAATTGAATTGTGATACACTCCTGATTGACTAATGGTTCACTCTGTTTGTCGAGGCCGCTTGCGTCGCTCTGGTAAGGTTCGCAAGTGGCTTTTTGTCCACACTCTTAATATATTATAAGTGCAAGCACTCATTACGCACTTTTGTCTTATAAGATAGCTAATTTTAGGAATTGCTTGACAAGTGCTTGCATTAGTATTATTATCAATGTGCTTTACTATTGATGATTTGAAGGGGGCAAGGAAATGGCAAAAAGAGTACCTCATAAAACGCTGTACGTTCGGATACCTCCCGAATTGCATGAGGCTATAGAAAAGCTGGCACATATTGAAAAGCGTTCTGTCAGCCTGGAAACTGAATACATTTTGGAAAAGTATGCACGCGAAAAGGGCGACTATGTGCCTGCGCCCGTTCCTGTTAAAGCTCAACCAAAGTCTGTTTCCGTTGGGGCGGAAATGGCTGATGAATTACGTCGCCGCGCTGCAATGCCAGAAGACACGGATTTGACTACCGAAGAAATTGAGGCTGATATAGACCAATATATAGACCAATTGTTTGCGGAGCCGCAACCAGTAGAGGCTAGTTAATGGCATTGCGATGGGCGGTAGATGCCAAAGCCGATTTACGGGCCATTGCCGATTTTTCAAAGTCTCAAGGCCGCGAACCGACGAAGATTAAAGCGGAAATAGAAGCTATTAAGGTCAAAGCTAATTGGATTAGCACGCGTGGTGAGGCTGGTAGCCCGATTGTAGATGCGCCGCCCCATCGTCTGACCTACGTACTCAAATTTAGATATGTGATTTATTACCAAATATTAGGGCCGCGCACTATCCACATACTGGCGGTCAAGCACACCAAAGAGGAACGCTTGACCAAAGAGCAATTAAATGCAAGGGTTTGAGCAAGGGCGATGAGCCATTGCTGGATTAAAGCACTTGTCTATTTTTGGTTTTATTTGGAATAAAAAATAGGAATGTGTTTTTAACACTTTGCAATAAGGTAGTTGGAAAAGTCGGGGCGAGAGGATTTGAACCTCCGACATCTTGCTCCCAAAGCAAGCGCGCTACCGGGCTGCGCTACGCCCCGTTATTGTGTTTGTATCATAACACCTGCGCCGCCAAAAAGCAACTCTCAATTAAATTTCCTGACCCGAAATAATATTATGGTTATTTTCGTGACCGGAGGGCAGGGCCAGTTCCAGGCCGTTGGCTTTGCCTAACTGTAAAAGTTCCGGTAACAGTGTGCGCGAAATCATGCCGCGCGTGGCTTCGTCCGCGTCCGGATAAAGGCGTTGCACCACTTTATCGGCTAGATCGAGGGCAAAATCCACCCGCTCTTTGTCGGCAGCTAATCGCGCTCTTTGGGTTTCGATTTGCAACAACAAGCGTTTCTGCTCTAGCTCAAGATGGCCTTTTTCGTTTTCCAGTTCGGCACGTTGAGCATTTTGCTGGAGTTGTTGATTGGTAGTGGCCTCGTTAAGCTGGAGTTGCTGCTCTTTTAGCTTGATGTCTTGCTCTAACGCCTGGGCTTTAAGTTCGGCTTCTTTCTTCTTGTAGGGAGCCTGGGTAATGGCTTCAATCGCAATCTTAAACACCCTCACCAGCACCCGCAATGCCTGCCCCACTAACAACGGATTGGTAACAATGCTTACCAACTGTAATTCAAGCGGCGAATGGTAGCTCATCTCGCTAATCACCAGACTGGCTTCGGGCATTGGGCTAACGTCAGGGTTTTCATGGTATTCCAAAAGTTCGGCAAAACGACCCTGCTGAACCAGCCAAAATTTGACGTGCATCTCGGTCAGAGCCGAAATAACCAGCGCAAAGTTTTGGGCTGTCAACGGGTCTTCGGTGATGCGAATGGTTATAAGATTTTCGGTTGCCAGGTCTGTCTGGCTTTCGGTATCACTGGTTTCCATAGTTCTTCCAAATCACTCAAAAAAGTTCTTCATTCGTATAGGTGCGCGTCAAATCCGTCGTATTTAACTGTAGCATCATGGTACGCCTCTTTTTTAGCTTCGGCCCGAATAGTAAGATACTATACTCGGTTAATCTCCAAAAGCTTTTTTGCGCCGCCCGGTGTATATTTGAAATCTATCGGGTAGTCGCCGTTAAAACAGGCTAGACACAAACGGTCTCGCGGCATCGCAGTGGCGGCCACAAAATTGTCTATCGAAATATAGCCAAGCGTATCCGCGTCCACGTGCTGACGAATCTGTTCAACGGTCAAATTGTTGGCAATTAATTCTTCATAAGTGCCAGTATCAATCCCCAGTACACAGGGGTGCAAAATCGGCGGCGCACTAATCCGTAAATGCACTTCCCGCGCCCCGCCCACCGTCCGCAGCATATTAACGATGCCTTTGGTGGTATTACCGCGCACAATCGAGTCGTCCACCACAATTACGCGCTTGCCTTCCAGGATAGCCCGCAAAGGATTAAGTTTGAGTTGCACGCTACGTCGCCGCATCTGCGGGTCTGGCTGGATAAAAGTGCGCCCGATATAGCGGTTTTTGATGATACCCTCGCGGTAAGGGATGCCACTTTCCATCGCAAAACCCGTCGCGGCGGGAATACCACTGTCCGGCACCCCAATCACCAAATCGGCTTCGACAGGGTGTTCCTTTGCCAGTTCACGGCCCAACTGCTCTCGCACTAAATAAACCGATTTACCCGTAAGCATACTATCGGGGCGAGCAATATAAAAAAGTTCGGCGGCACAATGAGCCGTGCGGTGGTGCGGTGTCTCCCAACGAGGCAACCTTCCGACTACTTGCGGGCCATCTGCACTCACCTCCACGATTTCCCCCGGTTCGACTTCGCGTTCCAGAGCCGCCCCTACCGTATCTAGCGCACAACTTTCGCTGGCGATTACCCAACCTTCGCCGTCAAACAAACGGCCCAGACACAACGGCCTGATACCAAAGGGGTCACGCACCGCATAAATCCGCTCTTTGGTCAAAATAGCCAGACTAAACGCGCCCCGCAAACGTTCCGCTCCGTTTTGCAGCTTTTCGGGCCAGGTTAAACCAGGGGCGCGAGCGATTATGTAAGTCAAAACCTCGCTATCCGTCGTGCTGACCAGTTTCGTGCCTGCCGCTTCCAGTTCGGCCCGTAATTCGGGGGCGTTGACGATATTGCCGTTATGGGCGGCTACCACAAAGCCCAAGTTCGATTCGGCGGCGAACGGCCCAGCATTAGCATGATGGCTGCTGCCCGTCGTACTATAGCGCACATGGCCCACGCCCGTAAATCCAGTCAGGCTTTGCAAGTTCAGGTCGTCAAACACATCGTTGACCAGACCCATCCCCTTGCGAACGTTCAAATCGTGACCGTCCCACACCGCAATACCAGCACTCTCCTGGCCGCGATGTTGCAAGGCGAACAAACCAAAATGAATCAGGCGGGCTACCTGGCGGCGCGGTGCGATTACACCAAAAACCCCACACTCGTCGCGGGGCTTATCGTTCAGCGTCAAATTTTCTTCTAAGCTCATAATCCTCTTTCGCTTACAAAAAATAAGTCACACTCTATTTTACCACATCTTTCTAAGCTCGACTTTACACAAAAGTACCTTACCAAGTCAATAACAGGCCGCATAAATGAGCCGATCTAACTCTGCACGCGGTACTAAACACAGATCGGGTCTTTCGGCACTTGTCTTAAAACTAAAGTTGCCCCATAATGCCTTAC
>JBBQZT010000081.1:0-27156 GCA_038207455.1 Chloroflexia bacterium
AGAGCCGCTACACGCTCACGATAGCTAGGGTAAACCAGGTTTTCAGACATGGCCTCTACCGCCACTTGTTTGAAAAATAAGGTCAGATGTAGCTTTTACGTGAGATCCGAGCCCACATTTTGTGTAAAGTCGAGCTTAGAATATGCACCGCACCCAAGCTGGCGGTTCGGATTGAGTTGGTTGGACAGGCACGTTATAATCGAGGATAACAAAACGATACTATATGACTTTTGGAATTGGGAAAAGCTATGACGGTTATAAATCGAGACCACAAACCGACTAATACGGAGTTGGCTCAAACCTTCCGCTTGATTGGCGATTTGTTGGAGCTAAAGGGCGAGAACGTCTATAAAATTTCGGCTTATCGCAAGGCTGCCGATACTATCCAGGCGGCCACCGCAGATATTAGTAGCCTCTGGCGTGAGAACAAGCTCAAAGAATTGCCGGGCGTGGGCGAAGCGATTGCGGCCAAGCTTGCCGAAATTATGGATACCGGACATTTGCGATTTCTGGATAAGCTTGAGGAAGAAGTGCCGCCCGATTTGGTCGGATTGCTGAGTTTGCCGGGCGTGGGTGCGAAAACCGCGATGCTCCTGTACCAAAAGTTGGGTATCAAGGGCGTGGGCGAACTGGAGGCGGCGGCCCGCGAAGGGCGCGTGGCCCAGATACCGGGAATGGGCCAGAAGAAAGAAGCGGCTTTGCTCAAAGCGATTGAGTCCAGCCGGGCCTTGAGCAACGACGAAGTTTTGTTGGGAATTGCTCTGCCTTGCGCCCGTCAATTGATGCAGGCTTTAACAGCCGCTTATCCTACCCTCAACTCGGTGCAGGTGACGGGGCCGCTTCGTCGGGGACGCGAAACGGTAGATATGATTGACCTGGTGGCGACTAGCGAGGAGCCTACCGAGGTTTTAGAAGCTTTTGTAAAGCTGCCCGCCCTGGCTAAAGTCAACAAACGCAAAGATTATAAGGTAAATGCGACTCTCAAAAACGGCCTGATGGTGGAAATTCTGTCGGTCTATCCCGAACAATTGGCAACCACGCTGGCTTTGACGACGGGCAGTGATGGGCATCGTAGTCAGTTGCGCGATCTGGCTTACAAACGCGGCTACGAATTGAGCCTGGGCGGATTTATCAAGGGTGAGGAAGTCTGGCCCGCCCAAAGCGAGGCCGAGGTTTTCCAGCATTTGGGTTTGCCCCTCATCCCACCGGAACTGCGCGAGGGTCAGGACGAAGTTAAAAAAGCCATCGCGGGCGAGTTGGCTTTGGATTTAGTGACAGTGGCGGATCTACGTGGCGATCTACACAGCCATTCGGTTTGGAGCGACGGCCAGAATACAGTTGAGGAGATGGCGAGGGCAGCGGCGACACGCGGCTACCGCTATTTGCTGATGAGCGACCACAGCAAGAGTTTAGGTATGGTGCGTGGCCTGACCGAGGAGCGTTTGCAGGAGCAGCAGACCGAAATCGCCCGTATCAACGAAGTTTTGGCAGCCGAAGGTTTCGATTTTCGTCTTTTGAGCGGGGCGGAAGTGGAAATCAAGGCCGACGGTGCGCTGGATTTTGCGGACGAAGTTTTGGCGACAATGGATATTGTGGTGGCTTCTTTGCACAGCAGCTTGCGCCAGGAAGGGGCTAAAATTACAGACCGTTTGCTGCGAGCGATGCACAATCCCCACGTGGACATTATCGCGCACCCGACGGGAAGATTGATAAATTCGCGCCAGCCCGCCGCTCTAAATATGCTAAAAGTGTTGGTGGCGGCGCGGGAGACTGACACGGTGCTGGAAATCAATGCTGGCCCTGACCGTCTTGACCTTAAAGCCGAACATATCCAGGCGGCCATGCAGGAAAAGGTCAAGCTAGTTATCAGCAGTGATTCGCACAATATTAGTTCACTGGCTAATATCGAATACGGCGTGATTACCGCCCGACGGGGAGGTTGCCGCGCTTCGGACATTTTGAACACTCTGCCATTAGCTGGACTTTTGGAAAATCTGAAGCATTAAGGGAGAACAAATATGTATAAGTTTCGATATTTTGAAGTTGTGTTTGTAGTGTTGACATTTTTGCTGTTGGCTATGCTAACGACAGCCTGCGGCGATACCAGCCCCACCACCGCCCCCATTGTCACAACTGTTGTCCCGCCCACTCAAACTGCCGTCGCTGCTACCACCGCTCCAGCTACCACCACTGCCGCCCCTACTACCGTTATACCCACCACGCCAATCGCTACTAGCACTGTTGCACCCACCACGACTATTGCGACCACCACCACGACTATAACTACTGTCGTCCCTACCACTGTTGCAACCACCACCCCTGCGACTACGGCTAATAACACTACGCCTGCCCTGGACGCGAGTAGTCCGGTTCAATTCGTCTGGAAAACTTCGGGTGACGCGGCTAAACCTCTTTCTGGTGCTTTCAGTGTAGCGGCGGATAGTCAGGGCAATATTTATGTCGGTCTGGTTGAGGTGAACCAGGTGCAGAAGCTGGATGGCGACGGGCATTTTGTAGCTAGTTGGGGCAAGACTGGCAGTGGCGATGGCGATTTTATGTTTAAGCTACCAGGTAAGACTGAAGTAGCTATTGCAGTAGATGCCCAAAATAACGTTTATGTTTCTGACTTGAACAACCGGGTTCAAAAGTTTGATGCGAACGGCAAGTTTTTGTTGAAATGGGGTAGTCAAGGCAGTGGCGATAGTCAATTTCAAGGCTCTATCGGTCTTACTACCGACACTCAGGGTAACGTGTATGTCTCCGACATTTTTAATAACGTGATCCAAAAGTTCGACCCCAACGGTAAGTTTTTGTTGAAGTGGGGCAGCACCGGAAGCGATGATGGTCAGTTCAAGAAATTGACGGGCATCGCGGTAGATAAACAAGGCAACCTTTATGCTGCCGATAACGGGCTAAATCGGGTGCAAAAATTTGATAACACAGGCAAGCTCCTGGCAAAGTGGGATACTAGCGGCCAATTTAATGGCCCAACCGGGGTAGCAATAGACACTCAAGATAACGTTTATGTTTGTGACCAGACTGGTATTGTCCAAAAATTAGATAACCAGGGCAAAGTTTTGGGACGCTGGGGCGGCAATGGTAGTGGCGATGGCGAATTTAATATCCCCACTTCGTTGACAGTAGATAAGCAGGGCAATGTTTACATAGCCGATTGGATGAACAATCGCGTCCAAAAATTTCGGCCACGCTAAATGGTATAAAATTATGGACAACCAAACCAATCTTGATGCCCAAATGGACGCACTAATTGCGGCATTGACTGCCAGGGATAGTACCAGTCGGGCTAGTGCCGCCAAATGGCTAGGCGCGTTGGGTGTGTTTAGTGGCAACCGGGCCGAACAACCTCTTCTGATTACACTTCACGATACAGACGGAAGGGTGCGGGCTAACGCTGCCGCCAGCCTGGGTAAGATGCACAGTTTGCGGGCCGTCGAGCCTTTGCTCAAAATGCTGCAAGATACTGACGCGGCGGTACGCGAAAACGTGGCGGTGGCTTTGGGTCAACTGGGCGATAATCGGGCCGTGCTAGGGTTGCTGGCCGCGCTGCTGGATCGGGATAGCAATGTACGGGGCGAGGCAGCGCGGGCATTGGGTCTTCTTGGGGATAGGCGGGCAGTAGAGCCGTTGTGCCAAAGCCTCAAAGACGAGGTGGCCTACGTGCGCGGCAATGCTGCTGAGGCGTTGGGTTTGCTAAAGAACGGACAGGCCGCGCCTTTCCTGGTTACAGCTTTGAACGATACAGATAGCCGGGTGGGTTGTCTGGCGGCATTTGCGCTTGGCGAAATTGGCGAAGTTTATTTTTCTTCCAAACCGCTTGTCAACGCTCTCAAAAATCAGGACAGCCTTTTGCGCGGTATAGCTGCCGAGGCGTTAGGCAAAATTAGGGATGTACGGGCCGTCGAACCGCTCGTTTCGGCTCTGGCTGACCCAGAAAGCGATGTACGTTGGTACGCTGCCGAAGCGTTAGGCAGGTTGGGCGACCTTCGCGCTCTGCGGCCTTTGCTAAATTTGCAGCAGTATGACACGGGCGTAACCGTTTGGGGTACGAACTTTGGCAAAAAAGTGAACGAAGCCGCCACCCTCGCCATCGAAAATATCAAAAAACAGCGTTGAGTTTAGCTTTGTAAAAATCCTCAAGCGGCCCAACCAATCTTGACCACTCGTAGGTTTGCCATAAATATTGCGCTCCGGCCCGGCCCATCTCTAAGCGTTTCGCAGGTTCGGCCAGGATTAGCTCGGTGACTGCCTGGGCAAAGGCTGCGTTATCGCCCGGTTTAACCAGCCGCCCGCCCACGTTATCCTGAATATACTCGCGGTTTTCGCCTACCGACTCGGTCACAACAGCGCGTTCGGCCATCAGCAGTTCCAGCAGCTTGGCCGAACATCGCGCCCGGTTGATAAGAGTGTCGTCGAACGGGTAAAGCGCAACGTCAGCACAGCGCAACCAGCCTGCCAATTCGTGCCAATCTACCTGCCCTGCCATTATAATTTTAGCGGCTAACCCCATTTCAGTCGCTTGCTCTTGAAATGCAACTTCCTCCTGGTGAAAGCCGCTTCCCACTACCAACAAACGGGTCTGCTCGGCCTTTTCCTGGGACAGCCGCGCCAAAACATCTTGAAAGATTTGCAATAAGCGTTTTGGTTCAAATTCAGCAAAACGGGTGTAGGCCAGCAACACAATTTTATCGGTCAGACCGAGGCGGGCGCGATGGGCAATGGCAGCTGCTTTGGCGGGTGGCCCGCTCCAATGGGCGTATTTTTGTCGTGAAACTCCGTTCGGCAAATATAATACACGCTCTGGTTTTACGCCCATACTCCAAACCAGACTTTGCAAGGTGCGACTGGCAACCGTGACTCCCCTGGCTCGATGCGGCAAATCGCGCTCCTGCCAACCGAAAAGCAGTTTTTGAGCGGGACTATACGGGTTCACATCGTTGTAGCCGCCCGCACCTTCCCAATCGTCGGTATCCAGCACAAACTTTTGGTGACACAAGGCCAATCCTAACGCGGCAAGGCCACTGTATGCTTTCGGTTTGAACACGTGGATAATGTCAGGGCGGAATTTTTGCGCTTCCCATATCATACGCAAAGGCAGACTAGCTACAAGCGGTTGGGGAAACAACGGCAGAGTTAAAATTTCGACAGCATTTATCTTTTCCAATTGTGTGGATTTAGCAGTCAGGGCCGGGGAAGCGGGCGGGTCGTCCCAGGGCGGTACAATCAGCCTGACGTGGTGGCCTCGCTCGGCTAAGGCTGTCGCAAGCGGTAACATTCGGGCCGCCACCGTGCCTTTTGCTTTGAGACCGAACGGGGCAAGCATTGCAATCTTCATAGTTATCAGTCGTTGGTTATCAGTTGTCAGTTTCAAATTCGCTGCTAATCTTCTCCTAGTCAGCTTGTTGGGCAAGTTTTGATGGCGGGTTATAATTCGCCCGCAAAATAAGCTTCTAACTGCACAGGTAATTACACCACGTCGGTAAAAATATCATTCACCTGACAGGCAAAGCCGGGCAGTTCAGGTGAAGTAAGAGTATCGGCTGCGTACAAAGTTTGGGTTAGTTCAAGCATATCAGGATTTTGGTCACGGCGGAAAATTTCTACCCGGCGTTCAGGCCAGCTAACAATCCAGTATTCGTTCACACCTTGCCGTGAATATAGACCCCGTTTGGCCTCGTAATCTCGATTTTCGTTGGCTGTGCCAGGTGATAACACCTCAATCGCCAACTCTGGCGCACCCTGAAGTTTTCCATCTGGTTGCATTGATGCGGCCCGTCGCGCTTTGCTGATCCAAATTACATCTGGCACCACATCGTTATCGTTAGAGAAGATAATACCAGGCACGGTTGTTACCAAACTCGCGGTTGTTTGTTTGTTCCAATTTCCTAGCAGACGTACAATTTCGGAACAGACCACTTGATGATTCATGTGAGGTTGTTTCGACATATATAGCTCTCCGTCAATTATTTCGTAACGTGTGCCGTCGTCGTCCGAAAACCTTTCTAAATCTTTAGTTGTCCAACGTGTGCTTATCATGTTTACCTCCTTTTCATGCTGGTGTCCTCATACCGCCAATATATCATAGCTTATAGCACAAAATCTGTTTAACTCCTGGCTGCTACGCTCAGACCATTAAAGCGCAGCTACATCTTTGACCCATCCAACAATTTTATTATTTTGGATTTTATATCTTGAGCAGCTATTTAAGGAGAATTAAACTTGTTAGAAGTGAGGATTTGTCAATCGGATGCGGTGTAATTAGAAAAGCGCACTGACTTTTAGCCTGAAACCAGGTAGCACCTCTTGGCCGTCGAACTCCTCGTCTATATCCAACAAAGTAGGCTTACGGCTATCCGGTTTATACACAGCTACGATCTGGCTGATTGGATAGATTACCCAAATCCGTCTAACATTGGCAGCTTGATATTGCTTTATTTTGCGTTCCAGGTCGAACACCCTGTCGTTCTCCGAAACTACGTCGATGGCTAAATCGGGTGCAATTTGGGCTTTGCCAGCAGTTCGTTCTGGCATCCGCTCAATGGTCACAAAAGAAATATCTGGCTGACGGTAGGGTGTTGTACCACCAATTAAGAAGCTGGTTTGACCATCGAATAAGCGACCTAACCTATTAGGATAAACGTGGGCCGCCAAATGCCAAGTCAAAAGTGTGATAATTTCACCGTGTTCCGTACCAGCGATATCTACATCTACCTCCTCGTCAATATCTTCGTCGGTATCAAATTTTAGGTCGTCTTCCAATAATGCTTCATCTAGCATTTCATCTGGTCGGGTCAATTCGAGAGTTGCGGACATTTGGTACACCTCTTTCCTAATAATTTGTGAGGGCAGTCTATTGGCGGAGCAATATCCAACAAAGGGTTGCGCGGCTCTTAGCTTACCTATCGCCAACGGTTGATGTATATTAACAATTTGATTCGGTATTGGGAACGCCGATGGTTGAAACCAACGTCTATACACTTCAAACCTGATAAATCAGGTTGCCGGACGGTTCTAATAACACGTTCGGGTACCCCCTGGGTGGTGTTTGGGGTGCCTAGACGTTGGTTTCAACCAATGGCTACTACCCCTACTTGCTCGTCCACCGCCAATACTGGACGGCTGGTATCAGGGCCAGAATTGCCGCCACCAGCACCCCGATGACCGAGAAGGTACGGAACGACCATAGCCAGAAATACCAGCTACCACTGGCGGACAGATTCTGGTAAAAGACCGCATTAGAAATATAGTGGGGGATGGCGAAGGTGAAAATAAGAATCCAGCCCGCGATGCGAACCAAATTTTCGAGCGGAGGCCGTTGGATGATTTCCAAAAGCTCACCCAGAATGCGGGCGAACCAGAACAAAGCGATTGCCAGCAAAATAAAGCCCGTATCCAGCAGCAACGCGGGCATAGCGAAAAAATCTATTACTACATTGTTAATAATCATAGTGCTACTCTGCCTCCAGGATGTTTTTGGCGATTAAGCGGAAAATGTTGATAACCCACACGCAAAACACGCCCGACAGAAATAAGGGCGTAAAGGCCAACCACTTTTGAAAGTTTTCCAGGCTGCCACCGTTGGTAGAGTAAGCATAGACCAGGATTATGTCATAGACAGCCACGCCGATGGGTGCGCCGAGCAGCAGTTCCCAATAGGTTTTTTGTTGGGCCAACTCCTGGAAGCGGCGGGCAATAAAGGCAATCATCACGAAGGCCAGCCATAACAAGATGCCGCCGAAACCAGTCATCACGTCGGTGAAGGTAGCTAGGAAAAAGGTGTACTTGGAGATGTCGGGCTTGACCGGATTGCCGGGCGAAAGCGTATCGTGAACGGTGAAGTGGCCGGGGTTATTTGGAGCAACACCGTCCTTTACTGTACCAGGCGCGGTGCGGCCCAGCGATTTGCTATTGTCAGCAGGGGCGGGCAATCCTAAGTTCATGCTGCCCACTACGCCCGCAGCGGCAAGCACGTCAGGGTTTGGGCTGCCCCAACTGACCTGATCAATAATCTGACGGTTTTCATCTTTCAGCACCACTACATCGTTCTTGGGGTCGAGGTTGCCCAATCCCGCGCTACCGTTGTAAGCGTTGATTTCCAAATTAATCTTGTTATTGGCTTTGTTGACCACCTTGAAATTCAAGATGTCGCTACGCCCATTGAGGTCGCCGCTCACTACCCCGCCAGTCAAGGCAGTAATGCTCAGGTTTTCGGTGTCCTTGAGGTTGCGGGTCAGGCTATCGGTCAGAGCGTTGAAGCTAGAAACAATAGTCAAATATTTGAGTGTGCCATTCAGCACGCCGCGCAGAGGTATCGAACCCTGGCTGGTAGTCAAATTCCAGCCGCTCAAATCCACCTCGCGGGCCACATTTTTTTCGTCCAGAGCGTTGTTGTAAAGTTCCACCCATTGTAGCTGCCCACTGGCCGCTCCGGTATAGACCTCGTTGATGAGTGGAGTGTAATAGTTCGCGCCCGTCGGGGTATAGTCGTTGCAAGCGGCCAATAAAAACACGAGTCCCAGGCAAAGCAGTAAAGCAGGTTTTTTTAGACTCATATTAGCTCCATTATGATAAAGATAAGAACGAGGAAAATTAGCGTTCGTAGATGATGCGGACACGCTCTTGCATCTGGTCGGCCAGTTGTTTGGCCCGGCCCGGCCCTACCAAAAGTGCGCTCAAGCGGCGAAAGTTATTGACAATATCCTGGGCCTGCTCGTATCCAATATCATCTTCGATACTCAGTCCCACCCTGGAATAAGCTTGATCGAGCAAGGTTTTGGCCGTCGTACCAAGCTGACTGATTGCCAGGTTATCTAATTCCGCATAGACCAGTTCGCCACGCGGGTCAACATTTTTCTTTTCCAACAGCCCGGCCTGCAACAGATGGGCCATTACTTTGGAAGTACGGAACTCGCCCAGGCCGCTTTTTCTGGCGATACTGGCGACGCTATCCTGTCCGGTGATAAAGGTCAGCAGCCTCCATTCTTCCGGTTTGAGATTAAAACCACTTGGCCCGCCCAGGCTAGAAGGATTATCCACCAACATCGGTACTAAATCAGCGTTGGGAACGAACTCGCGTATCTGCTTCCACTCATCAGACTGGTTTACGCCCTGCATCACCAGCAGTTCGTTGCTTTGTTTAATATCTTCGCGCTCTGGCATTTCGTTCGATAGGAAGCGGAAGTTGCCATCTTCCCAGGTAAAAAAGGTAAATAAAGCCTCAATACCCATTGTCTCGTTATTATTAAGGTTGGCGTGGACAATATTGCCGTTGCGAAAATAGACCCGACCTGTCATTGGCTTGTTATTTTGGACAGACGTTAATTCAGCCGCCCCGGTCTGCTTACGCAGACTAACCAGCTGGATTATATCGGTGATAGGAAATTCTCGTAACGGCCCTTCCAGTGCCATCGGCTAAACCTTTTCATAGTTATCAGTCGTCAGCTATCAGTTGTCAGTCAAAACCAGAACCAAAGAGTTGTCAGTTATCAGTTAAGAGTGGAAACAAATGAGTATGGTTTTGACTGATAACTGACGACTGACTGCTAATATTACAGCTTACTAATAACCAGCTTACTGATTGCTTTGAGAGTGTCGAAGACCCCGATGCCCTTGCTGGCAACTGCCTCAAAGCGCGGTACTTTGATGGTCGAGTTGAGATAATGGTCTAGTATTTCGGTTTGCAAGGCGTTGGGAACGTCGCGTTTGTTGTATTGCAGCACCAGGGGGAAATCTTGAAACCGCTTGCCCTGGTCAACCACATTGCGGGCCAGTTCTTGTAAGCTGGCTAAATCCTCGCGCAGCTTGTTTTGCTGACTGTCTGCCACAAAAACCACCCCATCAGCCCCGTTCAGCACGGCCACGCGGGTTCGTTCGTACAAAACCTGACCTGGCACAGTATAAAGATGAAAGCGGGTCTGAAAGCCGTGTACCTGGCCCAGATCGAGCGGCAGAAAGTCGAAGAACAAAGTGCGTTCGGTTTCCGTCGCAATCGAAAGCAAATCGCCTCTGGCCTGACCGGGAACCGCCGCATGGATATATTTCAGGTTTGTGGTCTTGCCGCACAAGCCCGGCCCATAATACACAATTTTACAATGAATCTCGCGGGCTGCGACGTTAATTAGAGCCATCTACTGCCACCTTTTGCATTTGTATTTGTAAAAATAGTTTAATCTTTGAACAACAAGTCAATCGTATCTTCCACCGAGGTGCGGAAGCTGGTACTGATAACTGCGTCTCTGGAACGGCTTTCCAATTTGACCCGTTCCAAAATTGAGGCCAGTTCATCGGTGGCGCGTTTGCTCAACACTTTGACCAGACCGATGTGCGTGCGCTTATCGAACATAACTACCAGCATCCACTGCTCGTTAATCAGTTCGGTAAAGATGTTTTCGCGCACTCCTTGTTGAAACAAAACTCGGAAGTCTTTTTCCTTGAGCAGCCGGGCCACTTCGCGGGAACTGGCAAACGTTCCAGCCAGCAACGCTCCCAACGCCGTGATTTCCTGATGGTCGGTATCGCCTTGAGCAGAAATCACCTGCCCACTTTTGTCGAGCAACATCGAATAGTTCGCGCCAGTCTCGGCTACTAGACGGTCTAAGGTCTCCTCGATATGTGAGGTTTCGGACGCAGATACGACCAGACTGGTCAACTGAGGATCCATAAACAACTCCTCCCAGCTTGACGCTTGGGTGCGCGGGTGTAAGTTTGGGTAAAGCTTGAAAGTGCTACTTTAGCCACAATTATACAATATAATAACCAAATAGCAAAGAGTCAAAATATTTAGACAGCGTTAAGTCCGTCGAGCAACTCCTGGTGGTATTTTTTGCTCAAATAGCGGATGCGCCCGATGCTATTGGGGTCTGCCGACACCACCAATATCATCGCATCGCCCGACAAAGGTTCTAGCAGAATTGCCCCGCTATCGTATTCCAGAATAGTCTGGCGCGACTCGCCGCGTTCGGTTTCCTGTCCCAACGCTTCGCTGATACGCAGGCCCGTCGTAGCTATGGCGCAAACTTGCTCGACATCTACCCCGTTATTGGGGTGAGGGCGTTTATAGCTGGCTATTTCCATACCGTCACTGCTGGCTACTACAGCTAAATCCACGCTACTAATGGCTTTGAACCGGGTTAAAACTTCTTGAAGCTGGGTCATCGCGGGCTGCCTCCTCATCTGGCAAGATTTGAATGATTAAGGGTTGCTGACTGCGTTCTTTGTTGTCATAACATGATACGGTATTATAGCTTATGCTACAAGCAAAATGCAATGACCTAAAAGTATGTTATTAGTCGTATTCAGCAAGTTTTTTTATAAATTGCCCTTAAAATTCAGTTTTGCTTTTAGCAGATTTCTCAAAGCGGCTTCTTGGGCCCGGTCAAGAGCTTTTTTGGGTACGAATTGAGGCCGATTTGTTCCTGCTTCCAAAAAATAACCTAAGCTCATCTCAAGGGCTTTTTTATAATAGCTCCAATTGAGGTTAGAGTCGCCATACGGCCCATTAACCAACACTCCGTTGTCGGAAAACTCGACACTATATTTCGCTGCCAGTTTCGGGTCACGCTTGTAAATATAGCGAGGATAGATAAAACTGTAGGCCAGCACTATCGAAAGCAAAACACCCAGGCCCACTACCCCCATTATCCAAAGGAGTGGGCTAAAATTGAAAAAAACTCCCGCCACCAAAATGTAAATCACGTAAACCGCTAACGCTACGGGTACTCGTCCTCGCAATGAGTTCCGCAAAATAAAGCGTCCGGCAATCGCTACATACTCCTTTTTGGTTAGCTGATACTCGATTTTAATTGGCATAAATTTCACCCCTGCCCTCCCAATCTCATAATGTGACCATAACTGTTACAACTGCTATAACGCGAATACGGCCTATTTTATTACTTTCTGCGTCCTCTGTGGTGAACAGGTCAGGGTTGATTTACCTTCTCGCCATTTTGTAGAAACTGCACGGCCCGGTCAAGTTGAGTGTCGCGCCCAGCATCGCTATCAGTCTGGCTAAAAGCTATTGGTACATTTGGAGTGAGGCCAGTATGCCCAATATCAACTTTATTAGGGGTTAGCCAATGGGCGTAGGTGACACGAGAGGCCGCCCCGTCTTCCAGGGGCAAAACGTATTGAGCCACGCCCTTGCCATAAGTTTGTTCGCCAATCAGAGCGGCGCGACCCCGACCCTGCAACGCTCCAGCAGTAATCTCGCTGGCACTGGCCGAGCCTTTATCTACCAGCACCACCAGGGGCGCGTCATACAACTTGAGCGTATCAGCTGATTTAACCGGGGTTTCGTTCTGCACATAGCGGTCTCCGTCCCAGGTCTTTTCGTAAAACGCCGTGCCGCTTGGCAAAAAATGACCCAAAACCTTCTGGGCTGCATCTACATACCCGCCTCCGTTTTGGCGAACATCTAAAACAAATTTAGTCGCACCCTGATTGACCAGTTGTTGAGTCTGGCGAGTAAATTCGTCCGCCGTCTTGTCTCCAAAAGAGTCTTTTAGTTTGATATAACCGATATTGCCAGGTAGCAGTTTAGATTCGACAAGCGGGCGTTCGATGTTACCGCGTGTGATTGTTATATCCAAAATTTGATTGTTATCCGAAGGGCGTTGAATTGTCAGGGTTACTTTGGTGTTGAGGTCGCCCTGCAATTGGGTAGAAATTTGCTGCAAATCTTTACCTGCATCTCCGGTTTGCGTTACATCTTTGCCATCTATTTTCACCAGCACATCGCCAGTTTTAAGGCCAGCTTTGTCTGCCGGGTTATTGGGAAACACATCTACAAACGTGACCTTGCTTTGCAACACTCGCAATTCCACGCCCAGCCCTGCTCCACCGTGTCCATTTAGATAATCGGTCATAGCGGAGGCGGTTTGGGGGGCTTCAAAACGGGTGTAAGTATCGTTCAGGGTTTGCAGGGCAGCCTGGGCAGCGGCGTAATAAATTTTGGTGTAGTCAATTTTGTCGCGGTCATAAAAATAGTGGTCAACGTTTTGAATAGATTCTTGCAAGTCGAGCCACTGTTTATGAGCTTGAGGCGGGATGTGGCTGGCCTCTAGAATCGGGCGTTGCACAACGGCCAGTGGCCCACTCAAGACGTGCTGCTGCATATTCAGGGTAAACAAAATCCCCAAAAAGAACATCATTACCGACATAAAAATTACATATAGAGTGTATTTGATACGGGTGCTGGTAGGCATCTGGTAGGTTGGCAGCAGGGGGGGTGACGCTATCACATTATTAGTTTCGTTAGTTCCGGTATAGGTCAACTCGGTGTCGTCATGTACCGGGGACGTTTTACGCAAGCTAAATTTCTTCATTTTCTGACTTTCTTCGCTAAAATGATTATCCTCGCCTCTAATATAATCCTTTGTATCTTGCTGGTCAATCAGAAACAGGAACAAGTTGCACCACCCCAACCAGTTGACGGCACGGAGTTCACGGAGAGGAACAAAGTGGCATTTGTTGCCGATAGACCGTTCAGAAAAGTCCATTGGCAGAGCAATGTCCAACAAGCGAACCAACGCCAACGGATAAATCCGTCGTCTAAGCAACCCAAAACGGATAAATCAGGTTGCCGAACGGTTCGGTAACACGTTCGGGTACCCCCTGGGTGGTGTTTGGGGTGTATAACGACGGATTTATCCGTTGGCGTTGGTTAAGCTAACAACCGTGTAAAAATCTGACGCACTGACGACTGATAACTGACAACTGCTGGCTGGTGTGTTAAAATCAGCCAAACGACTAAATGATTATTTTATAATTAAGGTTGAGAGGACTTAGTATGAGCCAGCAATCAACGGGGACTGTTGCTCAAACAGCCACCCAGGTATCTGAAGATAAAGACGAAATTGGGGAGCGGCGCATCCGAGTTTTGATAGCCAAGCCGGGCCTGGACGGGCATGATCGGGGGGCGAAGGTGGTGACGCGCGGCTTGCGCGATGCCGGGATGGAAGTGATTTATACGGGGCTGCATCAAACGCCCGAAATGATTGTGGAAGCGGCCTTGCAGGAAGACGTGGACGCGATTGGTTTGAGCATTTTGAGCGGGGCGCATACAGTGCTTTTCCCACGCATTATGAAGTTGCTGCAACAAAACGGAATGGACGACGTTTTGGTGTTCGCGGGTGGCATTATCCCGCCCGAAGAAGTGGGCGAAATCAAGGCGATGGGTATCGCGGCGGTATTTGGCCCCGGCACGACCCTACAAGAAACGGCAGATTTTATCCGCCAGAATGCCCGCTCTGCCGCTGGATTACCTGGCAGCCGGGAAGGGCAATAGCGATGGCCTTGCCACACGAAAATCCAGCCCTGGTCGAACTGGTGCGGCGGGGGCTGGCCGGAGAGCGTCGTGCTATGGCCCGCTTGATTACCCTGGTGGAAAACCGCACCGCCGAAGGGCAGGCCGCACTACACCACCTTAATCCTCATACGGGCCGCGCTTATATTCTGGGCATCACGGGTGCGCCCGGTAGCGGCAAATCTACCCTGACCAACGAACTGATAAAGGAGTTTCGGCGGCGCAACCGCACAGTCGGGGTGGTGGCGATTGACCCTACCAGCACCCTGACGGGCGGGGCGGTCTTGGGAGACCGTATTCGGATGCTGGAAAATTACCAGGACTCCGCAGTGTTTATTCGCAGTATGGCGACGCGTGGGCAGCTGGGTGGTCTGGCAGCGATGACGAATGACGTGGTGCGGGTGATGGACGCTTGCGGCAAAGATGTTATTATCGTCGAAACGGTGGGTGTCGGTCAGGACGAAGTAGATATAGCGCGGGCCGCTCACACCACGTTGCTGGTGGAAGTGCCGGGGATGGGCGACGACATTCAGGCAATCAAGGCTGGGGTGTTGGAAATCGCCGATATTCTGGTTATCAACAAAGCTGACCGCGACGGGGTGGAAAAGCTAGATTTGTATCTGCGTTCGATGCTAAAACTCGCGCCTGCAAACACGGGTTGGAATGTGCCAATTGTCAAGACGATTGCGGCAAAGGGCGAAGGGGTCGCCAACCTGATAGACACCGCCGAAAAACATTTAGCTTATCTGAAAGCCAGCGGCGAATATCAACTGCGGGAACGTATCCGGTTGCGCGACGAAGTGTTGGCCCGTGTGCGGGAGCAGGTAACGCGCCAGGTGCTGCGCCGAGAGAAACACTCTGGTGGTCTGGCCGAACTTTTGACTGGCCTCGAAAACCACACCCTGGATATTGATGAGGTAGCGGCGGCTCTAATTAGACAGATGTGATTTTCTCAAAGGGATTTTATGTTAAGAAGATTGACCGCGACCCGCTACGTCACCCCTTTGCGCGAGGGGGGTTCGCTTCCGGCGATTGTGGAGGCGGACGACGATGGGATGTATGTGCTGAAATTTCGGGGGGCGGGGCAAGGCCCGAAGTCGCTGATTGCCGAACTGGTGGCGGGGGAGGTTGGTCGGGCGTTGGGGTTGCGCGTGCCGGAACTGGTCTTTATGGAGCTTGACCCGGCCTTCGGGCGCAACGAACCCGACTCTGAAATCCAGGCTTTGCTCAAGGCCAGTGTGGGTTTGAATATTGCGCTGGACTTTCTGCCCGGTGCGCTGCCGTTTGACCCGCTACTTTTGCCCAAACCTGACCCTGCGCTGGCTTCGTCTATCGTCTGGTTTGACGCTTATGTGATGAATGTTGACCGCACCCCCCGCAATTCTAATATGTTAATGTGGCACAAAAATCTGTGGCTGATAGACCAGGCCGCCGCGCTGTATTTTCACCACGCCTGGTCAGGTTATATGGAACGTAGTCGCAGCCCCTTTGTATCCATCAAAGACCATGTTTTGCTGCCTTTCGCTTCGGTTCTGGCAGAGGTGGCGGCGAAACTAAAACCTCGCCTGACTCCCGCTTTATTGCAGGGTATTACCGATGCCATCCCCGACGAGTGGTTGGGTGACGAACCACTTTTCGCCAGCCACGCCGAACACCGTGCCGCCTACCTGAACTTTTTGCTGGCCCGCCTGGAAGCTTCGGACATTTTTGTGGAGGAGGCCCGCAATGCCCACGCGCGTGCAGTTTGATTACTCCGTCGTGCGGGTAGTGCCGCGAGTAGAACGGGACGAGTTCATCAACGTGGGGGTGATTTTGTTTTGCCGCAGCCGCCGTTTTCTGGTTGCCAACTTTGAGCCTGACTGGACACGTTTGCAAACTTTCGCGCCCGCTTTGGATATGGCTGATATACAAGCCCATTTCGAGCTATTCAGTCAGGTATGTGTGGGTGGCAGCGGGGCGGGTTATATTGGGCAATTGTCGCAGTCCGAGCGGTTTCACTGGTTGGTTGCGCCGCGCAGCACCATTATCCAGACTTCGCCCGCCCATTCCGGTTTGTGCGTCGAGCCAGCCGCCACCCTGGAACACCTGCTGGCTACCCTGGTGCGACTCTAGCTTTTCACCTCGGAGACACTAAGTTCACGGAGAGGGAGGAAGACGGAAGAAGGTAGGGGCGAGACTTATCGCGCCCGCTTAGATTGACGTACTTACCCTTTGGGCGCGATAAGTCTCGCCCCTACCCCTCGAATTCTTGAGAAGTTAAATGGATAAATACCATAGAAATCAATACATAGAAAACACGCATTATCTCAAAAATAAAAGCAGGTACAAACACCTGCCTCTGCTTCAACTATTATTTACTTGACACACGTAACCCAATACTACTATCAATAGGGTGTAGGTAGCGCGTCCTCGCGCCCGCTATTACCTTAGACTCACCGACGGTGCGGGCGCGAGGACGCGCTGCCTACAGAAAGTACAATATGCACAGCTAGTTGCTAGTGTCGGGCCGTGTAGCCAGTGTCAAGCTCAAGGTCAAACTTTGGCTGCCACGCTGTACCGTCAGCTTAACCGTGTCGCCGGGCTTATAGTTTTCCAAGACACTGGTCAAAGGGTGATTATCGTTCAGGGTCGTACCGTCAATCGCCGTAATCACGTCGTTTTCTTTCAGACCGGCTTTATCAGCTGGGCCACCCGCTTCCACACCAGGCTGATTGCTCGCACTCCCGTTACTGATCCACGCGCCTTCAGCTTGCGGTACGGTCTGACCGTTTTGGGTAAGCGTTCCGGCATAAGCGGGCGTAATCATCTGATAACGAATACCGAAATACGGGCGCACCACTTTACCATTGCTAATCAATTGATCAGTGATATATTTGACGGTATTGCTAGGAATAGCGAAGCCCAAACCCTCGGCCACCGCGTCACTACCAGAACCAATACCAGGGGTAGTACGCAGCACTGCTGTATTGATACCGATAATGTTGCCATTAAGGTCAAGCAAAGGGCCACCACTGTTACCGTGATTGATAGCAGTATCAGTTTGAACATACACGTCCGAACCACCAATTTCATCAATAGTGCGACTGAGACCGCTAACTACACCTTTGGAAACCGAGTTACGGAAGTTGCCCAAAGCCGCGCCGATAGCCACGACGGTCTGACCAACCTGAAGCTTCGAGCTATCACCAAAGCTGGCTACGGCGGGCAAAGCCCCATCTACTTTGAGAACGGCAATATCGCCTGTTTTATCTACACCTACTATTGTCGCTTTAACCAATTGCTTGCCATCGTTGTAAGCGACATCCACTTCTTGCGCCCCCTCTACCACGTGGGCGTTGGTGACAATATAGCCTTTGGAGTCAAAGATAACACCGCTACCGATGCCTTGAGTGATAGGACTGTTGACGCTACCACTACCGTTACCATTACCTCCAGGAAGGGGGGTAGGAGTGGGGCGGTTGCGATTAGGTTGTCCAGGCAAAAGATTATTGCCAGTAGCAGGGTGGGCCACTTTATTATAAATGGTTACAACTGCCGGGTTGACTTTCTGGACTACGCCAACTACGGTCTGGCTTTCTTGTTGGTCGGCAGAGACAGGCGCAGCCTGGGCCTGGCTGGTATTAACCGTCACTGTCGGAGCGACTGCCGCTGCTTGCTGAAAACCGCCCTGGCTGTTGCTGCTACCCGCAGTGGCAACGACAGTGGTGGTTGCACCTGCGCTGGCTGGAGCAGTCGTCGCGCTGGTTGGAACGACTGTCACTGTAGCAGCGTTACAGGCTGCCAACATCACTATTAAAATAAAGGAGACGACGAGCAGACTCAAAGCCTGCAAAAAGCCGCGTCGTCGAGAATTTCTATTTGCTTGCATAACCGAAACATACCCTTTCGTTTGCTTCTATTTTTAGCTATCTATTCGTTAAAAAGCTTACATACGCATTATGCTCCTTAGATACTAAGGAACTGTGGGAAAAGTGTAAAATGATTGTTAAAGCTTAGACTAGCGTGTATAATCGTGATAACGGCCTTGTCTATCTTTTAACGGCTTTCTCTTTCAGGAATTGTGCCATTATGCAACCGATTATAAAAACCAAAGAAAACGAGGTTACACGCCCCGGCCAATTTATAGTTTTGGAAGGGCTGGACGGTTCGGGTAAAAGCGTGCAGTTTCAGATGCTGGCCGATTATCTACACCGTCACGAAATACCTCTAGCTACCGCCGATTTTCCCAACTATAGCGGCTTTTATGGGCAGCTGGTCGCTCGTTATCTCAACCAGGAATTTGGCGATGTGTACGAGGTGGACGCGCACTTTTCGTCAATTCTTTATGCTGGAGACCGTTTGGAAGCAAAGCCGCGCCTGGAAAAATATTTGCAAGAAGGACGATTTCTGATAGCCAACCGCTACGTCGGGGCGAATCTGGCTTATCATTCGGTCAAATTACCACCTGCCCAACGGCCCGATTTTATCGAGTGGGTCAAAGAGCTTGAATACAAGGTACACGGAATACCGCGCGAGGATTTGATCATATTCCTGCACGCGCCTGTCGCTACCGCCCAGCAAATGGTTGACCGCAAAGCCGCCCGCGACTACACGACAGCAAGACGGGATATTCACGAACGCAATGCCCAATATTTAGAGGAAGTCAGCCAACAATTTTTGTGGCTATGCGACGCGATTCCAAACTGGGAACGGTTGGACGTGGCTGATAACGAGACAGGGGAATATTTCTCGCCCCAGGCCATCCACGAACGCATTGTTGCGTTGCTCAAAACCAAAAGTTTCCTTACCAACGAAGACTAACGTTGAAAGCAATACCGTTCAAATAAAGATTTTTTCTGAATGGGATTGACGTTAAAAGATGATGTTAGAAGCAAATTTGCCGCCACGCTATGATATTCTTGGTTTGGGTGTAGATAATCTGGCCTTGACCGAAGCAGTTGATTTAATTCAGGTGTGGGTGGAAAAACACCAGCATAGTCCAGACGAAGCGGGCAAGATGGTGATTACTGCCAACCCGGAGTATGTGATGGCGGCGCGGCGTGACTCCATTTTCCGGCAAATCGTGGCCCACGCCGCTTTACGCACGGCGGACGGGGCTGGTTTGATAGCTTGCGGGCGGTTGTGGGGCTTACCTTTCAATGGGCGCGTGACGGGGGTAGCTCTGACTCATGCTTTGGCCCAACGCTCTGCCGCTCTCGCTGCCCAAAACAAAACCTTGAGTCTCTTTTTGTTAGGAGCAAAGCCAGGAGTAGCCCAGGCAGCGGCGGAGCGTTTGCAAACTTTGTATCCGGGGGTGCAGATTGCCGGAACTTTTGCAGGAGAAGCCATTCCTGACAGTGATGCGGACACAACGGCCCAGGTGCGGGCCAGCCAGCCGGATATTGTGTTGGTGGCTTACGGTATGGGGACTTTGAAACAAGACGGTTGGATGTTTCGCAACCTGGATAGCACGGGCGCGGCGGTAGCGATTGGTGTCGGCGGCGTTTTCGATTATTTGACAGGCCAGGTCAGCCTCGCCCCGTCTATTCTGCGAAACTTGGGGCTGGAATGGGCTTATCGGCTCTACCGCGAACCCTGGCGGTGGCGACGGATGCTGGCTTTACCCCTTTTCGCGGCTCTAGTTTTGGCCCGTGTACCCGCCCGTCGTCTCAAGCCGATTTTTAAGGCAGGAAGTCCGCTGAGTTAGAAAAACTATCCCTCAACACCCGTTGACTGGAATAAATAACCTGTGCTATAATTCGCCCGTTACAAGCATAAACCATTTGTCCTCAAAAATTATAAACCATTAAGGAGCATTTACCATGATTTGCCTGACAGTGTTGTACGGCCAACCAACCGACCCGGCTGAGTTTGATCGTTATTACAAAGAAACTCATCTACCCCTTGCTATTAAAATACCAGGTGTGCAAGGATACACCCTGGATAGACCCAAGCCTCTCAATCCCAGCGATAAGTCTCCCTACCATCTGATTGCCTGCCTTTACTTTGACAGCCCAGCAGCGTTGCAAGCTGGTTTTGCCTCGCCAGAAGGACAGGCGGCGGCGGGAGATGTGCCAAACTTCGCTACTGGCGGCGCAACCCTATTGACAGACGAGCAGGAAATCGTGATGCCGTTTTCAAGAGGTTAAGTAGTAGGGAACAAGCACCGCATAACATTCGGCGGCACTGCTGATGTTATCACTCATAAAAAGTGCATCTCCTATTTCAAAATCGCCCGGTTTTCAAAGGAAAAGTCCTGAGTAATCCCCGCTAACCAGTCGTCGGTTATAAGGTCAAGGGTGTTGAGGGTAGTATCAAGGATAACCAGACTGCCCGGTTCAACACAACGGCGTTCGCTGCGGGCATTAAACAGGACATTTAGGCCGAGATAAGTGGTTGTGCCAAACTGTCGAGGGCCAATTACATGGTGCAAATGTCCTGCTATCAGGTAGCGCGGGGCAATAGCTTCCAGCAAAGTCGTGATTTTAGCCGACCCCTGCACTTGCCCGCCGTAGCCCGTACTTACTCCGTAGGGCGGTTCGTGGGTTACTAACACATCGAGCATACCACATGGGAGCGCGAGTAGCGACTTGTAAGCCGCTTCGTTAAAAACATCTTGTGGCCTCTGTTCGGGGTTTTCTATGCCACCTAGAAAACCAATTGTAAGGTCGCCAAATTGTAAAACACTGCCATCCGACACATAATGAAAAAGGTCAAAAGCGTCAACTGCGGTTGACTCACTTGCGATGGGCCTTCCGTTACGAACCTCTTCCAGCCACTCTACATCATCGTGATTGCCGCGAATAAAATAAATCGGTCTGCGTAACTCCTGTCGAGCAAGTTTAAGACTATCGGCAAGGCTGCCTTCCTTTACACCAAGCAAGCAGCTAAAATCCAGTTCTGCTGGATTCTTTTGAGCAAATCGCCAGGCAGCTTTGTCTTGCTGTATTGACTCCAAATCAGGAAAAGCTCCAAAATCGCCTACCTGCACTATATATTCAAGTTGCGTGTCTGTCTTGCGCTGCCAATATAGTGCAGTAGCCAGCATTTGAAAAACCTGACCGTGTATATCGCCGAAAAACGCTATTTTCATTCTCTATAATTCCTGTTCCTACGTTTCAAGATAACGTGAAAGCTCAGGCAATTAAACTGGTACCGGGTCGTGCCGATGCTGGGTCGCCATCCAACGTCCACAATCGTCACACCAGCTAACCTCGGCGTTGGAATTGGCTGCGTTGAGTTCATGGTAGGGCGGCAAGTCCATCATTACGGCTTCGGTCTGGTCAATTTGGGCTGGCTCTACGTGGGCGTTAGGCCGTTGACGAAGGCGAGGGTGAGGACGCTTAAAGTTAGCCCACACTCGCTGCCAACCCGGTTGCCACCAGCCCGCAAACAGCCACGCTCCGCACCCCAAACCCATCACGAAAGCCAGCGTCAACAACACACCCAAACTGTTGAGAGCCACATCCAGGCTGCCCATACGAGACCAACTGGTGATAAGGTTGAACAGCCCTAAACCAAGCGCAAAACCAAAACAACGTAGCCAGAACCCCAAAAAAGCCAACCCAGGCTCAAATCTGAGTGGGCGGCGCGATAGTATTTCCGTGTCGTTTGCACTTTCCAAAATCCGGCGCACCTGCGCCAATTTACGCCCCTGCCAGACGGTCAAACCACAGATAAGCCCCACTTCCAAACCCAACGTCAAAATTGGTGGCATTCCGGCTTCCCTTCCTATTTGGTTGTCAGTTTGCAGTCGTCAGGTTTTAGCCAAAGCCTAACTGACGGCTGACTACTTTTCAATTTTTGATGCTGCAATTAACTAATCTGGGGAATCAAAGAAAAGTGCCTTGTTGGGGCGGCAAATTTTGAGGTTTTTTGGCAAACCGGGCGGTATTGGTCTGGCTAATATCGCCCAACTCCTTGAGGCGTTCGAGGCGGTAATACAGAGCTTGCTGGGAAACGTTGAGTTCGGCGGCCATGCGGGACAAATCGCCGCCGTGTTTGGTCTTGAGCCATCGTACTAAATCGGGTGGCATTAGTAAAGCCGAGGCGAAAGTATTGGCTTGCCATTCGTGACGTTTGCGATGCGACTCGAACCGCAAGATTTTTGCTAACCTGACCTGTCGAGCCGGGTCTTCCAAAGCATTTTTGAGCGGCGAAGCGTTCCCAGGCTCTTGTTGGGGGTCTGCTTCGGTTGTTTCGTCCTGAGATTGGATGTCCAGTTCGCTTTCTTCACAGCGGAAAAAGCGCATTTTCTCGCCCGTCGTAACCGCCGCCAACTCCTCGCTGCTGAAAAGCGAAGGCAGTGCGGCTTGCTCTTTGGCGGGCAAATAGTGTAAAAAATAGTGGCCGATTTCGTGGGCAATCGAGAAATTTTGGCGACCTGGCAGGTCAGTTTCCTCGTACAGAATTTCCTGGTTGCCAGGGTCAAGTAACCCGGCCAGTTTGCGGTCTGCTACCCGCAAATTTCGCACGGCCTGTACTCTAAATTCGGTCACAGTTTCGGCCATAAATTCCACTGGCACAGGCGGCATCGGCGGCAACTCAAAACCATTACGGGTCAGGCGGGCGCGAAATTCTTCCAACTGCCGCGCCGCCAACGCCTCAATCTCGTGCAAATTATAGCTGCGTTCGTTACTATTTGACCGCCTGGGCATCCCTACTCCTCGTCTTCTTGCTCTAACGCCTGGGCCAGTTCCGCCTCCGAAAGGGCGGCTTTGCTATCTTCGGGGCGGGCGAAAACCATTCCGCCGTTGCCAAAACCCGCCCCCGTCTTCAAATTCAAACTCTTGCCCACCCCTTTGAACCATTTTAGCACACGCGGAAACAGATTGTCTTTGACCCCATAGCGTTTAGCCAGTTGTGCATAATCATCGAACTGATAATTTTGGAAAGCGGCTAAAGGCGTAGCATCCTGGCTCATCGCTTCTAAAGTGGCACGCGGCAAACCTGTATTTTTCAAGTCAGCATTATTTGTAACCAACGCCTGAGCCACATAGCTGCCCAAACTATCCGTTGCTGGAGCGGTCTGGCCCGTAAAAACTACGCTCTTAAAACGCTGCCACGCTTCCTGGGTACTTAGCTGAGGCGTGCGGTCTGGCAACTGCAATAAGCTGATAGCCCGGCCCAATTCGATTTTAATATTGGGCCAATCTTGCACAAACATCGCCGCGTCCAATTTTTCACCACTATTTTTACGTTCAAAATAAATTGCTAGTGCATCCGCCAACTGATTATTCAACTCCGGGCTGTTCCCGTTTTCCTCTAACTCATAACTATGCCCTTGCATTGCTACTCACCTTTCTCCCGTTTGGTGCTTCTTGCCAGTGCGCCAGATATTTTACTTACAGTTCTACAGCCAATCGCCGGTCTGACCGGACATTTGTTTGCCAAGCCAATCCATCCCGCGCCGCGTATTATGTTTAACCTGGTCTAGCGTCATATTCAATTCTCCGGCTACCTCTTTAATACGCATACCTAACAGCCATTGGCAAACCAACGGCCCCCGATATTGAGCGGGCATCTGGCTAATCAAACCGCGCAGCATAGCCACCAGTTCGCGCCGGGCTGCCGCATCTGCTACATCCGAATCCGGATCGGCCAAAGTTTGGATAAGCTCCAGGTCGTCGCTTTCGCCCCCGACAGGGGTATTCAACGATAGAGCAGACATCCCTTTAATCCTGGGCGGGCTAATGGCCTCGCCAGCTTCGTGTTCCGGCTCGGTTTCGCTACTATGCTGCCGGGCTAATCTGCGCCCCTGAAACAGCTTCTCAAGCAAAGTGGCGTACTCCCGTTCAAAGGAATGCCGCACCAGACCGTTCAGATTAGTGATAACTTCGCGGCCATTCAAGCGTTCCCACACCGTTTTCAAGGTCTCGCTGGCTAAATCGTCAGCATAAACCCCCCCGATTTTACTATTAGCCAGATATTGTATCTGCGGCCAGAACTGCTCAAAAATTGGCTCAAAAGCGGTACTCCCCTGCTCGCTGCGTTCGCCATAAAGAGATACCGCCTGTTTATATCTTGCCACCATCTCTAAATCGTGCTGGCGACGTTGGGCCTTAACGCTTAAACCAACGTTGTCAGGCTCTACATACTGCTCTGGCTCACCCTCGCTATCCATTTGCTGCCCATGTTCCGCCCGCAATTCCAAATCAAACACGGCTTCCTCCCCAATCAAAGTTTATGGCTCAAAATAATGTTTACGGCTCAATTCATTTTTTGAAATAGAAGTCAAGCTACACACTCTATATCTGCCTTCTGCACCAAAAGTGCCACTCTAAATCCAATACTATACAAATAAGATTTGTAACTATTCAGCCAAGTGCATTTGTCACGGCCCGTAGGGTTGTGAACGAAGGCTCTGCCACCCAGGGGGTACCCGGAAGAATCTGTTGCTGAAGCCTACGAGCCGCAAAATTCCAGAACCTTAGCCACAGACCCTTCGCTTCGCAGAGCCTCCGCTCAGGTGACAGGCTGAATAGTTACTAAGATTTTTGTTATAAGCTGTGCGTACCCGCGCCCGCATAGTTTATCCTCCTCGCGGGTACGCGCCGCCTACATTTATTTGCAGGGTGTTAAATCTAAAACAGGTATATTTTAGCACAGTTGAGGGTATCTAAAAGGGCAGCCTTCAAGCAGTTTTTCTTGCAAAAGCCCTGATAAATACAAAGTTGGCACTTGACAAAGTATGTGAGGAATACTACAATCTCATTTGGAAACTAAAAATAAATAAAAAGACCCGACCTTCGGGGCAAGGTGCGGTTTTATAGTATAAAACCAATTCCTGATCGGCGGTATAGCCCGCGAGCCACACATCAGACTGCTAGAAGCAGCCTAATGTAAAGCATGATTCGGTGAAATTCCGAGGCCGACGGTAATAGTCCGGATGGAAGAAGGTACTGGCAACTAAGTGCTGCGTTTGATAGTAGCGTTATTAAGCCTACTTTTGAAAACTGCTGTGCAATCTTTCCGATAAAATTTCGGACTTTTGCGAACCGGCTGATTTTCCGGGTAAAGGGCTTTTTAGCGTTAGCATACCGAAATGAAACGAGAGGCGCGAAGGTCTGCAAGTCACCTTCGCGCCTTTTTGTTTATAAAATTAATTGCAGCGCGAGGTTAGTAATTATGTTGACAGAAACCAGCAAAAAAGCGGACGTGCGGCCAAAAGAGCCACCGTCAACCAGTGCAACGAGCCAGCCCGAACGGGACAAGGCTGCTGAAATACCACTTCAAATAACAAAACAGAGTCAAAAGTCTGGTCAATTTTGGATTTTCTCTAAGTTTTCCGCGCTGCTTACCCTGCTAGTGATTTTGGGTCTATGGGAACTGGTCACGGCTTTGGCCCTGTATCCATCGTATATCCTGCCCGCGCCGCTTGCGGTGGCCTCACGCTTTGGGGAAGTAATCGGGGACGGCTCACTGTGGCGGCATACCCAGACTACACTTGGAGAGGCCGGGTTAGGTTTGGTGTTAGCTTTCCTAATAGCCGGAGCGTTGTGCTATCCTATCTCCCATTCGCCTTTGATTTCGACCCTGTTAAGCCCAATCCTGGCCGCTACCCAGGCCATACCGTTGGTAGCGATTGCGCCCTTGCTAGTAATCTGGTTCGGCTTCGGGTTGCTGCCCAAAATAATCACCTGCGCCATCATAGTTTTCTTCCCTCTTTTGCTAAACGCCGTCGCGGGCCTAAAGAGTGTGGATAAATCTCTGCTGGAAGCCTCGGCAGTCTTTGGAGCGTCAGCCTGGCAAACCTTTTGGCTGGTAGAACTACCGCTCTCTCTGCCCGGTATGCTAACTGGGGTAAAAATCGGAGTGACGCTCTCGATAACTGGGGCGGTAGTGGGGGAGTTTATTTCGGCGGACAGTGGCCTGGGCTATCTGCTCAATTTAGGGCGCGGCCAGTTTGACACCGCCTTAGTTTTTGTGGCCTTACTCACGCTGACAAGCATCGCTATGTTAGCTTATGGATTGGTAAGTTTATTTGAAAAACGGTTGGCAGATTAAATATTTATGGAGAACAAAATGAAAAACAAAAAATTAAAACGTTGGTGGGCCGGAGCAGTTTTAAGCTTCCTAACCCTGTCCATTTTGACAGCCTGTGGCGATAATACCGCTGCCCCTGCCACCAACGCCGCGACCAAACAAGCGGTAAAATTAACTCTGTCTTACGTCCCAAACGTGCAATTTGCGCCTTTCTATGTGGCTTTGGATAAAGGCTACTTCGCAGCGGAGGGTCTGGACGTGAGTTTCGACTATAGTACCGTCAATGATGTGCTGGCTTTGGTGGGGCAAGGCAAAATCCAGTTCGCGGCGGCGGGTGGCGATGAGGTGTTGCAAGCGCGGGCAGCAGGCGTTCCCGTCACCTACATTACTACGGTTTATCAAAAATACCCGATAGCTTTGGCCGCCCTCAAAGACAAAAATATCAAAAGCGTGACCGATTTGAAAGGCAAAAGTATCGGCATTCCCGGCCCTTACGGTTCAAACTATATCGGCCTGAAAGTGCTTTTGAACGCCGCTAAACTGACCGAGCAAGATGTCACCGAGCAATCTATCGGTTTTACGCAGCGCGAGGCTTTAGCCGCAGGTAAAGTAGATGCGGCGATGGTTTTTTCGATGAACGAGCCAGTCCAGCTAGAAAAGGCCGGAGTAGCGGTGGATAAAATCGAGGTATCCAGCATCTACAATCTGGCCTCCGTCGGGCTGGCGACGAGCGAAAGCGTGATAGCCCAAAATCCCGAACTCGTCCAAAAAATCGTGCGGGCGATGCAGCACGGTTTGAAAGATACCATTGCAAACCCGGACGCGGCTTTTGATAGCACCATCAAGGTGGCCCCCGATGCGAAAGGCGACAA
>JBBQZT010000082.1:0-26744 GCA_038207455.1 Chloroflexia bacterium
AACCCACTAAAGTGGGTTCTAACAACCTGCTTTAGCTGGTTTGGGTTGTATAGACGACGGTTTACCTGTACCCGGCACGGGTGAACCGTTGGCGGTCTGCTAATCACTACTATTCAAAACCAGCTTGACAAAGTAGTACCCGCGCAATGTCCCACAAAAACCTGACCTTACAATGTCCCTGTCACAGTGCTGAATTGTCTTGACAGCCACGCCAAAAAGGATTACAATTAAATCCGACGAAAATAGTAGGAATTAAAATAGGGCTTAGGTAGCAAAATGATTTTTTCGACTAAAAGCGAATACGGAGTAATGATGTTGACCGACCTGGCCCGGCATTACGGCGAAGGCCCGCTTAGTTTGACCGAGATTGCCGCGCATCTGGATTTATCGGATAAGGTGGCGTATTTTGAGCAAATTATCCCGGTGCTTAAAGAAGCTAAACTGGTTGAAAGCGTGCGCGGAGCGAGAGGCGGGTATAAGCTGGCTCGTGCGCCCGAAACTATTAAGATGGGAATGGTGATACGACGGCTGGAAGGTGGCATCGCCGTGATGGGCTGTGCGACGGACGGAGTAACGGCTAAGTCTTGTAATCACGAAGAAGTTTGTACGTCGCAGCTGTTATGGTTGCGGGTTCGCAATGCCATTTCGCGGGCGTTGGATAGTACGACATTGGCCGACCTTTTGCCCAACTCGCGCCAGGTATTACCGCTCATCGAAATAGGTAATCTGGCGGTGGCCGAGGCCCAGGAAGTGGTGCTGGAAGCGGCGCGTCAGCCTGATATAGAGCTGCTAACTGCTATCAATGTAGAGTAAACCCGGCGCAATTTGAAAATTTGGATTGTTGTTTAGCAAGGCAGAATGTTTGGCCTTGAGTGTATTCGGTGCGGCTCATCACCAGGCTGGGTATTTACTAAGTAGTAGATAGCCGATGGGTGATGAACCTTGAATATTAAAATCGCAACACCGATGGTTTACCTGTACCCGGCACGGGTGAACCATCGGTGTCTAGTATCGAATTAAATTGTAAATGCTCATTATCCATTGGCTGGAAAAAGCCGCCGCTTTAGGTAGAAATTAAGGAGAGAGTTTAAGGATTATGACTGAAGAACTGGTAATCAAAGATTTATATGTGAATGTCGAAGATAAGGAAATTATCAAGGGTGTAAGTCTGACCATCAACAAAGGCGAAATCCATGCCATTATGGGGCCGAACGGTAGCGGCAAATCCACTATCAGCAACGCCATTATGGGCCACCCGCGTTACACAATCACGGGCGGCGACATTATTTTCCAGGGCGAAAGCATTTTGGGTCTGGCGGCTGACCGTCGGGCGCGGCGGGGCTTGTTCCTGGCTTTCCAGTATCCTACCACAGTGCCGGGCGTGACCGTTTCTAACTTTTTGCGGACGGCTCTGACCAATCGGCGCAAGGGTGATGTCAAGCCGGAGGTGCTGCCGGGCAACCTCAACGTGGAAGGCGACAAACCTTTTTACGAAAATAAAGCCGCGACGGGTCTCGGCACTGATGGTAAAAATATTGACCGCAGCAAACGTTCGACCCTCATACCGCCCCGCGAGTTCCGGGCGATTTTGCGGGAGAAGCTGACTTCGTTGCAGATGGACGAAAAGTTTACCAAACGCTATTTGAACGATGGCTTTAGCGGCGGCGAAAAGAAACGGCTGGAGATTTTGCAAATGGCCGTCCTGAACCCGACTATTGCTTTCCTGGACGAGCCGGATAGCGGGTTAGATATTGACGCGGTGCGGATTGTGGGCGAGGGCGTAGAAAAGCTCAAAGGCCCGGATATGGGTATCGTGGTAATTACTCACCAACTGCGTATCTTGAGCTATCTCAAGCCCGATTTTGTCCACGTGATGATGCAGGGCCGGATTATCAAGAGCGGTGGGCCGGAACTGGCTGCTCAAATCGAGGAGCAGGGTTATGGCTGGCTACGGGCCGAGGCTGGTTTGCCGGAAGGCTTTGAATTGGATAACGATGAGGTTTTGACAAATGCCTGAGACGATTGAACTTAGCAGAGAGACGGGCTTGAGCCTGGAAGCGGTTGAAAGTTTAAGCGCGGGCAAACACGAACCTGCCTGGATGGTGCAGTCGCGCCGGGATGCCTGGGAGATGTATCAGCAGCTACCAATGGCCGATTGGACACGCGGTATTCGCGGCTGGTGGGCTGGCACGGTCAAGGAGACGGTTTTTGATGGCCTCAAGCCTTTTGTGGCAGCCAGCACCCACGACCTGAACGCGCTGCCCCCTGCGGCGAAAAGTTTGTTGCGTCCCCAACCTCTGGACGATGCTGACGAAGAAGATACAAGCGACGTGAGCGGGACTAGCAGCGACGCGGCGGGCGTGTTGGTGCAGTACAATTCCGAAGTTATTAGCACGACGCTAACCGAGCAGGTTCGCAGCCAGGGCGTGATTTTGTGTAGCCTGGACGAAGCGGTGCAGCAGCACCCCGACCTGGTGCAGAGATATTTTATGACGCGGGCCGTCAAAGCGAGTGAAAATAAGTTTACCGCTTTGCACGCGGCTTTGTGGAGCGGCGGGGTCTTTTTGTATGTGCCGAAGGGTGTGCAAATCGAGCAACCTGTGCGAGCTATCTATTATATGGACGACCCCGCTTTGGCGAACTTTACCCACACGCTGGTGATTGCCGAGGCCGATTCGTATGTGCGGCTGGTGGAAGAACACGTTTCGCCCAACGGCCCAACCCAAAGCATTGATTGTGGCATCGTGGAGATTTTTTGTGGCACCCAGGCCCGTACCGAATATTACGACCAGCAAGAATGGGGCGATGGAGTCAGTAATTTTACCATCAAACGGGCGATGGTGGGTAAGTACGGTTTGCACAAATGGGTAGTAGCAACTTTGGGCAGCGATTTGACTCGGCTCAATCTGGACTCGGTTTTGGAAGGCGAAGGGGCGCGGGCTGAAACCAACGGCTTTACTTTCCCCAACGGGCAGCAGCATTTTGATGTACGCAATATCACCCGCCACACTGTCCCCCACACCAGTGCCGACTCTTTGTTCAAGGCGGTGCTGAACGGTACGTCCCAAATGGGTTTTGAGGGGATTATTCGGGCGGACAAAGCGGCCCAGGATACCGATAGCCATTTGCTGGCGAACACGCTTTACTTGAACGAAAGCTGCAAGGCCGAAGTACAACCCGGTCTGGACGTGTGGGCCAACGAGGTACGCTGTATGCACGGCGCGACCATCGGGATGATTGACGACGAGCAGATTTTTTACCTCAAAAGTCGGGGCATTCCCGAAGAAGAGGCCCGCCAGTTGATTGTCGAGGGGTTTTTTGAAGGGGTAATTGCCCGCGTGCCGTTGGCCGGAGTGCGTCAGCGTTTGCGCGAGTCCATTGTTCGCAAGTTGGCTTAGTGCGGTTCAGTTTTTCGCACGCCCAACCGACCAGATGGTTTCAACCATCGGTGCTGCCGCAAGTTGGCTTGACCTTAATATAGAAAGTTGGCTGATATGATAGATGTCACGATTGATAAAATTGAAACTAAGAAGACTGATGGCGAAGAATTAAGCGTTTTTGCTACTGACACGCTGGACGTAGCCCTAGTTAGGCAGGATTTCCCGATTTTGGAGGAGCTTGTCAACGGCCAGCCAGTCGTGTATCTGGACAGCACGGCCAGCAGTCTGCGTCCCGAAGCGGTGGTCAACTCGATGCTGGCTTACTATCATAAATACAACGCCAATATTCATCGTGGGGTCTATAAGTTCAGCGAAGAAGCTACCCGGTTGTACGAAAAAGCTCACGTCAAAGTGGCCCATTTTATCAACGCACCCAGCGCGAAGGAAGTGATTTTCACCCGCAACACCACGGAAAGCTTGAACCTGATTGCCTATAGTTGGGGACGGGCCAATATCCACGAAGGTGACGAAATCCTGTCAACCGTGATGGAACACCATTCTAATATCGTTCCCTGGCAGCAGTTGGCGGCGGAAAAAGGCGCGAAAGTCCGCTATATTCCGCTTACGTCCGATGGCAAGCTGGATTTGTCCAATATTGACGCGCTTATCAACGAGCGCACCAAAATGGTGACAATCACGCACGTATCTAACGTGTTGGGTACGATTAACCCACTTGTGGGTCTGGCCCGTAAAGCTCACGCGGTTGGCGCAGTAATGGTGGTGGACGCGGCCCAATCCGTGCCACATCTGGCGGTAGATGTACAGGCGTTGGAGTGCGATTTTCTGGCTTTTAGTGGGCATAAAATGTGTGGGCCAACGGGTATCGGGGTTTTGTGGGGCAAACGCGAACTTTTACAGGCGATGCCGCCCTTTTTGACCGGGGGCGATATGATCCGCACCGTCGAGTTGGGCGGTAGTACCTGGAACGATTTGCCCTGGAAGTTCGAGGCGGGTACTCCGGCCATCGCCGAAGGCATTGGTATTGGGGCGGCAGTGGATTATTTGCTGCAAAACGGGATGGACGCAATTCGTCACCACGAGCTAGAGATTACGCGCTATGCGTTGGGCCAGTTGCGCGAAGTGCCGGAACTGACGATTTATGGGCCGGGCAAGGCCGAGGAGCGAGGCGGGGTGATTGCCTTTAACCTGGGCGACATCCACCCGCACGACTTGGCGACCAGCCTGGACAGGGACGGGATTGCGGTACGGGCGGGGCATCACTGCTGCCAGCCGTTAGCCGATTATCTGGACGTGACGGCCACGACCCGCGCCAGTTTCTATTTGTATAATACGTTCGACGAAGTGGATAAGCTGGTGGACAGTCTTTACAAGGCCCGCCGCATTTTCAAATTGGACTGAGGAGAGCTATCAGTTGACAGTTGACAGTTATCAGTCAATACAAACCTGGGAGGTACGGAATTATGGTTTTAACTGACAACTGACGGCTGATAACTGATAACTAATGGGAGGTTTTTGAGGTGACAACAGAAGTACGTGACGATATGGATATGGACTACGTGGTGGAATTGGCCCGCGCCTTTGATAAAGAGGTCAAGAACCACGTAGTTTCTAACGCGAATGTGTCGTTTGAAGATTCTAACCCGCTCTGTGGGGACAAGTTTAAGGTGAATTTGCGGGTGAACGACGCGGGCGAAATCGAAGATATTGGGTTTTCGGGGCGGGGCTGCGCCATCAGTCGGGCTTCGGCGTATCTGTTGGCCGAGATGGTGCGCGGTCAGGACGTAAAAGAAGTGGACGATATTACCCGCGATAAACTGATTGAGGAGCTTGGGGTGGAAATCCATAGCGCGGTGCGGCTTAAATGCGCTAATCTGGCTTTGCGGACGGTTAAGACCGGACTCAATCAAAGCGGTTATAAGGTCGGGGCAGCGGAAGAAGACTCGTGGGCCGAGTCGGGCGCGGACAGTTAGCCGATGGCTTCCGAACAAGATAGCGTCTGGAAAGAAGGGGTGCGCGTTAGTTTTTTGCGCGTCCAAACGCACCGATGGTTGATGAATCTTAACTATTAAAATCGCTATGGCAACACCGATGGTTGAAACCATCGGCAAAGGGATTCTAAACCCCATCAATGGGGTTATCCAGGTCATCAAAGGTATTTTAACCCACTTGAGTGGGTTTGGAATCTGCTTGCCGATGGTTTCAACCATCGGTGCGTCCTCTGGCTGGTGAGACTACCGCCCGCTTTGAAGCTTTCGTTTGAGGCCAGGATACGACAATATGAGGAGGAAAAGCAAATGCCCTTTGTAACAGGATTGGAGCAGGTGAGTATCGAAAAGGGTCTGGTACAAGGCAAACTAGAAGGTAAACGCGACCTGGCCGAAAGCCTCTATACCCAACTCAGGCCAATCCAGTAACCTAAGCGGGTAGGGTTGCCAACCATTCGGCGGCACTGGTACTGGTAGCAAAGCTTTGGAGCAGTCCGGTCAGTTCCGCGACGGTGTAGGTCGTCAGTATGGCTTCCAGGTCTGGCCTGGAGGCTAACACATCGGGAAAGCGGGTGCTGACCTGTAACATTATTATCTGGCGCAAGGTTGCCAGTTCGCCTTCGGCGCGGCCTTCACTCCGGCTTTCGGCCCGCCATTTGGCTGCTTCGTCGCCCACGATTTGTTCAGCAGTCAAACTTTTGCTGAAAAAGTCGGAGGCTTTGCGCTTCCAGCCAGGAAACAAAACCTCACAGCTAATCTCAGCCTTGCCCTTGTACTCCAGGCTTTGGTCTGGCCTAGTCGCCTCATACACCCAAATTATTTGCTTCTTGGGTTCCACGTCCCAAATCACCTGCGTCCCGTTGTCAAAATAATCTTGCCGCTTGAGCTTCTCTTTGGTGCGGCGGTTCGACGGCGAACGTATCTCGACTACCAACTCCGGCGCACCATGTAACATCATATGTTTGCCATCCTTGTCCGGCTTCTTGACCGAGCGCACCTTCTCCTCGAACAATCCGTCTGAAATGATACACACGTCCGGTTTAATCACATTCTCGTTTGCCAGATAACATTCCACCTGGTCGGGATAGCCCCGCCCAAACCCTCTGGTACGGGCTACTATCGAAAGTATCTCTTGGATATTGGCGGCGACGCGCCGTTCGACGGCATCGGTCATTTCTTGCCACACCAGCCAGCCATTGTACAGTTCAAGCGGCTCCTCCTCTAATAATATGGTCACGTTTTTGACGGTGTACGGCCCCGGCCCACGTCGGTAAGCTTCGCCAATCTCGCGCGGCCAATCGCAGTTGAGCGGCCACTTCGCGTCAAACCGCTTATCTGCCACCTCCATCTCCACCGTTTCGACTGCGGGCAGAGTGGTAGGAATGGCCTGCACTTGGGACGTGGCCTGCACTTCGGGCAGAAGTTCCGGTTTAGGAGGGGCTTGGGTTGTCATCATAATTTTACCCTTTGCTTTACTTCCTGGTTACGTGCTATGCGCTGACAGGTAATTATTTCTACCGATTATAACATAGCAGACAGCGAGAGCCAATTGTGGGACATTGCTCCGCCAATGGACAAATATATGAGAGCTACTTGTGGGACATTGCTCCGTCAATGGACAAATATATCGGCTGACGGAGCCGCTGCGCGTCCTACAAAATAGCCTTATCTCTCCGGCTGCTACTGACAACTGCTAACTGCTGACTGACAACTACTGGTGATTGTGCAGAAAGCCCAAAAGAAACTAAAAGTTGGTTGTGTAATTCGCCTCTTGTGAGAATGTGGGTTCAGATGTTATAATAGATAACAGACTGGCTATTTCAAAATGGTGCATTCTGCACAAATTACAAAAATAATGGCAGAACAGGACTTGAAAAAAATAAATGAAAACGGCACGCCTCCGACACTACCAGGGTCAATCGAGGAGGGTGTAGCTGAACGGGGTCAGAAAAGCGCGGCTGAAACCCACAATGGAAATCAGCAGGTTGCGCCTACCGCGAACGTTGAGACCGATAGCGGGGATAATTTGTTAGAGCGGATGCGCCAACTGGCAATCCGTTTTGTGGATTTGCAGTTTGTAGATATTTTTGGCACGCTCAAAAGTCTGACTATTCCGCTTGGGCAATTGGCCGAAGTGCTGGAAAACGGCTGCTGGTTCGATGGCTCGGCTTTGGAAGGCTCGGCCCGCGTCGCCGAAAACGATATGTACCTGGTGCCAGACCTCACCACTTTTGCGCCTATTCCCTGGACACTCGGCACGGCGACGGCTACAGCCCGCTTTATCTGTTGGGTTTATACCCCGCGTGGCGAACGTTTTGCGGGCGACCCGCGTTTTGCGCTTGACCGGGTAGTTAAAGAAGCGGCGGCTTTAGGCTATCGGTACAATACCGGGCCGGAGCTTGAATTCTTTTTGTTCAAAAATAACACTTCGTTGGCTCAACTGGGCGCAGTCGAGAATGACCGGGCCAGCTATTTTGACCACGCAATGGATACGGCCAGCGAACTGAAACGACAGGCCGCCTACACTTTGGAAGCGATGGGGCTGGAGTTCGAGAGCTTTCACCACGAAATCGCCCCCGGTCAGCACGAGCTTGATTTGACCCTGACCGAAGCGTTGCGCTCTGCCGATAATGTGACTACGGTGCGGTACGTGTTGCGGGCTTTGGCTTTGCAAAACGGCTTGCGGGCTACTTTTATGCCCAAACCGTTGCAAAGCGCACCTGGTTCGGCTATGCACACCCACCAAAGCCTTAGTTATCTGGACGATTTGCACAAAGACAATACGATTAGTTCCACCAAATTTATTGGCACGACTTTGGGCGAAAACGTATTTGCGGGTTATCAAGAGCATTACGGCCTGAGCGAACTGGCGCGGCACTTTATCGCGGGTCAGCTTTACCATGCCAAAGCGATGTCGGTTATCCTTGCGCCTTTGGTCAATTCGTACAAAAGGCTGGTGGCGGGCTACGAAGCTCCGGTTTATATCACCTGGGCGCGGGTCAATCGGGGGGCGTTGGTGCGCGTGCCGCATAGTGGGCCAGGGCCAGGTCATCGTTTTGCGGCACGGCTGGAATTACGCTGCCCTGACTCGGCCTGCAACCCTTATCTGGCTTTTGCGGTGATGCTCAAAGCCGGACTGGACGGGGTGCGCCGCCGTTTGCCCCTGCCCGAACCGATTGAGGAAAACATTTTCCATTTTGACGCAAACGAACTGCGCCGTCGTACTATCGAAATGCTGCCTGCCACAATGGGAGAAGCTTTGAACGAACTAGAAAAAGACGAAGTGGTGCAAGAAGCGTTGGGCGAGCATATCTACGAGAACTTTATGGAAGCCAAGTTGGAAGAATGGAAAGAATATCGGCAACAAGTTAGCCCCTGGGAAGTCGAACGCTATCTGGATGCCTAATTTGCAGTTAGCAGTCAGCTATCGGCTATCAGCTATAGGCGTTTGGGCTGTCCGGCTGTTGGCTAGTGCTTTGTGGGACATTGCTCCGCCAATGGACTTGTCTAACAATGGAGTATTGTCACCCTGAACGCAGTGAAGGGTCTGTTGGTTTGAACTCAAAACAGATTCCTCATTCCGCAGCAACCAGTTGATGCCTCCATTCGGAATGACAAAACTGACGACTGACGACTGATGACTTAACCATCGCCAACGGTTCACCCGTGCCGGGTACAGGTAAACCGTCGTCTATTCACCCCAAACCCACTGAAGTGGGTTGCCGAACGGTTTTAGCAACACGTCGAGTACCCCCTGGGTGGTGTTTGAGGTGAATAGACGTTGGATGCCTGCACCCGGCACGGGTGTATCTAATGGCGTTCCGGCTGCTAACTGATGACTGACAACTGATGACTCTGTACTAACTGACGACTGACGACTTTTAACTAAACTATGATAACTGTCAAAGAGCTACAATCGAATGTGCTGCCCGCGTTCACCGAGGTAGTGGCGGGCGAAGACGGGCTGGGCCGCGAGGTGTCGTGGGTGGTGGTCAGTCGTTCGCGCACTCCGGCTTTCGAGACGCTTAAAGGCGGGGAACTGGCTTTGCTTTCGCTGCGTTCGTTGCGGCTGCTGGACGAAGAATTAGACCTGGCCCGTCTTTTTAGCTATCTGGACGAGATGGGCGTGGCTGCCGTCGCCATTTTGGGGAACGTGCCGCCCGAAGCCGTCAGCGTGGCCGACGAATTGAGCTTGCCCGTGCTTTCGTTGCCCGAAGGGACGAGCCTCAACGAACTGAACAGCATCGTGTCGCGTTATATTGCCGAAAACCGCCAGCAATTGCAGCAGTGGAACCAGGAGGTTTATCGTCAGTTTACCGAACTAGCCATCGAGGGCAAGGGTATCGCGGCCATTGCCGAACGGTTGTGCCAACTGACCAACAAAGCGGTGGTGGTGGAAGATGCTAATTTTCGGGTGCGTACTCGTTTTGCCACCAGTGTGCTTGAAACCCCCCAGGTGCGGAGTAGAAGCGGGGCGGGGATGCTGACCGGGGGCGGTACACGCTTCGGCGGCTCAACTTCCCCGTCCGTAGCCGCTTCCAGCAATGGCAAAAATCCGGCCCTGGCTGCCAACGGTCTGGCTAGTAAAGCCACGCTGTTTGAGGGATTGGCGCATAACGGCGAAACTGCCAGCGAGGGGGAAATGCCCGCTTCGATTTTGCGCGACCATGTGACCGCCCTGCGCGATTGGTTGCACAATAAGGAGTTGCGTTCGAGTGACCCGCCGCTCCATCTTTTCGAGGCCGGGGGCGGGCTGCACCAGTTGGCCGCGCCAATTATTGTCCAGTCGGAAGTCTCTGGCTATGTCTCGCTGCTGGGCCGCGATTTTACGATGTCGCACCGGGTGGCTTTGGGACGGGCTGCGGCGGCTTTGGCTATCGAACGCGCCCGCGAGATTGCGGTTAGTGCTGTCGAAGACCGTCTGCAAGCCAACGTGATTGACGAGGTGTTGGACGGGACTTTTAGCAGCCCCGAACTGGTGGTGGAGCGGGCCAAACGGCTGGGTTACGATTTGAACCTGCCTTATTATATCGCGGCTTTTTCGTTTCGGCCCGATGATAGCCGCAGCCGTAGGAAACCCTTGCCGATTGTGGTGGGCGGTCAGACGTTGGAGATTGACCCGCCGATTACTGATGGGATGGCCCGCGAACTGCAACGTCTGGCCGAGCAGGAGGCCGAGCGTCGCCAAATTATCACTATCACCCGCGTGCGCGATGACCGTTTTATGCTGCTATTCTCCAATGGCAAAGAGCTTTCGTCGGTTGAGGCTAAGAAGCTGACGAAAATCTTTTTGAACCGCTTTGCGCTGCATTTCAACGATTTCAGCGTGACGGGCGGTTTGGGTCGCTATTACGAAAGCGTGGAGGGGCTGCCCAAGATGGCAACCGAGGCCGAGAAAGCGGTTACGATGGGTTTGCGTTTGTTCGGCCCCGGCCAGCTAACTTACTTTGGCGATTTGGGGGTCTATCGGTTGCTGCTGACGTTGGGTAACGCTCAAGAACTGCGCGAGTTTTACAACGAAATATTGGGCCGTCTGGTTGACCACGATACCAAAAATGGCGGCGAATTGCTGCAAACGCTGGAATGTTATTTCAAGTGTCACGGCAGCCCTACCGATATGGCGAAAATGATGCACTTGCACCGCAATACTCTGCTTTACCGTTTGCACCGCATCGAGGAAATCACGGGTATTATCCTCGACCCCAAGACCGACCCCAAAGAAACCGAAGGCGACCCCGCTAAACAGGCCGAAAAAGAGGCCGAAGCCGCTACCGCTTCCGAAGCCCGCCTCGCTTTGCATCTGGCTCTGCGGATTGGCGAAGTGTTGGGCGAACGCCGCTAATTTCCTCTTGTAGCCGTCAGTTATCAGCCGTCAGTTGTCAGTCAAAACCGAATAGCAAGAGGGACGCACCGGAACACCGATGGATTACCTGTACCCGGCACGGGTGAAACATCGGTGCGTCCGGCAAGCAGATTCTAAACCGGATAAATCCGATTGCCAAAACCTCTTTGCAACCCATTTCAATTGGTTTAGAACCCCTTTGCCGATGGTTTCAACCAACGGTATCCCGCTGCAATGCTGGCCCGAAAAGTGCTATAACATACGGGCTGCCGTTAGCCGATAGCTTACCTTCCAGGAGATTTATGCGCGACTTCAAACTTTTGTACCCCTATCTACGCCGCTTTCGGCTCAATCTAGCGTTGGGCGGCTTGATTGTCCTAATCGGTACACTCATTGCCTTGCTCCAGCCGTACTTGCTGCGGTTGGGTATTGACGCGCTCCAAAACGGCAGCGCAACGGTTGGTTTGCTGGCCCTGATTAGCGGCTTGATTTTGGCCGTCGCCGCCATCCAGTTTGGGCTTGGCTACACCCAACGCTTCCTGGTCAACCGCAAAGGCTTTGAAATCGAAGCTTTGATACGGGCCGATTTATTCCAAAAGTTCCAAAAGCTTGACCGCAGCTACTTTGACGAACACCCCATCGGCGACATAATCGTGCTAACCACCTCCGATTTGAGTATGGTGCGCCAGATGATAAACCAAAGCACCATCAACGTTACCAACGCCCTGTTGCTGACGGTGTTCGCCCTGGCCTTGATGTTTGTCCAGGACTGGAAGCTGGCAATCATCGGGATTGTCTGCCTACCGTTTTTGACCGTAGCTTTCGCGGTCATAGGCGGCCACGTCCAGAACAATTTCCGCGACGCGCAAGAACAACTGGGCAGCGTCACCAACCGGGTACAAGAAGTGTTTTCGGGTATCCGGGTGGTCAAAGCCTACACCCACGAAGCGCGGGAGAACGAACGCTTTCTGGAAGCCAACAACGAATATATGGTTCGCAGCCTGCGGGTAGCCCGTCTGAACGCCTTGCTGCTGCCTCTGGTGACACTCGCGTTGGGAGTCAGCACGGGCCTGCTGCTCTGGATTGGGAGCGGCGAGGTGGCGAACCACACCATCACAATCGGCCAGTTTGTGCAGTTCAACGCCTATCTGTTGCTGTTGGCCGCGCCTCTGGCCCAATTCGGGCAGGTCATCAACACCGTCCAGACCGCCATAGCCAGCCTGGGCCGCTTGCGCGAAGTATTCTTAATCCAGCCCAAGATAGATGAGCCTGTTGATACCGACCAAACGGCAGTCCCCAGCGCAGAGCCTTTACCCAAAAATAATACCGAACCGTCCGGGGCAAGCGTCGAGTTTAACAATGTCGGCTTGTACTATCCGAGTACCGAGAATTGGGCAGTGCGCCATCTATCGCTAAAGATTGAAGCGGGCCAGACCGTCGCCATCGTCGGCCCTACCGGAAGCGGCAAATCCAGTCTGGCCGGGCTGATTGGGCGCGTCTATGACCCCCAGGAAGGCGCGGTGTGGCTCAATGGGCGGGACGTGCGCGACATCGCCCTGCACGAGTTGCGTCAACAGGTGGTCTATGTACCCCAAGAAACCCTGCTTTTTTCGCTGCCACTACGCGACAATATCGCTTTCAGCGACCCTATCGCCGAGGCCGAAGAAATCGTGCGGGCGGCCCGTATGTCGCGGCTGGCCCAAGATTTGGCCCAAATTCCGGGTGGCTTGACTGCGCTAGTGGGCGAACGGGGCGTAACTCTTTCGGGCGGCCAGAAACAACGTACCGCTATCGCCCGTGCGATGCTGCCCACGTCGGCGGTCTTGATTATGGACGACGCTTTGAGCAGCGTGGATGCTCGTACCCAAAACCGTATCGCCGCCAATTTGCGCGAGGTCGCCCAGGGCCGCACCACCATTATTATTTCGCAACGGCTGGCTTTGGTGCGCGACGCGGATTGTATTTTTGTGTTGGAAGATGGCAAACTGACCGAGCAAGGCCAGCACGACGCACTAATCCAAAATGGCGGTTTGTATGCCCGAATGTACGAGCGCGAGGTGGCCGCCGCCGAACATTTCGAGTTGGTGGACGATATTCTGGACAATATGAGCCAGGCCGCCCACGAAATACTCGAAACCGAGGCCGAAGCCGAAATTGACCTGGAAAGCTTGCGTACTCGTAGTTCGGCGGCAAAAGTGACGCTGGACGCGATTGCTGCCGATATGGAGGAAAAGCACCGCCGCAAGCCCAAAGCTAAGGCTAAGGCCGAAGATACCCGCGACGAACTGACCGGGGCGGCTGGTACTGCTTATACCGGGCCGCGTTTGTGGGGTCTGGTGCGCTATGTCCGTCGCTATTGGGGTCTGGTGCTGTTGGCCGTGCCGCTCGTGCTGGTCGCTTCGCTACTGGAATTGGTCGGCCCGTTCCTGGTGCGGCAAGCCATTGACTACCATATTGTGCCGGGCCAGTTAGACGGTTTAGCCCCACTGGTTTTCTTTTATCTAGCCACCAATATTGTGGGCTTTGGCTTCCGCTACGGGCGCAGCTTTGTTATGCAAATTATCGGGCAACGGGTAGTACGCGATATTCGGGTGGAGCTTTTCGCCCACTTTTTGCAGATGCCGCTTAGTTTCTTTGACCGTAACGCCGTGGGCCGCTTGATGACCCGCCTGACTAGCGACGTGGACGCGATTAACGATTTGCTCAGTCAAGGGGCGGTGGCCGTCGTAGCCGATGTTGTGACCCTGGCCGGAATTATCATCACCATGCTACTGCTGGACTGGCAACTGGCTCTGATAAGTCTGGCGGTGCTACCAATTTTGGGGCTGGTTTCAGTAGTGTTCAGGGAGTATATCCGGCGCGTCTATCGGGTGTTGCGGGTGCGTAGCTCGGCCCTCAATAGCTATATGGCCGAAAACTTTAGCGGTATGTTGGTGGTGCAGCTTTTCAATCGGCAAGCCGAAAACTTCCACGACTTCGACACGCTCAACCAGGCCACCTTTGAAATCAACCGCAAGTTTGTCAACGCCAACGGCTTGTTCCTGCCCTTTGTCACCTTCTTGTCCAGTGCGGCAGGGGCGTTGCTGCTGTTTTTTGGCGGCTGGAGCATCTTGGGTCACGCCGGAGTAACCTTTGGTTTGCTGGTGGCCTTCCAACAATATACAGACCGGGCTTTTGCGCCTATCCGCGATTTGGCCGAGAAATATACCAGCTTTTCGGCGGCTTCCATCTCCACCGAGCGCATCTTTAGCCTGTTGGCCCAGCCCGCCACCCTGCAAGACCCGCCCCAACCCGAAAGCCTGGACGAAGACACGTCCATTGGCGGAGCAATGTCCCACAAAAACCAGGGACAGTCCATTGACGGAGCAATGTCCCACAAAATGCCTTCCTCTGTTCTCTCTCCGTCCCCCTCTACGAACTCTGGCCGTCAACTGGTTGCTGCGGTGAATACTCCAGCTTTCCGGGGCGACATCAACTTTAGCCACGTCAACTTTAGCTATAACGGCGAAAATCCGGTTTTGCAGGACGTAACTTTTAATATCCAGGCGGGGCAGAGCGTAGCGATTGTGGGTCGGACAGGCGCGGGCAAAACCAGTATCATCAGCTTGCTCTGCCGTTTCTACGATATTCAAGCGGGGACAATTACGCTGGACGGCCACGACTTACGGGAGGTGGCCCAACAAGACCTGCGGCGACATATCGCCCTGGTTCTGCAAGACCCTATCTTGTTTAGCGGCTCCATAGCCGCTAATATCCGCTTTGGCAACGAAGACCTTTCCATCGAAGCAGTCCAACAAGCGGCCCAAGAAGTAGGAGCGGACACCTTTATTACCAGACTTCCAGGCGGCTACGATTACCAGTTGCGCGAACGCGGCAGCAACCTTTCGGCGGGCCAACGCCAGCTAATCTCCTTCGCCCGTGCCATTGCCTACAACCCCAACGCCATTCTAATTATGGACGAAGCGACGGCCAACGTAGATACCGAGTCGGAAGCGATAATCCAGGCAGCCTTGCAAAAGCTATTGGTGGGCCGCACCAGCATCATCATCGCCCACCGCCTCAGTACCATCCGCAACACCGACATCGTAATCGTGATGGAGCAGGGCCGCGTCGCCGAGATGGGCAGCCAGGACGAGCTAGTAGCCCAGCGTGGCCTCTACTACCAGCTAGTCCGCAACCAGTATCGCCAGACCAACGCGGTGGTTTAAGCAATTCAAAGATTAATGGTTGAAACCATCAACAAGTAGATTCTAAACCGGGTAAATCCGATTGCAAAAGCCGCCTTGTAACCCATTTGCCGATGGTTGAAGCCATCGGTTCTTCGTGAGTGTGCAAAAAACTGACACGCACCCCTTTGTTCCTTCTTTCGCCTCAATCCTGTTGGTGTAACTAACATCCGCTATATGCAGAGGCTTGTTGATAAAAACAGTATATTTTTCAGTATTAGTAACACTACAATTAGCCTTAAGATAAAGTAAACTGGGTATGTCATCCGACTTACTAAAATTAAGCAATTGACCGTTAGGATAGACATTCAATCAGAGATTTCTGTATATTCTTCGGTATCGCGTGGAGTGAAAAGGTTTTTGGAGGGTTTTTGGCCGCCGTTGACCAGCTGGGTAAATTCTTCTTCGTACTTGTCGGAGGTGCTGACGAAGAAAAAAGCCAGAAACCAGACCAACGGATAAACCAACACGCCTAGCAGCAGCCAGGTGACGGGCAGACCGAAGATTTGAATGTTGACCAGTTCTGGCCCCAAGAAGCTGATGAGCGGGAAGCTAAAAATGAAAACTAGAAACACAAAGGCTACGCTAAGGCTAAGAGCGCGTTGGCGTTTGATTAGTTCGTTGAGGAAAATTGCGCCATAAGTGGTTTGCTCGGCCACTTCGTCCAAAGTTTTTTCATCGTCGGGGCTGCTGAGAACGGCCTGGGTGGTATCCCAATCAAAGTCCGTGTCGGTGGGCAGCCAGCCGCTTTCGTCCTCGTCCAGAGCTTCCAGGTCGAGCAGAGCGGCTTGTTCGGCAGCGAAGTCGAAGTTTTGCTTGTTATTACCGTTTATATTTTGGGGTTTGTACCGTCCAGGTCGCATAATTACACCAGAGGAGGCCACGAGCAGCGGGCTACGAGCTTAAAACCTCGGCTGTTGGCTTATTGCTCGTAGCCCATAGCTCTTAGCTTTTACAAAATACTGCTTTCGGTTGACAGACCTATTACGACACAAATTAGCGCACCTATCAGCAGGGCGAGGTTGAGCGGCACAGCCACTTTGCCGAATTGGACACCTAAGTTGTGTTGGACATAGCCATAGAAGAAACGCAAACCCAACAGCCCAAAGCCGAAGGGTATCCATACTCCGCCGTCCAGAAAGCCTTTGAAAGCCATCATCAGCAGCAAGACACAAGCTACTAATTCGAGCAAGCCTAGCAGCTTGGGTCGTTCCGCCATCCACTTGAGTAGTCCAACGGCGCGTCCGGCTGGTAGAGGTTGGTTTGACACCGCAGGTTCGGGTTTAGCTTGATAGGTTCGATTGGTTTTGCGTTTGTAATTTCTTGACACGTTTTTGTCCTAATATGTTCTCATTTTGTAGGTAAAGAATATGCTCAACGTCTTACCAACAACCAAAAAGCGCATCCTTTACCCTGAACTGAGCTTAGTTAGATTGCAGCGCATCACCTTTGGCATAGCGCATGAACACCACTCCAGATGGCAGGGGCTTGGATTCGAGCAGGCGGAAACTGACACGCAAGCCATCAGCAAACAGCTTTTTGCCACTGCCCAATACCATCGGGTAAACGTGCAGGCTATATTCGTCGATCAGATCATGTTGCGCCAGGGTGTGAACCAGCACGCTGCTACCATCAATAAGGATATTCTTGCCCGGCTGGGCTTTTAGCGCCCGCACTTCCTCAACCACGTTCCCTCTAATCAGGGTTGAGTTGCGCCAGGCGGAAGCCGTGGTCAATGTTGTGGAAACAACGTACTTTGGGGTATTGTTCATAACATTGCCAAAAGGGTCGCCCGTCGGCATAGGTTCAAAGGCTCCACCGTGAATCTGCCAGGTTTTGCGCCCCAAAAGCAAGGTGTCGCTCTGGCTCATGGCCTGAAAGAAGTGCGCTCCAATCTCATCGTCCCAGAAAGGCCATGTCCACCCGCCCTGCGTAAAACCGCCTTCGGTGTCTTCGTCCTTTCCACCCGGAGCTTGTATCACGCCATCCAACGACACAAACTCTGCTACCACAATGTTTCGCATACACACCTCCATGTTACATAGCGACTTAAAGTCTTCCAATAGTATAGTTCAAGTGTTCAACTGTTGCAACTATATCATAACGACAGAAATTTAGTCTAGTTGGCTTGGAGGCATCGAAAAGTGTAGCTTTTAGCTCACCACTATATTTTTGGCTGCGTTACTTTGCTTTTCAAAACGACCAAAATTGGGTTCATCCGCAATTTTAGTGATAACAATTCGGGTTGGTCTAATTCAGAATATGTTTTATGCTTGCAACACCTTTTAGGAGGTATATTTCATGTGCCGAAACACGGCCTGACGTAAAATTTATTCTTCCACGAAACCGAGTCACTAAAATTGCGGAAGAACCCGAAATTGTTCTAATGTGTATGAAACACCCCCTTGGGTATGTTAGTAGCAGTTATCGCAAGGGTAGCAAAAAAGTCGTCAATCCGCCCGTCGCGCACGTATAATTAAAAGAAAACTTGTGATACAGAGCGAAACCAGCGCAACGATGACCAGCCATAAAAAGTCAGTTGTACGGTGTTCATTGACAGCGACTGAAAATATCGCGAGCCGCGTCGCCAAGCCACCGCCGCCCGTGTAAGGCAGAGACGGTCTGGACACCGTTGAACTCGAAGACGGCGTGGTTGATGTCTCAATCGGAGTGTTGAGAGTTGGTGCGGCCTGGATCGTAGTGATCGGTGTCCCAGTCGTAGTCGCCATCGTGGTAACTGGGGTGGTGATACCCTGGACCGTGATGGTCAGTGTCTCCGTCGTAGTTGCCATCGTGGTAGTTGGGGTCGTGATAGTCGGGGTCTCGGTCGTGGTAACTGGGGTCGTGATAGTTGGGGTCTCGGTCGTGGTAACTGGGGTTGGGGTTCCCGTCGTAGTCACCATCGTCGTAGTTGGTATCCTCGTGGTGGTAGCTGGTACCTCGGTCGTGGTCGGCCTCGTGGTAGCAGTTGGTATCCTTGTGGTGGTTGGGGTCGTGATAGTTGGGGTCCTGGTCGTAGTCACCATCGTCGTAGTTGGGGTTGTGACAGTTGGTGTTCCAGTCGTGGTAGCTGGAGTCGTGGTAGCTGGAGTCGTGGTAGCTGGGGTCGTGATAACTGGGGTCGTGATAACTGGGGTCGTGACAACTGGGGTCGTGACAACTGGGGTCGTGATAACTGGGGTCGTGATGACTGGGGTCGTGATGACTGGGGTCGTGATAGTTGGAGTCGTGATAACTGGGGTTGTAGTAGTTGGGGTCGTGATAACTGGGGTCGTGATAGTTGGAGTCTCAGTCGTGGTCGGCATCGTGGTGGGTGTAATGTTAGACACGCACCCACTGGATGAGAAGGTGTTTGTATCCAGCGTCACCGCACCGTTGTGTGCTAATGCCCTCCCAGAGACGGTTGCGCCAGTATTCAGTGCAATGCTCGTCAACGCAAGGATGTTCCCCACGAACCTTGTAGCTGGGCCGAGCGTCGCGGAACTGCCAACTTGCCAATACACGTTGCACGGTGAGGCACCGTTGATCACCAGTACAGATGAATTGCTCGCAGTTGTCAGCGTGCTGCCAATCTGGAATACAAAGACCGCATTGGGGTCGCCTTGGGCATCGAGAGTGAGTTGCCCTGTCAACTGGGCCGATGTAGCAAAGAAATAGACACCTTGTAGGAGCGTCTTCCCGCCCAAATCCTGACCGGTCAGTGTCGCGGTGCGTGCTAGGCCAGCGAGGGTGTTATACGCGGTGTTGACATCGCTCTGCGCTTGTGCCGCAACCGCATCATTCGCGTGGATCGTTCCTGGGGACACGACGATCCCCGGTGGGAAACCCGTGATCGCGGTACCTGGGCTAACACCGAGATTGCCGCTATTGAGGGTGGTCGGGCCGGTATTAGTTACCGCGGAGCCGCCAAGTACGAGGAAACTCTGCGCCGTACCGAGGATGGTGGGCGAAACTGCCGCGCTTTTAGCGAACTGCGGCAAGACAAGCATTATCACCACGAGGAGCGCGATAGTCCCGAATCGCGTGCGGAACGCGAATTGTCGTCGCACCGTTGCGTGCGAATGGTAGAATTGCTTCATAAAAGTGCCTATAGTCCCTTCTTTCGTAGAAAACAAGCTGGCAATATCACGCCAGCCCAAAGCGGGCCGAGCATCCAACTGGTTGTTACCCTAATAGTCGCAGAGCCGAAGCAGGGGTTACGCAAATATCAGAGAAATTTCGGGCGGTAAGCTAGAAATAGTGTCCAAACTTGTTATCAGGAGTAGTTTTTATGCCTTAAATGGCCTTTAAGAGCGTCTTATTAGCAGTTCCAACTTGATAACCCTTAATTATCAACAGTACGACGTGAGAGGTGTCAGTTGTCACTTTTAGATAATTAAACAAGCTTTATTTCTTCACAAAGCCAACATAAAGGGCTACCGCCCGAAATTTCTCCATTGTTTGCGTAACCAAATCCATTCTATAACTCTATGGTAAACTTTTAGGTAAACGCAGGTAAAAATTAGGTAAAAGTTTTTTTTGCTAGTTGACAACCGCTAGGGCTTTTATTTTGTCTTGCCAATTCGATCAGATCCGAGCGGCGACTAACTTTGCATCAACCGTTTGCCGCCACAATGTAGGCACTTGCCTTTATCCTGATTAATATTGTGGCTACTGTAGCGATAGCAAACGGGCTTGCTGTAATCATAATCTGGTAAGCAGTTGTGACCTACAAATTTCTCATAGGTCAAATAGGGGTTCCATGCACATTCGGCCCAAAATGTACGGTAAGCTCTAATTCTCCCTCAAAAAGATTGAGAATGAATCAGATTAGGGTAATTCTTTAGGGTAAAAGTATATGTAAAATTGCCCATTGTAATAAGCTAAAACTTGTAGGCGTACAAAATTGGGTTGATCCGCATATCTAGTGATTTGGTTGCGTGGCAGAATAAATTTTAAGCCTAACCTGGTTTCAGCAGTGATAAAACCTGCTAAGAGGCTTTACAACCATAAAATGTGTTCTGAATTAGACCAACCTAATCTGGCATCACTAAAAGTGCGGTGGAACCCAAAATGTATGCAATGTGCGTGGAGGCTCATCATCAAAATTTAAGACTTGTGAGGCTACTCTGGTGCTGAAATATGCTGTCCGCAACAGAGAAAAATAGTTATATTGGTAAACCTGCAACTATACAGGCATAGGCTGGAAACGAGCCAAACGGGAGATATTTTGTAGGCGGCGCGTCCCCGCGCCCGCAACCCTATATCAAATCAGGATACGCGGGAGCGGAGATGCGCCGCCTACAAATTTATAGATGCTATTCTTCAGGGGCGGGCGACGCGGCCCCTGCCCCAGCGAAGACCGGAACTTCCCCACCCACGAACGCACCTACGCCCGTTTCGGCTCGGAAGTGCATTTCAGGATATTTGGCCTGGGCCGATGTTTCTTTGCTCAGGAAGGTGAACAAGAAGGCCGACAGGAAGCCCGCCGGAATACTCACTATGCCTGGGTTTTCTAGCTGGAACGGCGCGTTCGCACCCAACGGCCCGTTGAAGCTTATTAAAATCAGGAAAAGCGAGGCTACCAGACCGCCCAACAAACCACCGACTGCGCCCGCCGTATTAAAGCGTTTCCAAAACAGGCTGAACACTATCACGGGCAGGTTGGCGGAAGCAGCGACGGCGAAGGCCAGAGCTACCAGACCCGCCGCGTTTGCCCCCGGCATCAGGATTGCTAGCAAGATTGCCAGGCCACCCACCACAAAGGCGGTGATACGGGCTACCCGCACTTGCTCACCAGGATTTTCTTGCTCGTTACGCACAATGCTGAACCATACATCGTGAGCGAAGGCGGTAGAAGCGGTGATGGTTAGCCCCGCCACGACAGCCAGGATTGTCGCAAAGGAGATGGAAGCAATAAAGGCGTAGAAGACCTCCCCGCCTACGTTGTCGGCCAGGAGTGGCGCGGCCAGGTTACTATTGGCTTTGAACACGCCGTCAGAGTTGACCGCCCCGATATTGGCACTACCTACCAGGATAGCCGCCCCGAAGCCCAGGAAGGTCGTCATAACGTAGAAGCCGCCGATGATAACCATGGCCCAAACCACGCTCTTGCGGGCTTCTACCGCGTCCGGTACGGTGTAGAAGCGTACCAAAATATGGGGCAATCCCGCAGTACCCAGGATTAAGGCCAGACCGAGCGAAATCAGATCGAGCGCACCCCATTTTTCCTGCAAGTTGGAGTAGCGACGGCCTGGTTTCATGAAGTCGGTGGGCGAACCAGCCGAGGTGCTTTTGGGATAGGCGTTGACAAGTGGTTTATCTGTCGTAACTTTGACGCTGGTGGGGGCCGAGCTAACTACTTTGATAGACTGACCTGCTATCACCAGTTCCGGTTTGACCGACAGCCCCATATTGGCGGCAGCTTGCGGTTTACCGTCGGCACCATTCGGGCCAGTTACGGCTTTGTCCAGGCGTATCGTCTTGTTAGCCGCCGCACTGGTAAAATCGGGGGCGGACTTGGCATCTACCGCCACTGTATATTGGTTGCCCAACTTATCAGTCACGACTGTACCTTTGGCGATGTCGGCAGGCAACGTATCAGCCAGGGCGGTGACGTAAGGGCCGTTGTTTTCTTTTTTGGTGATGTTCAAAGTTTCGTTGTTGCCGCTATCTGAGCCAACTTTGATGGTGCTGCCCGCTACCCCACCCGTTACCAACAGTGTGGTATCTCCAGCTTTGGCATCGGCGGATAACTTGCCAGTTTCTACCTGCGTGGTTTGTTGGAAAAAGCGGCCAAAGTCGAAGTTGAACTGCGCCAACACCATGATGCTCAAAATAATCGTGCCGACGATGAGCAACAAGGCTTTAACGATTTGTACCCAGGTGGTAGCCACCATACCGCCAAAGACAACATAGCATAACATCAAAATGCCCACAATGGTCACGGCGATATTGTAGTCAATCTTGAGCAACAAGTTGACGACTGAACCCGCGCCTACCATTTGGGCAATCATATAGAAGGTGGTGACGGTCAGGGTTGAAGTGGCTGCGGCGGCCCGCACTGGTTTGGAGCGCATCCGGTAGGCCAGCACGTCAGCCATCGTATATTTGCCCAGGTTACGGAGCGGTTCGGCTACAATCAGCAGCACGGTCAGGTAAGCTACCAGCCAGCCGACAGAGTACATAAAGCCGTCGTAGCCTTGCGTGCCGATGATACCTGCGATACCCAGGAAGGAAGCCGCGCTCATGTAGTCCCCAGCGACGGCGATACCGTTTTGCCAGCCCTTGATGCTGCTACCAGCAGTAAAAAACTGGCTGGCGGTTTTGGCCCGTTTAGAAGCCCAATAGGTGATGCCGAGCGTAATAGCCACGAACACCAGGAAAAAGACCAGCGCGATGGTGCTAGGGTCTTTAGAAGTGGCGGCACTCGAAAGCAAAACGTGGTTAATGGCAAATGCGTACATTAGCGGCCTCCTTTGCGGTCTGCGGCAGCGCGGCTGCCCGTAACCCGACCAACCAACGCGGCTACCATTTTATCAATTCTAGGGGCGAAAGCCAGTAGATAGATAAAAGCCAGTATCCAGGCCATTACAAATTGTGACAGGGCGAACAGGTAGGCAATACTAAAGCCGTTGAAAAGCCGGGTGTCCATAAAACCGGGCGTACCATCAGCATTCGTGCCGAAAAAGCCGACCAGGACAGGCAGCAAGAAGTAATACAACATAAAGAACACTGTCGCGGGGACGATGAAGCGGACTTTGGAGCGTTCCAACTGCCGAAACTCGGCACTATCCTCAATCTCCTGGTAAGTTTCGGGAGAGGGAGAGGCAGCACCAGCAGAGCGGTCAATGGTTGCCATTGTTTTCCTCCTTGAAAGACATAGCAGACTAACGAACCGTTAGACATAAATTTTAAGCACAGGTAATTTTGGCAAGAAAAGCCTTTGTAACATCTTAACTGATGCGGACGTTTTTGAAAAGAGGACAACGCCAGATGGTCAAAAAGTCCTGCTTTTTTGCAGTTTTGACAGGCTGAATGGTTGGCTAAAGGGTTAGCAAATAACCTAAAACCTCGGTTACGCTTACCACGTCGGCATACTTGGCGTTGAGGTCAAACAGGTTGGCATCATGTACATCGGGGGCGCGGTCTGCCACACACTCGCGGGGAACAATCACGCTGAAGCCGCTTTGCAATGCGTCCAAAGCCGAAGCCCGCACACAGCCACTGGTGCTACACCCGGTCACAATCACCGTGTCCACCTTTTCCACCGTGAAAAGCGAAGCCAGATTTGTCCCAAAAAAGGCACTGGCAAAGCGTTTATTGATGACTGGTTCGTGGGGCAAATTGGGCAGGCGTGGGTCAAGGTCAGACCAGTGACCTCCCTCCTCGAAAACGCGCAGGGTCGGTATTTTGCGAACGAACGCTCCGCCGTCTTTACAACCTTTGGTATAACGCACTGTCGTAAAGGCAACCGGCAAATCCTTATGGCGGAAGATTTTTAGTAACTGGCCCGTCGCCTCGATAGCCGCGCTTGCGTCCAGACCCAAAGGCGAGTCGGGGCTGGTCATACCCAGGCAAAAATCTACAATCAAAAGGGCAGGCCGTGTTCCCGCCCCCGCAGTTGCGCCAATTCCAGCCACCTGATACTTTTGCCACGTTTCGGACATCTTCTTGCTAACTCCTTATAGCAAAATGACCTTCTCTTTGTTTTGAGTTAATTTGCTGGTAGCGTTACGAGTATCCACCACTCGTTTGGCATTGGCTACAATCCATTCGTAATCGTAATTGCTGTGGTCGGTGGTAATGATAACCGCGTCGGTTGCTTGCAGCAAGGCGGCGGTAAGTTCCACGCTTTGCATTTTGAGACCGTTTTCGTCAATTTCCCCAATAAAGGGGTCATTGTAACTAACCACTGCCCCATCGCGTTCCAGGAGCGGGATTATTTTCAAGGCGGGCGACTCGCGATAGTCGGCTACATCTTTCTTGTAGGCCAGACCTAATACCAATAATTTTGCGCCTTTTAACCCTTTACCGTCTTCGCTCAAAGCCCGATTGGTCAGTTCGCGCACGTGATAAGGCATTTGTTGGTTGATTTCCCCAGCCAACTCGATAAAACGGGTGTGGAAGCCATACTCGCGGGCCTTCCAGGTCAAATAAAAAGGGTCAACCGGAATACAATGCCCACCGAGGCCAGGGCCAGGCGTAAACTTCATAATACCAAAAGGTTTGGTGTTGGCTGCTTCCAGCACTTCCCAACTATTAAGTCCCATCCGGTCACACAGCAGAGCCATTTCGTTGACCAGCGCGATATTGACAGCTCGGAAAATATTTTCAAAAAGCTTGGTCATTTCGGCTACACGCGGCGACGAGACTGGAACTACTTGCTCCACCACTTGTTGATACAAAGCACAGGCTATCTCCAGACATTCAGGTGTAACTCCACCAATAACTTTGGGCATATTGCCAAAGTGGTAGCCTTTGCTGCTGGTCGTGCCTGGGTCTATACGTTCGGGTGAGAAAGCCAGGAAGAAATCGCGGCCCACCACCAAACCCTTTGCCTCGAACGCGGGCAGCATGATTTCTTCGGTAGTGCCGGGGTAGGTACTGCTTTCCAGCACAATTAGCTGGTTGCGTTGTAGATACTCGGCTATCGAAGCGGTAGCACTCTTGATATAGCTCAAATCCGGGTCTTGGGTACGGTTGATAGGAGTTGGGACGCAAACCAGTATTACGTCCTGGGCCGCCAGCAGACTCATATCGGCGGTAGCCCGGAAGTGGCCTGACTGCACCATCGGCAGTAAGCGTTCGTCCGCTACGTCCCCGATATAACTTTCGCCCCGGTTGAGTTTAGACACCCGGTTTTTGGCAACATCAAAACCCGTTACCCTGAAACCAGCTTCGGCATAATACATTGCTTCGGGCAGTCCCACGTAGCCCATTCCTATGATACCTATTTTGGACTGTTTCGACTTAATTTTGTCTATTAACAATTCCTTCTCCTGGTTTTTGTTCGTCCAATGGCAGACGCAACCCTCTCACTCATCCAGTAACATAATTTGTGGCAATTCTATCACATTAAGCCCAGGAAGAAATCGAAAAGCGAGTCTATCCAGCTGGGTTTAACCTGGCTGTCTCAAAAACTTGCTCGTAGCGGGCGGCGATAGCATCCCAATTCAAAGTTTGCTCGACGCGCTGGCGGGCGGCTTTACCATATTTCTGTTGTAATTGAGGGTCTGCTAATAATTCGATAATAGCCTGGGCCAGTTTTTCGACGTGTCCTGGTGGAACTAAGCAACCATTTTCGCCACCGCTCACAGCCAAAGGTACACCTGCCACCGCGCTGGCTATGACGGGCTTACCTGCTGCCATTGCCTCTAGCAAAGTATTGGGCAAGCCATCTACATTTCCATTGCGGTCTATAATGCTTGGCAGCAAGAAAAGGTCGCACGCTGCCAGATACGCGGGTAACTGGTCATGCGGGACTGCTCCTTCAAAACGCACCTGTGCCGCCACTCCCTGTTGTTTTGCCAAATTTTGCAACGAATTCCACAAGTCGCCCTGGCCTGCAATTACCAGTTTGGCAGTCGGAAATCTCTGTAAAACGGCTGGTAAGGCCCGGATAGCGTATTCAAATCCTTTTTTATAAACCAGACGACCTACACACAACAAAACTGGCTCGTCCTGACTATCAGGGGCGAAACCCAGGCGGCGGCGGATATTCTCACGTGGTTCGGACGGTTGGCGAAAAGTTTGAGGGTCTGCGCCATAGGGAATGACTACTGCCCGATTTGGGTCACTGACTGCACCTAACTTTTGCGCCCGTGTCAACAAGTCGGGACTGGAGGCGGTGACGGCAGCGGCGTGTTTGAAGGCCCAGCCAGCCACCCACCCGACTGGCTTGATACGTTCGGCCACGTAAATATCACTCCCGTGCAAGCTGATTACTACCGGCACGTGCCGCAACAATCCCACTAGGACGGCTACGGGGGCGTTTGGTATCACCCAATGAGCTTGAAGCAGGTCGAAGCGGGTCTGGCCTGTTAGCTTCCAAAGCTTAAAAAAACTGCTGACCAGCACTAAAGGTAGCAACAAATAAATCAGCTTACGCACTTTCACATCGGCTTCCATCGAAGCAGCGTAGCCCCAAATGTTCCAACTTTTGAGGGGTGCGTATTTGTAAGTTTGGATTTGAACGCCATTCTCGACAGCTTGCCGCTTGAGATCGGGGTGGTAAGCCATCAAAACGGTAACAGCGTGGCCTCGTCTCTGTGTGGACTGGGCAATCGCTTCGATAAAGGGGGCGGTCACG
>JBBQZT010000083.1:0-26208 GCA_038207455.1 Chloroflexia bacterium
CGGCACCTATGCGGCTGCCACTAGCGGTGCAAGTAGTTTGGGTCTGGCAGTAATGGCAAACGGCTCAAACGGTTATGTAACGGGTGCAACCATTCTCAATACCAGCAATGGCGCGGTGAGTGGCAACCTGACTTACTACAATCAGAGCGGCGCGACGGTAGCTACTCAAGCCTTCACGATTGCAGCGCACGCCAGCTTGCCAGTGTATCAAGGCGCGGGGAATTTGCCTGCCGGGTATAGCGGTTCGGCAGTAGTGAGCCAGGCGAACGGTACAGCGGGCAGCTTGCTTGCGACCACCAACGCCCAATCACCCGACCTGTTCTATACCTACACTAGCAACTAGCCAGTAAAGGTAGTTATCAGTCGTCAGCCAGTAGTTACCAGTGAAAACCTAAGCACTAGCGGTGCAAGGGTTCTGAACTGATAACTGCTGGCTGATTTTTTATTTGACAAGCAGCCAGCTTTGCGGCAAACTAGACCTAAGAACAAAGATGAGAGGGGAAAAATATGACAGAAAATTTGACTACTGTTACCTTAAATCTACCCAATCAAGTCTATGAAAGCTTCAAGCGCAAAGCCGACCAGTCCCAACGCAGCGTTGAGGACGAATTGCTGGCTGTAGTAATAGCACAAAAACCTGAACCTGTGAATTCAGAAACCGAAGTTTTACCAGCAGAATTGATGAAAAAATTAGAGGCGATGGAACTTCTGGATGATGAGACGTTATGGAGGGCGGCGCGTCCCCTGTCAGCAAAACGGGCAACCCAACTTTCTAAGTTGAATGACAAACACCAGCGTGAGGGGTTTTTGTCCCCGACAGAAGTGGGGCAACAAAAAGAGTTAGTCAGAGAGTACGAACGAGTGATGATGGTTCGCGCTAAAGCACTGGCTTTACTTAAACAACGTGGCCTTGATATTTCTGAACTGCTTAAAATCAAAGGCAGATGAGACATACTTACGTTCGGAAAAAGTTGCGTGAAAAAGTTGCTCAACAAGCACGTTATCGTTGCGGTTATTGCCTTTCTCCAGAACTGTTGACTGGCAGACCAATGGATATTGAACACATTGTACCCGTAGCATTAGGCGGTTTAACCCAAGAAGACAATTTATGGCTGGCTTGCTCTTTATGTAACACCACAAAAAACGATAGGATTTCGGCTAATGATTCCTTGACAGGAAAAAGGGTGGGATTATTTAACCCTCGCCAGCAAGTTTGGCGAGAACATTTTGAATGGTCAGAAGATGCTACTTATATTATTGGTAAAACTGCAATTGGACGTGTTACCATCGAAGCACTCCAACTCAATCGTCAAAGTTTGATTAATTCCCGACCACAATGGTGTAAAACAGGTTTGTTTCCACCCCAAGACTGAACCATCGGAAGACAATGGCACTCGCCTCAGTAGTTAGGGAATTGTCATTCCGAACGAAGTGAGGAATCTCTAACTCGGTTTTCCTCAGTTTTCAAATGAGAGATTCCTCACTATGCAGAGCCTGCGTTCGGAATGACAAACCAGTAAAAGGCTGCATAGTTACGAAAAATTAAGAGAAAACCAGTCTGATTATGCCCGCAATTGCGCCACTCGCCAAAGCTAACGCCCGTATTAATAGCATCAGGGGGGCAATCAGGGCCGCCAGCTTATCGCTTTGCCAGGTACGCCAGATAAAAGGCAGGGTGCTGAGGTGATAGAGGCTGCTGGTGATAAGGGCGATTTGCCACGCGGCGCGACCAGACCGGAGTTGCTTGCCAATTTTGAGCAGCCCGCTAATGCCAAACATCGCTATACTCAAGGTTGCCAACAACATTTGTAATTTGGCGACCTGGGGAGTATGCGAGTCGCCACGTAACTTGTTGGGGTGTTGTTTATAGACTGCTACCCGCCAGAAGCCGATTTTGAACTTGCGCCGGAAATAGCGGAACAAAGTATGGACGTGTTGGTGATACACGATGGCTTCTGGCACAAACTTCATATACAAGCCGCGTTCGGCCAGCCGATAAGCCAGTTCCGCGTCTTCCACAATTGCGCCTGGATAACGTGGGTCGAAATTTTCGGTTTGCAAAACGCTGTGACGATAAGCGGCGGCATAAGTATCCACGAAATCTATAGTGGCGGCGCGGGCCATGCGGCGATAACGGTCTGCATATTCGGCCTGTACGAAACGTGGGATGGCTGCTTTTTGGCGCGTGCAATAGACTCCTTTGGCGGCAGCCAGGTCTGGCTCGGCCTCAAACGCCCTGACAAAACTTGCGGCCCAATCTGGGGCGGGCGCACAATCAGCATCGGTGAAAAGCAGCAGTTCACCCTTCGCCGTCGCTATTCCCGCGTTACGGGCTGCTCCCGCTCCGCCGTGTGGTAGTCGTAAAAGCCGCACCCCGCGTGGCTCGTAGTTTTCCACGATAGAGGCGGTCTCGTCGGTTGAACCGTCGTCGGCTATGATTATTTCAGGTAAATCTGGCTCCTGGGTCAGCAAAGCTTCGATACACCCGGCAATGGTGAGTGCAGCGTTGTAAGCCGGAACGATAACTGTGGGGGAAAATTTGGTCATTACTTAATCGCCTGTAATCCGTTAGCGGTAGCCTCAAAGAAAGTCTGGCCTGGGTTGGTTTTTATTAGTTGGCTGGTCGCATCGCCGCCTCCAAACTGTCCTTCCAGCTTCAAATTAGGGTAAAGCTGGTGCAAATTGGCCTGATACCAGTCAAAGTTTAGCAAGCGGGTTTCCACTAAAATCAAATCGGGCCGTTTGTTCAGAGCGTACTGCTCGTACCAAAGGCCAAAAGTGAATTTATCTTCAGTGGTCAGCAAAACCGCGTTGGGAGGCGCGTTTGCCAAAATCTGCGCTACCCACCCCTGGGCCGTCTGGTCGCGGCTGGCATCCACCGTCCCATAGTTCAAAGCCAGTTGTAGCCCGGTCAAAAAGACGACGCTTCCAACGGCGATAGCTATTTCCAACCCGTCTAGCAGCCTGAGTTGCCGTATTTGCAGCAACAAATAAGCCAGCCCAATCCCCACCAGAGCGGCCCAAAAGACAAAAGCTGGTATCAAATAGACTTGGCTGTTGTCGGCGGCGTAAACGGAGGCAAAAACCGCGTGGGCAATAAAACCAACCAAAGCGAACCAGAAAAACGGTTTTAGCCTGAGCAAAGTAGCGGCTGCCCACCACCCCGCCAACGCCAATATCAATCCCAATGGCCCGAAATCGGCCTGCAAGAAACGGGCGGTGGCCGAAATGTGGCTCAAGAATTGGGTGGCGGGAGCAGCAAATAGCAGATTGTGATAAAAGGTAGCGTTAAACTCGTCCCAAAACCCGCCCAGGTTACTCCAGCCTGGATTAAGCCAGTTTGCCGCCGGACTCTGACCGCCTCTGAACAAAAGGTAGAGATATGGCACAAAGCCAGCCATAAATAAAGCCAGCCCAGCCAGCCAATTCGTTATTCTCAACCTTTTGATAAAGCCCCATGTGCCACGCCAGCCGCCCAAACCTGAAACCACAAAAGCCGCGCCCGCCAGCAGAGTTAAAAAGCCAGTCCGGTGGTGGGCGGCGGCCAACCCTAAGCTGAACAAAACCAACCCCAAACCGCGTTTAGGGTCAGTCTCCCGCTCCTGGCTGAGAGTGTACCAGCGCACTAACGCCCACACACTCAGGGCCAAAAACGCCGCTTCCAAAGAATAAACCTCGGCAATCACCGCCTGTGACCAGAATAACGGCTCAAAGGCCAGTGTGAGTCCCGCGCCCGCCCCGCCCGTCCAACTTACTACCTCCGACCAGTTTTTAGCTGGCTCGAATTTCAGAGTTGACTTGCTCCCGCGCCTATCGGCAGGAACAGGCGTGACTACCTCGCTTGCCAAAGAAAACTGTAGTAAGCGCGTGACGGCTAAAGTCAGCAGCGCACAAGCTATTGCGCCGTATAGTCCCGATAACAAATTCAAAGCGCGTATCGGCTCGATGCCCAGCCATATCAGGGGTTGGGCCAGCAGCAGATAAAGCGGGTAGCCCGTCGGGTGGGCGATACCAACAAGTTTAGCGGCTATAGCCAGGTCGCCACCGTCATCACCGCCGTTTTTCCAGGTTAAACCCGGTGCGCTTGTGAGTAAATAGACCACGCCCGCCACGCCAAAAACCGCCACAGGTAGCAACCAGTCCAGGTGCTTAAACCAACTAGCCTCGTGCGCTAAAACTTGGGCTGGCTTCTGCTTTGCCGTTTTTGATTTAAGGGTTGCCAATGCCAACTACTTTGCCGTTTTTGATTTGGGCCATTTTGACTGTTTTTAGCATTTCGCCGCTGGGCAGCGTGTTGTAAACGCCTTGCAAACCAGTCTGGTTGCTCATATGGGCCAGCCAATCCCGTATTTTAGCCCTATCCGGCCCCACCTGTTTGTAAGCCTGGGCCAAAAAATTGATCCCATCATACACTGCGGCTGCGTGGTCATCGGGCGTAAGATGGAAATAAGCCTGATATAGCTGCACAAAGCGTTGGCTGGTCGGATCGGTTGCGTCCGCCGTCCAGGTAGCCGGCCCCACGATACCTTCGGCCTCGCCTTTGAGTTCGGTAGCAAAACGCTCGTTCAAGGAGGTAGTTATAAACTGACCGTGCCAGCCCTTTTGACGTAGCTCGATCAGCAGTTCAATCGCTTCGTCCTGGTCGCTCCAATTGATGACTACATCGGGGGCGGCGGCGACTAATTGTTGTACCTGACTGGCGTACTGATTGTGTTCTTTTTGGAATTTAGTCTCAAAAGCAGGTAACTTCACCTCAACCGCTAGTGCAGAATTAGCCTTAGCCGCCAGTACGGTTTTAAGATGCTTCGCCCCGGATTGCCCCGCGTCGTTTTGCTGGCTGGTAAGCCCGATTTTAGCCCCAGGTTTGAGCGTACTGCTGCTGCTCAAATAGGTTACAACGGCCTCGGCCCAATAACTATCAAGCGGGCGTAGATAAAAAAGAAAAGGGTTAGCCTGGGTTTTAGCCAGCAGCGTATCCGAAGTGAGCGTGAGTAGGGCGGGCGTGGCAAGGTCATTTAGCAGCCGCAGATTGGGCGAAATACCCTCGGCTGCGCTCGGCCCTACCAAACCCAGCGCATCTTCAGCGTTTACTATCTGGGTGACAGCAGCAGCTACCCCATCAGGCTGTGCGCTGTCATCGTGGGTGGCGAACTTTAGATAGTAATTAACCCCATTATAAGGTACACCGCCTCCCCGGTTCAAGACTTCGCCCGCAATACTCGCCCCGCCCACTGCTGTCCAACCGTCCGCCCCTCGTGCTGGAGTGCTTATACCCAAAATAAGCTTGTTGGGGCTGGCCGTGACCGTTGCCAACAAACCGTTATCCGGCGGCGGAGTGGGATAATTGGTTGTAACAGTAGGGGTAGGGGTGTTTTCGCTGCACGCCACCAGCGATATTGCCACCATCAGTAAAACCAACCCCATGCTAAAGAATTTTATCAATTCCAGCCTTTCGGTTTAGACATTTATGCACCAAGTAGGGTATTTGCGCGGATATTACCGTAATGCTCGCCAACGGTTACACCCATGCCAGGTGTAACAATCGGCGTACTGATCATATTTGAGCAACTATAAAAAATTGTAACTACTCACCCAGGAAGAAAAGTAAGGAGAAAAAAGATTTTTCAGGGGACACCCCCCCCACGAGTGGCACCCAAAGGGTTTTCGACTGCGCTCAACCAACTGGTTAAAGAGGCCAGGGGACACCCCACCCATGAGTGGCACCCAAAGGGTTCCCGCGCCCCGCACGGGGAGACCCCCGTGACCCCTGAGTAGTTACAGAAAATTTAGATGTCCTGCCAGACTAACTCCTGTTTGCCGAAATACACCAAGTCGCCCTCTTTGATGCCAGCCCGCCGCAAAGCCGTACTGATGCCCGTGCGGTCAAGCGTAATCTGCAAACGTTCCAGAGCTTCTTCGTTATCCATATTGGTCATTGCCAGAATGTCTTCGATACGTTTGCCTCGCACCCTGTACTCGTCTTCAGCCTCCTTGAAGACCTCAAATTTCTCATCGTGGAGCGCACGAGGCCGCAGAATCGGGATGTCGTTATTTTCGGTATCGAAACTAAGCACTGGCTCTGGCAGCGGCATTTCTTGTAAACGCCGGGCGGCCATCTGAACTACCTCTTTAGTGCCTTGCCGCGCCACTGCCGAAAGCAACTGAATTTCCAGGCCACGCTGCTCAAAATACCGCCGCAAACCGGGCAAGTTTTCTTGCGTTTCGGGCATATCCACTTTGTTCACCGCCACAATTTGCGGTTTTTCAGCTAGATCGGGGCTGTACTCGGCCAATTCTTTGTTGATTTGCTCGTAATCGCTAATCGGGTCGCGCCCTGACTGCCCGCTTCCGTCCAAAAGATGGATTAAAAGGCGGGTGCGTTCCACGTGTCGCAAGAAATCGTGACCGAGACCCACGCCCTGCGCCGCTCCCTCAATCAAACCGGGAATATCGGCCAGCACAAAACTGTAGTTGTCGCCCAATTCGACCACGCCCAGGTTTGGTTCTAGGGTGGTAAAGGGATAATCGGCTATTTTGGGTGTGGCCGCACTGACAACCGAAAGCAAGGTACTCTTGCCCGCGTTAGGATAGCCCACTATACCCACATCGGCAATCAGTTTTAGCTCAAGCCGCAGCCATAAATCCTGGCCGGGTTGTCCATTTTGGGCCATACGCGGGGCTTGATGGGTGCTGGTAGTAAAATGGACATTGCCCAAACCACCTTTGCCGCCGCGTCCTACCATAATAACCTGGTCGGGTTTGGTCAAATCACCCTGCGAAACAGGACGCTCCGGGTGTTCAGGGTCTGGTTCAGTATAAAACATCGTGCCGGGTGGTACTTTGATATACAAATCGTTGCCCGCCGAGCCGTGCATCTGCTGTTTGCCGCCATTGCCGCCGCTTTCCGCCTTGAAATGCTGTTTGAAGCGGAAGGGCAACAAGGTATTAAGATGCGGGTCAACCTGAAGGTAAATTGAGCCGCCCCTCCCGCCATCGCCGCCTTCCGGCCCCCCTTTTGGTACAAATTTTTCGCGCCGAAGACTGGCCGAACCGTTGCCGCCATTTCCCGCTTGTAAATGAATTTTCGCGCTGTCATATAACATTTGCGTGCCTAAAAAACTCTTTCCTGGATTAAGTTCCTGGCTCCCAGCCTAGAAGCTTACCCATACTTACTACTCGTAAACCTACCTGATTTTTTTCGATTTTTGTAGTGGTACTTTCTTCGTAATCTGCCGCCACCAGATAATATTCACAATTTTCTAACAAATATTCGCGCCAGACGTAAGGCTGACCTACCAAGATTTCGCTTGCGAAACCAGCCAATGCCCCACCGTGTCCGACTATCGCCACTGTTTGGTAGCCGTGCGCCACGCTGTCTTGAATTACCCGCCAGATAGCCTGGTCCACTCGCGTATGAAAATTCAAGCGCGTCTCACCACCGGGCCAACCAAAGTCTGGGTCGGCAGCACTGCGCCAGGCTGTAAAAAGTTCGGGGTGCAGTTCCTTCATTTCGGGAATAGTGCGCCCCTCCATCTCACCAAAATTTAGCTCTTTCAAATCCGGGTCAAAATTCAACGGCAACCCCGTTACATCGGCTAAATATTGGGCGGTCTGCTGGGCGCGACGCAACGGACTGACATAAATGGCTTCAATCTTATACTCCTGGGCCAGCTTTGCGGTAGCTGCCTGCGCTTGGGCCTGCCCTTCAGCATTCAAATCCGGGTCTCCCCACCCGGTCAAACGCAAGCCTGTATTGTGGTCAGTGATACCATGCCGGAGCAGTATCAAATTCAGAGTTTTGGTCAAAATAAATAACCTGCTATTTCTCGTTACATTTTGAGTCAAATATAGCGGGATTGCTCCCGCCATTATATTATAACCCTATTCACAATGATTTGCATAAACTAGGTCAGCCGGGCCAGAATATACGGTTCGGCCAGCAAAATCGAGTAGGCACTCTGGCTGTCCGCGATGCCACCCCGATGAGCCAGAGCCAATACTTCGCGGGCCGGAAGCACCAACCGCTCCAGTCGTTCGGTTTCTTCCAGATGGGCAACACCCAACTGCACGCCAGTCGCCAGAAAGACCTCGCTGGATACGTTGGTATGGGCGGCGCAATTATAAAAACTGCCTATGTGCAACATCTCTTGACATTCGCCGCCTACTTCTTCGTACAGTTCGCGTTTAGCTGCCTCTATCAAGTCCTCCTGGTGGTCAATTGAGCCAGCCGGAATTTCCAGTTCCCAGGCCCGAATAGGGTAGCGATATTGGCGGATAAGTGCAATCTGACCATCATCGGTAAGTGGCACCACATACACCGCTTTGGGAGCCTCGACGTAGCTATATTTGATCTCGCGCCCACCACCTATGTCCACCCGGTCAACTCGAAAGTTGCGCCAGGGGCTGCGTAGCAAATATTCGCTTTCCACCAGTTGAAACGGCTCGGCTTGCTCGTCCTGACTCATTTTTGCTCCCCATTACTTTCCATGCTTATTATATCATCTATCAAAGTTTTAACTCTGCATCTACTTCAAAAGTTACAAAAAGGAGTCAAAAAGCAAACCTATCATCTGCCCTTTGGCTCCTTTTTGCACGGCATTAACAAAACAGTAATTGCAGCCTTGCTAATGTTAGTTATGCTATTTACCCGACGTAATGAAGCTTCCTGTTACCACCGCTGGTTGCAGAGATGCTACCACCTGAATTAGCTGGTCTTTAGTGATGGCTGCATCACCTGTTACCGCGATAGCTGTACCATCCACTTCGAGAAAAATATGCTGTAAATCTCCTTCCTTCAGATAAGCACCAGCATACCGGCCCACTGTAATAGCTTCGCCTTTACCTTTGGGCAGTTGCCAAGTTCCAGTTGGTCCTTCCATTATTATAAGTTCGTTCAAGTTATAAATATTGCCAGGTGGTTGCGTGCCAGCATAGTTCGCGTTAAGTACACCGGGCCGGGGCTGCTTAAATTGAGGTAGGGCTGCCGTTAAACCAGCCGGAATGAAGCTGGGCCGGAACAACTTGTATGTCACCTGGTTAGCCGCCTCTTGCCAGCTTATATCTAGTGTTGCCAGGCTAGGAGGTCTCTCATCTTCAATCTTAGCCCCTTTGGGTGGGTCAAGCTGGAACAATGTAGTATCGAGGGTTGGATTGAGTTCCAATTGGGTGTAAATCATTTTAGCAAGTAGTTTGTTTTGGGCATCTCGGTACTCCACACCTAACTCCAAATAATTCTGTTGATCAATCCAAAACTTCATGTGTGACGAAGTATAGAGGGGGGCAGAGCCTGACGCACCTTGCTTTGGTGTCATCTCTATAATGTAAGCTGGTCTTCCTGCTATCACCTCACTACCTACAAGGGCGACATTATAATAACGGTTAGCAGTTTGGAGCAGGGTGGTCAGGTCAGTAGCACCTAAGAGAAAATTACTGGTTGCCTTTCCAGCACCAGGGTCTAGCTGCGTGTAAAGGTTTTGGTCAGGATTGTAACTCCAGGCACTAGAACCATTAGTACCCGAAAGATATTGAACACTCTTCCCACCTGTATCTGTAGTACGCGTCTCAATACGACGGCTGTTGGGAGCCAGAAACCAGACTTCAGCTACAGCTTCTCGATATAGTTCATTCGGGCCGGGCTTACCGCTCTCACTAAGTTTGCCGTGATAGCTCTGCAACCCAAAACTGTCAGAACCAGACGACAGTTGCGCGGCCCTCGTCATTATTTCTGCCGCCCTCACGCTTGAAGGCTGGAAGAAGGTGAAACTGGCTACCAATCCCACCATTATTAGACTCACTACGACCACTACTGCGCTGGCTAATCTCAACTTGTTACCGCGTAAAGCCAACTGCATCTTCGTTCGGGCCTCAAGCAGAGGCTGTGATGGGGATTGAGGCCGGTTCATCGCACGTAATCTTAGTTCCAGTTGCCGGACAAAGTCTGGGTCTGGGTCTACCTCAAGTTTTAACAATTGGAGTAACTGACCAGTTGCTGTATCCGTTTCAGCCTCTGTCAACCTTTCGGTTAGAGTTAAGTCACTTTCTTGAAGTTGCAATGTAATCTTATTTTTGAACATCTGAACACCTCCGTCTAATTTCTTCCAACGCGCGGTAAGCAATCATCTTGACTGCCGACTCACGCTTACCTGTAACCTGAGCAACTTCTTTATAGTGTAAATCTGCCACAAAGCGCAGATAAACAACTTCTCGCTGTTCCTGGTTTAAGCTGGTTATAGCCTCACGTACCTGGCGTAATCTCTCGGATAAAAGAGCCATTTCTTCCGGCCCAGCTGACGGGTCAAACAAGGTTTCAGCTAATGCCTCAACCTGAACCAATTGGTTGCGAGCAGATTTATGCTGTCGGTAATAATCAGCCAGGGCGCGATGAACGATAGTAAAAAGCCAACCTCTGAATGAACCATTTGGTTTGTAGTTTTTAAGACTTGTCCATGCTCGCTCAAAAACTATAGCCGTCACATCTTCAGCATCTTGCCGATTGCCTAATCTAGCGTACAGGTAATTGTGGACTGGTTTTAAATGGTGCTGATAAAGTTGGATAAAGTCATCCATGTCGCCACGCGCAGCCAATGTTTCATCCCTTTCAGCATTATTATCTATCGCACTCTTCAATTCAGTCGCAGGCAACTCTGAGATTTCAAATTGAAATTGCCACTTGTTTTCAATCATTCTTCCAAATCCTTGTAAATAAGGCACTGAATAATTTTATCTTCTGTTTCTGACCCGCTTATTAGCGCGGTTGCACGTTACTTTTAACAGACAGGTTATACAAGTGTTATCGTATCAAACAATGCAAAAGTCACAAAATGGTTTTAAGGACTAATTATGTCGGGTGTGGCTATGCAAATCAGTAAGTAGTCACGCCCCGCGTCGGGTAGCGAACATCTTTTCAGCCACTTATGCGAGATGGAGGCAATCGGCTACGGTAAAGAACCCCATCCACATGGTTTCAAGGTGGGCATCGGTACGCTTGCAACGTTGGCACTGTATGAGCAGGCGTTGGCTTATGATATAAATCGGCTCGATATTAAGCAACTCTGCCGGGCCGGGCCCCGCCCCCACGCATCCGACCAAGACCCGCTTACAATATGTTGGCAAATTAAACAAACCAGGCATCACGACCACAGTTGCCGATGTGGTCAATTCCTCTTTTGTGCTGGTACAATGGTTGTTGTAAAATGCACCAGAGTCGCGACTTTTTGTCGTTGGTGAAGAACCGCTTATGCAAGACTTGCACAAGGTAGATTTTCAGTTTAGTTCTGTGCCGGGCGAAATTGACATCGTTGTGGCTTCATTTGCTCGCACATTCGCTTATAATAAGCTGCAAATCGCTTTTGATGCGATAAGAGCAGGGGCGCGGCTAATTGCCACCAACCCCGCTAAGTTTTGTACTAGAAAATATTGGTGAGTTGGCTCATGCATTGGAGTTACCGTTAGGGAGAGATTAGAAGATAGAACAGAGGTTAAAAATGCAGCGTAATCTGTTGTTAGAGCGCATTCGCGCTGACCAAGAGTGGGACGTGATCGTAATTGGTGGTGGCGCAACCGGATTGGGGACGGCGGTAGATGCTGTCACTCGCGGCTACAAAACGCTGTTGCTCGAAGCTTACGATTTCGCCAAAGGTACGTCCTCCCGTAGCACGAAATTAGTACATGGAGGCGTGCGCTATCTGGCGCAAGGTAATATTATGCTCGTTTATGAGGCATTACAAGAGCGTGGGCGACTGCTGCGAAACGCTCCGCACCTCACCAAAGTCCTCCCTTTTGTCGTGCCAAGCTATAGTTGGTGGTCGGAAGGCTTCTACGGAGCGGGCTTGACATTATACAGTCTTATGGCTGGCACCCTCGGTATTGGCTTCACCAAACTGATTGGGCGTAAAAAAGCCGTTGAACTGGTGCCGACGCTAGAACCACACGGTTTGCAGGCCGCCATCGTCTATTATGATGGGCAGTTCGATGATGCACGGCTGGCGATTAGTCTTATGCGGACGCTTCTCGATCAAGGTGGTACAGCCCTCAATTATATGGCAGTGACAGGTCTGCATAAAAAAAACGATAAGGTGAGGGGTGTCTTCGTCCGTGATAGCGAAACGGGCGAGAAAATGACCTTGCTTGCGAAGGCGGTTATTAACTGCACTGGGGTGTTCGCCGATGATATACGGAAATTTGATGAGCCGACAACGGAGTTGCTACTCTCTCCTAGTCAAGGCATACACATTGTTCTTGATAAGTCGTTTTTGCCCGGCGACCACGCCATTATGATACCCAAGACCGACGATGGCCGAGTCCTGTTCGCCATCCCCTGGCACGACCGCGTTATCGTCGGCACAACCGACACGCCCGTGGAAAATGTAGAGTTGGAGCCGCGTCCACTACACGAAGAAGTTACGTTTGTGCTAAAACACGCCGCTCGCTATCTAACCAAAGACCCGACCACCGAAGATGTATTAAGCGTTTACGTCGGCTTGCGGCCTCTAGTTAAACATAGCAACGAATCGGCCACCGCCAAGTTGTCACGGGAACATACCCTAGATGTCTCAGCTTCCGGCCTGATTACCATTATCGGTGGCAAATGGACAACTTATCGCCACATGGCCGAAGATGCGGTTGACAAAGCGATCAAGGTTGCCAATTTACCGAAAGCAGCTTGTGTCACTAAAACGCTGCACCTACACGGTTTCACAACTACACCTGAACGCGAACCTTTCAGGGTATATGGCACTGACGTTGACAATCTGCGGCAGGTACTGGCCGAACAGCCAGAGTGGAATATGCCCTTGCATCCGAAGTTACCGTATCTAAAGGGCGAGGTGGTATGGTCGGCTCGTTATGAGTTAGCTCGAACAATCGAAGACGTGCTATCACGGCGGTTACGCGCACTGCTATTGGACGCGCAAGCCAGCATTGAAGCCGCGCCTCGCGTGGCCGAACTATTGGCAAATGAATTGGGCTTTGACAAATATTGGCAAACAAAGCAAATTTCGCAATACACTGAATTAGCACGCGGCTATTTACTTACCGCTCCTATACCAGCACAAGTTATGTCCACAGTTTAGAAGATAGGTCGGATTACTCAAAAAGCTTTGCCGACTTACATACTATTTACTCATGGTTGGTGCATTTTAGAGGATTTGTAAAGGTGTCCGGTAGCAAAATAAGAAATATATAAACACTTCCTGGCAATTCGCCGCCGATTTGCTCTATACATTGCTGGTTATGCTATAATAAAAACTACTAGGACATTTGATGGACAACCAACGACCCTAGACCTAGACCCAATTTCAGTTAGCTAGGCAGTTAGAACCAGCTTCAAGATCGGGTAACCAAACAAGCAAGCTGTTTTAAGGAGTACACCAATGGCTAATACCAGGGGCAGCCGCGTACAGTATCGCTGCTCGTTTTGTGGCAAAGGGCAAGAAGATGTGCGGCGGTTGATCGCCGGGCCGGGCGCAGTCTATATTTGCGATGAGTGTGTGAATTTATGTCAAGAAATCATTGACGAGGAAATGAGCGGCCCCAAAGCCGACTTGAACCTGGGTCGCATTCCCAATCCCAAGCGCATCTTCGAGCTTTTGAACCAGTATGTCATCGGGCAGGAACGCGCCAAGAAATCCCTGGCAGTGGCGGTCTATAACCACTACAAGCGGATTGGTATGAGCGGTACGACGGACGAGGTGGAGTTGCAGAAAAGCAACATCTTACTGATTGGCCCAACTGGTAGCGGCAAGACGTATCTGGCCCAAACGCTGGCGAAGATTTTAGACGTGCCGTTCTCGATTGCCGATGCCACCGCTTTGACGGAGGCCGGGTATGTGGGCGAAGATGTAGAAAATATCCTGCTGCGCTTAATCCAGGCGGCTGACCACGATATTGCCCGCGCCGAAAAAGGCATCATTTACATTGACGAAATTGACAAAATTGCCCGCAAGAGCGATAACCCTTCTATCACCCGTGATGTATCAGGCGAAGGCGTACAACAGGCTCTGCTAAAGATTGTCGAAGGTACGATGGCGAATGTGCCTCCCCAGGGTGGCCGCAAACACCCGCACCAGGATTTTGTCCAGATTGATACCACCAACATTTTGTTTATCTGTGGCGGGGCTTTTGAGGGGCTTGACCAGATTGTAGCTTCGCGCATAGGCAAAAACAGCCTGGGTTTTAAACATACCACTCAGGATTCTATTGATAAACAGAAAACGAAAGACAAACTGCTGACGGAAGTTACCCCGGACGACTTGATGAAATACGGACTTATCCCCGAATTTATTGGACGGTTGCAGGTGGCAGTCAGCTTAGACCAGCTGGACAAAAATTCGCTCATCCGGATTTTGACCGAACCCAAGAACGCCATTATCAAGCAGTACCAGAAGCTGCTCAGTGCCGACAAAGTAGAACTGGTTTTCACCGACGACGCACTGGAAGCGACTGCCGACAAAGCCCTGACCCGCAAGACGGGCGCACGTGGTTTGCGTAGCACTATTGAAGAAGCCCTGCTGGACGTGATGTACGAAATTCCTTCGATGGAAAACGTCCGCAAATGTATCGTCAACGCCGATGTGATCGAACGTCGGGGCAGGCCAATTTTGCAAGGCCCGAACCGCAGCGAGATTAGCTATGACCACACGCTGGAGGAGAGTGCCTAGTTTTTGGATTATTGACTCACAATTTTATCAACCACGAAATAGGCTCGTCTTTTAGACGGGCCTTTTTTTAGCTAGGGAGTAGGGCTAGATAGTATTGTCATTCGGAGCGGAGGCTCTTGCGAAGCACGTAGCGGAGAATCTGTTGCTCAAAGTTTGCGCCTACAAATGACCCTTTAGCCACAGATTTCTCACTCCGCAAAGCCTGTGTTCGGAATGACAAAAGAAGAAAGGAGCTATATCCTACAAATCTTCGTCTTCTTCGTCAAAATCCTCATCATCAAAATCCAAACCGCCCAGTTCGGCGTATTCGTACACGTCATCTACAATCCGTTGTTCTTCCTCGTCCAACGAAGCGAAGCTAGATATGGGCAAATCCTGCCAGCCGCCCGGCTCCTCTAGCCAGAAGTGCAGACTGCCCTCATGCGCCAAATCGCCCCACTCCACCAGATGCGCTACCGCGTAACGGCGGGCCATCTCCGGGCCAATATAACTTTGGACGTAGTCGTGGAGAATAGCAACCACTTCGGCATTGTGAATTTCGCCCATTATGCCTATATTGGTTTCGGCCACTGGCTGCAACCCAAAGTTGATATTTTGCACCAAAGCGGGCAGAATTTGATAATTTGGACTCAGCTTAACATAAGCAGCCTGAACTAGCTCGGTATCAAACTCAAATTTAGCCCCCGCCTGGATTTCTTTCAAAGCCAATAGTTGCTGTGTCACGGCCATAGGCACAGCGGCACTGGTTTCAAAATATGGCAGGCGTAACGGGGGCGCATCGGCTGGGCGAGGTCGGGCCAGCGTTTCTTGCAAACCCATCACAAAAGGGCTTATTTCGCCTGGCTCTAGCTGTTGCCAATAGTTTTCGCTTTCTTCCAGCTTGCCCAAATTGTAAGACGAAATCGCCAGCCATCGCCAGTAAGCACCGTCGTACTCCAGTTCGGCGGCTTCGCCCTGCTTCAAAATATCGTAAACCCGCTGATCATCACCAATTGCCGCGAATACCGCCGTCGCTTTATAAAACGCCCCTGCCAATTCTTCCAATTCTGGCTCATCTGCTGTCTCGATTTTAGCGGCCTCGCGTTCAAAAGCCGTTTCCACCCGTGACAACAAGGGCTGGGCGCGTTCAGTCTGATTATTCCAGATTAAAGTAGTGGCAAGATGGCTCAAAGCCGAAAGATTATCTGGCGCGTCTTCTACCAGCTTTTGAGCCGTCACCAGACTTTCCTGGGCGCGTCCTGCTTCCCACTGATAAACCGACTGACTAAGACGTGGCAAAGTCCAGCCCGGCACAGTATCCGCCGCCGTTTGCAACAATCCCAAACCCTTATCGAAATTATCGTCCTCAATCGCAGCCTCAGCTTGCTCAACCATCAACAAAGCCTTCTCAAAAGTGGCGATTGGCACTTTATGCTGGTCTGCTTCCTCTTTTAAGCTCTGTTCGATAGCATTAAGCGTCTCACGGCTCTCCTTGACAAAAAATTCGCCCGTGCGGTCCAGGCTACGCAAGCGTCTGAAGGTCTGCACGCTGGTGGCAATTCGCTCGTTCATCAAGTAAGCGGCTGCCAGGAAACTAAGTACCACTGGCTCGTTCGGCTGCAATTGGTCTGCGGCCTCGGCTCGTTCCAAAGCCTCCCGCGTGTCACCTGCTTCGGAGTAAAGCATGGCGGTAAAGAGCAAAGGGCGTACATCTTTAGGGTTGCGCTCCACCAAATCTTCGGCGATGTCCAACGCCCCCGCAATATCGCCTTTTTCCCACAGCTTTTCGCTTTCGGTCATCAAGCGGTCAAATTCACGCGCCTTTGCTTGCTGGTTGTTGGGTTTTGGCCCGCCGCCAAATGGCCCTTTGGGTTTATTTTTGTTATTCTTGCCGCGTCCTACATCTTTTTTAGCCATAATCTCCTCAAGTTATTTACTTATATACCTAATTACAATTCAAATATTGTACCTTTATCATTCGGGCGGTGCAAGCCCACTAATTAAGAGGCGGTCAGTAACTGTTCAGAATTACCCTTGACCTGTAGGCGGCACGTCCCCGCGCCCGCACTACTGCCAAACCCGCCGACTGCGCGGGCGCGGGGGCGCGCCGCCTCTAATGGTTCTTTTTCTATTCGTTTACCCCAACTCTGAATAGTTACGGCGGTCATGATATTTGCCAAAAAAGCGATTATCTATTACAATACGCAAAAGCAACGTTGCTTTCTAAGAACGCGCTTTCCTCACGTAAAACGTAAAGTCGTAAAGAAAATTATCCTCGATGTTGAGGCAAACCAACTGAATCGGTTTCTTTGATGACTGTCTGGTGGCAATGACAGTCGTTTTGTTATATGCTTCCGCGCTTATCCAGGCGGGAGCTATTTTAGCATATAAGAAGCAGGTTCGGCAGGCGGCACTGAAGCCGAAATTAAATGTTTCTGGCCTCGCTCTGTCAAAACCAACTAGACAGGGCCAGTCTGTAGCTGCTTGCTTCGGGGGATAGAAAATGGAAAAATATTTTGGCTTGCCACCCGCGCAGGGTTTGTACGACCCACAGTTTGAGCGCGATGCCTGTGGTGTAGGCTTCGTCGCCAATCTGACCGGACAACCGTCGCACGACATCGTAATCAAAGGCATCACGGTTTTAAGCAATCTGGAACACCGGGGCGCAACTGGTTCGGACGTAAATACCGGGGACGGCGCGGGGATTTTGGTACAGTTGCCTCATCGTTTCTTGCTCAAAGCCGCAAAAGAGGCTGGCTTGCGTTCCCTACCTGCGGCGGGACGTTACGGCGTAGGGATGACCTTCTTGCCACGTCATCACCCCGACACCGCTCAAATTTTTCAGGAGCAAATCGAACAAGCGATTGCCGCGCACGGCCTCGAACTGTTGGGCTGGCGTACCGTCCCCACCGATAGCAGCCATATTGGGGAACAAGCACGGGCCAGCGAACCCTTCGTGCGTCAATTTTTGGTCTGCCAGCCCAATACCGTTGCTGACAATACGACGGAAGCCGATTTTGACACCCGCACGCAGCTCGAACGCCAACTTTATATTTTGCGTAAAGCTATCGAACAAAAAATGCTCGGCTTTGGAGGCTTGGGCGGCCTGGAACAGTGTTATATCTCCAGCCTTTCGTGTAATGTTTTGATTTATAAAGGACTACTTACCGCCCGCCAAATCCCTCTGTATTACCTCGACCTGGCTGACCCTGACCTGGAAAGCGCGTTGGCTCTGGTGCATCAACGCTACAGCACCAATACTTTTCCCACCTGGGATAGAGCGCAGCCTTTTCGTTATATTGCCCACAACGGAGAAATCAACACCTTACGTGGAAATAGCAACTGGATGAACACGCGCACGCCCCTTTTTGCTTCGGAACTGCTGGGCGCAGACGGAGTTAAAAAGCTCACCCCCGTTGTGGTGCCGGGTGGGAGCGACTCGGCTTCTTTTGACAATGTATTGGAACTGCTGGTGATGGCCGGGCGCGACCTCGAACACGCCTTGATGATGATGGTTCCCGAAGCTTGGGAGACCAACCCTGGAATGCACCCTGCCCGCAAAGCTTTTTACGAGTTTCACCAATCCCTGATTGAACCCTGGGACGGCCCGGCGGCTATCGCCTTCACGAATGGGCAACTGCTGGGAGCGATGCTTGACCGTAACGGTTTACGTCCCGCCCGCTATCTGGTCACAAAAGACAATTTGGTGGTGCTGGCTTCCGAAACCGGGGTACTGGACATCCCCGAAGAAAACATTGCCTACAAAGGTCGAGTAGAGCCGGGCAAGATTTTTATGGTGAACCTGGCCGAGCAGCGCATCGTTAGCGACCACGAACTAAAAGAGCGCGTCGTTACCCGCCAGCCTTACCAGCAATGGCTGGATGAGAACGCCTTGAACCTGCACGATTTATCCGCCCCACCTGTCCAAACTGCGCCCTCCGCCACTCCAGACTTGCTCACTCGCCAGCAGGCTTTTGGTTACACGGCAGAAGAATTAAGGATTTTGCTTGCACCGATGGCAACCGGGGGCGAAGAAGCTATCGGCAGTATGGGGAACGATACACCTCTAGCGGTGCTGTCAGAGCGGCCTCAACTGCTTTACAACTATTTCAAGCAGCTTTTCGCTCAGGTCACGAACCCACCGATTGACCCTATACGCGAAGATTTGGTGATGTCGGTGTCGTGTTCGGTTGGTACAGAAGAAAATCTATTGACCGAGTCGCCCTTGCATTGTCGGCAACTCAAGATGGACTATCCAATTTTGAGCAATTACCAGTTGGAGCAGGTGCGCCATATCGAGCGGCCCGGTTTCAAAACCAGCACTCTGCCAATGCTTTACCGGGTGGCTGATGGAGCGCAGGGTCTGGAAAGGGCGATGGAAGAGCTTTGTCAGGCGGCGGAGCGGGCGATTGCCGACGGCAATAACATTCTGATTTTGAGCGATAGAGGAGTAAATGCCGAACTTGCGCCTATTCCCGCGCTTTTAGCAACTGGAGCGGTGCATCATCATCTGATTCGCCAGCTTATCCGTACCCGGTGTGGTCTAATTGTCGAGTCTGGCGAACCGCGAGAAGTGATGCACTTCGCCCTGTTGGTTGGTTATGGCGCGAGCGCGGTCAATCCCTATCTGGCTTTTGAAACGCTGGCGGCGATGCGCGAGGATAAGATTTTGTCGCCCGAATATAGCCAGGCCAAACTTGAGCAAAACTACATCAAAGCGGTCAAGAAGGGTTTGCTCAAGATTTTCTCCAAAATGGGTATTTCGACCTTCCAAAGCTACCAGGGCGCACAGATTTTTGAGATTATCGGCCTCTCGAAAGCCATCGTGGAATGCTATTTTGCTGGCACTCCGGCCCGCATCGCCGGAATTGGCCTGGAGGGGATTGAGCGCAACGTCCAGCAGACCCACGCCCACGCTTTTGAGCCACCCCTGGACTTCGGAGCAACCGGGTTATATCGGGGCGGCAATTATCAATGGCGCAAAAACGGCGAACGCCATATGTTCAACCCCAACACCGTTGCCAAATTGCAGCACGCAACGGCGGCGGGCAACTACAAGCTGTTCAAACAGTACAGTCGGGAGGTCAACAACGAAGCCGAGCATCTTTGTACCTTGCGCGGTTTGCTCAAGTTCAAAGACAGCCAGCCCATAGCCATCGAAGAGGTTGAGCCAGTAGAAAACATTATGAAGCGGTTTTGCACCGGGGCGATGTCGTTCGGCTCGATTAGCAAAGAAGCGCACGAAACCCTGGCAATCGCTATGAACCGGATTGGTGGCAAAAGCAACACAGGCGAAGGCGGCGAAGACCCGGCCCGTTACCAGCATGACCCGAACGGCGATTGGCGGCGAAGTGCCATCAAGCAGGTGGCTAGTGGTCGCTTTGGAGTCAACAGCCATTATTTGACCAACGCTCAGGAGATTCAAATTAAGGTGGCCCAGGGAGCTAAACCGGGCGAAGGCGGACAACTGCCGGGCCACAAAGTGGATGGCTTTATCGCCAAAGTTCGAAACGCTACGCCTGGCGTGACCCTGATTTCGCCGCCTCCGCATCACGATATTTATTCTATCGAAGATTTGGCCCAACTGATTTGGGACTTGAAGAATGTCAATCCCGCCGCCGATATTTCGGTCAAGCTGGTGGCCGAGGCGGGAGTGGGAACCATCGCGGCAGGGGTAGCCAAAGCTCACGCCGATGCCATTTTGATAAGTGGTCACGACGGCGGCACGGGCGCGGCTCCTCTCACCTCCATCAAACACGCGGGTGTACCCTGGGAAATCGGGCTGGCTGAAACCCAACAGGTGTTGCTGATGAACGACTTGCGTAGCCGGGTACGTTTGCAAACCGACGGTCAACTCAAGACCGGGCGCGACGTAGTGGTGGCGACGTTGTTGGGGGCGGAAGAATATGGCTTTGCGACTGCGCCCCTGGTGGCGACGGGCTGTATCTTGATGCGAAAATGCCATCTTAACACCTGCCCGGTGGGAGTGGCGACCCAAGACCCGCGTTTGCGGGCCAAATTTACAGGCAAACCCGAATACGTGGTCAATTTCTTTAAGTTTATCGCTCAGGAAGTACGCGAATTGATGGCTGAACTCGGTTTCAGAACGATTGACGAAATGGTGGGCCGGGTGGATTTGCTGGAAGTCAACACCGCGCTGGAATATTTCAAAACGCAGGAACTGGATTTGTCCGCGATTTTATACCAACCCGTCGTCGGGCCACACGTCAAGCATTATCACTGTGAAAGCCAGCAGCACGGGCTGGAGAAGGCGTTGGATAACCAACTGATCGAAGCCTGTCGTCCGGCCTTAGAGGACGGCAAAACTGTCAGACTGGATTTGCCCATCCGAAATTCGCATCGGGCGGTGGGTGCGATGTTGGGTGGCGAGGTTTCCAAGCGTTTCGGCGCGGCAGGCTTGCCCACCGACACTATCGGGCTGAATTTTACGGGTCAAGCCGGGCAAAGTTTCGGGGCGTGGTTGCCAAACGGTATCAGTCTGACGCTTGAAGGCGATGCCAATGACTATGTAGGCAAGGGCTTGTGTGGCGGGCGGGTGGTAGTCAAAACTTCTGCTGCCTCTACCTTTGACCCACGCCAAAACGTGATTGTGGGCAACACCACGCTGTACGGCGCGATAAGTGGCGAAGCGTACTTCGGGGGCGTGGCCGGAGAGCGGTTCGCGGTGCGGAACAGTGGCGCAACCGCCGTTGTGGAGGGCGTAGGCGATCACGGCTGCGAATATATGACAGGCGGGCGTGTGGTGGTGCTGGGCCAGACGGGGCGCAATTTCGGGGCGGGTATGAGCGGTGGCATCGCTTATATCCTGGACGAGGACGGCCTTTTTCAAAGCCGGGCCAACCCTGGCATGATTGACCTGGAAGGCTTGACCGAGCAGGGCGATGTGGCCGAACTGCAAACTCTGATTCGCAAACATTTTCACTACACGGGCAGTCAGATTGCGCGACACATTTTACGCAACTGGTCTGGTTACGAAGAACGTTTTGTCAAAGTGCTGCCCCGCGAATATAGGCGGATTTTGGCCCAGCCTCAATTGCTCAAAGAGCAGCATCAAGACGAGCCAAAAAAGAAAGAAGTAGCAGCTTAATTATTTAGAGAGTAGTATTGATGGGAAATCCAAGAAAAATAACTGGCTTTATAGAAATTCAACGCAAAAATCCGAGCTATCGGCCCGTCCACGAACGGTTGCGCGATTATGACGAGATACCCCATCCTATGAGCGTGACCGAAGTGCAGGAGCAGGCGGCGCGGTGTATGGATTGCGGTATTCCGTTTTGTCACCAGGGCTGCCCGTTGGGGAACGTTATCCCGGATTTTAACGACTTGGTGTTTGAAAATCGCTGGCGCGAAGCTTTGGAGGTATTGCTGGCAACTAACAATTTCCCCGAATTTACCGGGCGGATTTGCCCTGCGCCGTGCGAAGCGGCCTGCGTCTTGAGCATTAATCAAGAGCCTGTGGCGATAAAACAGGTGGAAGTTTCGATAATTGACCGGGCTTTCCAGGAAGGTTGGATTGTGCCACGCCCACCCCAGCAGCGCACCGACAAAAGCATCGCTATCATCGGTTCTGGCCCGGCGGGGATGGCCTGCGCCGAGCAACTCAATCGAGCTGGGCATACGGTGACGGTGTTTGACAAAAGTGACCGGGCTGGCGGTCTGCTGATTTATGGTATCCCCGATTTCAAAATGGACAAAAGCATTCTGCAACGCCGTCTGGATTTGATGACCGCCGAAGGTATTTTGTGGCGGCTCAATACCCACGTCGGAGTTGACATAACAATTGAGGATTTGCAGACCGAGTTTGACGTGATTGTGCTGGCAACTGGGGCAGAGCAGCCGCGTGATTTGAACGTGCCGGGCCGTGAATTGGACGGCGTACATTACGCAATGGATTACCTGACGCAGCAAAACCGTCGCAATCTGGCCGACGATCTGAGCCATTATTACGACCACGAAATTCTGGCGACTGGTAAAACCGTCGTAATTATTGGCGGTGGCGATACGGGCAGCGATTGTTTGGGTACGTCGTTGCGCCAGGGAGCGCAGGAAGTGATCCAGTTTGAGCATAAGCCGCGTCCGGCCAATGTCCGACCCGCCGACAATCACTGGCCCGAACCACCTTTGGTTTTCCAAAAATCCACCTCGCACGAAGAAGGCGGTCAGCAAGAATATAGCATGGCGACCAAACGTTTTGAAGGGGCGGAGGGTAAGCTGGAGCGGCTGCACGCGGTCAAAGTCGAGCTAAGGTATGATGAAAACGGCGAACGCCATTTTGAGGAAATTCCCCACTCGGACTTTATAATTGAAACCCAGCTAGTGCTGCTGGCGGCGGGCTTTACTGGCCCGGTGCGCGAAGGTCTGGTTGCGTCTTTGAACCTCAAGCTGCGGGCCAATGGCGGCGTGTGGGTCAACGAAGATAAAATGACCAGTGTGCCGGGGGTTTTCGCTGGCGGCGATATGGTTCGCGGTCAGTCGCTGGTGGTGTGGGCCATTGCCGAAGGGCGTGACATCGCACGCGGCGTGGATAAATACCTCACGGGGCGGGTGCGTCTGCCCACCGCCAATACCATTGCGTCGTAAAGTTATCAGCCGTCAGCCAATAAGTCCATTGGGAGCAACCAGTTGGCGCAATGTCCCACAAGGCTGCTCTGTAGGAGGCTGCTCCTTCAGCCGATGATTGTTAAATTATCACAAGCGGAATGCACGCTACCGAATTGCGGGAACGCCAACGGTTGAAACCGTCGTCTATACAGCCCAAACCTGATAAATCAGGTTGCCAAGCCTTTCGCTAACACGTTTTAACGTGTTTGAGGTGGCTAGACGACGGTTTCAACCGTTGGCGTTCCCAATACCGAAAAATTATATTGCGGCTATCGTTTCGATAACAAAAAGCTATTTTTCTCTCGCTTCAATTTGGTATATACTGGAATTAGCAAGAGGCAATTCAATTTAATGTAACTCAAAGTGGAGAAAGAAAAATGGCGCATAACCTTTTTGATAGTTTGCAGACCTTCCAGACCGGAAGCGGCCAGACTGGACAATATTATTCCCTACCTCAGTTAGAAAAAGCAGGGGTCGGGCCGATTTCAAAGCTGCCAGTCAGTATTCGGATTGTGCTGGAGTCGGTATTGCGGAACGTAGATGGCAAGAAAGTGGGCGAGGACGATGTGCGTACCCTGGCGAACTGGCAGCCTAACGCCGAACGCACCGAGGAAATCCCGTTTGTAGTGGCCCGTATCGTGTTGCAGGACTTTACTGGTGTGCCGCTATTAGTGGATTTGGCTGCGATGCGTTCGGCGGCGCAACGCTTGGGCAAAGAACCCAAAATTATCGAGCCACTGGTTCCGGTAGATATGGTGGTTGACCATTCGGTACAGGTGGACTTTTCCAGCACACCCGATGCTTTGCGCCAAAATATGGAAATCGAGTTTACACGCAACCGTTCGCGTTACGAGTTTTTGAAGTGGGGGATGCAAGCGTTCGACACCTTCAAAGTCGTGCCGCCCGGTATCGGTATCGTGCATCAAGTCAACCTGGAATATTTGGCGAAGGGCGTGTTGGAGCGCAACGGTGTGTATTACCCTGATACGCTGGTCGGTACGGACTCGCATACTACGATGATAAACGGGCTGGGTATTGTCGGTTGGGGCGTGGGCGGTATCGAAGCCGAAGCAGGTATGTTGGGTCAACCTGTCTATTTTCTGACCCCCGACGTGGTGGGCGTGCATCTGACTGGCAGTTTGCGCGAAGGCGTGACCGCCACAGACCTGGCTTTGCGTGTGACCGAAATGCTGCGTCAGGCTAAGGTAGTGGGCAAATTCGTGGAGTTTCACGGAGAGGGGGCGGCTTCGTTACCGCTCACAGACCGCGCTACCATTGCAAATATGGCTCCCGAATACGGCGCGACGATGGGCTATTTCCCGATTGACGAAGAAACTTGCAACTATCTCAAGGCGACAGGTCGCAGCGAGGCCCAGGTTAGTAGCTTCCGCAGCTATTTCCAGGCCCAGGGTTTGTTCGGGATGCCTGGCAAAGGCCAATGCGAATATAGTTCGCTGCTAGAGCTTGACCTGGCGACCATTAGCCCGGCAGTCTCCGGCCCCAAACGCCCCCAAGACCGGATAAATTTGCCTGAATTAAAGAGTACCTTCGAGGGTCTGATGCAAAAGCCTCTGGCGGAAAACGGCTATAATAAGACCGAAGCCGAATTAACTCGTCGTTTTGATGTCAACCTGGACGCAGTCGAACCAGCTGTGATAACGGGCGGTGGTTTGCAAGCCCCCGAAACCGTACCCAACGGAGCCGAGAAAAATACCAACACCCTGACCGAAGTTGAAATGATGACCAACCGCCCTACCCCTGACCGCGTGCCGGAAGCGAGTGAAGGTTTCTCCAAAATGCAGACCGATTTAGGTCACGGCGACGTTTTGATTGCCGCTATTACCTCCTGTACCAACACGGCTAATCCAGGTGTGATGTTGGGGGCAGGTTTGCTGGCAAAGAAGGCCGTTGAACACGGTTTGAGCGTGCGGCCCGTTGTCAAAACCTCGCTTGCGCCCGGTTCGCGGGTGGTAACAGCATATCTGGAAAGCACGGGGCTGTCGGAATATCTCAATCAGCTTGGTTTTAATGTGGTGGGCTACGGTTGCACCACCTGTATCGGCAACTCCGGCCCGCTAAACCCTTTGATTGAGGATGTAGTTATCAAAAACGACGTGGTGACGGCCAGCGTTTTGAGCGGCAACCGCAACTTCGAGGCCCGCATCCACCAAAGTATTAAGGCCAATTTTTTGATGAGTCCGCCTCTCGTAGTGGCCTTCGCATTGGCAGGTACGGTGGATATTGATATGTCCCGCGACCCGCTTGGCAAGGGCAAGAATGGCGAAGACGTATATTTGAAAGACATCTGGCCCACCCAACAAGAAGTGCGGGATTTGCTGTTTGCGGCTACCGATCCGGACACCTATCATAAGCTCTACAGTGACTTCACCGAACAAAACCCGCTTTGGAACGATATTCCGGGCGCGACGGGCGATGTCTATAATTGGGACACCGCTTCCACTTATATTCAGGAGCCGCCTTTCTTCCAAAACTTTGGGATGGAGACTGGAACGATCAGCGATATTAAAGCGGCCCGCGCCCTGGCTATCTTCGGCGACTCGGTTACGACTGACCATATTAGCCCGGCAGGAGCAATCAAAAAGAGTTCGCCTGCTGGTTTGTATTTGCAAGAAAAGGGTGTAGCTTACGAAGATTTTAATAGCTATGGTTCGCGGCGCGGCAATGACCGGGTGATGATGCGCGGCACTTTCGCCAACGTGCGTATCAAGAATTTGATGGTGGCGGGCGTGGAAGGTGGCGTAACTATCCACCAACCCGATGGGGAGCAGATGAGCATCTACGACGCTTCGATCAAATATCAGGCTTCACGTATTCCGCTAGTCATTTTCGCCGGACAGGAGTACGGCACAGGCAGTTCGCGGGATTGGGCGGCGAAGGGGACAAGCTTGTTGGGCGTAGCGGCGGTGATTGCCGAAAGTTTCGAGCGTAT
>JBBQZT010000084.1:0-25521 GCA_038207455.1 Chloroflexia bacterium
TGATTATTACCAGTACAGCACCCATCTACAGGGTAATCTGGTGTCTCATTCTAGCAAGCTAAGGTTGATGAAACGGTGGAAAATGGTAAAAATTCGGTAAAAATTGATAGCTCTTTTACTCGTATTGCCGATGCTTACCTAATTTTAACGTTCACCTCCTAGCTCTACACTAACATGAGCAACCTAACCTGGTCAATAAATAACCAGATTACCTCAGCCTCAAATTGTAGTTACCTGGATTTGGGCCAAAAATAGCCTTATATCTTTTTTGTCACTTTAACAATTGAAAATTGCTAAAAGTAGTGGTAAAACTGATTATTCAAAACGAATACGGTGGGCCAAAACGAGGAAGACCATCGAACCCAACGCGGTCATAAAAACTGGCAGACCTCCTACCAGCAGCCAGTTCCAACTTAGAAGGGTTGCCAATACGAAACCTACCAGTGCGCCGCCCACGCCCGCCAACAGGTAAAAGGGGATTGAGCGACTACTGCTACCAAAGATAGTCACGAAAGCGAAGCTACAGATAGCCCCGACTAATAGCAGCAAGATAAAAGTGGACATCTGATTAGCGGATAACGCCGCCGCCGAGTACCTCGTCACCGTTATAAAAAACCGCCGCCTGACCAGGAGTAATGGCTCGTTGCGGTTCATCCAGCACAATTTGGACGCTACCTTCGGCTCGGTTCAAAGGCTCAACAATACCGGACATCTCCTGGGCCTTGTAGCGTATCTTGATGTTGGCCCGAATTGCTTCGTGCGGCCAATCTCCAGTCACGAAATTCACGTCGTCCGCCACAAACTCGCGCTGGCGCAAATCGGCATCTTCACCCACTACCAAAGTATTGCTTTCCGGCAGCACTTTCAAAACATAGGTAGGCCGGGGAGTAGCCATACCCAAACCTTTGCGTTGGCCGATAGTGTAGAAAGACAAACCTTGATGCTGCCCTACCACGTTCCCCGCCAGATTGACGATAGGGCCGGGCGTGGCAATTTCCTCTCCGCGCTTCTTCACCAAAAAGTCGCGGTAGTCTCCCCCCGCCACAAAGCAAATATCCTGGCTTTCGGGTTTGTTCGCGGTTGCCAGCCCATATTCCGCCGCCAACTGCCGCGTCTGAACCTTCGTGTAGTCCCCAAGTGGGAACTTGATGCGGCCTAACTGGGCCTGATTGAGCATATATAAAACATAGCTTTGGTCTTTGCTGGAATCCACGGCCTTTGTAAGCTTGTACTGACCGGAGTCGGGGTCATAGATATTGCGACAATAATGGCCCGTCGCCAAAAAATCCGCGCCTAAAGCGAGAGCTTTGTTGAGCAAAAAGCGAAACTTCATAAAAGCGTTGCAGGCCACGCAAGGGTTTGGCGTGCGACCACGTTCGTATTCGGCCACAAAATAATCTATCACCGACTGGCGGAACTCTTTCTCGAAATTCATGGCATAAAAAGGTATGTCTAACTGCTGACAGACCTTGCGGGCATCTTCCATTTCAACGATAGAGCAACAGCTTTTGTTGAGCGCGTAAGCCTGCTCCTCTTCCTCCGGCCCACCCCCGTGCAGCCGCATATTGATGCCAATAACGTCGTACCCTTGTCCCTTCATCAGGGCCGCAGTAAGCGAACTATCCACGCCGCCGCTCATTGCTACCACTACCGTTGCCACTGGTTGCTACCTGCTTTCCTTCTATCTACCACCAACCGTTAGATTTGCACCTACAGTTTACCACAACCCCCTGATTTTTTCACCACGTCTACCAGCTGCTGTCGCCACCACCACCGCTGTTGCCCCAGTCGCTTCCGCCACCGCCAGCATCAAAAGAGCCACCGTTATCCTGACCGCCCCAATTGGAATCGCCGCCACTAACCCAACCGCCATTGTCTTGACCGCCCCAATTAGAGTCGCCACCATTGTTGGAGTTGAAACCTCCACCGTCGCGTTCGCCCGCTTCCTTGCCTAACTCATAGCCTAAAACTCCGCCCAGGCCACCACCTAACAAACCAGCACCCAAGCCACTACCGCGATTATTATAATTCGGGCCGTAGCCATAGTTCTGCCCGTAACCAGGGCGGTACATCTGGTTAAACGGAGGCGCATTGTAATAATTGTTGTAGCCACCGAAGCGTCGTCGCCCAAACAAGCCACCAAAAATAGTTCTAATTATCCAACCAAGCATCTTTTTACACCCTTCCTTTTACTCTACCTTGTCAAGTAATCTCACGCTATGCTTTATAAGCACAAATCAGGCCAGCTAAAAATACCGTAACTATTCAGGTCTTGTCACGGCCCTTTAGGGTTGCGGAGTGAGGAATCTATTGCCTCGGTTTTGGTATTCGGTGGCGTATAGGTTTCAGCAATAAATCCCTCACTACACAGATTCTTCGTTCCGCAACCTTAAAGGGCCGTGACAAGACCTGAGTAGTTACAAAATAACCTTGATTGCTAGTTGTTTTTTTGAGGTCAAATTGATTGGACAAAACAGACCCTTTAAAACAATTTGAGCATAAATGGCCCACGACTAGCAATCAAGATAAAATATTATTGAATTCAAGCGGACAAAACCGGGACTATTGTTGGATAAAGTCGGCGTACCACAAACCACTATCCTTTATGATGCGCTGCTGAGTCTGGTAATCCACGTAGGTCAGGCCGAAACGTTTGCTGTAGCCGTAGCTCCACTCGAAATTATCCATCAAACTCCAGGCGAAATAGCCCGCCATCGGTACGCCCTGGTCAAGAGCCGCCTTGACAGCCGCAAAATGATGTTTTAGATAGTTGAGCCGTTCGACATCGTGGACGCGCCCGTTTTCCACCCGGTCTTCGTAGGCCGCCCCGTTTTCAGTGATGTAAATTTTGACCGGATTGTACTCGTTTTTGACTCGCACCAGCATCTCGGTCAAGGCGGCTGGATAAACTTCCCAATCCATGGCGGTACGTTGCGCTCCAGCTACTTTTATTTGTTCCGTGCCTATCGCGCTACTTTTAGCCGAAGCAGCCTTAATTACCGCCCGCGAGTAATAATTGATACCCAGGAAATCGAGCGGCGCACCCATAGTCTGCAAATCCGCCGACTGCATTTCGGGGGCTGCCTCGCCGTAAAGCTCCACCATATCTGCCGGGAAACCCTTACCAAAAACAGGGTCTAAGAACCAGCGATTGAAAAAGCCGTCGAAACGTCGGGCAGCTTCGGCATCATCACTTGAGTTACTCGCAGGGAAGGCTGGGTTAAGCACCAGGGTGATACCAGCCTGACAATTGGGGCTGTATTCGCGCAGACGGGGTACGGCCATACCGTGCGATAGCAGCAAGTGGTAGGAAACTTGTAAGGCCGTGCGTAAATCGTGCAATCCAGGAGCGTGAACGCCCATATAATTACCCATCATCGTCGCCACGAACGGTTCGTTGTGTGTAATCCAGTTTTTAACCCGGTCTCCGAACTTGCGGGCGATAAGCTCGGCATACTCGGCAAAATAATTGGCTGTATCGCGGTTGGCCCAGCCACCCTTATCCTGCAAAGCCTGGGGCAAATCCCAATGATACAGGGTTACAAAGGGTTGAATGTTGGCCGCCAACAACGTATCTATCAAGCGGTCATAAAAATCCAGACCCTTTTGGTTGACCTCACCCTTACCTTGCGGCAAAATACGTGACCAGGCAGTTGAAAAGCGGTAGCCGTTCAGGTTCAGGTTCTGCATCAGTTTTACATCGTCGGGCCACAAGTGATAATGGTCGTCGGCGATGTCGCCGTTGTCGCCGTTTTCGGTTTTGCCGGGGGTGTGGCTAAAGGTATCCCAGATGGACGGCCCGCGCCCGTCTTCCGTAACCGCTCCTTCAATTTGGTAAGCGGCAGTCGCACTTCCCCATACGAAATTAGCCGGGAAATCCGCCGCCTTTACTTCGGGTACTTCGCTCAAATTAGCTGGTTCAACCGCGTCGTTGGACATTTCTTTGCTCTCCTTTTAGATTAAATTTCAAGTCGAACACAGTTGCATCATAAAGCCACCGTTTCGATTTGGCAAATGTATGTCTCTTTTTGGTTAGCCAAAAAGGGCCAATAGCTTTATAATAAAAGACGATACCGAAACTGGAAAAGGAAGTGAGCGTGGATGAAGACTATTTCAGCAAACCAAACAAACGAGCAGGGCGCACTGGATTGTACGCCGGGTGTGGCCCAGGCCGTTTTGCTACCTACCGACAAAGAGGAGCCGCCCCAGCTTTCAGCCGCAGCCCTGGCCGAGCAGTTGGCCCAAAAGTACCCGCTTACCGTCGAAAACTTCAAACGGATGCCGGACGGTCTGGCTTCGTTGCAATATGTAGCGGCATTAGACACGCGCTGGCAGCAAGTGGCGCGGGGTGAAATTCCGGCCCTGTCCGACATTATCCAGACTGTGCCAACCGTGCGCGATTTACCAACAGTGAGTGAAAGCCGGGCCTTCGATTTAATCTACGCGGGCGGGGTGTTGGGCTTGTTTAGCGCGGCGGTAATGGCCCGCAAGGGGTTTGCCGTGATGGTGTTTGACCAGAGGCAGGTCGGCACCAGCCACCGCGAGTGGAACATCAGCGATGAAGAACTGGAGCAGTTTGTGCGTTGCGGTTTGTTTAGCCGCACCGAGCTTGAGGAAGCCGTCGCTAATCGTTATCAAAAAGGTCTGGTACGATTTTACGCTCAGGATATACCGGAAGCAGCGGCGGACTTGTGGCTAGACAAAGTGCTGGACGTAGCTATAGATTTGGGTAAATTATTAGAGATGGCCCGCCAGAAATTTGTTGAAGCGGGCGGCACAATTTTGGATTATCGCGCCTTCAAAAAAGCCTACCTGACCGAGAGTGGCCCGGTGCGTTCGGTAGTGGAATTGGCAAACGAGGCGGGCGAAATTGAGCATTACGGCGCACGCCTTTTGATAAACGCAATGGGTTCGATTTCGCCGCTATCTCTGGCCTTGATGGACGGCAAACCTTTCGATGGGATTTGCCCGACGGTTGGTAGCACGGTACGCGGCTTCAAACACGGCCCCGACGCGCATCAAATGCAGCCAGGCGTGGGTGATGTGCTGGTAAGCGTGGCCCATGCTCAAAGCGGCAAGCAGTTGATTTGGGAAGGCTTTGCGGGCCGCGACGACGAGGTAACGGTTTATCTTTTTTATTACGATTTAGTCCAGCCAGAACGCGCTGCCAACCAGAGCTTGCTCGAACTTTTTGAAATATATTTTGAATTGCTGCCCACCTACAAAGAACTGAACTGGGATTATGCCCACCTCAAACCAGTTTATGGCTTTATCCCGGCCCGTCATCACCGCAAACAAAGTGGAGCGGCAGCCCGACGGGGTATTTTGTCGGTGGGGGACGCGACTTCGCCACAAAGTTCGCTGACATTCTGCGGTTTTGGTTCGCAGGTGCGTAACCTGCCACGTCTGACCAGTTTGCTGGAACAAGTTTTGCAGCACGAGTTGTTAGAAGCGCAGGACTTGCGACAAATCGGCGCACATCAAATCAATATCAGCCTGGTGTGGGTTTTTAGCCGTTTTATGCAGCCGCACAACGCTCTCAAACGGCCTGATGATGTGAACCGGATTATGAACGCTTTTTGTGGCTCGTTGGCGCGGCTGGATAAAGCTCTGACCCGTCGCTTTTTTCAAGACCGGATTGGCTGGCGCGACTATAATCGCATCCTTTTGAGCAGTGCCAGGCGTTACCCGCGCGTCTTTCCGTTCACGCTGGAAGTTTTGGGCCTCAAAGGTGTCGGGGCGTGGGCGGGCGACTACCTGAAATTTAGCCGCGAGGCTCTACTGTGTAGCCTATACCGGGGTGTAGTAGGAAAGCACGAAACAAAGTGGCAAGCGCGGTTGACCCGCTTCAGCCCACGCTTAGGTTTGAAAATGGCCGCCCGCAATCAGGAATGGCGGGCTTGTGGCTGGTTATAAGCTTATATTGGAGAAAAATGGACGATCAAGCAGATAAGATACAAAATATTAAACCGTTGTTTTCTTTTGACTTCGATGGCGTGATTTGCCGCCCACCCCTCGGCCAAAACCGAGTGTTGGGCCGCCAGCTACACGATGACGAACTGCCCGAATCGGTGCGGCAGGTGGATGCCCCCGCCAAAGGCTTATCTCAAAAAAGCTGGCTGCGATTTCGAGGCTTCTTTGAAACTATCAAATATTTGGGCCGAGTCCCGATGCCCCGCGCCCACGAAGGCATCGTGGCAATCAGTCAGGTGCGCCGTCTGGTTATCATCACCGGGCGCAGCTTCCTAGCAAAAGAGATTGTGGAAGCCTGGCTCAAAAAATACGATATGGCCCAATATTTTGAGGGAGTCTATCCCAACAACACCGATTTGGGGACTCGCAAGTACAAGCTACGCACCCTTCGCAATATGAACATCACCGAACACGCCGATGACGATGGCGCGATTTCGTACTATCTAGCCAACAAAGGTATCCAGATTTATTTGCGCGATTGGGAACGTAACGTAGGGCTGCCCTATGCGAAGAGCGTGGTACATTTCCAGAATATTGAAGAAATTGTGCCACACCTGGTCGAGCGAGACCAAAGTCCTGCTCAGGGCGAAACCGCCAGTCTGAAAAATTAATACAAATGCAAAAAACCGAAACCAAAAAACTAAGCAGCCTCCGCTTGAAGCCGGGCCGCCAAAAATCTTTGTTGCGCGGCCACCCCTGGATTTTTTCGGGTGGCATCGCTACTCCTATCAGCAGATTTACACCAGGCCAATTGATAGACGTGCAGGACGACACGGGTAATTTTCTGGGGCGGGGCTATATCAACCCCAAAAGCGACATTGCCGTGCGTATTCTGACTACTGACCCGCGCCAGACGATTGACCAGCAATTCCTGGCAGAGCGGGTGCAAACCGCCCTGGATTTGCGGAGTTGCCTTGACCCGCAGCAAACCAATACTTATCGTCTGCTCAACACCGAAGGCGATTTTGTGCCGGGCGCGATTGTGGATAGCTACGCTGGAGTGCTAGTAGTGCAACTACATACGGCAGGCATTGACCGTTTGCGGGCTGAACTGATAGCCGCGTTGGTGGAGGTTTGTAAACCAAGCGGGATTTTGCTGCGAAACGACGTGACCGTGCGGGTGCGCGAAGGGCTGGCGAAAGAAGAGCCAAAGGTTGTCTATGGCGAAGTGCCGCCCGAAGTTTTGGTCAAGGAAAATGGCTTTAAGTTCAAGGTCAACTTACTGACGGGCCAAAAAACTGGCTTCTTTACCGACCAGCGCGACAAACGTTTGGCTTTGCAAAAATACGTTAGACCGGGGCTTTTGCTCAACTGTTTTAGCTATACGGGCAGCTTTTCGGTTTATGCGGCCGCCACCAACCCCCAAACGAGGGTTATCAGCGTTGACCAATCAGCCTCGGCTATGGAGTTGGCCCGCCAAAATTTTACGCTCAACGACCTTGAACCTGACGATAATCGCTATGAGTTTGTGGTGGCAGATGTGTTTGAATATTTGCAGGCGGCCCGTGAGCAAAAGCAGCAGTTCGAGTTGGTTATTCTTGACCCGCCTGCCTTTGCCAAGACCCAATCGGAAAAAGAACGCGCCCTCAAAGCTTATGTGCGGCTTAACGAGATGGGGCTGGACGTGGTGAAACCGGGCGGCTTTCTGGTGACGAGTTCGTGTTCTGGCAGCGTCAGCCTGGAGGAGTTCGGCTTTAGCGTGACTCAGGCCGCCACCCACGCCAATCGTCAGGTGCAGGTGCTGGAGACGTATGAGAACGGGCTTGACCACCCTATCAGTCTGGCCGCACCCGAAAACCGTTATCTCAAAGTAATGTTTTGCCGGGTATTATAAATAGCCGCCCTTCTGAAGTTGTTCGATTAGCTGGCGGGCATATTCCGGCCCACCTGTCCGCAACTGATATTCAAGGTAGCGTGGCCCGCCGATTTCTTGTAGCACTTTTTGGACATTGGGCAACTCTTTTTGCCACAACCAAGCGGGCCGTAACCAAAAATCGGCCAGAACCACCGAATGATATTTGCCTTCGCTATCCAGAGCCTGTTCCTGATAAGTTTTGGCATCGTCTAGCTGGTAAAACTTAGCTTTTTTGTTGAGCGGGTTAATCAGCCAATATTCGGGTACGCCGCCCTCGGCATATTCTTTGAACTTGGTTTCCAGGTCTCGCTTGCGACTTTCTCTGGATACCACTTCGACTACTAAATCAGCCGGACCGCTTAGATACACATCTTCAAGCTGGTGCAAATGGTCATTCGTCAGGAAAATCAAGTCCGGCTCTCGACCTGATGTGGCTAACTTCATTTGAAATGGCGGTGGTATTACCTTACCCAAATCAAATGTCTCTACATAATCTCCGACAACTCGTCCCAAAAAATATGAAATACCTTGATGTATCAAACTTGCGGGGCTAGTCATTTCTACTACTCCATCCACCCATTCGGCTAACGTATCTTCATCGGCCCAATCCAAAAACTGTTCGTAACTCATATAGGGAGGCGCAATCACACCGTCGGAATTAACCGCCAATAATTTCGTCTCCGGCTCATACAGTTGGGTCATCGTACCGCCTCCTTATTTAATACATAAAAATACCTGGGCATATTCTATCCAGGTAAGCCAAAAGTGTCAATTTAGGGCTAATCGCCATTCGCCAGCAAACGTTCGACGGCGGCTTCGATAGCTTCCAAATCGTAAGGTTTATCTATGTAAGCATCGGCCAGGTAGGTGGTATCGCGGCGCATAGTGGCGGCACTGACCAGCACCACCTTGATATGTTGCCAGTCGGGGCGCAATTTGATACTTTCGAGCAGCGCGTAACCGTCCATTACAGGCATCATTACATCGCTGATGACCAAGTCTGGCAATTCGGTTTCGACAATACGCAAAGCCACCTGACCGTTAGCCGCCGTAAAAGTGGCATGGCCGTGACCTTTTAGCAGTTCTTCTAAAAGCCAAAGCAGGTTGCGCTCATCATCTACTATCAGTATCTTTGCCAATGGTTTTGCTCACTTTTAGCCGCATATCAAGCTCTGTCAGGAGTATGAGCCTGGCCTGTCAGAAGACCTTCGGCACTTTGAATTGGCTCAAGCACTACGATGCCACTGTTGGTTTGGACAGTAAATTCGCGGATAGTGTGGTCATAGTCGCTATCGCGCATCTTCAAAATAGAAAGTATCCGATGCAGCTTAGTTTTGTACTCAACCTGTTTAAGCAACATCAAGTTCTCGGCCATCTTCATAAAAGGCGTATCGCTCAGGTCTAGCTCGCTGCCAACAATTTTATTGGTTTCACAGGTATAAATAGCGGTGATGTTACGCGATTTGAAATAGCTCTCCAACGCCGCCATAAAGTTATGGTTGCGCCCTTCCAAATTACAAGCTCTAATCAAATCGGACACGCCTTCTAGCACAAGGCGTTGTACTCCGCGTTTTTCGACTTCCTGGCGGATTTGCGTCGCCACCCAATCTGGTTCAAGTTCGACGGGCGATAGGGTTAGCAATTCCACCAAATTTTGGTCTAGGGCAGCTTGTAAATCCATACCGAAAGCCGCAGCTTTGGCTACCAGACGGTCCCGGCTTTCACTAAAACCGATGTAAAGGCCCACCTCGTGCTTACGTGCGCCTTCCATCAAAAAGTGTAAGCTTAACAAAGTCTTGCCCACACTAGGCGAACCGGCCACGACTGTCGAAGAACCAGGCGGCAAACCGCCACCCAGCAGCTGCTCTAACTCTACCATCCCAAAACCAAAGCGTGCATCGTTCCGCACCGAATCAGGCAACTTAGTCAAATTTTGTTGTACCAATGCTTCCAGACGAGGATAAAACGTAATCCCTGCCTGAGTGATACGATAAGCGTGCAAACCCCGAAGTCGGTTCATGCCTCGCAATTTCCGTACCTCGACACGATTATATTCACGCATTCCATCCAGACGGCTATACATACCCAAAATACCGTCTGCTATAGTCAAATCGCCCTCGGAAGGTGCAAAACCTTCCAGGCTGCGTTCCAGCGAAACAATCAAAGTTACACCCAGGTAACTTAGCTGGCCCGAAAGCCGATACAAAAAGTGCCGTATAGCTTCGTTGTTTGGAGCTAAGGCTGCCAGCGGCCCAAAGCTGTCTAGTGCCACCAGCCAGGCCCGTTCGCGCCGCACCGTGTCTATAATCAGACTACTGACCTGGGCCAACCCTTCTTCCATCACCGCCGTAAGTGATAAAAGCTTGATTTGCTCGTTTAATACGTCGCGGTCAAAAAAATCGAACTGGCTGATGTGTTCTATCAATTTATCGTGGGGTTCGGACAGGGTGCTAAAATAAAGAGCTTTGGCGGCGCGTCCAGTGGCTTCGGCGGCAGTTTCGCCTTCGGGTATGGGCGTATTGCGTTGCAGACTGGCCCAGGTGAAGCAAAGTTGCTGGATAAGAATAGTTTTACCTGTGCCAGGCGCACCAACAATCATAATCAAACTTCCTGTCGGGATACCGCCGCCGAGGATGGTGTCGAGTCCGGCGATGCCGGTAGTTACGGTTTTGATTTTTGTGGATGGCATAGTTTTGCTCACTTCTAGCGTAGATACGCTCAAGCTGGGAGTTTACCTGATTAAAATATTAGATAGCCATTAGCTAAATATTAGGGCAGTTTACGGTGTGACCTAAATATTATCCAACATTCCAGCTGGTAATGCAAACAAAAGAGGAATTTGTGGTAAAATACGAGCCGTGAACACTGAATAAACGATTGGTTTCACCGCAGAGAATGCAGAGGACGCAGAGAAAATTCTGAGGAGCGGAGTTAGTCTGGTGAGACATTGCTCTGCCAATGGATTGTAGATACCGGGAGCGCAGAGCTAGATTTGTAGGATGTTGCTCTGTCTATGGATTGTACCGGAAACGTCAAAATACCGCACACCATTCCCCGCTCTGCATCCCCGGCGGTGAATACTGAGGTTATATAAGGAGCGAATAAGAGTAAAAATGGCAAGTAAGCAAGATTTTTTGGCTGCGACAGTTGAGCATCTCGACATCACCCGTTACAACGTGGTAGATCTAGTCGAAGCAATGGGCAAGACCGCATTCCAGGCCCGCAATCTGAGCCGGGCCGCTCATATCTACAACGATATGATTGCAGATCCTGATTGTACCATCTTCCTAACCCTGGCTGGTTCCCTTATCAGTGCTGGTTTGAAAAAAGTTATCTACGAACTGCTACGTAACAATATGGTGGACGCGATTGTTTCGACAGGGGCGAACATTGTTGACCAGGATTTCTTCGAGGCGTTGGGTTTCAAACATTACATCGGCAGTCAGTTTAGCGATGACAACCAATTGCGTGAACTGCACATTGACCGCATCTATGATACTTATATTGATGAGGATAATTTGCGGGTGTGCGATATGATTATCGCCGAGATTACCAACAGTCTGCCGCCCCGTCCTTATAGCAGCCGCGAATTTATCGAAGAAATGGGCCGTTGGCTGACCATCGGCGACCATTGCAAAAATCGTGAGTCTATTGTACTGGCCGCGTATGAGCAGCAGGTGCCAATTTTCGTCCCGGCTTTTAGCGATTGCAGCGCGGGCTTCGGTCTGATTCATCACCAATACACCCGACCTGCCCCACACGTCAGCATTGACAGTGCTAAAGACTTTTTGGAAGTTACCCAATGCAAACTGGCGACCTCGGAAAGTGGTATCTTGATGATTGGTGGTGGTGTCCCCAAAAACTTTATCCAGGATACGGTAGTAGCGGCGGAAGTTTTGGGCCACGAAGTCAATATGCACAAATACGCGGTGCAATTAACCGTAGCCGACGAGCGCGACGGAGCCTTGAGCGGTAGCACCCTCAAGGAAGCGAGCAGTTGGGGTAAGGTGGATACCGCCCGCGAGCAAATGGTTTTTGGCGAAGCCACCATCAATTTCCCGCTCCTGGCCGGATATGCTTATGGCAAGGGCAACTGGAAAAATCGCCAGCCCCGCAAACTGGCTAATCTCTTTAGTCCGGTGGCTGCTGGCAGCAGGTAACAACCAGTTGTCAGTAAAACCTATTTATAATGCAATAAATATAATCAAGTGACAAGAATACTAGGGGCAAAGCCAAGTGTGTGCAAATAAGCCTCTATTTCGCGTTCTAGCACGCCATCAAACAAATGACGTTGCACCCAATTCACAAACAAGCTGTCCATCGTTCTAAATTCGCGGGAACCACTAGCTGCACTGAACAACTTTAACAACAAATTTACAATCAGAGCCGCATACAGCTGGATTAGCACTCCATTCTCGTTTTCGTTGTACCAGTGTTTTCGCTGTAGATGCTGCTTAATCCAGGCGAAAAATGCTCAAGGAGCCAACGGTTCTTGTAAAGCTGGATTACCAGGTAAGGCTCAATGTCCAACCTGCTAGTCAGGTAACTAAAGTTGTTAATGCGAGTGTCCCGCTACTCTAGGCGGCGCACACACCGCACTTGGTCAGAGTAGCTAAAACGATTGCATTATAAATAACTCAAACACATTTGCTAGAAAGAGGTAATTTTGTTATTAGCCGCCGACATCGAAGAAATTTTGATTGACGAGCAGACTTTGAAACAGAAGGTTTCCGAAATGGCCGCCCGAATTAACCAGGATTACGCCGGGCGCGAAATTCGCATGGTAGGGGTACTCAAAGGGGCGGCGATGTTTATGGTGGATCTGGCCCGCCAGCTAGATTTGCCTGTACTACTGGACTTTATGGCGGTTTCCAGCTATGGTAAATCTACAACCTCCAGTGGCATCGTGCGGATTATCAAAGATTTGGATATGAGCATCGAAGGCAAGGATGTATTGCTGGTAGAAGACATTGTGGATAGCGGTTTGACCCTCAGTTATTTGGTGGAGTATTTGAAAGCCCGCAACCCGGCAAGTCTCAAATTATGCGTTCTGCTCAACAAGCCGACGCGCCGCCATCCTGGTGTTATCCTCGAACCCGACTACATGGGCTTTGATATTCCCGACAAATTCGTAGTGGGTTATGGTCTCGATTATGCCGAAGTTTATCGCAATTTGCCTTTCATAGGGGTACTTAAACCTGAAAAGTACCAGGATAACTGATAGCTATTCAGCCAGGCAGGACAGGATTATGCACCCGGCAACCAGTTGACGACACGAAGTTCACGGAGGTGGGTAGGCAGAAGGCAAAGCGGGAAAAAGGCTTTTTTGTGGCGTATTGCTCCGCCAATAGAGGACTCGGCACAATCCATTGACAGCAACCACACCCAGGGGGTACCCGCGCAATGTCCCACAAAATACTTCTTCTGAATTTACTCCGCGTTCTCTGCGGTAAATAATTATGTGAAGAATAAAGTTATGGCAAAAACACGCCGCGAACGCCCGCTCAAAAAGTTTCCGCAAATCCTGGTCGGCTTCCTGCTGCTAATTTATGCGCTTTTTTTCGCGTGGCGGGCGTGGGCGAGTGTGACCTACCCTTTTCCAATCGAATACGGAGAAGGGGCAGTCCTGGACGAAGTTTCGCACCTGGCCCACGGAGTCACCCTTTATACCGCCAACCTTGCCCCACCCTACCGCGCCGTAGTGTATGGCCCACTTTACTACTGGCTAAATGCCGCACCTCTGGCTTTTATTGTTGACCCAACCTTTGCCTTTGGTCGTCTGCTTTCGGTATTGGCAACAGTAGGAGCGTGTTTTTGTGTTTTCTGGGTGAGGAGAAAGTATGTGGGAGTTTGGGTAGCGTTGGCTGCCGCGCTCACTCCGCTTGCCACCGAGCCGGTTTTCGCTTGGGGGACGCTTTTCAAACCGGATATGCTGGCAACCGCCCTTAGTTTGACGGCAGTAACAATTATATTTACCTTTGACACCAAGAGCATCACTTTTCAACAACCCGTATCTGCTGATAAACCGCCAGACCGCCGTTTTAAGCGAAAAGCAGAGTTTGCTGACAGGATGCTTTACCTGGCCGCTTTGCTGTGCATTTTGGCCTTCTTTATCAAGCAATCGGCTTTTGCTGCCCCTATCGCGATTTTTCTTTCTTTGTTGAGTTCCGCTCCCAACCGAGCCTTACGTTTTGGGCTGACTTCGATTGCTGGCGGTGTCGGGCTGCTAATTTTTTTTCAAATCGTTACTCAAGGTCAATTCTTGCCTCACTTTATTAGCTATAATGGGCAACCTTATGACTTTGGTGTGCTGCTGGCAAGTGTGCGTTACTTGCTACAAACTTTTCCGGTGCTACTGCTTTTGAGCTTAATCTGGCTCTGGCAAGGCACTGATAAAGAAGGGTTGTGGAAAATATACTGGGTGGTAGCCTTGCTAGTGACATTTAGTGTGGGCAAGGTTGGCTCAAACCTGAACTATTATTTGGAATTGGTCTTTGTCAGCACACTACTTAGCTGGTGGCAGGTGGCACAGTGGTGGCAGGAGCGGCCAGCCCTTAATCTTGGCAGAGTGAAATTACCCCTGGCCGCCACTGGTTTTTTGTTGATGGCTTTGCAGCTAGTGATATGGCATCATATTCCCGTCGTGGCGGACGGTGCCAACACGCCTGGCCCTGTAATGACTGCCCAGGCTCGGCAAATCGCTACCGCCTTGCAACAATACGCCATACGTGGCCCGCTGCTTGTGGAGGACGCAGGCTGGCTACCACCCATATATCTCGAAAGTGATTTGGACGACTCATTTGTGTTTGGGCAACTAGCTCAGGGCGGACAATGGCAACAAGACCGCTTTTTGCAAGCTTTGGCAAGCGGGCATTACCAAACCGTGATGTTACAAATGGCCGGGGTAGCGGGGTTGAACGAAGCCGAACTTGAGAGCCTAGTAACCAGCAACCAGTATCAGGTTATTTCGGGTCGTTTTTCGCCCCAGATGCTGGATATTTTTCACAAGCAGTTCCGGCCTGACAAACGTATCGGCACAACGTTATTTTTGGTCTGGAAACTTTGATATAGCGGGCCAGATGTATTATAATAGCCGGGCAAGTATCAATTTTTGTAAGGCCCAAACCGGCCTCTATGAGGAGGAACAATTTCAGTGTCCCAAGAACCTACCCAGCCCCTATCAGTCGAAAATATTGAGCGGACTTCTCCACACACCACCTATCCCAATAATTACAACGGTAGAACTGTTCCTTCTGCCGATGGCGACATTGAACCGCTTCCTGGAGATACTACAGCTGACACCGAACTGATGGCGCATTCTTTCAGCAGCGACGGCAATGCAACCGACACCGAAGCTCTGGTCCAGGACGAAGCAACCGCTTCCGAGGCTGACCCTGACCCGATGCTGGCTGGCGAAAACCCCATTGAGGTCGGGCCGGAAGCTCCTAAAGGCAAACCCCGCAAGTCGTTCTGGCGCGAGGTAGTGGAAACTATTATCTTAACCATACTAATTTTCTTTCTGGTTAAGTCACTGGTGCAGAACTTTCGCATCCAGGGTATGAGTATGGAGCCGAACTTTCATACCGACCAGTATATTTTGGTAAACAAGGTGGCGTATTTCCACGTGGATGTCAACGCCTTTTTGCGGATTATACCGGGTGTTGAAGCCAAAGGGGTACATAACGTATGGCTGTTTGGAGGGCCGCATCGGGGTGATGTAATCGTGTTCCAGTATCCCAAACTCCCCGAAGACGATTATATTAAGCGGGTGATAGCTTTTCCGGGCGAAACAATAGCTGTCCACCATAACATAGCCTATGTGAACGGCAAACCTCTGGCCGAGCCGTACATTAAGCAGGAAGAAGCTTTTGGTTATACTTCGGAGTATCCCGAAACCATAGTCCAGCCCGACGAGTTATTTGTGATGGGTGACAATCGCAATGGTAGCAGCGACTCGCGAATATGGGGCTTATTGCCAGTCAATAACATTATTGGCAAAGCCTGGTTCGATTACTGGCCGTTTTTCAAAACGGGTTGGGGCTTCATACCCGAAATACACAGCGATTTCGCCCACTAACTTACTGGTATCCATTGACGGAGCAATGTCCCACAAAGCATCCATTAGAGCAACCTTGCAATGTCCTGGTAGTCGGCGGGTTTTTGCATCCGGCCTTAAAAGTGCTATACTGAAAACCGTAACGTATAGCGTAGTTAGTAGGCTTCACAGCCCATCCAGGGAATGCCTCGGTTCGAGTTTGTTCAGGAGAACCAAAATGATAGAAGTCGGAATCCATAGTATAAGAATGAGTCTGGTTACTCAACATCGGGTAGTTATTTTGAAGGAGTCGAGCGTCGAACGCTACTTGCCGATTTGGATTGGGGCTTACGAGGCCGACGCAATCGCCGTGCGCCTCCAGGACGTAGCGGTGGCGAGGCCGCTTACCCATGATTTGTTACGGCTGGTGGTGGGCGAATTGGGGGCAAAAGTCAATAGTATCTTGATTAACGATTTGCACGACGACACTTTTTTCGCCCGCATCGTCATGGACGTAAACGGGCGGCACGTCGAGGTGGACTCGCGCCCAAGCGATGCGTTGGCGTTGGCGGTACGAGTCGAAGCCCCAATTTATGTAGATGAAGCGGTAATGGAAAAGGCTGGCGTGGTGCTGGACGCTGAAGGACGTGAAAAATCCTCACCTTCGCTCGAACGCGCTCCTAAAGTGGATGACGCAAAGTTGGCAGTTTTCCGCGATTTTATCAATAGTTTGGACCTGGATGACCTGGGCAAACCCAACGACGAATAATTTTTCGCCCCGCTATTAGGCATTTAGGAATAATTATTTGACTGAGAGCGGTAAGGCCGCTCTTTTTTCTATTGACAAAACCTGTCAAGGTCAGTATTATAAATAGGACTTGCGCTTATAGCAGAGGTTGTCACCCTGAACGCAGTGAAGGGTCTGTTAAAACCTCTCCGAACCGAATAGATGCTTCACTCCGCAGAGCCTCCGTTCAGCATGACAAGCGATAGTCCTAATAAAAACAGCTACTGGTTCATACTAATTTTTGTTGTAATCTATTTTTGCAAAGGGATAATCAACGATGCCACTATTTTTGGTTAGCGTTATTCAACGTCCTAAGTTGTCGTGGCGGTGGAAATTGCAAGGCGGTTTTTTCTGCGCCAGTTTGCTACTGATAATTGCTCTGCTGGTGGCTATGATCACCCTGTTTAGCAACACGCAAGCTCTACGTACCCTCAATGATAGCCAGACACGCGCTACACACATTAGACAAATCAGCGACGAGTACGCCATTACTGTAAATAGTTTGTTCAGTTATCTTCAAACCAACAATCCTCAGCAAGTAAACGTTTACAAAGCCAATCGGGAAGCCTTTTTTAACGAGGTCGCAACTTACCAACCTATTCCCTCCCAACGCTCCACTTATACTCAGCTAAACCAGGAATTGAAAAACTTCTCCACGCTGCTAGACCAGTTGCTGGCTCTCAAACCACAAAACTCCCCTCAAACGTCGCCGGACTTGTCCACCCTTAACGCTTTATCGGTTAATCTAACCAATGGCAAAATTTCTGGCTTGCTACGAGATTTAAGTGAAGAAGAAACTCGCTCCCTGGAAATCAACTATAACCAGGCGTTGGAACGGGCCAACACTTCGGAGTGGGTGGTAGCCGTGCTAATCGTGGTGGGTATGATAGTGGCTATAGCGGTAGTATGGCTGCTAACCGTCGCTCTGCTCCGTCCGCTGACCCAGCTTAAAGAGCGGCTGGCAAAATTGGCTCAGGGAGATTTGACCCAACCTGTCCAGATTGCGAATGGAGATGAATTGGGCGAATTAGGTCAGACTTACAATCTTACGTTGGTAAGTCTGCGTCAACTGGTCAACCAACTTTACTTGCAAAGCCAGCAGGTGAGCGGTATCAGCCAGGAGTTAAATTCGCAGGTACATTCGCAGGTGAGCGGCAGTAGTCAGCAAGTTAGCAGTATCACCGAAGCGACGGCAGCCATACAAGAACTAAGCCAGGCGGCGGCGGAAATAGCACGGCAGGCTCAACAGACCAGTGGCGCAGTCGAACAATCGCTGGAACTGGCCGACGCGGTAAATAATCTGGCCGACGAGATGGTAGAAGCACAAGGGGAAGGTCGTCAATTAGTAGCTCAAACCTTGACTGCCCTGAATAGTTTGAAGGAGCAAACCGCCGCTATTAACGAGCAGCAGCAGTCTTTGTTGGCCCAAACGGGTGTAATTAAGGAAGTAATCACCTTGATGGATAGTATTGCTAAAGAGACTCATCTGCTGGCACTCAATGCTTCGATTGAAGCCGCCGGGGTGGGCATTTACGGCGAACGCTTCCGGGTGATTGCGTCGGAGGTAAAAAACCTGGCTGATCGCACCATGAAAGCGACAAGTCAAGTCGGCGAGGCGTTGATTAGCATTGTTCGGGCGGTAACTGAGGTCAGCACCCAAACTCGTCAGGAAACTGCCGGAGCGGAACAGGCCGTCCACGACTCACAGCAATCGGATTTGGCCTTAGTAAGACTGACAAAACTAAGCGCGGAAGTCAAAAATGCGGTTGAGCGGATTGTGGAAGAAATTTCCGGGGCGGCTCTGATGGCGAAAAATATTGGCGCGGCCACCACTCAACAGCAAGGAGCCAGCCAGCAAATGTTAGAGCGGATGGTTGAGATAGAAGGAGTTACCAGCCAAAACCTGAATAGTCTGAGGCAAGGCGAAAAGGCCATTTATATGCTCAACCAGAACGCCCGTCAGCTTGAAAACTCGGCGGATACCTTCAAATTGTCTGCCGCCGCTACTAATTAATACCATTCAACTAAGCTGTAGGCGGCGCGCCCTCGCCATTGTGAGGCAGACAGCAGCGGGCGCGGGGACGCGCCGCTTATAATAGAACAGTATTGCACTTAAAACAACTATATGGAAAAAACTGCCTTAGAGAATTTAGTCGAGATAGCCCGTCACGCACGAGAACGCGCCTACGCGCCGTACTCGCATTTCAAAGTAGGAGCGGCTTTGCGTACCAGAAGCGGCCAGATTTTCCGGGGCGGTAACGTCGAGAACGCCAGCTATGGTTTGAGTATATGCGCCGAACGTAGCGCGGCGGTGGCGGCAGTAGCGGCGGGCGAACTGGAGTTTGAGGAAATCGTGGTGGTAGCCGATACACCGCGAGTGACTACACCTTGTGGGGCGTGCCGTCAATTCCTGGCAGAGTTCAACCCGCGTCTTCCGATTACTATGGCAAATTTAGACACGGTACATTGCACCAAAAGTCTGGCTGAACTGCTACCAGCAGCTTTTGACTCCGAAGTTTTGGAGTCGGGCCAGCACTAACGACATAGAACCAGCAAGAAATTTAAGAGCAACAGCAAAACCGCTACCGTCACCACTCCAGATAACCCCATCGCTACTATTTGCAGCGAATGAGACCAGGACCGCTCGTTAGGTTTGTTGCCCACTTCCCACGTTCCGTAATTTTCCTCAAAACTTTGCATATATTACCGCCCTACTTACATCTTTGCCGACACATCATTGTGACACATAAACACATACTATACCTAAAAGAGCGGTTTCAAAGTGACACGGCTCACTTTTACGCAATATTAACGTTTTCTTCACGCAAATACTGTTGAAATGAGGATTTTTATTGTAGGAGGCGCGTCCCCGCGCCTCCTACAATTTTTTGAAAGGTATAGTTCTTAACGCTTAAAACCTTTATTCAATTTGCCTAGCCCGTCCAGAACCAGATTAGCCGGAGCAGTCGCCAGTCCTTTGACCAACGAGGGTTTACGCGGTCTTTTGTCAAAACCTGCACTCTCGATGTTCAGGTCAAAGTTGGCGGCGGCTTCCCGGATAACCTGCCATACCTGGCTGCTGCTCAGGCTGGTGGCGGGAACTCGCAAATTCAAATGACCAAGTGTGGTGATAGACAGCCCCCAACATTCTTGTTTAACTACCTCGTTAAGTTCGGCGTTGCTTACATCTTTGTTATGCCAGCCCATCGCTACTTTGTTGAACTCGAAAAGCTGGGTTGGGAAGGGCGCAATCGGCTCTTTAGTTATCCAGGTAATATTTTCAAAGTCAATCCCTTGATACCACAGCAAATCATCCAGCACATCGCGGTTCGGTTTGGTTTGGGCCATCACCCAATAATAACCTTCGCGTTTGCCGGGCTGGGTCTGCTGGTAGCAATCAGAGCTAAGTAAGTTGGGCAATTTGTGGCTATCATTGATGCGGTTGAAGCGGAAGGATGCGTCACCGGGCCAGTTGCGTCCCCATAGTTGGCTGATATTTAGGGTACAGGTAGGAGGTGTCAGGTTGAGCATCAGCCAGTTTTGGACTTCGCGCCATTCGTCCCGATTAAGGCAATACGGCTCGGTCAACTCGAATAGCGCAATCTCCGGCGCAGTTTCGGCTAGAGCGGGCGCGGGTTCGTTCCAATAAATCGTCCAAAGGCGGCTGTTCCGCCGATAAGGGTGATATGACATTTTGCATCAGCTTTCTAACTAATGAGTTTGGCTGCTATTCTCGACGGCGGGATTTTCGGCATCGGCGGCTTCCTGCACAGCTACTTTATTCATACTATAGGCAAAAATGACCAGGCCGATTATTATACCAATAATTCCGGCCCACCAATCTAGCAACGACCAACCTACCCAGCCCAGGAGTATAGCAGGGGCGAGCAATACAATCAGGGCCAGGCCGTCCATAAAAATCTGTTTTATTCTACTCATCTATCCTAATTTCCTTCTTTATTTATCCGCTTTGATTATACCAGTTTTTGCAAGCTAATTTCGTGGAACAGTTCTTGATGTTATTGGTTATGTAATCTTTGTAATTATTGCTACTTTTTTTTATGCGACACTAGAAAAAACTGTGCAATCGCATTAGCATAGCCGGAGGCGTATTTACGTGGATGTTTTAACCCAAAGCCTGGATAGGCAAATTACCGAAGCTCTGGTGCAAGAAGTGGCAAGCTTGCGAACCAAAGTGGCTACATTGGAACAGGTGGAAGACAAAGCTCAACTCAAAGACTTATTTATCTCGATTGCCAGCCACGAACTACGTACCCCGCTTACTTCGATTAAAGGATATAGCCAGCTGCTGCAACGTAATCTTAAAAAGCGACTGGTCTTAGAGGCCGAAAGCAGCGACCCGGCCCTGCGCGACCTTTTGGAACGGGACACCCGCGCCATTACCGCTATCCTTGACCAAACTGGCTTGATGGCCGAACTGATTAGCGAGATGCTGGATTACTCAAAAGTGCAGACTGGCAAACTCGAATTGCATTGTGCCGAAGGGGTGGACATTAAGGCTTTGGTACAACGGGTTGTTCAACAGCAACGTGATAGTGTAGAAGACCACTCTTTTGTTTTTCAAACTGATGATACACCTCTAGTGTGTGATTGCGATACAGTGCGAATTGAACAGGTTTTGAATAATTTGCTTGGCAACGCCGCGAAATATAGTCAGCCCGACCAGCCCATTACGGTGGGTGTCGAAGGGCGACACGACGACCAAACACCTGGAGCGGGTGAAACCGCCAACGAAGTGGTACTTTGGGTGCAGGACGAAGGCATCGGCATCGAGGCGGAACAACAAGAGCGGATTTTTGACACCTTCTACCGCGCTCATTCTCAAAAGAACTCCGAGGTAGATGGGTTGGGCCTGGGTCTTTTTATCAGCCGCGAAATCATAAATAGGCACGGCGGCAAGATGTGGCTACAAAGCCAGCCCGGTGTAGGCAGCACCTTTTACTTTTCCTTGCCTATCTAATCAACTGTTCAACCGAAGTGGTTTTTATGAGACGTTGCTCCGCCAATGGATACGCTTTAGGTCTCAGGCAAAGCCAGCCGGATGTCCTCCGCATGGATACGTTCGTGCCGATAGACTACTACCAACAAACCATAAAAAGTGGTTTCGCCAGCCGTTGGGTGTTGTCCAGGCAAGTCTAATTGTTCGTCGGTTGCGCTGTCTAGCAAAGCCAACATTCGAACGCGGCTGGCAGCTAACTCGTCCAGGAAGTTTTGTATGCTCTGGCCTTGTCGTCGGCGAATGTTGCCCGCGTTGAAGCGTTCAATGTCGAACCCGGCTACGATACTTGGCTCCCGGTTCAAAATCCGTTTGGCGATTACCTCCATACTGCCTTCGGCTCCGGCAATATGGGCTGCCACGTCATAGACTGACCAACCTACGTCGCGGGTAGGGAGGGCGTAATGGGCGGGCGTGAGGCCCGACAATACCTCAATCAATTCACGTCGCGCCTCCGCCATTTTGTGTTTAAGCCGTTGCCGTCGGTCAGTCAAATCAACCTCGTCTAATTGAGTAGCACTTATTGTCATAATTTTTCCTCTCCCTTGAGCAAAATTAAAACCTTCCTAACCAGGCCGACCGCATTGTCACGGCCCATAGGGTTGTGATAGGTAAGTAATTACAAAAAAATATGCTTTAGCTGTTCTGGTACGTTTAACAGGCGGGTGCGGAGCAGACTTTGAGTAAAGCTCACGTCTAAACTGCTATCGCGGGGGCTGTTCGCCATTGTGGGCGAATCGGCCATCTGCTCGGCTTGTACCAACTTTTCATCCAATTCTAGCTGCCGCGCCAGATAAAGAGCCAGTTCGTAGTCGGTCACGCGCTGGTTGCCAGCCAGATGCAAAATACCACGGTAGCCAAAAGTCGGCTCTAGCACTTCCAGCAACGCTTCCACCAGATTATCTATTAAAGTCGGCGAAAAATAGCGGTCTGCAAAGCGCACTAACGGTTGGCCCGCTTGTAAACGCGCTACCTGTCCAGCTAGACGCGGATAAAGCTGGCCGTGTACGTCGCGTCCATCTACTACTGAAGTGCGAGCGATAATACTGTTCGGCCAAAGCCGGCGAACCAGCCCTTCCCCCTCGGCTTTAGTCAGGGCGTAAGCGCGGTAAGGGTCGCGGCGCAAAGTAGGATCGGTTACTTCGTCTTCACGATAAAGACCGCGCCCACCCCCGAAAACGGTATTAGTCGAAATATAAACGAATAAAGCATCAGGAGACACCTGCGCTAAAGCCCCTAGCGTGCGGCGCACCCCATCTATACTGACCGCTTGATGAAGCTCAAAACTGGCATTTTGGGGCGATGGCACAGCCGCGTAAATTACAGTATGCGGTTGCACCTGGGCAATACATTTTTCTAGAGCTTCGGCAGCCTCGGGTATGGCTACCTGAAAAGGAGTGGCCTCGATAGGAAGGTTAACGGGCTGGCGGGCATAAGTATAGCTGACATGGTAGCCAGCCCTGGCTGCGGCCACCAACGTTCGCGCTCCTACAAAGCCGCTCCCACCGATTATTAACAACCGCCTACTTGCTAAAGCCATTAGTTGCAAAGCCATAATCTAAAAATTACCCTATCTTTCAATCGGGTAGAGCGGGTCTGTTCCCCATTCCTCCCACGAAGCGTCGTAAAGGGCAAGGTTGGAAAAGCCAGCCAGATGTAGCCCGAACAGCCCTAGCGAAGCCGATATACCCACTCCGCAATAAGTAATGATACGCTGTTGGGGTTGGACTATACCGGTTGCGCTTAGTTTAGCCTGGATTGCTGCGGGGGGCAAATAAGTCCAATCTAGCTGATTGAGGAAAGTGGGAGAGGCGTGCAGGTTTAACGCGCCCGGAAGGTGTCCGGCTCGCATGGGGCCACGACCACCAATTTGAATTGTCTCCGCGCTATCTGCCAGGAAACGACTACCTTTAGGTGTCCAAACTGCTTTACCCGCGTATTGTTCCGGTGGGCGGGTATCTACTAAGCGCACTACACCGTCTGCCACCTGATTTTGCTCAAGGGCGACCTTTATTTCGGCTGCAGTAGCTAAAAGATGAGATTGAGGTCGGGCGGTAAAATGGTAGGGTTTGGTAGAAGGCGAGGCGATAAACCTATTTTTGCTCGTGCTGATTGGTTTGCCCTCACTTAGCCATTTGTCCCAACCTCCATCCAAAATAGCTACGCTGTGGTGGCCGTAGTAGCGTAAGGCCCACCACAGCCGGGCCGCCCCGGAGTAATCAGTATCGGCGTAGGCTATTACCGTAGTTTCATCACCGATGCCTGCTGCCTCCATTACCTGGGCGAAACGCTGGGGTGGGAGTAACAAATCTCGCACTCCACGTTCATCTGTCCAACTCAGGTCTGACTGCCAATCTAGCTGTACTGCGTCGGGCAGATGTCCGTTTTGGTATAGCTCTCGGCTAGAAGAACCGTCGCCCCGCCACCGGGCATCAATTATGCGTATTTCTGGTTTGTTTTGATTGGCTGAAATACGCCCAGCCAACCAGTCGGTGTCAACTAAAGATGTTTGGAGTGATTCTAACAGAAAGTTCTTCCTTTTGCTAACATCAATTGTTAAACATTCAGCAGCCCACGCAACTGTTGCCCGTTAATCACAGCGGCGTTTCCGGCACAATTGTTCAACAACACATGAGTTTCGCGCACCTGGCGTGCTACTGCTTCAATCTGTGGTTGCCAGCCGGCCAACTCCTGTTCGGAATAAACATAATCGAAGCGTTCGGCGGTAGTGGCGGCGGGTTTGTACCAGGTAGCCAGATTGCGCCCGTGAAAACGGAACAAAGCGAGTTCGGGGTTGGTTATCTCGATAACTGGCGGAACCGAACCTGTCCCGATTTGCGGCTCGTCCACGATTACATAACTCATGCGTAAGGTGCGTAAAGTTTGCATCGTAGTTTCGCGGTTTGGTATGTCCAGCCAGCTACGATGCCGGAACTCAACGGCCAGCAAATCGCCAGGGAAGAAAGCCCGCACCGTCTCCAAATATTCGCGGTTTTCGGCGGTAGCGGTGAACCAGGGCGGAAACTGAAAATGGATAGCCCGCAGTTTCCCGGCCTCACGCAAGGGCTGCAAACTCGCCCCGAAATATTCAAAGGTATCAGCTTGTGGCACAATAACCGCCCGTGTAGGTTTGCCGGGGTGCGAACGAGCCGCGTCCACAGTCTGAAAAGGGTCTTGGCGTTCGTGTAAGGTCAGGGCTTTGAAGGCTTTAACATTAAACTTAAAATAATCAGGGGTGCGTTCGGCCCAGGCTCTAAAGTTGCGCTCGTTTTGGATGTGGTAAAAGGTGCTATCAATTTCTACGATAGGAAAATATTGGGCATAGTAAGGCAAACGTTCAGTAGGTTTGAGACGGGCTGGATAGAAATCCGCATGGTCAGCCCAGGCGCACGTCCCAACCAAAATATTAGGCGCACCGGGGCGTACTGCCCCCATATGGCCCGCTCCAATTTGCAAAGCTTTATTCGTCTGGTCATCAAATAGGTTCAATTGTTGACCTCTCAAGGGTCTGGTTTCTTCAAGTACCGTCATATTCCACCTGCTTCCAGTCAATTTCAATAGCATAATTTATTCCGCATTATTTTAGTCCGATCGGAATAATATCTGTAAAAGTAGGTATAAGTGCCAAACCAGCAATTTATATCTAAAAGTCCTATCCAAAAGTCTTATCCGCAGGTTCTATATGTTCAGGCTGGAGTGACTGCTATACTTAACTCGACTTTACACAAAAGTACCTTACCAAGTCAATAACAGGCCGCATAAATGAGCCGATCTAACTCTGCACGCGGTACTAAACACAGATCGGGTCTTTCGGCACTTGTCTTAAAACTAAAGTTGCCCCATAATGCCTTACG
>JBBQZT010000085.1:0-25390 GCA_038207455.1 Chloroflexia bacterium
CCCTTCGCCCGTTTAGTGCTACAGAGCCTGAGCCAGGCTGCTCTAGTGTTAGTAATAGACGGTTCAGTAGTGGGTCAAGGCTGTATGACGCTAATGTTAAACGTAGTCTATCACGGACCGGCTTTGCCGCTCGGCTGGCTGTTTCCATATCGAAACCTTCTTCTCTGATTTGAAAAGTCGCGGTTTCGGCCTTGACCGTAGTCACTTGCGCGCTAGCAGCCACCCAAACCAATTCCATTTCGGAGGCAGAACGACGAGGTATTATCGCGGGTAGATTACCCAGCCACGACTGGCCTACTGCCGTCAGCCATACTAAATTAAAGATAACGGCGGTAGATGCCGTCAGTGGTGAGTTTATCGTCTTTGACCGCGAGTCCGCAGTAGGTTTAGTAGATGCGGTTGCGGCCAGTTGTGCCGTGCCGCTAGTTTGGCCTACGGTTTCGATTAAAGGTCGAAGTTATATGGATGGGGGAATGCGTTCGAGTACCAATGCCGACCTAGCAGTAGGCTATGACCGGATACTGATTTTAGTTCCCTTAGTTCAGCCAGACAACATACCGCCTATATTGGGTAGTAATCTTACGGTAGAGAAGATCCTCCTGGAACAGCAGGGCAGCCAGGTAATGGTAATTAAGGCAGATGAAGCGGCCATTCGAGCAATGGGTGTGAATGTGTTAGACCCTGCCAACCGTGCAAACTCGGCCAGAGCAGGACTGGCACAAGGCGAACTATTGGCACAAAGTGTTAGCTCTTTCTGGTCACTTCTCTAGCAAGCCCTTAGCGAAGGATACGTTATCCCAAATGGAAATTTATTGACAGCAGCCTGCATCTGTGGCATAATCCCCCACATCATTCAGCTTACTACAAATTCGTTCAACTAAAAATAGAGTCCATCTGCCAGAAGGAAAATCACGGCCTTAAAATTTAGGCTTTGCAAACAGCCAAACCTGTGTGAAGTTATTGCTTTGCGACTTCGTCAGGTGTTTGACCTGTTTTTGCTACTCATAAATTTTGTCTTTATTAACATAAAAATATTGGAGGAAAGCCGTATGGCTACCGCAAAAGCCCCTTTGGATTACGCTGACCGGATATTACGAGTGCGCCAATTGATGGCTGCCCAAAATGTTGATTTGTTGTTTTTGCCGCCTTCCGCCGCGATGCAGTATCTGACGGGCCTCAAACGTCCACACCCTACCTACGGCAACGTAAATTATAATGGCGGCTGGGTTCACGCGCTATTGCTGGGTCAAAAGCAGGGGCCAGTGCTATCGTTGCCGCGTATGGCGACCTTGTTTGCTCAATTTCCGCCCGATTTGGAACTGGCAGTGTTGGCCGATACCGCCGACCCGCAACAACATCTACGAAAAGTTCTGGAAAAGTTCGGCCCGCAGCTGCGAAAAATTGCTGTCGAAGACCGCACCTGGGGATTGGCCGTTTTAGAGCTACGCAAATTGTTGCCTGATGCGGAGATTGTTTCGGCTGGCCCGCTTCTGACCGCATTGCGTCGGGTAAAAACCCCCGCCGAGATTGAGTTGATGCGGCAGGCGGCCAATATTATTGACCAGACCCACGCCTATGTGATGACAATTTTGCGACCTGGCCTTAGCTACCACGACTTGGCGGTAGAAATTGACCGCAAGATGGTTGAGTTAGGAGCAGAAACTCAATCCTTCCCCACCACTTTAATACCGATGGCTCCGGGTATTGGGCCTGGGGCTGACCCCTGGAGTGCTGGGGCTGACCGCAGCAATGGCGCACCTGTTTTAGTCGAGGGTAGTTCGCTTAGTTTTGACTACGGGAGCGTTTTGGACGGCTACTGTAACGATTTTGGCCGCTCGGTGTGGATTGGTGAGCCACCCGCGGAGTATTTGAAGGTTTACGATTTGGTCACAAGCGCGCAGGAAAAGGCCCGCGCCGCCATGAAAAGCGGGGTAATTACGGGCGAGGCGGCAAATATGGTGGCCCGCGAAGTTATCGAGGAGTCAGGCTATGGCCCGCACTTCTTCCATCGCCTGGGTCACGGCATCGGCTTGGACGTACACGAACCCTGCTATCTGAGCGAAGGTGACAGCACTACATTGGAAGCGGGTATGACCTTTACTATCGAGCCAAGCATTTTTGTACCTGACCGTTTTGGCGCACGTATCGAAGACGTATTTGTTGTTACTGACCAGGGGGCAGAGCCGCTCAACCAGTATCCACGCCATTTACAGGTGATTAGCTAACTAATCAGAGTTTACATTTAGGAGAGAGGAAACAGGAATGAATTTAGCAAGCTTGCTTAAAACGAGCGCGATTAGCAGACACGCCGCCCTGATGCTGGTGTTGCTGCTGACCGTAATGTTGGTGTTGAGTGCCTGCGGCGAAACCGCTACCCCGGCTACCACCACGACTGTGGCTACCACCAGTGCCGCCGCTACTACTACAACGGCAGCGGCGGCCACGACAACGGCGGCAATAACAGCTACCAGCGCGGCCACGACAACTGCTGCGGCCACCACCGTCGCAACCACTGCGGCTACGACAACTGCTGCGGCTACTACCGTCGCAACCACTGCGGCCACCACCGTCGCAACTACTGCGGCGGGAACGACGACTGGCGGAAACGGTACATTGGTGATTGGTACGGTTTTCACCAGCAAAAATCTTGACCCCGGCACGGAATATACCCAAACCGCCTTTATGGTTTTCCATTCGACCTACCAAACCCTTGTGACATACAAGGGCAGCGATGTGACTAAAATCGTGCCGGATTTGGCCGCCAGTTGGACAACTAGCTCGGACGGGAAAACTTATACCTTCAAGCTCAATTCGGGTTTCAAATTTGCCAGTGGCAACCCGGTTACAGCCGACGATGTGGTTTTCTCCTACAAACGTCTGCAAAACCTCAAAGGTCAGCCCGCGTTTGTCACCGCTAACATGACCGATTTCTCCGCCCCCGACCCGGCTACAGTGGTGATTAGCCTGAAGGACGTAGCTCCCGATACCTTATCGCTCCTGACCACGCCTTCTTTTGGCGTTTTGGACAGCAAGACGGCCCAGGCCAACGGCGCAACGGCGGCGGCAGACGCGGACAAAAGCGACAAGGCGATGGCCTATCTGAACGCTCAGTCTATCGGGTCTGGACCGTATGTAATTACCAGCTACAAACCTGACTCGGAAATTGATTTGGCAAAGAACCCTAATTACAACGGCCCGGTTTCTTACGCCAAAGTCATCATCAAAAATCAGTCTGACGTGAATGTGCAGCAAGCTTCGCTGGAAAAGGGCGATATTGATTTTGCGTTGGACATTGGCGCAGACCAGGCTAAAGCTCTGAATGGTAAAAGTGGTGTATCCGTCGTGCAAACCACTTCCCTAACCGAATTTTTTATTTTGATGAACGTAGATGCTACTGTCTCCCCATCTACTTCTAAACCCCAGGTACGGCAGGCCATCCGCAGCGCACTCAACTACTCCGACTACCTGGATTTAGGTGGGCCGGGTTCGGTACAGCCCCCCTCGATTATTCCTATTGGTCTCGCTGGGGCGTTGGACAAGGGTAGTGCGGTGGCTTACGACCTCACCAAAGCCAAAGATTTGTTGAGCCAGGCCGGGTTGAAGGACGGCTTCAAAATTAAGATGTCTTATCCTAGCGACCTGACTCAAAATGGGGTCAAGTTCGAGACGATGGCTCAAAAAATACAGGCAGACCTTGCTCAAATCGGCATTACTATTGACTTAGTGCCGATGACTATCCAGGTATGGCTAGATGCGTATCGGGCAGGTAAAGAGCAGATGACGCTTTCGCTGTGGTCTCCAGACTATAACGACCCGTCCGACTATCTGACCTTCTTCCCCGGCCAAAAATTGGCATTGCGGGGTGGTTGGGCTGCCGGAGCGAACGCCCCCATCGAAGATTTAGCCAAGAAAGCTGCCGTCGAGCAAGACCAGGCGACGCGCGTAGGCTACTATCAGCAGGCCCAAAAGCTGCTGAACCAGGACGGGCCCTTTGCACCCTTCTTGCAGCCGTCGCAAGCGATTGGCTACCGCTCTAATATCAGTGGTTTCACTCTCAACCCGGTCTGGATTGTGACTTTCAACGAAACTACCAAAAAGTAGTAACTAGGGAGTTGTGCTAGTTACAGGTTTTGTCACGGCCCGCAGGGTTGTGAACGGAGGCTCTGCGGAGTGAAGCATCTGTTCGGTTCGCGGAATTTTGAACAGACCCTTCCTTCGTCAGGGTGACAATGCCTAACTAGCACAACCCCCTAACTATTCAATCTGTCCTGACAGACTGAGTAGTTACCAAAAATAGGTAAATTCTGCCTCCTGGCTATCACTGGCTGCTAGGCTTTGGTAGCCAGGAAAAAGGTCTTACTCTTACAATGGGAAAATATTTACTGCGCCGCTTACTCCTGATCCCGTTTATGCTGGTAGGCATCAGCTTGATAGCTTTTGTATTATCGCATACCGTTCCGGCTGACCCGGTGAACGCGGCATTGGGTGAAGGAGCAATTGGCAAGCCCGCACTGGTCAAAGCCTACAAAGAGAAGTGGGGTTTGGACAAATCTTTACCAGAGCAATATCTGGTGTATGTGAGCCATTTAGTCCAGGGCGACTTTGGTACAAGCATTGTTTCCGCTCGCTCGGTTGGGGCTGATTTGGGCGAGGCTCTGCCCGCTACCTTTGAACTAGCGACTGTTGCTATTTTGCTAAGTTTGCTGGGTGTACCGCTGGGTATTCTGGCCGCAGTCAAGCACAAACGTTTACTGGACACGCTTATCAGATTATTTTCTCTGCTGGGTTCGTCTGTGCCTGTTTTTTGGCTGGCTTATATCGCTATTTTCGTATTCTATACCCAACTCTCGTGGCTGCCCGCGACTGACCGCCTGGATACAGGGGTTGCCTCACCCCAGCACATTACTGGCTTTTATACGCTAGACTCCTTGCTGACCGCCCATCTGGACACTTTTGCTATGAGCCTCAAACATCTATTGCTACCCGCTTTGGTTTTGTCCCTGACCATTATTGGCACAATTATCCGCATCACGCGGACTATCACTCTGGACGTGTTGCAGCAGGAATATATTCGCACTGCCACCTCTAAAGGTCTATCCAGAGCTACCGTTTTGCGTCGCCACGCGCTGCCAAACATTTTAGTACCAGTGGTTACGGTTATCAGCCTGTCGTATGGCAATCTGCTTTCGGGGACAGTCTTAACCGAGACTATTTTTGGCTATCCGGGTTTGGGCCGCTATGCTTTTCAAAGTGCCACCCACCTGGACTTCCCAGCTATTATGGGGGTCAGCATCATCGTGGCTTTGATTTATATTATCATAAACCTGATTGTAGATTTATTGTACAGCTTGCTCGACCCGCGTATTCGGACACGAGTATCGCCAACCTAAGTAACGAGTTTGAGATGCAAATAAAGCCAGAAGTGGTTACTCCCGAAGAAGATAAAAATAGTGCTGTTGAAACTTTGCTGTTGCCAGCTACCAACCCTAACGCCGCTCTACTCTCGGCTGAAACCAAAGGGTGGCCGCGCCTCAAAGGGTTACGCACCGTCGTGCGGTTTTTACGTCGCAACCCCATGACCTTGGTTGGGGTGATAATTGTATTGGCCTGGATAGTAATTGCCGTTCTAGCCCCTGTCATTGCGCCCTATAGTCCTACCGTCCAGGCTTTTAAGGTGCGAAATAAACCACCTTCGGCTGAACATTGGTTTGGTACGGACGAGTTGGGCCGCGATATTTTTAGCCGAGTGCTGTACGGGGCGCAGCTTTCGCTACCCATCGGCTTTATCTTAATTTCGCTGGCTAGTGTTATCGGCACAATTGTCGGGCTGGTGAGCGGTTATTTTGGCGGCTGGGTAGATGAAGTAATTATGCGCCTGACCGACCTCATTTTTGCTTTCCCTATCATAATCCTGGCTATGACTATCGCTACCGCGTTAGGCCGCAGCGTGATAAATGCCGTGATAGCTATTTTAATCGTGTGGTGGCCCTCGTATGCCCGCACCGTGCGAAGTATGGTACTCGTAATTAAGACGCAAGATTTTGTACTGGCTTCGCGGGCGGTAGGCGCAAAACCGGGCCGCATCATGTTCAAACAAGTGCTGCCCAACCTGGTGCAATCCATCCTGGTCATAACTTTTATAGATATTGGCAACGGCATCCTGATTTTCTCCAGCCTGTCCTTCTTGGGATTAGGGCCAAAGCCTACCGACGCGGAATGGGGCGTGATGACCGCCGCCGGAGTAAGCGACCTGAACGACTGGTGGCGCACTACCTTTCCAGGACTGGCAATCGCCTCCACCGTGTTAGCCTTCAATTTGATTGGTGACGGTTTGCGCGATTTGCTCGACCCACGCTTCAGAGGGAGCAGCAGGTAAAAGAATAAATGCTTAAAGTTGCGGTAAGGAATTGAAGCCGATAATAATTGTAGGCGGCAGTCCCCGCCCGCACATTCCTTGAGTGGAAGCATAGCAGGCGCGTCCCCGCGCCGCCTACAAATTAAGGATAAAATAAAATTTCCCCGCCACAAGCAGTGGGGTATTAACTCGACGAGCTCCGACACTCACGTTGCCTTCCATAAGGGAGCGTCGCAAGCGACGGGGAATTCAACCCATAGAGATTAAAAAGGAGCTTTTCAATTTTATGTCGCCTACCCCTACCCCCAATAATATGGATAATAGCCAGCCTGACGCTAACCAGAACCAGTTAAAAGATTTGGTAGAACGTTTTCGCCTCGCCTATAACGATTTCTATCCCCATAACGCCTCTTTTTTGTTGGGACTACACGCTTATGACGGGCGCGTACCAGATTTTTCCCCCAAAGCTGTAGCAGCCTGGCAAAAACTATTAGCCGATTTTGGACAGCAGTTATCTACCCAGATTAACTATTCAAAATTAGCCAAACTCGATAAATTTGACTATAAGTTAGTAAAAGGCTATATAGAACTGGAACTGCTGCGGCACGGTTCGCTCCGTTATTATGAGCGTAACCCGATTATGCCTTACATTTATATTTTCGACGTGAGCAACTATATCAAACGGAACTACGCGCCGTTAGGACAGCGTATCGAGGCATTGTGCCAACATCTGGAAGCTACGCCGCGTTTGATTAGCCAATTGATGCAAAAGCTCGATAAAACTCTGCCGAGGGCCGCCGTTGAAATCTCACTAGAAACTTTTCGAGGGTTTGCCCGCTACTACCGCGATGGGGATTTGGTCAACCAGGCGGTTGAAGCCTTTACCAGCACCGACGAAGGCAAAGTGCCAGCCGCAATGCACGCACGTTTAATCAAGGCGGCTGAGATGGCGGGTGCTGCGCTGGATGATTATGTGCGCTTCTTCCAGCAGCATTTAACCACCGCCGATACCAACTTCGCCATTGGACCAGAAAATTACACCGCTTTACTAAAATGGGGTGAAATGGTAGAGCTTGGGCTTGAACAGTTATTACAAATCGGTTTGACCGATATGCAGCGCAATCAGGCCCACCTACGCCACACCTGCGCCGCTTTGCTAAATATCGCAGCCGAAGACGAGGTGGATGTACCAGCAGTTATCAAAGCAATTGGCAAAGAACACCCTACTAACGTCGAGCTTGTGCCAACTACCCTGCGCCATCTGCATAATATTCAAGAATTTTTAGTTGAGGCGAACGTAATAGATGTGCCAGACGAGCTTAACTGCATTGTCGCCTACACTCCGCCATTTATGCGCTGGATTTTTGCCGATATGGAAACGCCTGGCCCTTTTGAAACCGTCGCTACCGAAGCTCATTTTTATATTACCCCGGCTAACACCGACTGGCCGCTTGAACGCCAAGAGGAATGGTTGAGCCGTTTCAACGACTATACTATCCAAATTTTTTCTATCCACGAAGCCTACCCCGGCCACTACCTGCAACATCTTCACGCGCGTAACTCGCCCTCGCCCGCCGCCCAAAACCTGACCAGCTACAGCTTTATCGAAGGCTGGGCGCACTACTGCGAACAGATGCTGCTTGAAGAAGGTTACGCTCAAAATATGGCTGCTGACAGCAAGGCCAAATTGCAGATAGCCCAACTTGAGGAAGCTTTAGTCCGCGATTGTCGCTTTATTTGCTCTATCGGTCTGCATACGCAGGGCTGGACAGTCGAGCAGGCTCTCCGTTTTTATCAGGAAAACGCTTATATGGAGACCGCTACGGCTCAAAGAGAAGCTTTGCGAAGCACCTTCGACCCGGCAGGGCTAAATTACACGTTGGGCAAGCTGCTCTTCTACAAATTGCGGGCAGACTATCAAAGCGAAAAAACCGCCAAACAGGAGCAGTTCGACCTGCGCGAATTTCACAATCAATGTCTGGCCTACGGTATGCCGCCCATCGTTTTGTTGCGTTCGATGCTTTTGCAAAACGAAAGCGATGAGCATAACACTATATTATAGCATTATGAAAGGAACAGCCAAATTTGCCTACCAACGTACCGAAGTTCGGGCTTGAGCAAGTGGCCCACCAATCCGAAATAAACGCGGCGGCCACCATTCTTGCTACCCTGGCTTTCTTGAAGGCACGTCAGATTGCAGGTTCAGAGTGGGTAAGCTTCGTGGGAGCTACTTTCGCGGCCAGCTGGCAATCCATTCGCGCCGCCGGGCCACCCAAAGCTTTAGAGCTAATCGCTTTGGATATGGTTTCAATCGGGGCGAGCATTGTAACTTTTACCGTTGACGCGGAAAACTCCCAGGGAGAAGCGGTTTTTGAGAATTGGCCCGACCCAGCTTTGCTGGCAGCGTTTGGTTTGAGTGTGTTAGAAGCATTTGAATTTATGCAGATTTTTGCACATCTGGCAAAGCATATCGGCCTGGGATATTCAGCCGAACTTGAACTAAAAGAAAATGAAGTCGGAGTGCCAGATACAACCTGGCCGACAGAGTCAGAGCGGTGGCAGATAAAGGTCAAAGTGTGGCAAGAATGATGGCAACGAAAATCAAGTTTGGGATTGCCTTTCAAAGCGATAAAACGCCCGCCCAATATGAGGCTTTGGCTGATCTGGTGAATCAATATAAGTTTGACGTGGTTAGCGTCTATAACGATTTATTTTTTCAGCCTGCTTTGGGCGCACTTTTGTTGATGGCGCGACGTTTACCCCACGCTCAGATTGGCCCGGCAGCCCTCAATCCCTACACTTTGCACCCAATCGAAATAGCAGGCCAGGCGGCAGTGCTGGATATGGTTAGCGAGGGCCGTGCTTACTTAGGTCTGGTTAGGGGTAGCTGGCTGACCGCGTTGGGCCTGGAGACTACTCACCCCCTGCAAACGCTCAGGGAGGCCGTGCAGGTCTGTCAGCATTTGTGGAGCGGCGAGACGGGGGCTTTTGAAGGCCAGGTTTTCAAATTGGCTGCTGGTGCAGCCTTAAATTACCCGCCACTCCGCCCTAAGATACCGATTATGATTGGCACGTGGGGCAAGCAAACCGCGCGTATGGCGGGCGAACTAGCCAGTGAGGTGAAAGTTGGTGGCTCAGCTAATCCGGCGATGGTAGAATTTCTGCGTCCGGCTATTGATGCTGGTTCATTAGCGGTGGGTCGGAAGGCAGGAGAGGTAGGTATATGTGTGGGGGCGGTAACAGTAGTGTCAGCTGACCGTCAGGCGGCCCGTGCTTTAGTCCGGCGGGAAGTGGCCCTATATTTGCCCGTCGTGGCCCGGCTTGACCCTACCCTGCAAGACCCCGAATGGCTGGACGTTATAGAAAGCGCGGCCAGCCGAGGCGATTATGATTTTATCAGCCGACAGATTTCGGACGAGCTGCTAGACCGTTTTGCCTTTGCTGGCAATCCCCCTGATATAATGCGGCAGGTGGAAAGACTGCTGGCGGTGGGGGCAAACCGGATAGAATTTGGCACACCTCACGGTTTAAGCTCTGCCGAAGGCATCCATTTGTTGGGCAGCCAGGTCTTGCCCTATTTTAACAATTGAGGTAAGCAATGGCGGAGCAGGACGATTTGTTTGAATTGTATGATTTGAAAGTTAGCGTGGAAGAAATTAAAGGTCAATGCACCTGTACCCACGCGGTTGGCGAATATTTTGAGCTAAAAAGCGGAAAATTAAGCTTGCCAACTAACCAAAGCTTTTGCTTGTTTGCTTTGCAGGCTGCTATTCCCCTGTTGCCAGCCAAACAACGCCCCTTACATCCCCACGATTGGCTAGAAACAGATGCACGGGTGGTATGTCCTGACCCCCTTTGTGGTCTGGTACTTTTGATAGAACGTACTGGTAAAAGACTGGTGCATCATACTGAGGTCAGCGCAATCCCCCTTAATATTGAGAATGATGTTTTCTGAGGTATTCGCGCAGCTTGTGCGATGTAGTGCTACAGTCAGAAGACGAAATTTATTTGAAGCTGAACCGTTGGCTACAGTCCACAGTCCTTCCCCAACGACTTTGTGACTGCTCGCACTATCGAAAAAAATCACGGACGCATCAAGGAACGCCGTATTCCGTTAGTAGTAAAATGAGAGGTTATCTACCCTGGACGCACTGGGAGCAGGTCTTTAAGATAAGCGTCATTATCAGTTACTATATTAGCCTGTTTCGAGACTTGTTTTGCAGTCTTTTGATTTATCAATATAAAACAATAGGTGTCCAAATGTTGAAAAGCCGTTTTTTACGCTATTATTTCTATTTTTAGAACAAATAAGACTTGGTCGTATGTTCCTGTTTCGCTACTACTCAAGGGCGTGATTAGCCGATTTCTGTTACCCTTACCATCTCAAATCCAACTACTGCGTGGTGCGCGTAAAGACCGATACACGAAGGGCCAGGTGGCACGCTGATTTGACCAAGTTCCTGGGCTTCCCATTGGACGGTTAGCTGATTATTATATTTGCGGAAGCGGAACTGCTGGTAGCGTGAGGGGTTGAAATCTTTCGGGAGCGTGAAAGTGTGGCTGGTGTCCACCGCTCTTGCCACTACCACCCATTCGCTCACCTGCTGTTCGACAGTAAACAAAGGGCCGCGCTCATTCTCCGCTATATAAGCCGGATAAACCCCGTAACAGCCACCCGACGCGGTGGTTTCTTGCAGTCGTGCATTTACTACCAGCCAATAATTTTCGAGCAACGGGCCTTTGGTTATCACGGCCTGGGTTGGCTGCCCGCGCGATTGCAATTGCTTTGCCCCAATCTGCCAATCGCTCTCATCCTGAATAGCCGACCAACCGCAACTTGCTAAATCGGAGATTGAGTCTTCAAATAAATCCTGCCAACCAACCGTAAGACCAAACCCGGCAAAAGCGGCCGCTCCGTTTTGGGTAAATAAACTCAGTTGGAGATAGGGCAGCTTCAACGTCCCTTGCCAACGCACTACTATCTCGTCCAGCGTAGCCTTTAGACTGAAACCGTCCCATTCCAACCGTAATAAGTGGTAGGCTTGATAATCAAAATCGGGGGGCAACTCGATGAAATGCTGAATTGCTCTGCCCGAAGTTTGCTCTATCACAGCCCGATTCTCGCCGGGCAACAGCTTGAAACGCCACACGGCCTCGCCCTGATAATACAAAACCACGCCCAAAGCTCCGGCCCCGGCTAAAGCTCGTAAACTCACTTCCGTTGCCAGACAAGCTACGGCAACCATACTAACAGCTAGAGCTGCGCCTTCAGACGCAGAATTTTGAGTAAGCACATTAGCGGTTACAGACCAGTGGCCGTTCTGGTATTGCCAGTCTTTGTCCCTAAATCCAACCAGTCGGGGCAAGGTAGGGGCAGGTTGCGGCGTGGTGCTAGGGCCGAGAATCAGCATCCGTTCGCCCGCCCAATCTAAAGGGTCAATCGCCATCACTCGTGCGCTACTATCAACAGCCCAGCGATGATAGACGCAAAACATCTGCTGGTTGTCCGGCCCACGCACGACAGAATTATGACCAGGGCCAATCACTACTTCTGGCACGGTGCGTAAAATTGGCAAAACCTGCTTGCCATCTGCCACCTGAGTCCATTCCTCCAAATTATCCAGGCTGTCCGTCGTGGCGTAGCTGACCCCATAGCTAGGGTTTTGCCAGTTACCCCCGCTAAACATTTGATAATACAGTCCTTTGTGTTTAAGCACAAACGAACCTTCGATGGTATGCCAGCGCACTCCGCCTTTTTCGACCCGGTTGGGGTCAAAAACGTGCCAATCGTAACGGGGAAGTGTCACCGGACTCGGCTGCCTAGCCAAAGTGAAGGGGTCTAGCATCAAGTCGCGCAGCGTTCCTGTACCTATAAAGCTATGCTCCAGGAAATCAGTAGCATAAAATAGATAGCGTTTGCCATCATCGTCCACCAAAACGTGACCATCAATTGCGAATTTCTCCTGGGTCAAGCGATGGCCGCTATCCACAAAAGGCCCGGCTGGGTGACTAGCTACCGCCACTCGCATCTGCATATTCACTTCGTCGCCCACACTATAGTAAAGGTAAAACTTGCCGTTACCATAAACCACTTCGGGAGCCCAGTAATAGGGCCAGTCGTTGGGCAGAGGGTCCATCGCTCCGCCAAGCTCCTGCCAATGCACCAGGTCAGTCGAATGAAGCAACCCGAAACAACGGTCATCGGGCTGTATCCCGGTACAATAGCCCCAATACTCACCGCTATATTTAAGTACAAAGGGGTCTGGAAAAGCACGGTCATAAACCGGATTTAGATAAGTGGCGGTATTAGTTTGGTTGTCAGAAAAATCGGACATTTTCACCTCGGTAACTAATAGCTAACATCGGCTCGCAGACTGGGTTGGCAAGCAGCAGACTGCAAGTAATCTACCAGGTCGTGCAACATCGCCACCGCTACCGGGTCGCCCGGCAAGGCTCTTTCGAGTGCGAAAGTGGTCATAATCACGCGGCCTTGACCGTAGCGGAATTGGAGCGTATCTATGACGGGGTGGTTGAGCCAGCCAGTAATCGTCCCCGCCAGAAAATCGCCCTGTACTGCCGGGTCTCTAAAAGGCAAACCAACGATAGAGGCACGCGGCATCAGATGACGGAAAGCCATAGTAAGCGGGTTCAGCACCGAAGCCAGCCGTTGGTGAACACCCGGTTTTAACCAGGTAAAAGCACTGATCCAACCGCTATTGTTGCCGCTACCACTCCGCACCCAGAAGAAGGGGCTGGGACCACTGCTGATAAAAAGCAAATCGCCGCCTTGCTGCACCCATTCCAAAAGTTCGGCGTTAGGATAGGTGGTTATCGCTAATCTTGAGTTGGAATTTAGTCTTGACGTAACCTGATAGCCCATTTCAGCCAATAAATTTTCCAAATGCGAGCTTGTTTTGTTATCTAAAGATAGCGATTGGTCGGGCTGCACCTGGTCAGCATCTTCAGTATCCCCGAAATGGGTTTCAATTCCGGCACTATTGTCCAGGGTGAGAGGAGCTAGAGCCTGGAGGTCATCAGCTAACCCTACTGTCGCACGGGTAATTACCGCCACTGGGGTCAGATATTGGGGTTGGCGGGCGGCGGCTGGCAACACCAGTATATCCAAACTATTGCGGGCCAAAACGTTGTGCTGACCTTTACCCTTAGTATCGGTATCAGTATTAGTAGCAAGCAGGGCGAAATTCAGTTTTTGTAAAGTCGCCTGCTCGACTTTTGCCACCTTCCAGCGGTGGCTACCTAAAGTTTTAACTGTACCGTTAGCTATGTTTGGTAGCCCGTATTCAGTCACTTTGCCATCCGCCAGTTGCGCTTGCAAGCGGGTATTTTGCCAATCTTGCCCACTATAGTGGGACAAATATAGCTGCACCGCTACGGTCTGGTCATCCCAAACCGCGTGGTATTGGGCCTGTGGAATAATTACATCTGGCGAGTTTATAATGGCGAAAACGTTGTGGTAGGCTTTGGGGTTACGCAGAAAGTCCAGCAAGCCGTTACTTTCCCAATAAATATCCGCCAGTTCGGTCACAACATATCCGGCCAGGTGGGGCTGCCGTCGCATCGCCTCAATCTCGAACTTCATAGCAGCAAATTGATGCCATTGGCTGGCCGTCGCAAACTCTTCGTAGTCAGCCCAAACGCGGGCCAGCCCGAACTCCTCAAAACGTGAGCTGACATCTTTGGGCCAACCCGGTTCACCGTCGTAGCGTGACCACCAGGGACCGAGCTTGAACCAATCTGGGTCTTTCCCATAATGTTGGTGCATAAGTTTCAGCGAAGGCAAACCCCAATTACCAAACTCCGACAAGACTAAGGGTTCGCGGCCCGTGCGTACAATATCTGCGTGCGTCGAATATGTCCAGGTGGGACGCAGGTTAAACTGCTCAATAATTTGTTCCCAGGTGTCGGCTTGCTCAGGAATACCAGCATAAAAATGGAAATCGTCCAGGTCGCTATGCACATGAACGTTTGGCCCGGCGGGATGCAGACAGGCCGAATTGTCCACCACGAGTCGGGTTGGGTCAAGTTGCTTGCAATAATCATACAAATGCGTGAGCCAGGTTCGATCAGAGCTTTCAAAAGCTAGAGCCGTTCCCCAATCTTCGTTTACCAGTGTCCAAATAATGATCGAAGGGTGGTTGAAGTCGCGGGCAATCATTTCGGCCAGCGTTTGTTCTACCCGTTGCTTGATAAGCTGGTCCAAAACCAGTTGATTGGGATGAACTGTACCTCTGGAATAAAAAGTACGCCACGAAGGGATTTCAGTCCAAACTAATAGCCCCATCTCGTCGGCTAAATCCAGATAACGCGGGTCTGGAGGCTTAATATGACAACGCAAACAGTTAAAACCAAGCTCTTTAGCCTTACGGAACTGGTCACGCAAATATTCATCCGATGGTACAGTATAGATAGTGTCGGCATAAATATCCTGATCAAGAGCCGCCAGCAAAAAAATAGGCTGGTCGTTGAGCAGGATTTGGCCGTTGCGTGTGGCGATTTCCCTGAACCCAAAGCGGACTTCCAACTCATCGCTATTATCCGTCGCTTTATTAAAATTATTTAGATTTACGTGGGCAGTATATAAGTTGGGGGTGTGGATGTTCCAAAGGCTGGGCTGGTCAATTATAAGGGTGGTAGTATAATCAGTTTGGCCCTGGATAACAGTCACGCTGGTTTCAAGCTCGCTCACCCGCAAACGAATTTCACCCTGGAAATGAGCCGTATCACCGCCCAAAGTCAGCCGGAAGTGAGCCTCGCCCGTGTGAATGTTTGGCGTAACCTGCACATTTTCCAGATAAGTGGGAGGAACCACGGTTAAGGTTACGTCCTGCCAGATACCGCCGACGTTAATATACCATTCCTGTTTGCCGTGTGGCACCTGCACTGCGTCGAAGGGAGGCTGACTAGCAGTAGTGTGAATAGAGTAGTCAGGCCAGCGGGGTATCGTAATACCTGGCTGAATAGCGTCATAGACTCGTACCAGCAGACGATTGCCACCCGCTTTGACCCAAGCTTTGATTGGCACATCAAAAGGCATATAGCCGCCTTCGTGCTGCCCCGCCAATTCACCATTAACAAAAACTTGACACCAATAATCTACTGCTCCGAAGTGCAAAAGCAGTTCACCCTCCCCTGCCACTAATGCCGCCTCCAAAGCTAGTTCGTAACCATACCAGGCGTAGCCGCTATATTGCTCCAATTCGGGGCAGGCCGCTTGCCAGGGTGATGGTACGGGCATAATACGTTCTGGCTCGAAAGTAGCTGGCTCTATCACTCCGGCAGGGTCTAATTGGAACTGCCACTGTCCATTCAAAGAGCAAACTCGACGCATAAAATCAAACCCTCTCAAAAACCTTGAGGCTAAACATTTGCTAGTGGCATAGTAATTGCTACTCTTCTGCATACTTATCGAATGTAATTGAGGACAAGCGTACTCATCAAATATGGATTGTAACAACTTTTATGAATAATAACCTCTTAATATCAGCTTGTCAACCCTTTTTGGTAGCAAATTGCCCAAAAAACCTCTTGACAAATTGTGCAAAGCCATTTACAATCAAATATATTGTATCCATCTAACTTTACTGTAACAATCTTGCAATTATAGCGCATAACAAAAAACCTGGAATGAAAGCAAAGAAGCTGGAATTATGGTCAAACGCAACGCTATTAGCCGAATACTCATACTGGACGATAGTACCGAAAATGCCCAGCTTGAGCGCGTTTTTAAGGCATTGGATTCGATCAATCGCATCCGCATATTACGCTATCTTTCAGACAAAATGGCAAGTGTAAGTGAGATTGCCTCTGTCTTGGAAATCCCTTTCTCGACGGCGGCTCTGCACGTAGAAACCCTGGTGGAAGCCGGGCTTATTCGGACTGAGTTTGAGCCAGCCAGTCGGGGATTACAAAAAGTCTGCGTGCGAATGTACGACCAAATCGTGGTTGACCTGCCTGTAGTAGAGAAACCAACTGAGCAAGCTATCGAACAAAGTATGCCTATTGGGGCTTATGTGGATTGCCAGGTCTCTCCCACCTGTGGTTTGCTAAGTGAAAGCGGCATTATTGGGCTATTGGACGATGCCGCTTCGTTTTATGAGCCAGAACGTTTGAGTGCCCAGCTACTCTGGTTTCATCAGGGCTACGTCGAATACCGCTTCCCCAATCGCGTACCTGCCGCCACTCACCCAGAGTCTTTGCACCTGAGTATGGAGATATGTTCTGAAGCCCCCCTTTTTAATCTGGAGTGGCCTTCGGATATTACGCTTTGGATAAACGAGGTCGAGATAGGCACATGGATTAGTCCGTCAGATTTTGGGGGCGAACGGGGACGATTAACGCCGGAGTGGTGGACAGAACGCAATACTCAGTACGGCTTGTTGAAGTTTTGGCACGTCAACGAAAGCGGGTCGCAAGTAGATGGTATGGCAATCTCGAATGTAAAAATAGCAGACCTGAAGCTAAACCAGGCTCGTTTTATTTCGGTACGACTGGGTGTCAAACCCGATGCTGAACACATCGGCGGTCTGAATCTATTCGGCAGTCGCTTTGGCAATTACCCGCAAGATATAGTCTTGCGAATTGGTTATCGCGCTTTAGATAGAAACCTATAAACAAACCACACTAGGCTTCAGACTAGGAAGACAGCATAATCAGAAGCAGGGGTTAGCTTTGCTCATTAATGAATGCAATGCTCTAACCAACCTTTTTAGGCTACCTTTTTGTGGCAACCATGTGGGATTGAAGATTGAGAATTTCCAAAGGAGGAACATTCGATGTTTAGTAAATCAAGGCTACGCTTTAGCTTGATGGCAGTGCTTTGTATGTTGTGTCTGGTGCTGCTGGCTGCTTGTGGCGAAACGGCTACCAGTACGTCCGGTGGGACGGCGGCTACCACCAGTGCGTCAGCAGCTACCACGGCGGCAGGGGCGGCCACGACCAGCGCAGGAGCGGCGACGACTACTAGCGCAAGCGCAGCAACTACGGCGGCAGGGGCCACCACCAGTGCGGGTGTAGTCACGACCAGCGCGGTAGCGACTACGGCGGCGGCTGGTGGCGGCTCGACGGGCGCGGCTTTCACGCTTCCTGCTACCTGCAACAATGTGCAGTTGCAATACTGGAACGGCTTCACTGGTCCCGACGGGCCATTTATGGGCCAGATTGTAGATGCTTTTAACAAGGCTAACGCTGGCAAAGTTACTGTCAAGATGACCAGCCAGGCCGACTATGGTACTCAGTTGACGACGGCGGCGGCATCCGACACTCTGCCCGACATTGCGATTATCAACGAAGATGCGGTGGCAACCAATGCCTTCAACAACGTCATCCGGCCTATTGACCCACTGGTGCAGCAACTGGGCTTCACTGCCAGCGATTTCCCAAAGGTGGCCTGGGACAACGGGGTAGTAGCAGGCAAGCGTTACACTTTGCCGCTCAGTATGGTGCCAATGACTATGTATTATAATGCTGACCTGCTCAAAGCAGCTGGGATGACCGATGCACCCAAAACTGATGCCGATTTTCAGAAAGTGGCGGCGGCAATGACCAAAGGTGGCAATAAAGGCTTTGTAATCACCAGTGGTTTCCCGGTTCAGCAGATTTTCCAACAATTGTTGCATCAGTATGGGGGTAGCGAGTTTAATGCTGACGTGACCCAGGCCACCTGGAACAGCGACGCGGGTGTAAAAGCGGTGCAGTGGATGCTGGACGCTCAAAAGAAATATTCCGATCCTGCCCTTGAAGTAGATGCTGACCTGAATGCTTTTAAGTCTGGCAGCGCGGGTATAATTTGGAACGGTATCTGGCAGACCACCAACGTGACTGGCTCAGGGGTATCGTTTAGTGGTAAAGCGACTGCCGCCCCACAAATCGGTACTCAACCTGCGACTTGGGCGGGTATGGCTTCGCTGGCTCTACCTGTTCACAAAAAAGGCAATGATGCCTGTAAAGATGCTGGTTCAGCGTTGTTGATGAAGTACATTTTGGACAATTCGCTGACCTGGGCGAAGGCGGGCAACGTTCCAGCTTATAACAAGGTTCGCAATAGTGCCGATATAAAGACGCTGCAACCTCAGTCTGACCTGGCGGCGGCTGTCGAAAATCCGGTTTTCCCGCCTTCTGTCCCTGGTATCGGTGATGCCTTTGGACCGTTGGGCGACGCGATTACCGCTATTATGACGGGCAAAGCAAAAGACGTTAAAGCGGCTTTAGACGATGCGGCTAAAAAGAGCAACCAGACTCTGATGGCTAATAAGCAGAAGTACGGAGACGCTCCTAAGTCGTAGATAAATATATCCATCGGTGTGTCGTATCATCTCGAAAGGTAGGGGCGAGATTTATCGCGCCCCTACCCCCGGATTTTTGAGATGATACGGTGTGTTTATACCAGACTAATTGGTTAAAATTCATCAACCACTGGTGATACAAAAATCTGACGCACACTTATTTACCACAGGTCTTTTTAAGAAAGGCAGGGTTTTTCAATGGCGAAAACTATCCAGGGGCGCGAGATAGCAGGGGTAGCTGTACAAAGTATAAACACCAAGCGTCGCTTTAATATCACGCCTTACCTGTTTATCCTGCCCCATTTGTTCTTTTTCGCGGTGTTTGTGGGCTACCCGTTTTTTAGTGGGCTGATATACAGCACTTTCCAATATAACATTCTCACGCCCGAAAGCAATAAGTTTATCGGGCTGGACAATTATACCAATCTTTTCAACCCCAACACCCGCGAGTTTGATTTGTTTTGGAACGCCCTGGGTAACACCGGTCTGTTTATGCTGTATAGTGTACCCGCATTGGTGGTAATTCCCCTTTTGTTGGCGATATTGCTAAACACGAAACTACCAGCACGTAACTTTTTCCGAGCCATCATCTTTGCCCCCTGGGTACTTTCGGTTTCAGTTATATCTTTGTTGTGGTACTGGATTTTCCAGAGCAACGGTGGTTTGGTCAACGCTTATGCCAAGACGCTGGGTGTTTTTGGAGATGCTGGGCCACCTCGTTGGCTTTCAACTTTGCCCGCAGCATGGGTCGCCATTACCATTGCCACGGTGTGGTGGACGATGGGCTTTAATATGATTATTTTGCTGGCGGCTTTGCAAGACATACCTGAGCAGCTGTATGAAGCGGCTACTATTGACGGTGCAACGGGTTGGCAAAAATTTATTGGTATTACCTTGCCGTTGCTTCAGTCGGTGCTGGTATTCGTGGTCATTATCACCATCATCTCATCCTTTAACTTGTTCGGTCAATCGCTTTTTATGACTAACAATGGGCCATCCAGAGGAACTGAGCCAGTGATGTTCCGCATTTACGACGAAGGTTTTAACCGCAACAACCAGGGTAGTGCGGCGGCGATGTCCTTTGTGGTGGCGGTAATAATGATTGCGATTTCTTACCTAAACTTCCGCATCTTCCGCAAGCGGGATAACAGTTATTAAAAGAAGGAGGAGCAAATGGCTACTACCACTCCGGCTCAACGCAAATCTGCCTTTTCGTATCGAAGCCGTATATATTTGCAACGGGCTATTCTTTATCTTATCCTGGCTTTAGTAGCGGTAATTGTCTTGATACCCTTGTTCTGGATGTTAGCCACTTCAATCAAACCCAAAAACCAGCTGTTCACCAAAGAAGTTCAATGGTGGCCCGCTAACCCTACTTTCGACAATTACCAGAAATTGCTGGACAACCCAGCCACACCGATTGTCACCTGGTTTACTAATAGCGTGGTGATTGCGGCTATTGTGACATCGCTGGTGCTGATAGTAGATGCGCTGGCGGCTTACGCTTATGCCCGCATGGAGTTTCCAGGTCGGAAAATCCTTTTTAATATGCTGCTGTTTACTTTATTTTTGCCGGGCATCTTGTTTTTGGTGCCAAACTTTTTGACCATTAACGCGATTGGCTTACGCAACAACTATTTGGGCGTAATTTTGCCCGCGCTGGCCGGAGTGTTTGGGGTTTTCTTTTTGCGTCAGTTTTTCGAGACTATACCCAAAGAATTGGAGGAGGCTGCCCATATTGACGGGGCCAACAACTTACAAACCTTTTGGAGTATAGCCCTGCCCTTAGCCAAACCAGCCCTGGCTACGCTCGGCGTAATTACCTTTTTGGGAAGCTGGAACGACTTTTTGTGGCCGTTGCTGATTTTACAAGACCGCAGTTTGCAGACGCTGCCGATTGGCTTACGCAGCTTGCAAGGCTCTTACACTTCGGAGTATGGGCTTATGATGGCCGGGGCGGTGGTGGCAGCCGTGCCAGTGCTAATTTTGTACGTGGTACTCCAACGCTTTATCGTGGCAAGCGTAGCTTCTTCGGGTGTCAAAGGTTAAGGAAACAGTATGAAGAAACAAAGGTTAAATGTGCGCTGGTTCAGTTATCTGACCACTTTAATTGTGGCATTGGGTCTGTTGACGGGTTGCGGAGAAACCGCAACCTCAAATGTCACTACCGCCGCCGCCTCACAAACCACTAACGCAATCCAAACTACTATTCAGCAGACTACCATCGCCCAAACTACTACTCTGGCCGCGGTTACTACCAGTGTGGCCGCCAGCACTGCCGCCCCTGCCCAGGAAGCGACGACGGTGGCGGCTACTATCCCGCCCGGCGATTTTCAAAATCCGGTATTGGTAAATGATTTCGCCGACCCCTTTGTGTTCGTCTTCAACGGCACTTTCTATGGTTACGCTACCAATGCCAACAGCAAGAATGTGCAGGTAGCAACGTCCAGCGATATGATAAATTGGACTTTAGCGGGGGACGCGCTGCCCGCCCTGCCCAAGTGGGCAAAGTTAGGCGGCTCGTTGGTGTGGGCACCCGACGTAAAGCAAGTTAGCTCGAAATTCGTGATGTATTACACCGCCCGCGACAAAACTTCTAACAAGCAGTGTATTGGAGTGGCTACCAGCGACAAGCCCGACGGCAAATTTAAGGATAGCAGTGAGCAACCCATAGTTTGTCAGCCTGACGAAGGTGGTGATATTGACCCCGACGTGTTTCAAGATAGCAACAACAAACTTTACCTGTACTTCAAAAACGATGGCAATTGTTGTCAAATGCCGACCAATCTGTACGCCCAGGAGTTAGCCCCTGACGGTCTTAGCTTGATAGGTCAGCCGACCAAGCTTATGAGCAACGACGTGCCGTGGGAGGGGCGCGTGGTGGAAGGCCCGCAGATGTTCAAACACGATAATAACTATTATTTGTTTTTCTCCGCCAACGATTATGCAGGGGTGGATTACGCGGTGGGCTACGCCACCTGTAAAACTGCGGTAGGGCCGTGCCAACAAGCCGACAACAACCCTATTCTCAAATCCGCTCTCAAAAAACCGCCCGTGATTGGGCCGGGCGGGGAGTCACTTCTGCAAGTGGGAGACCAGACCTGGATTTTTTATCATGCCTGGGAAGTTACCATAGCAGGAACAAAAACTGACCGCCGCTTGATGTGGCTAGACAAGGTGGATTGGAAGGACGGCAAACCCACAGTACAAGGCCCAACCACTGACCCGCAACCGTTACCTAAAATTAAATAGGGCGTGACCACTGTTTTGTGGAATTACTAGCTGACAGCGTGAAAACCCACTCGTTTACGGGTGGAATAAAACGCCTTTCCTTGTGTACCGCCTTGTGGCCCTTTTTGTCAGTGTGAGAGCTGACTTACTCGCGTCGCTTGCGCGACGTGGTTCTACCGTGACATACTCTCGCACCTGAAGGGGCAAGCTTCTTCTAGGGATAGCAACACTTGCAGTAGCGGGATTGACCTCTTTGGTGTCTATCGTAAGGGCAAGCTGGTAGTGGTCTGCTCTCCACAAAAGTTCTACTTTGCAGATGCTACAATCCTTTCGCTACTCGATTGGAAGTGGCAGTACCAGGGAAGCGCGGCCCTTTCCGCAAGACAGGCTAATTTCCTGTCCTTGCACGGGGATAGCCTACTCTTTCCAGATAGGGGTCTGGAAGAGTGGGGTGCGGTAGGGATAACAGGCTGTCACTACATCCTCAACTGGTTTACCAAAGCTTCGTGCAAGTTGCTTTTGTTGGCGGCGCAGTTCGGTGATGGTCTGGACATTGGCTTCCAGCTTTTGAGCGAGAGCCTGGACGGTTTGGGAATGGAGCGCAAACTGACCACCCTTGAACTGCTTTTCCAAATCGGGTGCGGAGAGCCACAGAGGTTCATTTGGTGTTTCGCGGCTGGTACGGTGAGCATCTACCATTGCACTCCAACAACGGCCCGCTTCTTGGCGCAAGGCGAGGCACTGCTCCTTTTGGGCAGTCGAGAGATAACGCAAGCTGACCAGCCGCACTATGCAAACTGTATTACTCTTTCGATAGCCCATCACTCTCCAACTTTACAACCTGCTGCTAATTTGCATCATCAGCATCAGCAAGATAATTACTGTCCAGCTTATTTTATCACTAATTCAGACAAAAAGGCCGCAAAGTGGCGGTACACAAGGAGTGGGCTTTCACGCCATCAATTCTGTAATCTGCCTCGTTGCCCAGCTTGGACATCTCGTCGTAGAAGAATATATGCACCTGTCCCTTTAAGGCTTTATTCGCGTTCATTGTGGCCTTTCTCCTTTTACCTTTATTTGTTACTATCAATGATTTAGAGATTACAGTGGATTAAGTAGCCGCCTGCTTACCTGCCTGCCTGAATGCTAACCTTGAAATATTGCTGGATAGGCAGCTACTCTCTGTGCGCTCTACGGCGCGTATGTCGGGAAAAGGGCAGGTCAAGCCGCGGCTTTATCAGTGTCATTGCTGCTATCCTTTCCGTCACTGGCGGTAACGGTAGAAGTAGGAGTAGTATCAGCACTGGCAACAGTATCATCTGGCAAGCTGTAGCCAACCGCGTAATACACATCGTCGGGCCAGTCGTGCGCCCACTGGTCAAGTGGTAGCTCGGCCAGTTGACAGGCCACCGCAAAAGCATAGTTAGGGGCATAAGGGTTGGCAGCGAAGGCTTGCTCGAAGTAGGGGCGGTACTGGGTCTTGAACTGGTTGGCAAGAGTGACACCTGCCTCCCAAAAGCGGCGGCACAATTCCAGCGTGATAGGGTCGGTCAGGTCAACCGTGTTATTGCCGACGGCCTTATTGTCAGGGTGCTTGCCCAGGCTTATATCCGAGTTTGGTTCATTTCGCTTGGTGGTGACGAAGTAGCTGAACAGTTTGAGAGCTTCCTCAAAGCTGGGTTCCGAGAAACCTTCGTCGAACAGTAGGAACAGCAGGTTTTCTATCGCATCCTCAGTGGTAAGGGTGAGTTGTGGGTAATGGTCGGCCAGTATCTGGCATTTGGAAGAGTTGTAGGTATGGTCGGAGATGTAACATCCGGCAGCGAAGTCTAGCATAGCCACGAGGAGCTTCTCGCGGCTGGCCGGGTCGCCTGTGCGATAAACCCGCTCAGTGAAGGTCAGTTCGATTTGTCCCCTTATCGGGGTTAGGGGGTTTCACTCATAATGGTAAAGTACCTCCTACTAATAAATTTGATTATCTACACCCATCTCGTTTGAGGAAAAGGGTTAGATGACAGCAATAAATGGGTCATAGATGTGAACCTCCTTTGACCGGGTAGCGATAGCCCCTGTTATTATTATTGCTATTGGAGTGGAGTTTATGGCCGGGAGAGATGGTCTGGCTATTCCAGGGGTCAGCCGTACCGTTAAGGTAGTCACTACTACTACTACTGCTATCATTGTCATTTCCAGTTGAAGGGATGTCAGCGGCGGCGGTGTGGTCTGCAACAAACGGTTTGGCGGCAGCCAGAGCCAACAGCCGGGCCGGAAACAGTTTGGGTGGAAAGTTGCGGTTGGTGTTATTGCTGCTGCTAACTTCGCTTTGGTCTGTGGTCGGGGTATCAGTATGATGCTGATTGGCACAGGTCTGGTATAAAAGTTTTCTACCAACAGCCGAAGACGTAACAGGAGAAGGAAAAAACAGGCCAGGTCGGTAGGATTTATGTAAAGCTGGCAACGAGCGCAGTAAACCAGACCCGTAACGTGAGCCAGTACCGTTACCAGCGCATCAATGTCGGTGTCCAGGTCAGTAGCGGTAGTAATGCTGCGTTTGACAACAATTGCTGCTGAGGCGGGTGGCAAAGTTGCTATTGCCGAAAAGAGTGTGGTGGCAAGCCTTTTGGTGTGGTGGTATAGAGGATGACGGGTATGGTCGGGTTTGCGTCGAGGGAGGTGGAGGCGGTTGGTTTGTAACCAGAAGTCTTACCCGGTGCGAAACTCAGGCGCAGGCCACGCAGAGTCAACCACTGAGCAAGGTTTAGGGTTGTCATCACGCTATAGGGTTGTGATAATAATAAATCATCTTCTGCCTTCGTCACTTCCGTGTGAGCGAGTTCGTATTCCTGTTGTAGTGGGAAAGTAGACGGGTGGAAGGCTTCCATAACGATAGCCTGGGGTACAAACCTCTCTGTAGTAGAGGGTGTGGAGGTGGTAGTAAGGGAGGAAGATGAGTGGGTTGGCCGGAGTGGAGGAGGAGCAGGTGGCATCATCATCGTGTCCATAGTCGTCCGCAGGTTACTGGCCCGGCTACTATCAACAGCCAGCACTCGCCAGCCTGAACTTGTCGCCAGGGTGCGGGCCGTAGCGGTGCGATATCAAACATAATTTACCACCTTTTCGCCTGTCAGTTGGGACAGAGAATAGCAACAGGCAGCGACAGACAGCCCACTTGGGAGCAAGCAGAAGCTTTGGTCGGACTACGATGAACGGAGGCTCACCCCTACGCACTAACTTGTGTCGTGAGGCTAGGGCAGCCTGATAAGAAACAGGAACTGGGAGCTAACGACCCTACGGTTTGGTCAGTCTGAAAAAACCAGGGGAAGTTCCGTCAAAGAAACTCTCCAATGGAAATGAGAGACTAAGGACGTGTAAAATATTAAGTTCCAGTTTTGGCAAGGCTGTCAGATCCAACTTGTGGTCGTAAAGTGTAAGTCCACTGCCCACATTCTTCGCTCCGTTCCAGATTTAAACTGGCTACTTGGGCGGCACTAGCACTCAGCCC
>JBBQZT010000086.1:0-25365 GCA_038207455.1 Chloroflexia bacterium
GAAGAAAAGAGTCGTGGCAAGAGCGAAGTGGACCCACCCAGACCCATCCCGAACCTGGCAGTGAAACGCTTCAGCGCAGACAATAGTGTGACCGCAGGGTTATGTGAAGATAGGCCGCTGCGGCTTTTTTCTTTTATACCCCATTTCTCCCGACAAAATTATAACCTCTACACCCAAATTTAGACCTTATCGCGGGCGACAGCACGATAGAAGACGTGCGCTACACCGAACCAGGCGATGTACCAAGTCGGGCCTGGCTCAACAAAACCCAATATTTCGAGAACGTCCCCCAATGTCCGACACTTTCAGGTGGGGGCTATCAGGTTTGTCAGAAGTGGCTCAAAGACCACAAAGGGTGTACACCCGCTTATACCAAATCCGGTTAGGTACTGTACATTAAAAGTAGGATTAGAGCCTGCATCTTCACAGACGAATGTACACTACTCAAGCGGATTTGGTATTACATCGATATCCGCCATTATCAACAAATAGTGGCCGCCTTGACCCGCCCCATCGAGCTTATAGCCGAGGTGGATGCAACCATCGAAGCGCACAGCTGGCCCATCGTTTGAGTTTTCACCTGGCTAATCTTGTTCTGCGCCGTCAACTGGTTGCTGCGGTAGAAAATTAGGAAAAATCTATCCGGTCTAGCAAAGTGTCGTTTTGGTCGTAGAAAAATTTGGCTTCATAGACCGGGCCATCGGCTGCCATCACTCTAGGGAAGAAAACCGCATCGGAGGCTGGTATCTCCATTTGCAGTACCTCGTCCAGGTCGAGCCAAACCAATTCACCTTCCAGGCATTCGAGCAGCGCGGGGCGGGGCGCGTGTGCCTCTAGTACACCAAGATAAATAAACATCAGCCACCGTTGCGGCCCTTCGTCGTTCAGCACGGCCCGTAACGTTAAATTATCCACTGTCAGACCAGTTTCCTCTAGCAGTTCGCGTTTCGCACATTCGGCAGGAGCTTCGCCCGCTTCTAGCTTGCCGCCTGGCGCAGTCCACAATCCCAGGTTGGGCTGTTTGCGACGGTGCATCATCAAGACCTGACCACGATGCACTATATAAATCAGCGTACACAGAATCGGCTGCATTTCTGCTCCTTAATTGAATGGTATTGGTTTTTGGACTGCTTCTTGCAGCTGGGATTATAACCTGGATTTATACTAGGGGCAATCTGGTCTGGTTGTGGCTTCAAAAAGATGCCAAAAGCCCCAAAATTTGCTAATATCTACGCCTGATATTAAGCTGTTATTCCCTCTCCTGCTATAATGGGGTATGATAGAGCCTAACTTTTACTTGATTGTGAGCTAGAGCTAAAAAGAGAAAGACCGAGCGAAAAGATGAATGTTTCGATTAATTTTGTTATTCCCGACCCGGCTCAACTAGCCATATTCTTGATTATCGGCTTGGTGACGGCGGTGCTGGTAGGTCTGATTGGCGGAATACGTTCGCTGGTGTCGGTGTTGCTACTAACCTTGCTGTCGGCTGTCGGCGGGTGGCTAACTGTGAGTTTTATCCGTTTGCAAACCCAACCCGAAATAATTTTTGGGCGTGTCCATTTGATTGAAGCAATTGCAGGGGCGTTAATTTTCGGCCTGGCCTGGGCTTTGTTTCTGACCCGACGCAAACTGTTGATAAAATAGCCAGACCAAAATTTTGACGGCCACAGCCAGTTGGTGATAGGAAGAACACGGAGCGGTTTGAAAAGCCGAACCTTAGCCCAAATTTCCCGTATATATTATGAGAAAAACGAGATAGAATGTAATAGGAGGACTGGAATGACCACAATGGAAATTGAACACGCTGTGGTTGAGAAGCTGCGGACGTTACCCGCCGAGAAGCAACAGGAAGTTTTGGATTTTGCGGATTTCCTGGTGCAAAAAACCACTATTACGCCAGAAACGATTACTAAAAAACCGCGCATTAGCAGCGAAGGAATTTTAGCCGATTTGAATACTGAAAAAAACCGCGTCGTGACTCTATGGGCCGTTATGCCCATTTAGGTGTGACTCTGAAGGAAGAAGACCTGGCAGAAGTGCGGCGGGAAATGTGGGCCAACTTTCCAAGAGATATAACTCTTAGCGAGAAGGGTGAACAGAAATGACGGCTATCCAGCAAGAAGTCATAGAGAAACTACAAGCACTACCCGCCGAGAAGCAGCAGGAAGTCCTAAATTTCGTGAATTCTCTGCAATCTGATAAAGAGGTTAAAAAGCCACCGCGTAGCTCCAAAGGTGTTTTGAGTTTGAAGGAAAAGGCTGTGGATAGTAATTCTTTCCTGGATTCCACCGGAATGTTTGCACATTTGGGTGTAACCATCACTGATGACGAGCTTTCACAAGCACGGCGGGAAATGTGGGCCAACTTTCCGCGAGATATTGAGCTATGAGTTCATTAGTAACCGATACTAATGCCCTTATCTGGCATCTTTTTGACCCAATCAAACTGTCGCCTAAAGCTAGTGCAGCATTTGTTCAAGCTATCAAAACAAAAAGCCCAATTTATGTTTCTATTATCAGCCTGGTAGAAGTAACTTATCTGGTTGAAAAAGGTAGATTTTCCAAGAAGGTACTTGAGGGTATCAAGAATGTGCTAATTAACCCAATGCTTGCTTTTACTGATGTACCTCTTGACTTTAATGTGGCGAAGGCATTGGAGCAGATACCGCGTGATATTGTGCCGGATATGCCAGACCGGATTATTGCGGCTACGGCTTTGTACTTGAACCTGCCTTTGGTGACGAGCGACCATAAAATCCAGGCCAGCCCCCAAATTAGCACTATTTGGTAATTTTGGGCCGCCTTAGAAACCTTGCGGCGGTTGGATACGCGGGTTATACTTAAAGCAGTGAAATAATAAGAGAATTGCGGGTTGAGCCACTTGCTCCAACCTATTATAAAAAGAAATAAAAGATAGGAATCAAAATGACTTTGCAGGTAGAAACTGAAAAGAACCTGGCCCAAATAGATGCTTTGCTTGCTGATAAAAGGTTGCCCTATGTGGCGGATAGTTATGCGTATGCGCGGCGCAAAACGCGGGTGGTAATGGTGGGCGACGTAGGTGTGGGGGGCGATAATCCGATTCGGGTGCAGTCTATGACTACTGCCGATACTATGAACACCGAGGAGACGGTAGCCGAGGCTATCCGGATGGTAGATGTGGGTTGCGAGATTGTGCGTATCACCACGCCGCAGGTTAAAGATGCCGAAAATCTCAGAAATATTCGAGAAGAAATGAAAAAACGGGGCTATCGCGTGCCGTTGGTGGCCGATGTGCATTTTAATCCGAGCGCGGCGATGGAAGCAGCGAAATGGGCCGACAAGGTGCGGATTAACCCTGGCAACTTTGCCGATGCCAAAAAGTTTGCGGTGCTGGAATATACCAACGCCGAGTACGAACGCGAACTGGCCCGTATCGAAACCCGTTTCAAACCGTTGGTGTTACTGTGCAAACAGCGTGGCGTGAGTATGCGTATTGGGACTAATCACGGTTCGCTGTCTGACCGTATTATGAACCGCTTTGGCGATACACCCGAAGGGATGGTAGAGTCGGCGTTGGAGTTTGCGCTGATTGCTGGAAGATATGACTATCACGAACTGATTTTTTCTATGAAGGCTTCCAATCCGAAGGTGATGGTGCAGGCGTATCGGTTGCTGGCGGCGCGACTGGACGCATTGGGTTTGAATTACCCGTTTCACTTGGGTGTAACCGAAGCCGGAAACGCTGAGGACGGGCGCATCAAGTCGGCTATTGGGATTGGCTCGCTTTTGGAAGATGGCATTGGTGACACTATTCGGGTATCGCTGACCGAAGACCCGGAACGAGAAATTCCGGTAGCTTTGCGAATTGCCCGTCGTTACACTCAGATTGAACAGCATCTTTTAGATTTGAGTAGCATCACGGATACGCTGCCGTTGCTGCCTATGTCGGAAAATCCTAACCTGGCGCATCTGGAAGACTTTGCGCCGAATTTGCCGGACACCCGCGACCCTTATCATTACACCCGACTGGCGACTCGCTCTATTGAGTTAAACGGGGCGGCGTTGGGGGGAGAGAACGTGCCACAGGTGATTGCAACGCTGCCCCAAGCCAAAAAAGACGAATTTTTGCACAAAGCTCACGGAGCGGGTCGTACTTTGATACTGGCCGCCCAACCCAAACGCAAACCCGAAGGCGAACCGGATATTTACCTGTACCCGTTGAATGATGCAGGGGCTGCCCACACATTAAAAGAGGTGCGGCAAGGCGCGGGCGTACCTTTGCCGGTGCTGGTGACAGTGTCAAACACGGCTCAGGCTTTGACTGCTTTGGAAAACCAGGCCGATGCGCTGGCGTTTACGCTGGATGTAACCGCCTGGGATGACCAGACCGAAAGCGAATTGCAGGCCATCGCCCAACTTTCGGCCCAGCACCACCGCCCCTTGTGGCTAAAAACGGTTAGCCAGGATGCAACCCAGGAGTTTGAGGCGATGCAAAACCACGCTTATGACATCGTGAAAACTCTGCTTCAGATGGCGGAAGTTAGTCTGGCGCAAGGGCAGCAACAACTGGTATTAGCGTTGGGCGCGGCTACTACTCCCTTCCTGCTGCGGGCTTATCGGTTGCTGGCGGCACGGCTGCAAGAACGCGGTTGGGATTATCCTATTCACTTGACTGCACCGACTGCTTTTGCGACGGCCCACCCCGACGACGTGACCATTGACGCTTCGATTACGATGGGAGGCTTGCTGATAGATGGCATCGGTAGCAGCGTCGAAATAAATTATCCCGTCGGGCAACTGACCGAGCTTGAGCAAAGCTGGCTGGCTTTCAATATTTTACAAGCTGCCGGGACACGCAGCAGCAAGGCCGAGTTTATTGCCTGTCCTAGCTGTGGCCGTACTTTGTTTGATTTGCAAAGCACGACTGACCGTATCAAGGCCCGCACCAAACATCTGGTTGGTGTTAAGATTGCGATTATGGGCTGTATTGTCAATGGGTTGGGCGAACTGGCCGACGCGGACTTTGGTTATATGGGCGGGGCTGTCGGTAAAGTCAATTTGTTCGTGGGCAAAGAATGTGTCGAAAAGGGTGTACCTACTGCCACCGCCGACGAACGCTTGATTGAGCTTATCAAGCAGCACGGACGCTGGATAGACCCGGAATAGGGATAGAGTTATCAGCAGTCAGCCGAAAGTTTGAAAGCCAACGGTTAAAACCGTCGTCTAGCCACCCCAAACCTGATAAATCAGGTTGTAGCACCTTTTTAGATGTTAGCATTGGGGGTGTTTTATAACCCACTTTAGTGGGTTTGGGTTGAATAGACGACGGTTTTAACCGTTGGCGATTATTATGATAACTAAGAACAAAAAATGTCAGAGCAAAACCCATTTGAAGATTTTCAACCAAGCTGGCTGAAGGCTAAACCTGCCGCGCCCCTGCCCGTGTCGTCAAATACATCGGGCAGAGACGCGGAGGATATTTTGCTGCAAGAAGTGATTACGCCGCTTCGCCCTAGCCAGCTAAATAGCTTTGAGGCTGCCGCCTCTGCTAAAGTTGTGCCAACGCCGCCCGCTTTTGGGCCTGCTATCTCTAATGATTATACCAACGTCGCCCCGGTTTATAATGCCCCTGTAACACCGCCCCTGCCTGTACCGGACACCCTGCCGCCTTCTTTGGAAAACTTGCGAGCCAGAGCAGTTAAAACCAGGAGCGAAAAGGCTGGGACTAAAAGTAGCAATTGGTTGTTTTGGCTATTGGCGATAGTGGGTGTACTAGTGTTGGGAGGATTGATTTATGCTATTTTGGTTGCGTCGCAAGGTGAGGAACGCCAGCGCAATAGCCAGCCAGCCATTGACGTGGGTGAGATGCCGCGCTTTCCCGATGCTTATTTGATAAACTTAAACGTGAACGAAATCAGACCTTTTGAGGCCAAAGCCAGCCTTGCTTTGACGAAAATGAGCCAACAAGCTTGTTTTCGTTCGTCTTCCAACCTGCTGACGGTGCAACAATTTTATGAGAACCAGCTGCCCGCCAAAAAATTTACTCCGCAGGGTATGGTGGGCGAGGGCGTGCCGCAAACCGAAGCCTGGCGCAGCGCAAGCGGTAATGCGGGGGTGGTTATGGCGGCGATTAGTGTAGGCTACCTGGATTTTAGCCTTTTCAACCGGGCCGAGCCGGGACAGACTATTTTTTGTTTGTTCAATGGACAGTCGGTCAGTAGCGATTTACCAGTTACTCCAGGTGGGACTCCGAAAGCCGGGCCGACAGCGAGCAGTCCGGTTGACGCGCCCGCGCCGAACCCGCCCTCTAACAATGAAAATCCTCCTACCAGCAAACCCATTCTTGCCACTGCTGCTGCCGTTACCCAAGTTGCCGTTCCGAATACACCCGTCCCAGTTACAAACACGCCGCCAGTTACGCCCACCCCAGTAAACCCACTTGATCAAGGCTCGTAATCAGGTAGGATATAAGTCCTAAATTAAACGATGTATCAGTGCAATTAGATAAGTTGATGCTATAATTTGACTCAACATTAAGTGGAAAGGAAGAAAAGAGATGTTTGGAACAAGACGTATTGAGCCAGGGCCGGGTCAGGAGTCAGTCTGGGATTACCCCCGTCCTCCGCGCCTGGAAGATGCCACAAAGCATATTCAAATCATTTTCAACGGGGTAGTTATTGCTGATACGCAGCGGGCCAAACGGGTGTTGGAAACCAGCCATCCTCCGGTGTATTATATTCCACCCGAAGACGTAAAGCTGGAATATTTTACCCCCACTCTGCACACTACTTTCTGCGAGTTTAAGGGCGCAGCTTCCTACTATACCATCAACGTGGGCGACAAAAGTTTGCCAAACGGGGCGTGGTACTATTCCCACCCCGACCCGCAATACGTCGAAATGCGTAATTATCTCGCAGTTTATCCGTCCCAAATGGAAGCCTGCCTGGTAGATGATGAACAGGTGCAACCCCAGGACGGCGATTTTTATGGAGGCTGGATCACCAAAGACATCGTGGGGCCATTCAAGGGTGGGGTTGGTACTTGGGGCTGGTAACAAGAACACACTCGAATTTGTGGTGGTGAACCGTGACAAGTATTTTGGGCCTATTATGTGGTAATCATAGGGCTTATTCACCTATAATGTCACAAAGTAGGCCCAAACACTCTTACCCAAATGAGCGACAACCTGATTAGGCTGAGTAGCCTTTGAGTAAATCGCTCATCTGGTGGGCCATCGAAAGCGCAGCTTCCATCGGGCGTTGCCACATATTGCGCCCAAATATCAGTCCGGTTGCGCCTGCGTCCATTGCCAGCCGCGCCTTATGCACTAGGTCAGCATCACTTTCCTTTTCGCCGCCGCTAAACAGCATAAACGAACGCCCACCCGCGTGGACTACCGCCCGTGTTGCGTCTTCCTGCGACATCTCGCTATTGGCCTGGACATATTCTTTGGGCATTTTGCCGAGTTTTTCCTGCGGCAAACCCACTTTGGGAACGTTTACCTTGATAACGTCCGCGCCAACTTCAGCAGCCACCCGTGCCGCGTAATCTATAGCGTAGAAGCTGTCCTTCCCGCCCTTCGCATCCACAAATTCGCCACGTGGGTAGCTCCACACAATAATAGGCATCCCCATCGCTTCGGCTTCTTTACGAACCAGGGCGAATTGTTTGAAATCTTCGGTTTGCATCGCGCTTCCTACGTACAGAGTATAACCGACTGCCAACGCGCCCAGGCGTACTGCGTCTTCTACTCCGGCCAGGAGCGGCGAGAGTGGTTGCGTGTCTGAGGGTATTTCGGTCTTGCCGTTTAGTTTGAGTACGAGCGGTACTTTGCCCGCGTACTGGTACATATATTTGCTGGCGATGCCGATTTGATAAACAATGCCCGTAAAATTTCCCGCGTGCGACAGGCGCAGTTCAAATTCCGGGTCAGCCGCCGCTGGATTCACAAAAAAGTCGCGCGGGCCGTGTTCAAGACCCTGGTCAATCGGCAAAAACATCATAGTGCCATTAGCCGGGCCATGCTGGTATAACAAGTTATACAGACGGGCGCGTTTGCCCACACTCAAATTCATGTCGTCCAGCCGCATCACCGGGCCTTTGGTCTGCGGTCTGGTTTCAGTCATAGTCATTTTATCGCTCCTTTCGTTAGTGGTCAGTTATAAGTTGTCAGTCATCAGTCATCAGTTAAATAAGCTGTCACCCTGCGGGCTATCTTTCGAGCCGCGAAAGTTGTCAAGAGCTATTTGGTTCTAACTGACAACTGACGGCTGAACACTGATAACTATTTACTTTTCTTCGCGGCCCGCTTTTGCAGCTTGAGGCGTTCCCGTTCAGACATCAAGGAAAGCGGGTCAGTTTCCAATTTTTCCAGCAGGGCGGTATTGGTTTTGGTCGAACCAGGCATCGCTTTGAGCGGGGTAATAATGCGTGGTGGTGGCAAGTCGCGTCCCTCACGTTTGGCTGCGTCGGTATCGCGTTTGTTGGGGATTTCGATTTCAATAGGAGTGCGGCCTCGCGTGCGTAGCCAGCCCACCAGCAGACCGGGCAAGCCTAAACCAAGCATCGCCGCCGGAATGAGCAATACATAGCGCACTACACCCTGATAGCTCAAACCACTGCCTTCATCACTGATAAAGCCCAACGTGACATAACCCAGCCCTACCACCGCTCCACATAAAAAGCAGTGAAAAGCGGGTCGCGCCCCGATAAAACGCACCAGATACCACGAGCCAATCACTACCATTATAAACGGCAATATTCCGGCTACCGCCTTGTCAAAGGTATCAAGCTGGATCATCGCCCACATCAAGCACATATACATCGCCAGCAAACCCAAGCCCCAGACGATACTGGTTTTGAGGAAAGGGTCACTCGCAAAAGGATTACGCAGTCGGAGTCGCATAGTTCGCTTCTTTCACCTAAAAATCTTTTGCCATTTCTCGCCAGTCTCATGTTAGTCTTTTAGGGGCAATGCTGTCAAGCCGTCGGCGTATCCATTGGCGGAGCAATGTCCCACAATCAGAATTTAGCCTGGTCTAACGGTGATGATTATCAATTTGGTCGAATAAGCCGCCAAAAGATAGATTCCGGTTAGAGTCTTCGTTTAAGAAGTCGTGTGGGAAGCCCAACTCGATCCGGCTAACGTTATCCAGGCGGGCCAATTGTGCGGCACTCAACTCAAATTCCAGACACTGCATATTATCCACGAATTGTTCCGCTCTACGCGCCCCCATAATCGGGATAATCTGACCGTTTTGCTGGCGTACCCAATTTAGAGCCACATGATTCGGTTTGCGCCCAAGCTCCGCCGCGATATTTTGCACTTCCTGGGCAATAGATATTTGTTTGGCGTTAAATTGCGGGTTTTTTTCGCGCACAGCTTCGGTGCTGGTCTGACCGCCCGTGTATTTGCCGCTCAATAGACCACCCGCCAACGGCCTCCAAACTGTTACGCCTAAATCCAGAGCGCGGGCCATCGGCAAGAACTCGCGCTCGATGTCACGTTCCAAAATATTATAAGGTATCTGGATAGCCACAAAAGGTGTCCAGCCGCGCAGTTGGGCCAAAATATTAGCTTGCGAGATTATCCAGGCAGGCGTATCCGAGATGCCTACATACAGAACTTTGCCAGCCCGTACCAGATCGTCCAACGCCCGCATTATTTCGTCCAATGGAGTGGTAAAATCCCAGGCGTGTAGCCAAAACAGGTCAACATAATCGGTGTTGAGCCTTTTCAGGCTGGCTTCCAACGATTGCACCATATTTTTGCGATGATTGCCGCTCGAATTGGGGTCGCCAGCTTTCATACTCAAAGAATATTTGGTAGCGACCACCAATCGCTCCCTGTCCGTAGCAATACACTCGCCCAACAACTTTTCGCTTGTACCATCGGTATATTTGTTGGCGGTATCAATAAAATTGCCTCCGGCCTCCACGAAAGCCTCGAAAGTTTTACGGCTCTCCTCTTTGGACGCTCCCCAGCCCCAATCTTCGCCAAAGGTCATCGTCCCCAAAGCCAGTTCGGAAACCCGTAAGCCGCTTTTACCCAAAAGTTTGTAGCGCATTATTCAACTCCATTCCGCTTGTTCAAACCCTGACCTCCTCTTTCAGTTGTAGTGGTTTGGCCTTCACGATTTTTAGGGTTGGGGCAGCAGGGGACGGGGCAAGTGGTTTGGTAAAGTTAAACCAACCCAAAACAGGCAGCAAAAAATGCCAGGGTGAAGTAGTCTGCTGGAAAAGAAGGGGGGCGGTGGCCTGAGCGTGCCTGATAAAACGGTGCGGCCAGGCTGGAGGTAGCAGTTTCCAAAAAGGTTCGGGCGCACTCAATAGGTTTTTGACCAGACCCCACCACTGCCAACCACGTTCGTAGTGGGCGCGGGCCTGGTTTAGTTCGCCCTGGCAATGCTGGCGTAATTTTTCTGTCGCCGCTTCCCATTCGGCTTCTTTGGTAAAATCTATAGTGTCAAGCTGATACGGCGCACCCACCACTACGGTGACGGGGGCGGGCAGAGCCATATAAAAAAACCAGGGGCCACTAGCCAGCAATCCCAGAAACGGGCTGAGGTGCAGGAAGGGTAGGCGTAACTTTTTTGCCAGCGCATCGGTGATTTTGGTACGGCGGGCGTAGGGGTGGAAATATTCCGGCCCAACTATCGAGATGGGAACGATACGGGCATCGTAGTGAGCTGCCATCCGTACCACCGAACTGGAGAAGGGCAGGAGTTGGTAGCGTTCCCGAAAGTCGCGGGCAATACCAGCAATACCTTCGGGAAAAATAATCACGGCTTTACCAGCTTTGACCAGCTGTTGGAAGTTACGGGCCGTCGCGTCCAGGCAACCGACTTTGCGCCACCAGTTTCTGAGGCGGAAGGGGACCAGCAAAGGGTGTTCGGAAAGTTCGATGGCAGCCAGCGAACGCGGCTTATCTTTGGTAGGGCGGCCCAAATCGTCCACCCAAAAACGTCCCAGGGCGTAATCCAACAAAATAGCGTCCCAGGGCAGACAGCGTCCGGCATGGTTCGCCAGAAAAATCGTAGCCCGTCCATCTTGGGGTAAATCTAGCCCCTCCAGGCCCACCACTTTTAGCCGAAAATAGTGGTCAGCTAATGGCCCAATCACTTCGCGCCCCACCGCCTCGGCGTATCGCGCATCAAAGGTAGCGCACTCTTCATTTTGTCTCAACTCGTCTTCTTACCTCAATCCCTAATAACACTCATTTGCCAATCACACGGCTGAATAGGATAATATGAACAGTCCATTTATCGTGCCATTGTAACAAATTTTGGGGCTGTCTGGTTGTAACATAGCATACAAATTGCGTATTGGTTGACAGTCAACAGTTGTCAGCCGTCAGTTTTCAGTTAGAGGGTGTAAAAGAATGTCATTCTGAGTGGAGGCTCTTGCGAAGCGCGGAACGAAGAATCTGTTTGAGTTCAAACCAACAGACCCTTCGCAGGCTCACCCCCTGATGACAGGGGGCAGGTGGTGACAATACCCTATTATTTTACAAGCTCTTAGAACCGAAAACATAGCTTCGCTTTTCAATTTGCAAGGATTGGTTTTAACTGACTACTAAAGGGAGTTGGATATTTGGGAATTTATATAACATTGTGCGGGAATATCGGCGTGGGTAAAACTACTTTGGCGGCTTTGATTGCCCGTCAGTGGCGGTGGCACTCCTACCCTGAAAGCGTTAGCGACCACCCGTATTTGGCCGATTATTACGCAGACCGCACCCGTTGGGCGTTGGCTTCGCAGCTGGTTTTTTTGGAGCGCACTTTCCGGCAGCAAATCGAGATTGACCACAACGCTGTCAACGCCGTGCAAGAACGCAGTGCCGCCGAAAACTTTTTGGTGTTTGCGCGTTCGCTTTGGGAGCAGCAAATTTTGTCCGCGCGCGAATATAACACTTTGGGCGATTTATATTATATGCTGGAGGGGTTGGTACGCCCCGCCGATTTGCTGGTATATTTGCGGGCCGAAGAAACTACGTTGCTAAATCGTATTGAGATGCGTGGGCGCGAATTTGAAGCCAGTGGAGTTGACCGCGATTATCTAACCGCCCTCAATCGCTCGTATGACCGCTTTTTTGAGGATTATAAAATCGGCCCGAAAACTGTGGTAAATATGGACGAGCTAGATATTGCGTTGCGGCCCGCCGATGCCGACGCGGTGCTTGGTCAGATTGCCGCCGCTACAGGCTACGACCCTGGTCTGGTATTATTCTAAAATATGCTTGAAGAAACCTCGCTGGAAACCACCGAAACTGAAAAAATGGCGACCCGTCCCAAATTGTTGACCGCTGGGACTGTTTGGGTTGTTTGTCTTATATTGGGGCTGGTTATAATAATCAGATTAGTTAGCTTCCTGCAAATCAGCCTGGATTGGCTAAATTATCCCTACTGGCGGCCTGGCTCGGAAGGCTTGATTTTAGATGAAACGTTGCGTATCCGGCATGGGCTGCCTATTTACGACCCAATCACCCAAACCGCTTTTATCAGTGGCCCTTACCCGCCCGTTTTCTATTATCTAAATGCCTGGCTGATGAACTTTGGGGGCGAAGGAATCCAGACCGGACGCTGGCTGGCTTTTGGCTCGGCTCTGGTTTGCGCCGGACTGGTAGGCTGGCTGGTGTGGCAGGGCAGCCGTTCACTGTGGGCAGCCTGTCTTTTTGGGCCGCTGTTGTTGCTAACCTCGCCGTTCTTGATTTGGGCCAGCCGCAACCGGGGCGACGTGTTGATGGTGGCCTTCAACCTGGCTGGCCTCGTGTGTCTAAGTTATCTGAACCTGGAGCAAATAACAATGCCCGCCCGTTCCAGCCAGGCCAAAAGATTTTTTACAAAAAACTTGCTACTGGCTCTGGTCTCGATTGTTTTTTTCGGGCTGGCTTTTTACACCAAACAAACGGGAGTGGCCGCGCCCCTGGCCGTTTGTGTCTGGCTAATGAGCCAAAATTGGCGGTTCGGCTTGAAATATGGAGCGGGGTTGGTAGCTGGCGTGGCTTTGCCTTTTGTAATTCTAGAATTCGTGACCCGCCACGAATTTTACCGCCATATCGTGAGCTACCACGCACTGCCCTGGACGTGGGCGAACTTTAGCCATTGGACAGGCGTTTTTGTGGCCGATAACCCGGTTGTGGTGATTTCCAGCGTGGGTTTGATGGTGGTGCTGATGGGTAGCTGGTTTCAGAGCAGACGCATAAAGCGGCGGATAGAGCCGCTTCCCCCCTCCACAATAGTTATAGAAGCCCACCACGCCCGCCATGTTTCTCTGGTTGCCTGGTTCGGCTTGTTGGCTTTGATGGGACTGGTCACAACGGGCGTGGAAGGGGCTGACCACAACCATTTATTACTGCCTGTCGCGGCGGTTGTGACGGGAGCAGGCGTGGCCTTCGGCTGGTGTCTGCGCGGGCCTAAAATGGCCTGGAGATGGGTGGGCTTGGCTGTCGCTTTGGCATTGGCGGTGCAATTGTGGTTTGGTTGGGACAGCCTTTTGCAAAATTACAGCTTCGATTTGACCAGCAAATTTTCGTCCGCCGAGCAAACCCAAATGGGCAAGATTATCGCTTATATCAAAACCGTCAACGGCCCGATTTTGAGTGAAGAAGTGGCTCTACCTGCGCTGGCCGGAAAAGAGGCCCAGGTGGAGTATAACGATGTTTATACGCTGGGCCTGCTGGCAGAGGCAGGTAAATGGAACTCTGACGGGCTGGCCGAACAGGTGCGCCAGAAACATTTCGCGCTTATCCTGGTGCCTTTTGACCTTGATAGCCAACGTGCGATTAACCATAAAGTCTGGCCGCCCGCCGTTTTACAGGCTATCAAGGACAATTATCAGGTAAAGTTCCGCGATTTGTGGTTTATGTATGTGCCAAAAGCTTGACGGGGAATTGGATTTCCGTCACGTATTTGGACTGGTCGCCGCCACGCTCGTATTCCAAATTTAGCTCACGGGTCGGGCCGCAAATTTGGTAATGGTTGGCCGCAATCCATTCCGAAATAGCCTGGTACGCTGCTGGCAAGTTAGCAAACGGGCCGTGATGGATGGTCGAAGCGACGCTGGCGTAGCCCGGCAGATCCAGCACTTCCACCTCTCCGTTGCCCATCAAAGTATTGTTGACATAGATACACGCCCCTACGTCAATATCCTTTTCGCCAAACTCCTCGTCGTAATACACCGTGGTGGCTGGGTTGGGTTCTGGCAATAAGGCATTGTGCTGACGCGCATACGCAAGCACGGTGTCAAACAAACTGTCAAGGGTAGGGCCGAGCTTGCTCATATCAGGAGCTTTGGCCCGCGCCTGGGCCACTCGTTGGGTTTCAACCTTTTTGGTAATCACAGCATAAGCTGGCATAGTAACCTCCTCTTGTTGTAGCCAATTTTCTATGCGGGCCAACTGCGTCTGTCCTTCCTCAAGCTGGCGGTACAGTTCGCTGCGTTTGAGCTTGAGCATCCCCTGGATTTGTTCGGAAGTCAGCCCATCTTGGAGTAACTGCGCCACTTGTTCTAAAGAAAGGCCCAGGTCTCGCAGAGCCAGGATACGGTTCAGACGAGCCATCTGGTTGGCCGCGTAGTAGCGGTAGCCAGTGAAGTTGTCCACACTGGCGGGCTTGAGCAAACCAAGCTCGTCATAGTAGCGCAACATTCGCACTGACACCCGGCTAAGTTTAGAAAAATCGCCAATCTTAAACATTTGATTCTTCTCCACACGTGCGGTTTGGTGATGAAAGCTTTCGTAGTAAGCTTACACCCTGACATAGTGGTAGAGTCAAGAGGCAATTTCGCCGTTTTTCGTCATTTGCTCTGCATCAAGGCGACAATTGGAAAAGCTGAATGGTGCTGATTTGGGCCGAGCCTGGGCCATTTTCGCCAAGCAACGTCAGGATGGCGTGGTCTGTGCCGGGCGGAGCTTCAAAATATAAGCCCGTAGTAGGCCAGTCTGCTGCGTTGAGGTCGGTAGGCGGTGGGGCGTAACCAGCCCAGCCCGGCAAGATAGCCAAATTGGTGTTGGTAGCATCTTGCGCTCCCACAAAGATGCGGCTGGGTGCGCCCTTATATTTAAAGTTGACATAATAAATTCCGGGTTTGGTCGAGGTTGAGACGGGCAGCCGCACATAGGCAGGTTCTTTGGCAAGAATGATGGTTCTTGGTTCGTTGAAGATAGCCGCTGATGGGTTCAAATCGAAATCTAGCAAGCGCGTGGCTCTCTGAATAATGGGCGGATTGAGGAAGCCGAAATTTTGGAAAATTATGCGTAAAGCGGCGTAGGGCGTGGTCGTGTTGCCACTTTTATACCCAATCAAACACACTTCGAGATAACAATGTATTACGAACTGGTCAGTAGCTGCCTGGTTGATTTGTTGGCGCAAGTTTTGTTGCATCGCCTCTGCCGAGGGTAGATAAACAGCCAGCCAAATTGTATGTTGGGTGAACCGAAGCGTTTGCAAGGTAGTCAGCGGCGTGTTTTGGTCGAGAACCAGCAAATAATCGTGGCTGGTTTGGGTGGCTCGTGCATCGGGGATAGCCGCAAAGTTGGTTGCCATCGTCGAATAAACCAGGCTGTAATCGCTGCCCGGTTCTTGCATCGTCAGCAGGGTATCGTCGGGCTGCAAATTTTGTTGCAAAAATGCTCCGGCCTCGTTGATACCGCTTTGTCTGGAATAGGCCGTATCCAAAACTTCCACAGACTGCTCAAATAACAGAATTAGGAGTAGCAGCACGGGCAACGCAGCCATTACTGGCAAAAATCGCGGTGGTAACTGGCTAAATTTGGCTAAAGAATTGAAAACCCACCTGCCGACTGCCGCCAACCCCTGGGCTATGCCAATCAAAAAGACGGGTGTAATAAAACACAGGTAACGATTGCTCAAAGCGAATAGCTGGCTGTTGGGTAGCAGCCAGACGATGAGCCAGCCCCCGCCCAAATAGCAGACGCAAAACAAACCGTAGTAAAAACGCACCCTGCACAAAACGCTCAAGCCAAACAAAAGCAGAGGCAAAGCCAGCCAGAAAGCGGCCTGGGGAACGGGCAGGCTCAAACCGATGCCAGGGCCAAACCCGAACAAGCTGCGACTAACAAACTCGTAAAAAGAGTTGGAGTCGGGCGCGGGCTGCACCACCAGATTTGTGCCATAGCCCGTGGCCCGCACGAATTTGAAAAAATGGGATAGCCAGGGCAAATATAAGACTGCTATGCAGCCGAAACTAAGGCTGGCCGCGATTGGAACACGCCCACCGAATGTTTGATTATTGGGAGGCGGCTGTGTTCGCCGTTTTATTAAGTTGCTATAGACCGGGATTGTTAGCCAGATAACGCAAAAGGCCGCTTCAAGCACGGTGACGAAAACGGCGTTGTAATGATTATAAAGGTTGAGGCTGGTCAGCAGCACGAAGCCGCCCCAATCAGGCACGCGGTTAATGCGTAGTGCGCGGAGCAAAAAACCTAGCGATAGCACCGTCAGCAGTACCAGCAGCGAGTACATTCGGTAGTATTGGCTCATACTGATTAGCAAAGGCGTAGTGGTAGCCAGAGCCGCCGCCCCTAAAGCCACGCCTGTCCGTCCGGTTATTTCCCGTCCCAACCAGTAAATCGCCGGAATATTAAGCACCCCAATCAACATTACGGGCAGACGTAGCGTCAAGGGATTATGGCCGTAGCCAAATAAATTCAGGGCCAGATGAGACAGAAAAAAGAACAGGGGTGTGTGGTCGGGAAAGAGATGGGGAATAATCTGACCGAAAGGATAAATCGAACTGTAGTAATTTGTGATTTCGTCTTCCAGCAACGGGTAATCGAGCCGATACAGCCGCAAACCCAACCCTAGCAAGGTTAAGATTAGCAGACCCAAACCCGGCCCGTAACGTTGCAGCCATTTTGCGGCTTGATTTAGGTTGGGCGGCCCAGCCCGTATTTGGGTTTCAGTGTTGGTGGAAATAGTTGCCAAAGTTATTACAAATTCTCGCCTACAATGCCAAAATTGTAAAAATCCCCGACTTTGCCCACTTTTTGATTTATTTGGACGCGGCCCTGACGGTTATCGTTGTCTTCCAATAGCAAAAGGTAGCGCACCTTCGGGTTGGGTTCGGCACTTTTAGAACCGGGTAGCTTGCTACCCACAGATATGCGAATATAGCCCTGCCATTGGTCGCTGCCCGCGCTGGCTTCATCCGGCCCGTTCACCTGTACCTGATACTTAACCGCCACCCCGTCTCGCCCCGGTTTGTTGGCATCGAAAAGCTTGCCACTGCCCATCAAACTTTCGGTTCGCGCCATGTTTATTCTTCCTCAAAAAAACTATCTATTTCAAGTTTTGTCGCCGTTGCGCCAGCTATAAGCGTTTTACGGGCCAACTCTAAAGAACTAATGGTTTGGAGTTGGCCCTTGCCAACTCTTTCGCGCCATAAACTTCGGACTGCTACCACGTTTTGAGTTTCATCATCTACGAACAAAACCTGCTCGGCCTTTGCCCCTAGAGTGCAGACCACACTAGCTTTCCATTTGGGTGTATTAATCCTTCGGGCGTGTGGCGGTTTTAACACAAGTTGATGTTGGGCCAACCCGTGTTGCTTTAGCCAGTTTTTGGTAGCCCCTTGCAAGTTTTCGGGGCGCGACGAAAGATAAATGATTGTCCAGTTTTCGGCCACCAATTCTTCGATTGTCTGGTCGGCTGCCACAATTAGTTCGTCCAGATCAAGCAGAAGCGGGTCGAAAGCTATCTCCCAATCAATTTTTCCTTTGGAGGTGGCTTGCTCAAAACGCTTTTGGTTGTTGCAGACCGTGCCATCCAGGTCAATAAAAGCAATCTTCTGCATCAAGTCCCCTTTCGCCCCTGGATAAATTCTACCACCTGCCGCCCTAATGTTTTCAATTGTTCAGAGGTCTTTTCGTCCTGGAAACGCCCCTCGGCATCGAAAGACTTCTTAGCTCCCAAAATTGGGACACTCCCCGGCGCAGCCCAGGCTCGCAACGCTTTGGTCATATGTTGCATGGCGGTCAGGGTGTTGGCAGCGGCGTAAGTGCCACCTCCCACCGCAATCAACCCACAAACTTTACCCTCAAGATAAAGTGTGGGGCGGCGCGGCAATAGTTCCAAAAAATCCATACCGTTTTTCCATAACCCGCCAATCGTGCCGTGATAAGTAGGGGCGCAAAGCAGATAGCCGTCCGCCGCTTTTACTTTTTCTAGTAAGCTGGCGATAGCTTCCGACTGCGGATAAGCTTCGATTGGCTGGTTTGGCACAAAAAAAGGCAAATTTAGGCTGGCAAAGTTGACCACTTCGACGCTCGCGCCCGCTTCTCGCGCCCCGTCCGCCGCGATACGCAACACGGTTAAGCTATTGGAAGGCTGACTGTTGCTGCCGCCAAAAGCTAGAATTCTAATTTCACCGTTACTCAATATATTGTCCTACTCAATTCGTGTCTGTTCAAATGCTCTAAAATCCTGCTGACCTATTATACTTTTTATTCAATACTACCTTTTGAGTTTATAAATCTGATACATCCCATAATCTGACCGTTTTATCGCTGCTTCCGCTGGCTAATACTTCGCCTGTAGCACTAAAAGCTATCGAATGAATAAAACTTTTATGACCCACAAAAGCCTTTATTTCCTTGCCGTTACTCAAATCCCATAATTTAATAGCTTGATCACTTCCTCCCGTAGCTAATATCCTTCCATTTGGACTGACTGCTACACAATTTACCATACTAGAATGCCCTTTCAGAACTTTTATTTTATTTTCTTTTTCTACATCCCATAAAATGGTATTTCCATTACCTAAACCACCTATCAATATTTTGGAATTACGGCTGAAGGTTACAGCCGGCACTACTGAGTATTTGCCTTTATTAGTATAACTGCTCAATTCTCGTCCGGTTGATGCTTCCCATAACTTAAAACTTCTGTCCCAACTTCCTGTGGCAATGAGTTTACCAGTTAAGTCAAATGCCACAGATCGCACCCAGCTTAAACGTCCTCCAAAAGTTATTAATTCTTTACCTGTAGTCGTCTCACACAATTTAGCAGTACCATCTGCGCTACCTGTCAATATAGTTGCTCCATCTGGGCTGAAGGCTATCGAATAAATGTGCTCTTTGTGCGGTTTGAACCTGGACAATTCTCGACCACTGACTACTTCTAATAAGACCACACCTCCATCTTCTAAACCACGAGCTATAAATTCCCACCAGGGTGGAAGGCCAAACTGAAAGCCGAGTTGGGAACAAAAAAACTATTTATCTCTTGGGACGTTTTTGTATCCCACAATTTAATTATCCCATGTGTATCTCCACTAACCAATACTTCTCCATCAGGGCTAAAAGTTATATCAAATACTTTAGCCTCGTGTCCTGCCAGAATACTTTTTGCCAAACCAATTGGTCTATTAAAACGTCTAAGAGTTTTGATTATTTTCCCTGTCTCTACTTGCCAGATTTTTATGTCCTCACCCGCACTAGCCAATAATTGCCCGTCGGGACTATAGGTTAGCGAATTAACTTGTTCACTATGACCTAACATCATCAGCAATTCTTGTCCAGTTGCTACGTCCCATAGTCGAATAGTTCGATCAAAACTTCCACTAGCCAACGTTTCGCCATCTGGATTGAAAGTGACCGAAGTAACACCTTCTATATGACTAGCCAGCATCTTTAGCTCGTGTCCAGTTACCACGTCCCACAATCTAATTGTCTTATCAATACTCCCACTAGCCAAAGTTTTGCCATCAGGACTAAAAGCTAACGAATAAATATCAGCTTTATGTCCCTCAAAAGACTTTAATTCTTGTCCAGTTACCACGTCCCATAATTTGATAACTGCTCCCCTACCTTCGCTCGCCAAAATTTTACCATCGGGGCTAAAAGCTAAAGAGTGTAACTGTGTGCCAACGTGGATAACTAAGTGTTCACTATTATCTTTTAAGTTCCAGATTGTAATGGTGCCATCACCGTTACCGATAGCTAAGGTTTCTTCTGTGGGACTAAAAATTAAGGTGTTAATACGAATCACCGCAAGTTGAGGTGCAGGAAAAAGAATAGGAGTGCTTACACTTGCTAAATGAGTACCAGCCGGGTTAAAAGCTATAAACTCGACAGAAAACAGGTGACTACCTAAAGTCCTAATAGCAGGTATAACCCGGTCAAAAAACGGCGATTTTGAGTAGTCCTTCCATTCTGGTATCGGTTGTTTATCATCTGTTGGCGATTTTAGATCAGTCATATAAAAGTATCCTCTTAAAAATAGCAAGAAGTTTGTAGCAACTTAGCCAGGCGTATTTGTTACGGCCCGCAGGGTTGTGACAATAACAGCATTTTCTGTATACCCTATTCAGGGTGACAAATCACTTGCCTGAGTAGTTACTCAGACTTTATATAAGGCCAGAGCTTTGGTGCGTTGGGAGGCGTGGTCAACTATCGGTGCGGGATAATCTTGACCAATAATGCAGCCGACGTGCTGTTGCAGAGCGAGTGGCATTGTCCAGGGGGCGTATAGATATTTGGGCGGCACTTGGGCAAGCTCTGGTACGTATTTTCTGATATAAGTACCGTCTGGGTCAAATTTCTGGCCTTGTGAGACCGGATTAAAAATGCGGAAATAAGGCTGGGCATCAGTTCCAGTCGAAGCGGCCCACTGCCAGCCGCCGTTATTGGAAGCCTGGTCGCCGTCCACCAGCATTTGCCAGAAATAGCGTTCGCCGCTCTGCCAGTTAATTAGCAAGTCTTTGGTCAAAAAGCTGGCGACTATCATCCGCACCCGGTTGTGCATCCAATGTTGGGTATTTAGCTGGCGCATTCCGGCATCTACAATCGGGTAGCCAGTCCGCCCGTCGCACCAGGCCGCGAAATGGGCTTTATCTGTTGACCATTCCAGCCGCGCAAACTTTTTTTGGAACGGCCCAACCGCCACATGAGGGAAATTCCATAAAATTTGATAGTAAAAATCGCGCCAGATAATTTCACCCAACCAGGTTTCGCAGCCTTCCATTGCTGTTCCCCCTGGAGCGCGTTCGCGGGCGTTGGTCGCGCCCCGGTAGCATTGGCGGGGCGAAAGCAACCCAAAGCGTAAAAAGGGCGAAAGATGGCTGGTCGCGTCCAGACCGGGCAGATTGCGATTTTTAGCGTAAGTGCCGATGCCCGGTGGTTGCGGCTGGTTTTGCAAGTGGCCTAGCCAGTTTTTGAGACGTTGTTGGGCGGCGGCTTCGTTGGCTGGCTGCCACCAGGCATTTTCAAATTCGGGCGGCGGCTGGGGCAGAGGCAAACTTTTGATTTCAGCCCGATCTTTAACTCTCAAACGGCTGAAATCTGGCGTGCTGGCAAGCGGCGGGTCAGCCTGGAGACGTTCTAGCCAACGACGTTTGTAAGGGGTATAAACCGTGTAAGGGGAGGCCGTGCCAGTCAGTAGCTCGGTTTGCTCGAATAGGACTAAATCTTTGACCGACTCAACTGTATAGCCCGCCGTCCTCAATTCGCCACCCACCGCATCGTCACGCTTGCGGGCGTAAGGGGTATAGTCACGGTTGAAATATAAGCCCTGGGCCTTGCAGTCAGTCAGGAGTTTGGTTAGCTCGGCCAGCGGCTCACCTTGACGAATAATTAAACCTGCGCCGTGCGATTGCAAAGCTGCGTCCAAATTCGCCAGGGCCGCATACAGAAACGCCAGTCGTGCCGGGCTTTGATTTTTGGCGTGGGTCAGGCGCGGGTCAAGCACGTAAACCGCCAGCACCTCGTCGTTGGCTTCCAATGCTGCACTCAAGGCCGCGTTATCGCTCAGACGTAAATCGCGCCGAAACCAGTGGATTGCTCGCAAAAATGCCTCTTTCCAGCTTCTTACATTTCTTCTTTTCAAGCGAAGATTATACCATATACCAAACCCCGCCCAGCAATGCGATACAGGTTGTTTGGCAGGCCACGCGATGCTATAATCAGGTCAGTTTCAGGTGTGCTTGAGTTGCTAATGGCAGTGGCCGGGTGCTTGCAGGAAAAAAGTGGAAACAAAATTAAGCGAACTGATTGAACGCTGTCGAGGCGAGACCGAGCGTTATGTGCGGCAGGGCGTTTCGGATACCCAGGCGTGTTGGGAAATCTGGCGGCGGGCGGTAGCGGGCCACGATAACGCCGCCTGGCAAGCCGCCACCGAACAGTATAATTTTTTGGTGCGGGGCTGGCTGCGGCTGCGTATCCGTAAGCTATCCTGGTTGCAACAAGACGAAGATTGGTTGGTCAACGCCGCTTTTATCAAGTTTTATCGGGCTATAGATGGCGACAAGTTCAAGAATTTTCCTAATTTGGCCGCTCTGTTGCGTTATCTGCAAAACTGTTGTAGTAGCGTTGTCACCGACGAAATGCGCGACCACCAAAAGCGAGGGCGGGAGATACCTCTGGACAATCATGACTCCGACGTTGGGGACAGCGAGTCAGCCCGTCCCACGCCCAACCCGATTGACTTTTTGCAGAGCAAAGATAATCAGGAGCAAGAATTCCTGGCAAGAACGAGCCGTCAGGAATTTTGGCAAACTATTCGGCAAAGCTACTCCGACCAAACCGATTTATTGCTAATCTATTTGCATTATGTGCTGGGAATACCCCCCCGCGATATAACACGTGGTTACCCGCAATTCTTCCCGAACGTGGAGGAAGTCTATCGAAGACGCAAGAATATTTTATCGCGCCTACGTAACAACCCGAATGTACCGCCCAATCTTTAGAATTTAAGAATTTGTTAATGTTTCCAACCGCCAAAATTGTCAAAACTCACGTTTAATTTAACATACCGAATTTGCTACTGACATCATCGGCCTACCCCGGTAGATGCAGGCATTTATGAGGAAAGAAGTAATTTTGAACGGATTGGAAGACTGAGGTTTTTGAAAATGACACCAATTGAATGTATTGACCCACGGCAGGTGGCTGATAGCGACTATATGGCCTATTTGGATGGAGAAAAGCGGGCTGGCTTTGAGCAACACCTGCAAGCTTGTCAGTATTGTCAGGCAGAAATCGCCGCTTTTAAGGCTACAGACGCGGTTATGTTAGCGGAATTACGCTTAACTAAAGCTCCTTATCGTGCCAGTTGCCCGGATACCCTGGTTATTGGCGAGTACCTGCTGGCTATATTGAAGCCAAAAGCCCGCAAGGAATTGGAAACGCATTTAGCAACCTGTGAATATTGTCCCCAGGAACTGGCTCAATTCAATATATGGATGGCGGAAACCCAAGCCGAAACCAGCAAACGCAACCCAGGGAATGTACCTGCCAAACCTGCCGATGTCAAACAGTGGTTAGGTCGGGTGGTAGCCACCATGTTGACCGTAAACCCCACTGCTCCTGGTCAAATGGCCCAGGGGCTACGCGGTGACGAGCCAGTTGCGCCTACCGTTTACACTGCTGACGGCTTAATAATAAACGTAGTGGTGCAGAAAGCGGGCTTTAATCGGCTTGATTTGCAGGTAATGGGCGAGGTTTTTGGCGAAGACGAAAGTGTGCCGCTCTCGGTTGAAGGGGCGAAGATCAGGCTGCTACACGCGGAAGAAATTCTGGCGACGGAAATTATAGACGAAAACGGTAATTTCTTTTTTGATGGGGTTAAATCGGTGGATTTTGATATGGAAATCCAGCTATCTGACCGTATTGTGGCAATTCCGGGCTTGTACCAAAGCTCAAATTAAATGAGGGATGGTTTTTTGTTTAGACTGGCTCTAGTGGCTGGTAGGGCGGCAAAGGTATCTCAATATCTGTAATATCGCCCGGTGTTACTAAACCGCCCGCCACTACCATTCCCATAACCCCGGCTTTGCGAATAAGTTTGCCCTGAGCATCACGCCCTAACACCGCCGCCATCAGGCCATCTTGTATCTGGTTGAGTTGGAGACAAGGGTTACGCAGTCCCTTAATCTCAACGGTGGCCTCGTCGCCGATACGTAGCCTGGCATCAGTCGGCAGTCCAAGCAAATCAATCCCCTGGGTGGTAATGTTTTCACCCATTTGTCCAGCCTCAACGTCGAAACCCAAACTATTTAGTTCGACCAGCAGTTCGATGTGGATAAGGTGAATCTGACGGAGATTGGGCTGGCTGGGGTCACGCGCCACTCGTGAGCGATGCTGTACGGTAATACCCGCGTGAGTATCGTCCTTAACCCCAAGCCCTGCTAGTAGCTGGATTGCAGACTGGTTAGCTTTGCTAAATAAATGGACTGGGCTGCGGCTCACCGCGACTACTTTTCCGCTCATTTCTCAAGCCTGATCTATGAAGTATCTGTCATTCCGACTAAAAGCCCGTACAGCTTTTTGATAGCTCAAAGACGTGAAGGGTGTTATCGGTTACTAGACGGATAATCTATAACAAGCAAGCTTGATTGTCAAGGGTGATTCGCGGTCAGGGTGGTCAAATTCCAACTGTAAGCGGCTATTACCTTCTTCTGGTCTATTCCAGAAAGCAATTTGCCAGGCCACCTCATCATCAGGATAGCCTTCCTCTCCCCAAGAACCTTTGAAATCTGGTTGCGCCCTCAATTCTTCGATGTAAGACGCTACTAACCCATCATAAATGTGTTGGAATTGTATAGTCAAGACATCTACAGCTTCATAGTTCGACTCCTCTAAAAGTCTTGAGTTTGGTGCAGCACGGTTTTGATGCTCCACAAACCCCGCTCACCCTCGGCAGTAGCATTACCGTCCCTATTACTAAAGAGCAGACTAATAAGCTGGGATTGGCTTCCGTTTCCATTGATTGGCGGCAGCTTGATTGTAAAAAAAGCTGTTGTTTGTTTGACAACTACTACTGTAGCTACAGCACTCAACACAGCCAAAGCTTCTGCTTGAGACATTCCCCATTTAAGGTCAGGGTTAAGCTTTGTTGGTATTAGTATTGGTACTTTTTTGTAGTTAGCAACATCATAAATAAATTTGTCCAAATAACCCCTAGTGTAGTTTTTTGGACTTATACTCCTTGCCCCGACAATGCATTTAATGGCTTCTGGTGGAGGTTCTACTTTAGCTTATTAAACTGAGTATTTGCTTGCTAGTTAAACAAACAGAAGGCGTGTAATTAAGTATTACACGCCCTACTGCACAAAATCAGTCTAACTGACCTACTACTAACAAATTCCCAGTAACTGCATCGAATAAAAGGTAGCCGTGTTGGAAGCTAATACCCCCGCTGTTAGGACCGCTATCAGCACCGAAATTGCCACGTAAAGTAGGTAAGGGCGCGTTAAGAAATAAGTTCCGATGGCTAGGCAAGACACTAGGGCTTGATTAAGCTAAAATGGGCGAATTTGTTGCTTCAGAATTTAGTCAAAAAGAAACTTACCCATGCAAAAAAGGAAAGCAAGCCCACATACGAAGCCCGCCGATTAAGCCTTATGCGCCCCGCTCTTGTAAATGTGC
>JBBQZT010000087.1:0-25020 GCA_038207455.1 Chloroflexia bacterium
GTAAACCGTCGTCTATTCACCCCAAACCAGCTAAAGCAGGTTGTTAGAACCCACTTTAGTGGGTTTGAAGTGGGTAGCCTGTGGATGCCTGCACCCGGCACGGGTGTATCCATAGGCGAGCTATTCAAATGGTCGTTGACAGAGTAGTACCCGTGGACAATCCGAGAACATCTATGGGCAGAGCCTTATCCTACCAAACAGCCTTCGAGCCGACCTTGCAATGGCACGGGTGAACCATCGGTGCTGCCGTGTAAAATTCTGACGCGCACCCGGTGGAGGCCGAAAGTCCTAATTATACTTGACAATTAAGCTAAAATACGGTAAATATAGGGCTATCCAGCTTTGGTTTGCCCGTAAAGGCTCAGGCGTTTACGCCAGCTACTTTCAGTTAGTTTTACGAGGGATAAATGACCACCAACCCGAATACTGATAATACTGCGGAAACTACTAGCCCAAACAACAACCAAACGGCTTTGCTGCGCCTGGAAAATTTGAATGCGGCTTATGGCGATGTGCAGGTGCTGTGGGATGTGAATTTGGAGATTTTCCCCGGCGAAATTGTGGCTCTGGTTGGCTCGAACGGGGCGGGCAAAAGTACCTTGCTTTCTAGCATTAGCGGCTTGCTCAAACCACGCGGCGGCGAGATTTATTTCGACGGTCAGCCCCTTTCTCGCGCCACCACCACCCAAATTGTAGAAGCGGGTATCGCTCATGTTCCCGAAGGGCGGCGTTTGTTCGGGGCGTTGAGCGTGCGGGACAATCTTTTGTTAGGGGCGTACCATCGCCACGACAAAGCCCAAATCAAAACCGACCTGGATTATACTTTGAATTTGTTTCCACGCCTGCTACAACGAATTAACTCGATAGCTGGCAATCTTTCGGGCGGCGAACAACAAATGGTGGCGATTGGGCGCGGAATGATGAGCAAACCCAAACTTTTGATGATTGACGAACTTTCGCTTGGCCTCGCCCCCGTCGTCATCGAAAGCTTAATTGGTATCCTTGACCAGGTGAACCGCGACGGTACGACTATTTTGATTGTGGAACAGGACGTTCAGACCGCGCTGGAACAAGCTACACGTGGTTACGTTTTGGAAACCGGCCACGTCACTCTGAGCGGCCCCGCCAAAAGTTTGTTGCAAGATGAGCGCATCAAGAAGGCATATTTAGGGTTGTAAAATGACAAAACAAACTGTAGAAGCGAAAGTAGATGTGCCAGAAGATTTGCTGGCAGCGTTAGTGAATAATAGCGAAGCCCTGGCAATCTTTGAAAAATCCCCTTATTCGCACAAGAAAGAATACGTGGACTGGATTACGTCGGCCAAAACCGAAGCCACCCGTAAACGTCGGATTGAAGCGGCGGTAGCGAAGATTGCTAACAAATTCAAGTTCAAAGGTTAAATAGTAATCAAATTTGGTCAAAGTTATATCGAGCGTTTTTTAGCAATTATAAGTAATTAAGCAGTTTTTTAGTTTTGAGAAAGAGCGTAATAATATGACTATTCAGGCAGAGCAACGTCGGGCCAGTCTTACTCGTTTGATTAAGGATGGGTGCGACCTTCAAGAAGAATTGGAACGTCGAATGCTTTTTACAGATAATCCTCGTGAAAGAGGTCGTCATAAACTTGATTTGACAGAAATTAAAGAACAAATAAATGGCTGGTTTGAGGAATTGAATAAGTTTGAAACTGAGAAGCAAAATAATACTACTCAAAGTACAGCAGCAAAAGAGCGATTAGTTTCAACAAGAGAGAAGCTTCGTTCTGAATGGAGTAAAGAGTTTGGAGAGGAAGAGTTAAGAGAGCCAGTACAGCCAGGAAAAACTAGACGATTACGGGTGTTTCTGTATTGCTTTGATGACTTGAGTAATGAGGTGTATGATTTAGCTCATTTCTTACGCTCTATAGGAATAACACCATTTTTAGACCACCAAAACGTTTCCCCAAACAACCGAAAGCAAAATATTCGTGATATAGTTCGATCTAGTGATATAATTTTAATATGCTTATCCTTCTCTACCTCTAAACGTGTTGAACTGTCAAACGAACTTAACCTTTTGCTTAAAACAGTTGACCAGACTAGAAGTGACTTCCCCGATCTTGATACCCCAGTAATTATCGTCAGGTTAAAAGCAGTTTTAGTCCCAGAACGATTAAAGAGGTATGGGCAAGTAACTGTTATGGATGAGCAAGGTCTCCGAATTCTATTCCAACTACTCGAAGAAAGAACTGACCAGCTTGCTTTAGATTTGATTCCTTTTGCTTCGATTTATATCAATCCATTTTCCGGTTACTCAAACCGTAATTACGATATAACTACCAAAAATGGTACACTAAAAATTTCCGTTCCCGATAAGCTTGTTTTAAGAGTTACTATTGAGCATACAAATTAGGAAAGGCCAGTTATGAGTGATAACCCACTAGCTAAAAAACTAGCCATCAAGCCCAACCAGCACATCCTTATTTTGAACCCACCAGTAGGCTTTGAGGAATTGTTGCAACCCCTACCCGACAGCGTGGTACAGACGGCAGACGCGGACGGCAGCTACGATTTAATCCCGCTGTTTGTCAAAAGCAAAGCCGAGGCTGACGAGTTCGTGTCAAACGCCATCCAGAGCCTTAAAGCCAACGGCTGGTTGTGGATGTGCTACCCCAAACGGTCTTCAAAAATCAAGACCGATATAACCCGTGACGTGGGTTGAACGTGCTTACCCAGGCGGAGTAGGGGATAGTAACGCTGGTCTCGATTGACGATACATGGTCGGCCCTGCGTTTCAAGCCCCTGGCTGCCATCAACTATTCCCTTGCCTCTCAAAGATACAACCAAAGACAGACCCAAAACTCCTAATTTTGGCGAGTTTGTAAAGAAAACGCAAGAAAGCTTCCATTTCCTCAAATTTGTGGCACAATATAGCCAGGAGGTCGGCTAATATTGTTAAAAGGCCGCACTATGGTATGAGCCGTAAAGTTTTGATAATCGAAGATGACCGCAAAATCATCAACTATCTGTTGATGTACTGCGAAGCCGAGGGCTGGGAGGTGCTTACCAGTCGCGACGGGTTAGAGGGCTGGCGGATGTTCCAACGAGCTACGCCCGACTTTGTGCTGCTGGATTTGATGCTGCCGGGTCTGGACGGGCTGGAAATATGCCGCCGTATCCGAGCTGTGGCCGCCACCCCCATAATGATGATTACGGCACGCGGCGAAGAAGTTGACCGCTTGTTGGGCCTGGAGGTGGGCGCGGACGATTATGTGGTTAAGCCATTTAGCCCGCGCGAGGTGGTGGCGCGGATGCGGGCGATTATGCGCCGAGTGGAAGGGGCTATCAAGGCAGCCCCGGCTTTGCCTATCCACGTCGGGGCGTTAAGCATTGACCCTGGCAGCCACGAAGTTTGTTTCGGCGGTCAGACCGTCAACGATTTGACGGGCAAAGAGTTCGAGCTACTGACGGTGCTGGCGCGGCAGGCAGGTCGAGTCTATAGCAAAACCGAACTGGAAACCGCCCTCTATGATGTGGACTCGCTGGTGGGCAGCCGGGCCATCGCCGCCCATGTTTCAAACCTGCGGGCAAAGTTGCTCAAAGCTGGCACGCCCGACCCGATTGAAACGATTCACGGAGTGGGCTACAAACTGCGGAAGGAGCTTGCGCGATGAATAAGCCCACCCAAGCCCAAACTACGCCCCCGCCTCTTACGACTTTTGGTAGTGTCAGAAGCCAAAAAAAGCTTACGCCCAAACATAACCCGTTCTTTTCGCTTAGTAGCCGTATTATTCTGGCGATGGTGATTGTGGCCCTGTTTAGTGCGATTTTGGGCGGCCTAGTTTATCAAGGTTTGACCGCGACTATCCTCAACAAAGCTTTTGCCCAGGCCGACGGAAATTACAAAAACGAGGTCAACACCTGGATAGAGAGTCTTCCCTCTATCTCTCAACAGCAAAAAGACAACCTAAACACCCAAATTATCGCCAGTATCAACACCCAAAAACCTTTTGCGACAGGTGGGGCGGCGTTGGTGTTGGTGATAAGACAATTCTTTTGGGTGGTGTTGGTAATTGCAATCGTAGCCGGGCTATCGGCGTGGGCTTTGGGTTGGTTTTTGACCCGCCGCATTGTGGGGCCATTAGAAAAGTTGCGTTTTGCCAGTCAGCAGGTGGCAGTGGGCGATTTTAGCCAGCGTGTGGAGGTAGGCGGGAACGACGAAGTGGGGCAGGTAGCTTATAGCTTCAACTTTATGGCCCAGCAGTTGCAAGGCGCAGAAGTCAAACGCCGTCAACTTTTGAGCGATGTCTCCCATGAGCTAAAAACCCCGCTGGCTTCGATCCAGGGCCATATCGAGGCATTACGCGACAATTTACCGCGTGCTAAAGCCGACCCTGGCGCGATTTACGAAATTGTGCTGGAAGATGTGGCCGAGCTTGACCGCATGGTAAGTTCGTTGCGTACCTGGCTCAATTCTCAGAGTATGTTGGAGCAGTTGGACATCATACCACTTGATTTGCGCGACGAACTGACCGCCGTAGTCGAACGTTTCGAGCCACGAGCGGCGGCAGCTAAAGTCGGGCTGACTCTACAAATTAACGGTGCGTACAAGGTGTTAGCAGACCGCAACGCTTTGCGCCAAATCGTCAGCAATCTGGTGGACAACGCTTTGCGCTATACCCCAGAAGGCGGCTACGTGCGAATAATGGCCTGGCCGGGCGATGGTGAACGGCCTGACCCCGCAAAGCCGCAACGTGTAACCATCGCTGTCGCCGACAACGGTCAAGGCATTGCCCTCGCCCACTGGCCGCATTTGTTCGAGCGTTTCTATCGAGTGGACAAAAGCCGCACACGGGATACTGGCGGCACGGGTTTGGGCCTTGCTATTGTGCAGGAATTGGTAGGGGCGCAGTGCGGGCGCGTCTGGCTGAACAGCCGGGTGGGGCAAGGTACAATCTTTTTCGTGTCGCTTCCGGTCTAAAAATTGTTAAGTGGGCAGGAGATAGCAGAACAGCTAGACCTTACCAGCATTAGGAATATATAGATTTTAGCTGATTTTGGTTTTTTCGGGCTGGCCTTGTTCGGTTTTAGCCGAAGTGACAGAGGTGTTGGCAAAAAGGTTAGCTGGAGGAGCTTGTTCGGGAGCGGCAGTTTTAGCTTTCTCGCCGAGTTTGCGTTCAGTGCCGTGGAGCAGACGCTGGATATTATCGCGGTGTTGCCAGATTATCAGACCGTTGATAGCCGTTCCCCACAGCAAGTACCGCGCATCGTTGTTAGTAGGTAACGTTCCCAAAAAATAAAAGATTATCTCGGAAGCTTCGACTATCAGACAACCCACCACCGAGGCCAGCGAAACATAGCGGGTGACAGCGATAAGCGGCACGTCCACGATAGCGGTGAATAACATCGAAAGCGGTGAGATGACAAAAACCTGACCCATTCCCACTGCTACGCCGCGTCCACCCTGAAAGCCGATGAAAATCGAATAGTCGTGGCCCAACATTGAAGCCAGACCGCAAGCCAGCACTCCCCAAGCTTTCCAGTCGTTGTCCAGCAAAGCGAAAGGTAGCCAGACCGCTAACGCCCCTTTTGCGTTGTCCAGCACGAAAACCAGCAGCGAGATTTGCCAGCCTAGCGTGCGGAGCGAATTGGTTGCGCCAGTTTTGCCGCTTCCATATTGGCGCACATCTACGCCCTTGAGGGTCTTGCCCAAAATCACACCCGAAGGGAATGCCCCCAACAGGTAAGCTATGATTGTCAGTCCGAGCAAGAACACCAGATTCATAGCTATTTGTCCTCCTCACGGGCGCGGAAAATCATCCTGATGGGGGTGCCTTCAAAAGCAAATGCTTCCCTGATCCGATTTTCCAGATAGCGTTCGTAAGAGAAATGTACGGCTTTGTCGTCGTTGACCGAAAAGATAAAGGTCGGCGGGTTGATGTCGGCCTGGGTCGCGTACAGGATTTTAAGCCATTTGCCCGGTTTACTAGGCGGATTATGTTCGGCTACCGCTTCCCGGATAAGTTTGTTGAGGGTGGCGGTAGGAATGCGTTTCGTGCGTTCTTCGCTGACGTGCAGAGCGATGTCCAGCACTTTGTTGACGCGCTGCCCGAACTTGGCTGAAATAAATATCATGGGAGACCACGAAATAAAATCAAGCTCGTCGCGGATTTTCTTGGTAAAAGTGTCCATCGTGTAGGTATCTTTTTCGATTTTATCCCACTTGTTTACCACGATGACCATACCCTTCATCTGTTCCAGGGCGTAACCCGCGATGTGCGCGTCCTGGGCGGTGATACCCTCGCTGGCATCTATCACCAGCAGCACCACGGTGGCGCGGTTGACGGCCTTGAGGGTACGCATCACGCTCCACTTCTCGATACCCTGGTCAATTCGTCCGGGTCGCCGGATACCCGCCGTATCCACCAGGGTGATCTCTTTGTCCCCCACCTTGATTTCGGTGTCAATCGCGTCGCGGGTCGTGCCGGGAACATCGCTCACAATTACGCGCTCCTGGCCCAAAATGGCGTTGAGCAAGCGACTTTTACCCACGTTGGGTCTGCCAATGATGGCGATACGAATATTATTGTTTTCGGGTTCTTCGGGGGTGTCAGGCAAACTTTCGGCCACTTTGTCCAATAAATCCCCCGTGTTGGTGCCGTGATAAGACGAAATTGGAATCGGGTCGCCCATACCGAGTTCGTAAAATTCGACAGCGTTGAGGCGGCGTTCCTCGCTATCGGCGCGGTTGGCGGCCAGGATTACGGGTTTGTTGGTGCGGCGCAAAATATTGGCAATTTCGTTATCGCTGCCTGTGATGCCAGTTTTTGCATCCACCATAAAAATGATTACGTCAGCTTCTTCGATTGCCAGTTGTGCCTGACTGCGAATTTGCAGCACGATTTCTTGCGATTGGCCCTGCTCCGACGTGGTATCTATCGGCTTTTCAAACTCAAACTCCAGCCCGCCCGTATCAATCAAGGTGAAATAGCGACCATTCCACTCTCCATCACCATACAAGCGGTCACGAGTGGTGCCGGGTAAATCCTCCACGATAGCGAGTTTCTCGCCAATCACGCGGTTAAAAAAGGTTGATTTGCCAACGTTAGGTCGGCCTACAATTGCTACGAGCGGTTTAGCCAAAGTTTGCTACTCTCCTTAAAAGTTTTTCTTGCCAAAACGGTTCACATAGAAACATTACGCTTATTATCTACATCTAAGCGGGGAAAGTCAAGCCGCGAAACTTTTAAGGGGGTGCATCATTTTGGAGGATTTAAAACCGCCAACGGTTGAAACCATCGTCTATCCAACCCACACACGTTAAAACGTGTTACCAACCGTTCGGCAACCTGATTTATCAGGTTTGGGTTGGATAGACGATGGATTTATCCATTGGCGTTCCCATACGGATTTAATTGTAAAAGTTCATGATCAGGTTGCCGAATGGCACGAACAACACGTTTTAACGTGTGTGGGGTGATTAGATGACGGTTTGCCTGTACCCGGCACGGGTGAACCATCGCTGCTTCTAAACGAAGGGTAGACTCTTAGCAGTGCAAAAAATTGACGCGCACCCAACTTTTAGGAGTAGGTCTCTGTGGTAAAATATCCGGTAGGCTGATTAAATTTTTAGAGGGACGAGCAAATGACAAAGGCGGGAGAGTTCGGCGGTTTTGCCGATTTAAAGCTTCACACGTATTATAGTTACCGGGACGGGTTGGGCAGCGTCGAGGAACAGGTGGCGCGGGCCGTTGAATTGGGCCGACCCGCTATCGCCTTGACCGACCACGCGACGGGCGCGGGCTTTATGGAGTTGCAGGAAGCGGCGACAGCGGCGGGCATTAAGCCGATTTTCGGGGTGGATATGCCGCTCTTTTGGCCCGAAGCCGTCAAGCCTGTAGAGGCGGCGGGGGAATGGGCGGGGGAAGGCTGTGGCCCCGAAGCCGAACGTATCGCCACCAAAGCTAAAACCAGCCGTTGTAGTAATCTGACTTTGCTGGCGATTGACCAGACTGGGTTGCAAAATTTGTTTACGCTGCTGACCTGGGCCGGAACTGCTGGCTACGACTTGAACGACGGCAATGGGCCACGTCTGCATGAGGATATTTTGTTGGCCCACACCGAGGGGCTGGCAGTATTGAGCGGTGGGCCGAGCGGTTTGATTTCCCAACTTTTGGCAGCCGGACGCGAGGCCGAAGCGGTCAGCCTGGCCCAAACCTATCGTGAAAGCTTTAGGTCAAACTTTTATATAGAAATAAACACGGGTTCATCACCTGTCGCCCAGGCCGAACGCGCTCGTATCACCCATTTTGCCCGTAACCACGACCTGCCCCTGTTGGCTACGGGGGATGTGCATTATCTTGAACCCACCCAGGCCCAGGGGCGTGATTTGTTGTGGGCTATTGCCGATAACGTGCGCCTGAACGACCCTCAGCGGCGCAAACCCTTCGGCGACCACCAGCGTCCGCTAAGTCTGGCCGAATTAAGCGAATTTTTTAGCGATACGCCCGACGCACTGGTAAACGCAGCAGTGTTGGCCGAACGGTGTAGCGCGAAGTTGCCTAAGTCCGGGCTGATTATTCCAGATTTTGCCGTGCCAGCCGCCTACCAATCCGAAAACCCGGCAGAGGCCGTCAACCAATATCTGTCTGACCTGGCCCGACAGAATTTGCAAGCTCGTTATGGCCCAAATTTGCCCCAGGAAATGGAGACGCGCCTAAATTACGAGCTTGGCGTAATTCAGCAGGCTGGTTTTTCCCAATATATTTTGATTGTGGCCGATCTGGTGCGGCAGGCCAAACAGCTAGGTATTTTGTGTGCGCCGCGTGGCAGTAGTGCCGGTTCGTTAGTATGCTTCGCCGTCGGGATTACGCCGCTCAATCCGCTTGATTACGGTTTGCTGTTCGAGCGTTTTCTGAATCCAGACCGGATTGCGCCACCCGATATTGATTTGGATATTGCCGATGAAGCCCGCCCGCGTTTGTTGGATTACGTGGTGCGCCATTATGGGGGGGCAAATGTAGCCTTGATTGCCACCCATAGCCTGGAAGGGGCGAAATCGGCGTTGCGCGACGCAGGCAAGGCGTTAGGAACTGACCCGTTTCTGGTCAATAGGTTGTCGGGTCTGGTGCCAATCGAGTTTCAACGCCCCTGGACGCTGGCCCGTACCGTGAGTGAAGAACCCGAAACGGCCCGACTTTACAAAAACGATGCAGCGGCCAAAGCGGTACTAGATGCGGCTCTTTCGGTTGAAGGCACGGGCCGCAACGTAGGGACGCACGCCGCTGGAGTGGTGATTACCCCGCGCCCGACAGTCGAATATGTGCCGCTATTGCGTACTCAGGGGATTGGTCAGGAATACCGCGCCCGTTTACAAAGCACCGCCGAGGCTGATGGGGCTGGTGAGGAGGAAAATAGCGGCTATCTCGCACCTCTAGCGATGACGCAGTGGGACATGGAAGGGGTAGAAAAGCGCGGCCTGCTGAAAATGGATTTGTTGGGCCTGACCGCCTGGAGTACCATCGGCCACACCCTGAACTTTATTCGGGAGCGCACGAGCCACGACCTGGATGTGTGGACTTTACCAACAGATGACGCAGCGACCTACCGCACTATCGCCCAGGGTTACACGCTGGGTATATTTCAGTTGGAAAAGCAGGGTATGACCGAGTTTGCGATGAGTATGAAGCCGCAAAACATCCCCGACCTGGCCCTGCTGATTGCCGCTTATCGGCCCGGCCCGATGCCTTTCCTGGGCCAGATTATGGCGGTACGCAACGGACACCAAACCCTCAAAGCCCCGCACCCCCTGGTAGTGCCGATTTTGGCCGAGAGTTACGGTGCGCCAATCTATCAAGAGACGATGCTAAAGTTGGCCCGCGACATCGCCGGATTTTCTTTGGGTGAGGCCGATATGCTACGCAAGGCGATTGGCAAAAAGAATGAGCGCGAACTGGTGGGGCTACGGGCGCGGTTTATGGACGGGGCGGTGGCCCACAACTTAACTCTGGCTCAGGCGGGCGAGGTGTGGGAGATGTTTCCGCCCTTTGCTTTTTATGGCTTCAACCAGGCCCACGCCATCATTTACGGCTACGTCACTTATATCACGGCTTATTTGAAAGTGAACTACCCGCTCGAATATTTGGGGGCGTTGTTGATGGTAGCGGGCGGAGATAGCGAAGGGGTGGCGAAGGCCGCGTCGGAATGTCGGCGGCTGAACGTGCCGTTGCTTGGCCCGGACGTAAACCATAGCGCGGCCAAACTTTCGCTGGATACACTGCCCGATGGTACACCCGCTTTGCGTTTGGGTTTGGCGATGGTTAAGGGTCTTGGCCCGGCGGGTGTGGATGCAATCCTGGCGGCGCGGCAGGGGGGTGGCGCGTTTGGGGGGCTGGCTGATTTTATCAAGCGCGTGCCGGGCCGGGCGGTTAATGCTCGCACGTTGGCGGCGTTAGCAAAAGTGGGAGCGTTCCCGTTTGCTGGTCGCGCCCAGCTAGAAGCGGCGATACCAGCAGCCCAAAAAGCGGCCAAAGCCAAAGTTTTTCAGGAGCCGTTGCTGGAAGATTTGCCCGAACCGCCCCTCACTCAAAAACTGGCGGACGAATATCATCTTTTGGGCATCCACCTGACCCCAGTGCCGATTATCGAAACGGTCACACGCCTGACCGAGACAAACCGAATTGACACTTATACTAACGAAATTGGGGACGCGGACGACGGGTTGCCCAAAAAACGCAACGAGCGCAAAACGGTGCGGCTGGGTGGCGCGGTGACGGGCGGGCGCGAGGTCAAAAGTATGTACGGCCAGATGTTCAGCTTTGTGTTGGACGATGGGCGCGGCTTGCTGGAAACCTCGGTTTTCCCAAAGCTATATAAACAGTACGCCGATTTGCTCAAAGAGGGGCAGCTATTGGTGGTGGAGGGACAGGTTCAGTTCAATGAGGGCCGCCCGCGCCTGTCCGTTTCCAAACTCGAAGCAGCCTAAAAGGTAATAGTTAGTCAGTTTATTTTTGTTTTAGCACAACCAGGGTAATATCATCATAGATTTTTTGTGTCCCGATGAAACACAATACGTCCTCGATTATGGCAGCTTTGATTTCGTCAGCCAGCAGATGGACGTTAGCTTGAACTACCTGGCATAGCCGTTCTAAGCCATATTGGGCGTTGACCGGGTTGGACGCTTCGGTAATGCCATCGGTGTAGAGAACCACTACATCGCCAGTTTCTAACGTGGCCCGGCGAGTAGCCACGTAAGCGGCAATCTCGCGTTCCAGCCCCAAAGGAAAACCGAGTTCGATGGTGTCAATCATTTCTACAGGCTGACTCCGGCCATGTGATACCACCACCATTTCATGCTGACCACTAATACTCAACAAACCTTGCTGATAATTTACCAATAGTAGGGTCAGGTTCTTGTCGCAGCCCATCCTTTGCAAATTGGCGTAAATAACTTGATTGAGCAGGGTGAGCATTTGCAAAGGGTCAAAAACCTGAGCCATGTGCAAAGTGCGGATGGCAGTTTGCACCATCATCATCAGCACCCCGCTTTCCAGACCATGACCAGTCACATCTCCAATCGCTACCAGGAGCGGCCCACCATAACCAGGCAATACGTCGTAATAATCGCCGCCCACTTCCTCGGCACTTTGCATATAACCCGCAATATCCAGCCCGGCAAAGCCCTTTAGTTCAGAAGCTTTGGGTAAAATCATCTGCTGCAAACGACGAGTCACATCCAGTTCCGCACTCATGCGTAAATTTTCGGCCTTGAGCCGCGAATTAAGCTCACTGATAGCTTCATGAGCGAGAGCCAGTTCGTTAGTGCGCTGCGTAACCTGTTCCAAATATTCTACTTCGCTGTCCCGCAACCGCTTTTTTTCGAGGCTGGCGTTCAAGCGGGCTTTGAGTAAGACGGGATTAAACGGTTTGGGCAGATAATCTTCGGCTCCCAATTCGATGCAACGTACCACACTATCCAGTTCGTCCAACGCAGAAATCATAATCACTGGAATATCGCGCAAACGCGGGTCAGACTTAACATACTCCAAAAGTTGGTAGCCGTTCATATTGGGCATCTCAATATCCAACAAAACCAGGTCAAACTTATGCGTCTCCAGCAGTTCTAGGGCTTGCAGACCATCATTTGCCAGCATAGTAGTATGACCGAGTTGTTTGAAGTAACGAGCAAGCAAAACGCGATTAGTGGCGTTATCGTCCACCACCAACAAATTAGCGTTGCGGGGGGCTGGGGGTGTTTCTAGTATTTTAGCTTCATTCATATTAGGTTATTCCGACCCTTGCTTGACCTAACTGACTACCTCGGACAGGTGATGGCACACCTGTACATATTCCTTCTCAAGTGAGGTTATTAACTGTGACGCATTTGGTGTAATTGCCCCGGCTCTACCCATTGTCTCAAGCTGTGCGCTCAAGCCTGCCAATCGTTTTGCCCCCATATTGGTAGCACTGCCCTTCAAATTGTGGGCGGCTTTCCGCAGCTTCTCAGGCTCTTGAGCAGCCACCGCTTCGTGCAAAGCCGTCAGGATAGGCGGGGTTTCCTGCTCAAAAGCCTGGGTCAACTCTTGTATCGCCCCGCCAAAATCTTCACCATAAAGCTGGCGTAAATTGTCCAGCGTAGCCAGGTCTAGCACAGCCTCTTTTGCATCAAAACTATTTGGGGTATCGGAAGGGGTGGGCAAAGCAGACGGGGCAGCTAACAGTTTTTCCTGGTCACGATTCAGCAGCCACTGTCCGGCCCGCTCAATTACTGCCTGCAACTCCTTAACCTGGATTGGCTTACTCATATAATCGTCCATCCCCGCCGCCAGACAAATTTCACGGTCTCCCGACATGGCGTTGGCAGTCATCGCGGCAATACGCGGACGTTCAGCTTGAGACCAGTCCCGGTTGATGATACGCGAAGCCTCCAAACCGTCCATCTCCGGCATCTGCACATCCATCAAGACCAGGTCGTAGTGCTGGCGTTTCAAGGCTTCCAAAATTTCCAACCCGTTGGCGGCTACATCTATTCGATAACCCAGCCGCTCCAGTAGCTTAGTCGCCAGTTTTTGGTTGACCCCATTATCTTCGCCTAATAAAATGTGCATCGGGTAGCGTTGCCCCAAACTGGCATCGAAAAGTGGCCCGTCAGGTTCAGAGCGGGAGGATTTTTGGGTAACAGGCTCGGTGTGGGCAAAAATTGACACAATCGCATTATAAAGTTGGGAAGCTTTAACAGGTTTATTCAGGAAGGCGGCAAAAGCCGAGCTATTCGCTACCTCACGTTGCCCTAAAGAAGTTAGCATAATCAAGGGTAGATGACTATAAGCCGACTGGCTGCGAATATGGTTTGCCAGCATTAGTCCGTCCATTTCTGGCATCTGCATATCCAGGAGAGCCAGGTCAAAGGCCACCTTACCATTCTCTAACATTTCAAGGGCCGCCTGTCCGCTCTCGCAAGCGTGTGGAGTCATACCCCACGATTGGGTTTGCAAGAAAAGAATACGCCGATTGGTGGCGTTGTCATCTACAATCAGCACCTCTTTGCCTTTTAACAGATGCAAAGGCGGGTTATGGTAGGGTTTCAACTTGATCGAAGCAGATGGCACCGTAATCGTAAAGTGGAAGGTCGAGCCGACTCCTTGCTGGCTTTCCACCCACATCTTCCCACCCATCATCTCAGTTAAGCGACGGCTGATAACCAGTCCTAGTCCCGTTCCCCCGTATTTGCGAGTAGTTGAAGCGTCCACTTGAGTAAAAGATTGGAACAGGCGGGCTATATCTTCAGGCGCGATACCTATGCCAGTGTCCCGCACCGCAAAGTGCAACTCGTACCAGGGCAGACCCTCCGGGGAAACTTGCTCCTGACGGGTGGCCGAGACTGTGACGGAAACCTCACCTTTGTGGGTGAATTTTATGGCATTAGATAGTAAGTTGAGTAAAATCTGACGCAGCCGGGTCAAGTCGCCTCGAATAGCCAGGGGTGTTGGCTCGTCAATCTGGCAAACGAGTTCCAACTCTTTATTGTTGTTTTTGCTGCCTACCAAATCAATAGCAGACTCTAGACATTCACGCACCTCAAAAACCTGGCTCTCTAACTCCATTTTGCCAGCTTCGATTTTTGAGAAGTCCAAAATATCGTTGATAATAGTCAAAAGAGTTTCGCTGCTGGTACGCACCGTCTCGACGTACTCCAGTTGTTCCGTAGTGAGCGACGTATCCAGCAAAAGGCTGGTCATCCCGATAATCCCGTTCATTGGAGTGCGAATCTCGTGGCTCATGGTAGCCAAAAATACGCTCTTGGCTTGACTGGCTGCTTCGGCTACATTCTTGGCTTCCAATAATTCGGCGGTGCGCTTCTCGACCCTGGTTTCTAACATTTCTCTCTCGTCTTGCAAAATTCGTTGGACAATATTTTTCCTGACTATACTGGCGGCAGCGAAAACTAAGTTAGCAAAAACTACCACCGAGTCGCTTTCGGGGGCAATGCGACTATGGTGGGCGGCTTGCTGGCTGGTGTTCCCCACAATCAACAGGCCGGGTACCTCGTCAATTGGTAGCGGAAATACCACGTATTCGTCCAATTCTATTTTCTTACCAAAGCTTATCAGAGTTTCGTCAGTATTGTTAGCAAAGCAAAATATAGGCCGTTGCGCGGCTTTCAACATACCCAACACGGGTTCGTTACCCGGTAAGCAAAGAGCAGCCACACGGTTGGTGGCTTCCTCCGAAGCAAAGCCAGCCCAAAACTTTGTACAGTGTTGATGGCTAACCGGGTCAAACAGTAGCACGATACAGCGTTCAAAATGCAGTTGATGAATGGCATAATCCGGGATATTTTGTAGAATAATGTCGCTATCAGTAATGATAGCTTGATTTCGCAGGAAACCAAAAAGGCTAACATAGGTACGGACTCTATCTTCAAGCTGGTTTTTTAAAATCGAAACATTTATTTCGGCCTCGTGCAAACGTTGTACTTCGGCACTTAGTTGTTGGTTGGCTTCTTCAAGCTGGGCAAGCCGTGTTTGGAGTTGCTCAGTGGGACTGGTGGCTTCTTTCAATTTTCTCTCCAACTATCTAAAAAATATACTTTGGCTTTGTCACCCTGAGCGGAGGCTCTGCGTAGCGAAGGGTCTGTTGCTGAGGTTTTTGTATCAACAGGCTTTTAGCAACAGACTCTTCACTCCGCAAAGCCTTCGTTCAGAATGACAACCCCTGAGTAGTTACAAAATTATATTAAGGGGTATCATTTAATTGTAAAATGTGGCGAACCGGACGCTTTGATAGCCACATTATAGCACATTACCGCTTCAATAAAAAAGCAGAGCCGTTCTCGTCCTGGCTCTGCTAATCCTGGTTTTAGCCCTTAAAGGCTTTAGGAGTTGGCGACTGCCACTGTATTGGGTGTATCGTCGTCTTCCTCGGCCTCGCGATTGCGTAATAGGCTCAAGGGTACTTTGGCGAAAAAGGCCGGGATGATGGCAAACAAAGCTATCATCGCCGCCGAGAAGTAAGAAGTAGAAAAAGCGTCAATCTGAGCTTGCTTAAAATTGTTACTGATACGGCCAAAGAACGAACGCAACTGCGGCTCGGTTACACCAAGCGATTGGGTTTGGGGTAATACCTCGTTAACCGCATCGTCCACTACTAGCGAACCGTTCCGCTGTTGTAGATTGCCTAGATAACCGCCAACTACACCCAACGCCGGAGCGGGCAATTTATCCTGGTTGCTCTGAATAATAGCCCCAACGCTTTGACCAGCGGCAGGCAGCGTATCTTTGAGTCGCCCGGCAAAGATACTAATGAGCAGTGCTACCCCTATGGCAAAACCGATTTGTTGGAAAGTATTAAATGTACCACTACCTACACCCAGCTTTTGCTTGGGTATTTCGGCCAACACAATCAAGGGGAAGGAGGTAAAACAGAAGCCCGCCCCCAAACCAATCAGGACACCCCGCCAGGTCGTATCCAGGTAGCCCGCATCGGGTGTTATGGTGGTTAGAGAAAGCAAACCGATACCGATCAAAAATAACCCTAGCATACCCCTGAAACGCGCCTCAATTTTGATAGCGTTGGAAGCTCCCGCCGTAATTACCGCCGCTAGTGGTACAGGGATAAAGGCGTAAGCCGCATTTAGCGTACTGTAACCCTGCACATTTATCAGGAATAACACCAGCATCAAGAAGCCGCCTTGAATGGCCGTGCCGAACATGAAGGCCGAGATATTGGCAGCACTAAAACTACGGATTCTAAACAGCCGGAAATCAAGCAATGGCTGCTCCAACCGGATTTGATAGAAGAAGAAAACTACCAGCAGCACGAGCGACAAACCGAACGTACCCAACGTTTTGGCATCCGTCCAGCCCCAATCGCCACCACCCTGGATAATGGCAAATACCAACCCGGCCAGGCCAGCAGCTAGTGTAACCAAACCAATTACGTCTATCTTACGGCTGGCTCCCACATCGCGGGTTTCAGGCACGTTACGCCAGACCATATACAAGCCGACAATACAAAACGGGATGTTGATAAAGAAGATGGCACGCCATTCCAGGTTGCCCTTACCGATTTGAAGCAAGAAGCCCCCCAACACGGGGCCAACTGCCGCCGCTAAACCCGCCAATGACCCCCAAATAGCCACTGCCCCACCGCGTTGCTTGGCCGGGAAAACCGCAGTAATAATAGCTAGACTGATTGGGTCGAGAGCCGCCGCACCCAAACCCTGGATAGCTCGGAATACAATCAAAAGTTCAATAGTAGGAGCGGAGGCACATAACAGCGAACCTACGCTGAACAAAACCATACCAGTCATATAAATGCGTTTGCGCCCAAACTGGTCGGCAAAACGGCCCATTGTCACCAGCACCGCCGCGAAAACTACGGTATAGGCGTTTAGAACCCAACTAACCGTCGTCAAGTCAGTCTTGAGGTTAAGCTGAATGTTGGTTAAGGCGATGTTGACGATGGTTGCATCAAGCAGCGACATGAAAAAGCCGAAAATAACCGAAATTAATACTATCCAGGGTCTGACTGGCTTGCCGTTGGGCAAGGTCAAGACCGTTTGGTTTGCTTGAGGCACAATTTGCGCCATTTTAGGGGGTCATCCTTTCCGAAGGTTTCCGTAGCCACTCAATATCGGGTCAAATAAAAAAAGTCCGAGAACATCTATTGGCAGAGCAATATCCTACAAAGCAGCCTTGTTCCTGGTGGGACATTGCTCTGTCAATGGACATGGATATTACATTTTCAGGCTGACAATGCCCATCTGCGTGGCAATACTCAAACTGTCCGAATTGAACCAGCGTTCGGCGATTTTGCCATCTTCAAGCCTGAACATTGCAATGCCTTTCCAGGTCAACTCGTTGCCTGACGTGGGAACACCCAAAAACTCGCCCTGCTGAGTGCAAGTCATAGTGCCGACTACGCCCACCATATCGCCATTGGCAATCATCTGGTGAAGTTGCACGTGGAAATCAGGGAAAATGTTTTGGGTGTAGGCTACCCCATTTTTGAGGGTCTGGCGGCCTGGCTCACTACCAAACAAAGCCTCGCCGTGATCAATAAAGTTTTCCACCATCAATTCGTCCAAAACATCAGTCTTACCCTGGCCCATCACTTCATCATAAAAGCGGCGGACTACTTCCTTATTGGCTTCGGTTGACATTTATTTACTCCTTAGCTTGCGTAAAGAATTATCTTATAATTTGTTGAGGAAAGCTTTGTCTTCCTCGTGTTTGCTTCCGTAAATCAATAACATTTTCAAAGCGGGGCAGGCACGGAGACCTGCCCCTATTCATACCAAAAAAGGAACTTAATCCTTTACATAGCCGGGACAAGGCCCAACTGCTGCAAGATGCTGAACACGTCGGAATTGAACCAGCGTTCCACGATTTTGCCCTTTTCGAGCCGATTGAGCGCAATCGCCGTCCAGGTCATTTCGTGGTTGGTGGCCGGGATACCCATAAACGACTTGGTGTTAGTGCCGCGCCAGCGCAAACGGGTCACTACTTTATCACCCTCGGCTACCAAATCCTCGATTGTCACCTGCATATCGGGGAAGGCTTCCTTCGACATTTTGATGCCATCTTTGAGCGGCCCTACACCTTTTTGGAGCGGATTGAGGCTATCGCCGTGCATCACAAATTCGGGGGCAAAGGCTTGATCAATAAAATCAATGTTGCCCTTGTTTTCTTCCTCATAGACCTTGCGAACGAGGGCAGCGTTAGCTTCGGGTGAGCTTGGTTGCTCAAACGAAGGAATAATACCCAGTTGTTGCAGAATACCCACCTGGTCGAACTCGTTCCAGCCTTCGGCGAATTTGCCGTTTTCGACACGCAAAATACGCATAGCTGTCCAGGAAATCGGCTTGCCTGTGGGCGGGATACCGTAGAACGGCCCTTGATGCGTCCCCGTCGCACTTACCCGAATAGCAATCACGTCCCCGTTCACTACCGCGTCATCCAGGCTGAACCTCAAGTCGGGGAAAGACTCGTGCAACATATGATGGGCCTCGATTACACCTTGCAAACCAGCCGACAAACCCGTGACCTGGGCATTGTTGTGGTCAAGAAAGTTTTCGGCAAAGGTAGCGGCCAGACCTTCGCGGTCATCTTTGGAAACCGAGTCAATATAATATTGGGCCAGAGCGCGAATTTCATCGGCGGCTTTGGCATCGCGGGGGCCGCCCATCAAACCCAACTGCATCATCATACCCAGGTTATCAATCCCGCCCCAATGCTCGACATATTTGCCATTCACAAAACGCAAGGTTTCCAGACACTGTACCGCAAAGCTTTTGCCCGTAGGTGGCATCCCCATAAACGGCTCGGTATGCGTGCCAGTAATGGTGGAGCGGATAGTTACTTTGTCGTCTTCCGCCAGCATATCTTCGATGGTATAGTGATGGTCAGGGAAAGCTCCAAAAAACATCCCCAGGAACATCTTAGCCCCTTGCACCCCTTGAGGCATTCCGGCGGGAGCGGCGTGGTCAATTCCGTCTTCGGTCATAAACTCACCCAGGCGGTCTAAATTGCCCGCGTTGATGACTTCTTCCACGTAGCGGCGCACGACAGCCTTGTTTGCTTCTACCGACATTTTATAGGTCTCCTCTAAATGATATTTTATAACTACAGATTATAGAGACACGAGCAGTTTTAGCCGCCCATTATGCCGAGTTGTTGCAACATACCCATCGTGTCGAACCAGAACCAGCGTTCCACCATTTTGTTATCGGCAATCCGCAAGACTTCGATGCCGTTGGTGGTAAAGTGTTTGCCAGTCGGTTTCATGCCCTGGAACTCGCCTTCGTGGGTGCCGCTAAACTTGACGTGGGTGACTACCTTATCGCCGTCGGCAATCACAAAATCTATCTTATCTTCAAAGTCCGGGAAGGCATTGAAAAAGTTAGTCAGTGCTATGCGGGTGCCTTCCGCGCCCTGCGGTGAATCGGGTGGTACTGAATGGTCAATAGCTCCGGCGGGAATGTATTTCTCAATCGCGGTCAGATCGCGCTTGGCGATGACTTCATCAAAGTAGCGTTCCACCAAAGCCTTATTATCTTCTTGTAGTGACATGGGTTGGCTGTCTCCTTGAAAAGGTTCTTGGGAGCAGCCAACCCAAATAAGGTCAGACCGCTCCCAATCAATATTAGTGGGTTACATCACGTCCACCAGGGTTACTCGCCGCCGGGTTAGGAATTACACCTAATTGCATCAACATGGGGATTACATCCTCGTTGGCCCAACGTTGGATGATTTTGCCTTCATCGTTGAAACGATAAGTGGAGATACCAGCCCAACTCATTACTTCATGGGTCGGAGCTTTGCCCATCATTTCGCCTTCGTGAGTGCCTTTCCATTCCAGCCGCGCCACGACGGTATCACCTTCGGCCACCGAGTCCACGATGTTGGTTTTGCCATCGGGGAAAGCGGTTTTCACGCCCATTACTCCGGCCTTAATCGCTGCGCTGCCCACGATATGGGGGAAAAGCGCGTCGCCCCAATGCTCAAAATCCGGGTCCATCACTTCGTCCACGACATCGGCGTTACCCTTGCCAATCACTTCGTCATAAAACCTTTTGAGGGTCGCTTTGTTGCGTTCCTGTACTGCTCCCACGGTTTTTTCCTCTCTGCTAAACTAAATTTTACAGTTGCTACACACGGGCGGCGGCTTTAGCGGAATTTAGGGGCCAAGCCCAGTTGCTGCAACATACCCAATTCGTCCTCGATTACCCACCGTTCGGCCATTTTGCCGTCTTTATCAAAGCGGATCACGGTGGTAGAAGTCCAGGTTTGGGCTTCGTTTTTGGCGGCTACGCCCAGCCATGTTTTTTCCTGCGTACCGTTGACCCGAATATGGGCCATCACCTTGTCGCCATCGGCAAAAATTTGCTCCACGGTCAGTTTGGCATCGGGGTAAGCGTTTTTGAAGCCACCGATGCCACCTTTCATGCCGTCACGTCCCCGAAAGTAGGGGAAAAGTGCGTCGCCGTGAGTGACAAACTCAGGTATCATATACTCGTCAAAGTCGTCAAAAGTGCCGTTGCTGGCCGACTCAAAGAAGCGGCGAGCAGTGGCAATATTCTGTTCAGGTGTTGACATCATAACCTCATAGTCATATTGAGTAAGCTTTTATTTACAGACAACGACAGCCAGGCCAGGTCAGTAAGAAGACCCGGCTTATTCTTTAGCGGGAGGCCCCATACGCGGAGCCAGGCCCAGCTGCTGCATCAAGCCAAGCGTATCCCAAAAGCCCCAGGCTTCGACTTTTTTGCCGTCTTTGATGCGGTGAATAATGTGTCCGGTCAGATCAACGGGTTTGTTGGTCGGGGGTAAACCTTTGAAGTCGCCAGTGTGGGTGCCGGTAATACTATAGCGAGTTGCCACTTTGTCGTCTTCAGCATACATCGCATTGATCACATATTTTACGTCGGGGAAAGCCGTATGAATGGTTGTCACCCATTCTTTGAAGCTTTCTACACCGTGAACTACGCCGCCGCCTTCCTGGTAAAAGGTAAATTCGGGTGCGTAATATTTTTCCACCGCGTCTAAACTGCCATCGTTCCAGGCTTCCTCAATCGCGTTACGCACGAGGGTCTTGTTTTCCTCTGTTGACATTTTGCACCGTTCCTGTCTTGTAGTTAGTGTGCTTAATTTAGCCAGCTACCAGCCGTAAGCACTGCTGATAGCTGAATTGGGTGACTACCAGGGGCATTTGTTTAAGCCCAAAACTCGTCATACTGAGCCGTACCATCGCCGAAGATGCCGCCTTTACCTTCGATCACCTTGCCGTCACGCCAACGTAAAGTATGACCTACCTCAATATTCAGCACGCGGTCAGGTTCGCCCGCCCGATGCCCGGTGTTGTGGGTGACATCGGTAGAATATTCTTCGTTGGTGGTGATGGTGACGGGACTCATATTGAAAGAGTTATCGGAAAGTTGGCCCACCTTCTGCATAAAGGCCAAAAATTCCGCCCGGCTATTTTTCCAGCCGGAAACTTGATTATGACCCGGCACCAGCCAGACCATATCTTCGGCCCAATACTGGTCAATCTTGTCCGCGTCGCCGCTTGCCAGGGCTGTATAGGCAGCGTTGACGTGTTCTTGAGTAATTGCTGGCATTGTGGATGTGTCTCCTTATCCTATTCAGCGAGGCGTTCAGGGATGTTTTTCAGCTTGTAGGCCGACCAAAAATAATCATCTACCCCGTGCTGATCAGCGGTATAGACCTGCACGTTGGCGATCTTACCATTTTCGATAGTATAGACGGAGCAGGTAGGGAAAAGGAAGTCGCGGTTGTTGATATGACCGTGACCACTGTGGTTTTCCACCACTTTATTGTCGCCGATAGTGCCAAACGAAACGTTGTCCACGTGAACATAGGTTTTGCCAAGTTGCACGAAGAAGGCAATCACTTCGTCCGCGCCGACTTTTGTGCCAGAAAGGGGGTGATGACCAGGCAAACTCCATTTGATGTCTTCGGCGAAAATGTCCTTCTTGATGGTGTCCATATCGCCTTTGCCAAAACACTCATACATACTGCCAACCAGCCCAATATTGGGGTGTGCTTGTTCAGCCATTGGTTTGAGACTCCTTTGTACTGTACTTATAATTTGAGTTAAAAGGTCTGCAAGCTTTCGTTGTAGTGGCAGTAATCGCCATTGACTGCTGACAGTCCAATAAACGCTTGCAGACGAAATTCTTGCGAATTTAGAACCTGGTTCACCTGTCAGTGAGCGTATATCAGCCTTTAAGCTATAACCACTCACCAAATCAGGTACCACCGCAATAAACGGCGTAATCAGACCGCCTGACTGAGGCAACGTCAAAGAAAGCTGCCTGACCCCAAAAGGCAGTTGTTCGATCTGATTAAAAATTCGGGTTTGACCAAAAGCCTGAGAAGGGTACGCAAAGACACGAGAGGATCAGAGTTGCTCTTGCTTTTGGTTGTTATTGGTATTTGACACTTAGTATGTAACCACTGTAGGTAGCGATGCTCTACCTTTCAAGTACCTTTCAAGTACCTTGTAGCCTTATTGTACCCCAAAGTATCGGTTTGTCAATATGCTATTAATCACAGTTTTTAGAATTGGGAAGCCATGTTAGCCTGGTATTAAGGGTCTAATGTGTTGAACCAATTGGGAACGTCAGAGAACAGCAGATTGGTTAAAACTGGAAAATGTGGGCAAATGCTCGGAAGGGGCGGCCTGGGTTACGCTACGAACAATGGCCTGGGCTAAAACATCGGCAGCTACCGAACCTAATATTGTAAGCAGCAAAGGGTTAGTGGAGGTGGCTGGCAAACCGCCCGTGCTGAGGGCGAAAATCGTGTCGCCGTCAAACATAGTGTGGGTGGGCCGAATGGCGCGGGCCATACCGTCGTGAGCCATTTGTGCCATTTTCTGGCAGCCAACTTTGGTTAAGGGTGCGTTGGTAGCGACTACGGCAATGGTGGTGTTTTGTCCAGCGTGGGGTGCGGGCAACAAAGCCGAATTATCGCGCAAAATTTGGCTACTATTGACGAAATTGCCGCTTGTCTGCGCTCCAGCGATAATATTTTCTCCGTCATAGACATCGCCAAAAGCGTTCGTGACTACCAACGCCCCAACGGTATAATTATAACTTTCGCCGTTTGTGGGGTTAGTAAAGTTCAAACGCAAACTGGCTGTACCGACCCCGCCTTTCATCGCTCCAGCCGTGCCCAAAACTTTGCCCACGCTTGCGCCTGTTCCAGCCCCTACATTGCCTTCCGTCACCTGAGTGTTAGCAATAGTACAGGCGCGATAGCCCATTTCCGCATCGGGCCAGACATTAGACGCACCTACACCCAAATCGTATATTACTGCGGCTGGCACAATCGGTACGCGGGCCTCGTTGGTCTTCAAGCCATAGCCGTGTTCGTAAAGCCATTGCACTACGCCCGTGGCCGCCGCCAGCCCAAAGACACTCCCGCCACATAGGGCGATAGCCTGGACAGCTTGCACCAAATTTTGGGGGTCAAGCAAATCGGTTTCGCGTGTACCGGGCGCACTGCCACGCACATCAACACCTGCCACTGCGCCATCGGGCGTTAAAATGATGGTGCAGCCAGTCATAGCCGTATCGTCCTGGGCGTGGCCGACTGTTATGCCCGGCACATCACAAATCGAACCCATACTTTTCCTATACTTACACAAAGAAATCAGGTAAGAGTTTAGCTCCTGGCACGACGGAGTAACTTTCCAGGTCGGTGATACCTGCCGAAGCCAGGGTCTCGTCATCAATACAAAATTGTCCGGTAAATTCGCGGCTGGGTTTAGTCAAAATAATGTAGGCAGCATCGGCCATAATATCCGGCTTGCGGCTGCCTTTTACCACTTCGTCCCCTCCTAGCAAATTTTGAACGGCGGCGGTTGCAATAGTAGTGCGCGGCCACAAAGCATTGACAGCGATACCATCTGCGGCCAGTTCGCCAGCCATCCCCAGCACACACATACTCATACCAAACTTAGCCATTGTGTAGGCCACGTGCGGAGCAAACCAGCGCGTTTCCATCTGGAGGGGCGGCGAAATATTTAGAATGTGGGGATTGGCGGCTTTTTTGAGAACCGGGATACAGGCTTGCGAACAGGCGAAAGTACCGCGCGTGTTTATCTGGTGCATCAAGTCATACCGCTTCATGGGCGTGTCGGTGGTTTTAGTCAGGCTAATCGCGCTGGCGTTATTAATCAAAATATCAATCCCGCCAAAAGTCTCAACAGCCTTCTGGACTGCCGCCTGGATTTGAGCTTCTTCGCGCACATCCACCACATAGGGTAAGGCTTTGCCACCCGCTTTTTCGATTTCCTCGGCGGCAGTATAAATCGTACCCGATAGCTTAGGGTGAGGTTCAGTGGTTTTAGCGGCAATCACAATATTTGCTCCATCGCGGGCCGCTCTGAGGGCGATTGCCAGCCCAATCCCACGACTAGCCCCGGTTATAAAAAGGGTTTTGCCTTTAAGGTCACTCATGTTTGCTCCTCTAATCTGCATCTTAACTGTTTAGCTTAAATTATTCTCCGATGATTTTTATAATCACCCGTTTCGCACGTCTGCCATCGAACTCAGCGTAATAAATTTGCTGCCAGGGGCCAAAATCCAACTTGCCTTTGGTAATGGGACAGGTCACAGACGAACCCAGCAGCAAATTTTTGAGGTGCGCGTCGCCATTAGTTTCGCCCGTTTGATGATGGCGGTAGTCTGGCCGAGCCGGAGCTAATTCTTCCAGCCATTCCTCAATATCGGCAATCAAGCCCGCCTCCGCATCGTTAATATAGATGCTCGAAGTAATATGCATACTGCCGACATAACACAGACCTTCCTGCACGCCGCTTTCGGCCAGAGCCTCTTGCACTTGCCGCGTAATATTGACATAGGCGTGTTCAGCTCGACTTTACACATTTTTGAGAGCGGCAACACCCTCACGATAGCCAGGGTAAATTAGGTTTTCAGACATGGCCCCCACCGCCACTTGTTTGAAAAATAAGATCAGATGTAGCCTTTACGTGAGACCCAAGCCTATATTT